>NZ_CATKQK010000022.1:0-854494 GCF_949767185.1 Pseudomonas sp. IT-P100
TCGTACAGCAACACCGGACGCCTTCCGGCTGTCACAGTCTCCCGACAATGCTAAGGTTCGGCCCTAGCTTTTGTATTTTTCCAAGGAAGCCTTTATGCCGGACGCAACGTCCCTCAGTGCTGGTTTTATGGTGGTTCACGGCAACCGCCTGGACGAGTTGCGCAGCCTGGTGGTCAGCTGGATGCGGCGCTACCCGCTGGCACCCTTGGAAAATGAAATCGCTTTGGTCCAGAGCAACGGCATCGCCCAATGGCTGAAGCTGGCACTGGCTGAGGATCCGAAAGAGGACGACATGGGCGGCTGCGGTATCGCCGCAGCGATCGATGTGCAGTTACCGGGCAGCTTCATGTGGCAGCTCTATCGCATGGTCCTGGGCCGAGATGAAATCCCTGTCAAATCCCTGCTCGATAAAGCCCCACTGACCTGGCGCCTCATGCGCCTGCTTCCACAGTTGATCGATCAGCCACACTTCGAACCTCTGCAACGCTTCCTTACCCATGACACCGATTTGCGCAAACGCTATCAATTGGCCGAGCGACTGGCTGACCTGTTTGACCAATACCAGGTATACCGAGCTGACTGGCTCGAGGACTGGGCAGAAGGTCATCATCAATTACGCAACGGTCGAGGTGAAGCGAAAGCCCTGACTGCGGCAAACTGCTGGCAGGCAGAATTGTGGCGTGCACTGTTGCTGGATGTCGGTGAACAAGGCATGGCGCAAAGCCGTGCCGGCGTCCATCAACGATTTATCGAGCGTATCAACAGCCTCGACGTTGCGCCTGATGGACTTCCCTCGCGGGTGATCGTTTTCGGTATTTCTTCACTTCCCGCCCAGGCGCTTGAAGCGCTCGCCGGGCTGGCTCGTTTCAGTCAGGTCTTGCTGTGCGTTCATAATCCGTGTCGCCACCATTGGGCGGACATCGTCGCTGATAAAGACCTGTTACGGCATCAATACAAACGTCAGGCTCGCAAGAGCGGCATGCCGGTTGTCCTGGATCCGCAAACCCTGCATCAGCATGCCCATCCCCTCTTGGCTGCGTGGGGCAAGCAGGGACGGGACTACATCAATCTGCTCGATAGCTACGACGATCCCAACAGCTATCGCTCGGCATTTCGTGACGGGAGAATCGACCTGTTCAGTGACAGTCAGCCACTGAGCATGCTCAATCAATTGCAGGACGACATTCTTGAATTACGTCCTCTGAATGAAACGCGTGAACGCTGGCCGGCAGTCGATCCAAAAGTGGATCAATCAATCCGATTTCACATCGCCCATAGCGCCCAGCGAGAGGTGGAGATCCTTCACGACCAGTTGCTCGCCCGTTTCAGTGCAGATCCCGATTTAAGGCCTCGCGACGTCATTGTGATGGTCCCGGATATCGACAGCTATGCCCCGCATATTCGTGCAGTATTCGGGCAGCTTGAACGCAATGACCCGCGCTTCATTCCCTTCACGCTCGCAGACCAGGGGCAACGTGGCCGTGACCCGCTGCTGATCGCTGTCGAACATCTGCTTAAACTGCCGGACAGTCGATTCCCCGTCAGCGAAATCCTCGACCTGCTGGATGTTCCGGCCCTGCGCACTCGCTTTGGTGTGGAGGAGCGAGACCTGCCGACCCTGCATCGCTGGATCGAAGGCGCTGGCATTCGTTGGGGTATGAACGCCGGGCAACGGGCAGGTTTGGGCCTGCCTCAGGAACTGGAACAGAACAGTTGGCGTTTCGGACTGCGTCGGATGCTGCTTGGCTACGCCGTGGGAAGCGGCAGCGCTTGCGAAGGCATCGAGCCCTACGACGAGATCGGTGGTCTGGATGCCGCACTCATCGGGCCACTGGTTGCTTTGTTGGACGCGCTGGAGATTGCCCATCAGGAGCTCTCGCGACCGGCGCCGCCCAAGCAATGGGGTGTACGGTTGCAGGCGCTGGTGCAGTTGTTTTTCCAGGCCAGCAATGAACATGACGACTACTTGCTGGCCCAGCTCGAGGAGTTGCGTGAAACCTGGCTTGAGACTTGCGAGTCCGTCGGTTTGCATGACGAGTTACCGTTGACGGTCGTTCGTGAAGCCTGGCTCGCCGGACTTGATCAAGGTCGATTGTCCCAGCGCTTTCTCGCCGGCGCAGTCAATTTCTGCACGTTGATGCCGATGCGCGCGATCCCGTTCAAACTGGTCTGTCTGCTCGGCATGAATGACGGCGATTATCCGCGCGCGCAACCGCCTTTGGACTTCGACCTCATGGGCAGCGATTATCGACCGGGTGACCGTTCGCGCCGAGAAGATGATCGCTATCTGCTGCTGGAGGCACTGCTGTCGGCATGTGACCAGCTCTATATCAGTTGGGTTGGCCGTAGCATTCGCGATAACAGCGAGCGTCCCGCATCCGTATTGATCGGTCAGTTGCGTGACCATCTGGCCAGTGGCTGGCGATTGCGCAATGCAGATGAAGATCTGCTTGAGGCCATGACTCAGGAACATCCGTTGCAACCGTTCAGCGCCCGTTACTTCCATGAAGGCGATAACCTGTTCAGCTTCGCCAACGAATGGCAGGTGCTTCATCAGTCTGGTGAGCCAGTTATCGATAACAACATCCTGGACGCTTACGTTCAGGAAGAGCCGTTGAGCCTCGGTCAGTTGCAGGATTTCCTGCGCAATCCTGTGCGACATTTCTTCAGCCAGCGATTGAAGGTGTTCTTCGAAGCCGCTGAAGTGCCGCTGGCCGATGAAGAGCCCTTTGTACTTGATGCGCTGCAACGCTATAGCCTCAGCGACAGTTTGCTCGGCGCCGCGCTGGCACAGCTTGAACGTGTGGATGAGGTGTTGGATGCGCATGCCAAACGCCTGCAAAACAGCGGTCTGCTGCCCATGGCCGGTTTTGGCGAATGCCTGCAACGAGAGTTGATCGAGCCGTTACCGGATCTGCTGCAACGCTATCAACAGCTACTGGCGTTATGGCCCACGCCACTCACCAGCGCTCTGCCGGTCAATCTCGAACTTCAAGGTCTGCGTCTGGAAGGATGGCTCAGCGGTCTGCATCAACGCGCAGACGGCGGATTGTTGTCGGTCACTACGATCCCCAACAGCATCGGTTCGATTAAATCCCGCAAGTGGCATCGTCTGACACGACCCTGGGTCAATCATCTGGTTGCCTGCGCCAGTGGCATGGAGATGACCACTGCACTGGTGGCCAGTGACGACAGTCTGTTACTCGGTCCGATTGAAAAAAATACCGCATCCCTAATCCTGGGCGACCTGTTGATGGCCTGGCAAACGGGCATGCGCCAGCCTCTGCCCATTGCGGTGAAAACAGCGTTTGCCTGGCTCGCTCAGACCGACCCGGCCAAAGCCGATGCCGCTGGCCGCAAAGCTTATGAAGGCGATGGCATGACCACGGATGGCGAGCGTCGGGAAAGTCCCGCGCTCGCCCGACAGTTCGCTGACTACGACGCACTGATCGCCGACGAGACTTTCCCTGATTGGTGCAACGCTTTGTACAAACCGATGCTTGAAGCGCCGTGGCGCTCATTGAGCAGCGAGGAAGCACGCTCATGACCGCGAAAACACCGCTGGCCCTGGCATTCCCGCTGCGCGGCAGTCAACTGATCGAAGCCAGTGCCGGCACCGGGAAAACCTTCACTATTTCCGCGCTGTACCTACGCCTGGTCCTCGGCCACGGTGGCGAATCGAGTGGCTTCGGGCGTGAATTGTTACCGCCGCAAATCCTCGTCGTGACCTTCACTGACGCCGCGACCAAGGAGCTGCGCGAACGCATTCGAACGCGCCTGGCAGAAGCCGCGCGGTTTTTCCGCGATGAAACTCCGCCGCCGGATGCGCTGATCGCGGAGTTGCGTGATCAGTACCTTCCGGAGCAGTGGCCCGGATGCGCGAATCGTCTGGACATCGCTGCCCAGTGGATGGATGAAGCGGCTGTCTCGACCATCCACAGCTGGTGTCAGCGGATGTTGCGCGAGCATGCGTTCGACAGCGGCAGCCTGTTTACCCAGACCCTGGAAACCGATCACAGCGATTTGCTGGGCGAAGTCCTGCGCGATTACTGGCGATTGTTCTGCTACCCGATGCAAGGCGATGCGCTGAACTGGGTGCGTGGTAATTGGGGCGGTCCGGCGGCGCTGTTGCCACGCGTCCGTGGATTATTCGCCAGTGAGCGCGACAGCGTCGAAGGCAAAGAGCCTGCCGAGCTGATCAACGAATGTCTGCAGGAGCGCCGGGCAGCCTTGATCGAACTCAAAATGCCCTGGCGTCAGTGGGCCGACGAGTTGCTTGCGATCTGTCACGAGGGTGTTGCGAGCAAAAGCGTTGATGGGCGCAAGATGCAGGCGCGTTACTTCGAACCCTGGTTCGAAAAGTTGAAGGCCTGGGCCGAAGACGAATTGCTTGAGCAGTTGGATATTGGCACCGGCTTCACCCGCCTGACCCCTGAGGGCATGGCTGAAGCGTGGAAAAAAGGCGAAGTCCCCCACCATCCGGGACTGGACGCCATGCCGGGCCTCAAGGCCAGTCTCGATGGATTGCCGACTCCCGATGCCGCGGTTCTGCAACACGCCGCCCAGTGGGTGGGCGCACGGTTCGAGGCGGAAAAACGTCGTCGCGCGGAAATGGGCTTCGATGACATGTTGCTGCGCCTCGATGCCGCATTGCAATCCGAGGGTGGCGAACGCCTGGCGACCTTGATCCGCGAACAGTTTCCGGTGGCGTTGATCGACGAGTTCCAGGACACCGACCCGGTGCAGTACCGAATCTTCGAAAGCATCTATCGCATCGAAGACAACAACCCCGAATGCGGCCTGTTCCTGATCGGCGACCCAAAGCAGGCGATCTATGCCTTCCGTGGTGCCGATATCTATACCTACCTGCGCGCTCGTCAAGCCACCGCAGGCCGACTGCATACACTGGGGACCAACTTCCGTTCCAGCCATGGCATGGTCGGTGCGGTGAACCATGTGTTTGCGCGCGCCGAGTCGCGCGAGGCCGGTCGGGGTGCGTTCCTGTTTCGCGAACGGAATGGCGATAACCCCGTGCCGTTTCTGCCAGTCGCCTCCCAGGGACGCAAAGAAGTGTTGAGCATCGGGGGGCAGATTGTACCCGCGTTGAACATCTGGCATTTGTCCGTCGACCAGCCCCTGTCGGGCGCGGTTTACCGACAGCAATTGGCTGCCGCTTGCGCCAGTGAAATCACCGCGTTGCTGAACGGCGGACAGCAAGGCAAGGCGGGTTTTATCCAGGACGGCAAGGACTTCAGGGGCCTGTTGCCGGCGGATATCGCAATTCTGGTGCGCGACGGTAAAGAAGCTCAGGCCGTACGCGCCGAACTCTCCGCCCGTGGTGTGCGCAGCGTTTATCTGTCGGACAAGGATTCCGTGTTCGCCGCCCAGGAAGCCCACGATCTGCTGACCTGGCTCAAGGCGTGTGCCGAGCCGGATGTCGAGCGTCCGTTGCGGGCCGCGCTGGCGAGCATCACGTTGAACCTGTCGCTGGCAGAACTTGAACGGTTGAATCAGGACGAGCTGGCCTGGGAAGCGCGGGTCATGCAGTTCCGTGGTTATCGCGAGCTCTGGCGCAAGCAAGGCGTGCTGCCCATGCTGCGTCGTTTGCTGCATGACTTCCAGCTGCCTCAGGCATTGATTGCGCGCAGTGACGGCGAGCGGGTGCTGACCAACTTGCTGCACCTGTCCGAGTTGCTGCAACAGGCGGCCGCCGAACTGGATGGCGAGCAAGCGTTGATCCGGCACTTGTCCGAACATCTGGCGCTGTCCGGTCAGGCGGGTGAGGAACAGATCCTGCGTCTTGAAAGTGACGAGCAACTGGTCAAGGTCGTGACCATTCACAAGTCCAAGGGGCTTGAGTATCCCTTGGTGTTTCTGCCATTCGTGTGTTCGGCGAAACCGGTGGACGGAAGCCGTTTGCCGCTGCATTACCACGATGAAGCGGGCAATGCTCGAGTGACCCTCAAGCCCACGCCCGAGTTGATCGCGCTGGCGGATGATGAGCGGCTGGCCGAGGATCTGCGTTTGCTTTATGTCGCCCTGACCCGGGCTCAACATGCCTGCTGGCTCGGTGTCACTGACCTCAAGCGCGGTAATAACAACAGTTCGGTGTTGCACCTCTCTGCGTTGGGTTATCTGTTGGGGGGCGGTGCTCCATTGGTGGAGTCGCAAGGTTTGAAGCGTTGGCTGGAAGACCTGCAGCAGGATTGTCCCGCGCTGAATTACAGTGAGATGCCTGAAAAGACGGATGAGCATTACCATCCGCCGCAGAACGATGCGAGCTTGCTCGCCCCCCTGATCCCCAAGCGCAAAGCCAGCGAAAACTGGTGGATTGCCTCCTACAGCGCCCTTCGCATAGGCGACAGCCTGAGCGTGGGCAGTGATGAAGCACCGGAAAACCCGCAGGCGCAAAAGCTGTTCGACGACGAGCGCCTCGATCCTGAAGCGCCGCGCGAAGTGATCGCCGGCGGTGCCGATATCCATCGGTTCCCGCGTGGTCCGAATCCCGGCACCTTTCTTCATGGTTTGCTTGAGTGGGCGGGTGACGAAGGTTTTGCCGCCACGCCGCGGGCCGTGGAAGACGCGATTGCCCGTCGCTGCAACCGTCGTGGCTGGGAAGGCTGGATCACCACGCTGAGCGATTGGCTGCAGCACTTGCTCAAGTCGCCGCTGCACATCGGCGCTGGGCAGGCGCCCGTGATTTTTGGGCAACTGAAACAATACCGTGTCGAGATGGAGTTCTGGTTCGCCAGCCATAAGGTCGATGTGCTCAAACTCGACGAGCTGGTCCGCCAACATACCCACAACGGCGTCGCCCGTGTTGCGGCCGAACCGGTACTGCTCAATGGCATGTTCAAAGGCTTCATCGACCTGACTTTCGAGCACGATGGTCGCTATTACGTCGCCGATTACAAATCCAACTGGCTGGGCGTCGATGACATGGCCTACACCGAGCAGGCGATGGAACAGTCGATCCTGGATAATCGCTACGACCTGCAATACGTGCTGTACCTGTTGGCCCTGCATCGTCAGCTCAAGGCGCGGCTTGCCGATTACGATTACGACCGGCATGTCGGAGGGGCGTTGTATCTGTTTCTGCGCGGCACGCGCTCATCCAGTCAGGGCGTGTATTTTGCCCGTCCGCCACGGGAACTGATCGAGCGTCTGGACCGGCTGTTTCAGGGCAAGCCGGAACCCAAGGCCGAACCGGCCTGGGAACAGGGAGTATTGCTATGAGCCGCACCTTTGCCGATGTGTTGCCGACGCCGTTGGCAGCCGAAAGCCTGGCAAATCTGGCGCCGTTGAGTCGCGCCGATGACTTGTTGTCGTTGCTCACGCGCTGGGTCGAGCGCGGCTGGTTGCGAGCGCTGGACAAAGCCTTCGTTGCCTTTTTGCACGAGCTCGCCCCCGACGATGATCCGCTGGTGCTGCTGGCGGCGGCATTGACCAGCCATCAACTGGGCCACGGTCACGTCTGCCTGGATCTGTTCGAGACGCTCAAGGCGCCGGATTTCGCCCTGTCGTTGCCGCCGGAAGGCGACCTGCAAAGTGGTGCGATGTTGCTGCCTTCGCAATTGCTTGAGACGCTGGACGGCGCCCACTGGTGCAAGGTCCTGGCCTCCAGCCGGCTGGTCGCATTGGCGGCCGATGGCAGCGAAACGGCGTTGCAAAGGCCGTTGGTGTTGTCGGGAAAGCGCCTGTACTTGCGCCGTTACTGGGTGTACGAGCGACGTATCGATAACGCGCTGCGCCTGCGTCTGGCAGAACACGAATCCACACCGAATGACTTGCCTCAACGCCTCACCGGTCTGTTCGGCCCGGCCCGGCCCGGCGAACTGATCGACTGGCAGAAACTCGCGTGTGCCTTGGCGACCCGCAGTGCATTCAGCATCGTCACTGGCGGTCCCGGAACCGGCAAGACCACCACGGTCGTGCGTTTGCTGGCGCTGTTGCAGGCACCGGCGGTGGAGGCTGGCAAACCACTGCGCATCCGTCTTGCGGCCCCCACCGGCAAAGCGGCGGCGCGGCTGACGGAATCCATCAGCCAGCAAGTCCGGACGCTGGAAGTGGCCGAGGCCGTACGAGAAAAAATTCCGTCAGACGTCACCACCGTGCACCGCCTGCTCGGCAGCCGTCCCGGTACCCGACACTTTCGGCACCACGCCGGTAATCGCTTGCCGCTGGATGTCTTGGTGGTCGACGAAGCCTCGATGATCGACCTGGAGATGATGGCCAATCTGCTCGACGCGATGCCGGCTCATGCGCGACTGGTGCTGCTCGGTGACAAGGATCAACTGGCATCGGTGGAAGCCGGCGCCGTGCTGGGCGATTTGTGCCGCGACGCCGAGGCAGGTTGGTACAGCCCGCAGACCCGACAGTGGCTGGAAGCGGTCAGTGGTGAACACCTCGAAACCAGCGGTTTGCAGCAAGACACTCACGGGACTCATCCGCTGGCCCAGCAGGTCGTGATGCTGCGCCACTCGCGCCGGTTCGGCGAGGGCAGTGGCATTGGCCAACTGGCTCGCTGGGTCAATCAGCAACAACCCGAAGAAGCTCGCAAGTTGTTGGCGGCCGGAAACCACGATGATGTGTTTTCCCTGCCTCTCAAAGGTGAGCACGACAGGGCACTGGAGCGCTTGTTGCTCGAAGGCCATGGCGATGGACCGCAAGGGTATCGGCATTACCTGAGCCTGCTGCGCAGTCGGCGACCGTCGCTCGACAGCACCCTCGAGGATCCGCGCTGGACCGATTGGGCTCGCGACGTGTTGCAAGCCTTCGATGCCTTCCAGTTACTGTGCGCCGTGCGCAAGGGACCATGGGGCGTGGAAGGCCTGAATCAGCGAGTGACCGATGCGCTGCTCAAGGCCAGGCTGATCGACAGCAATCAACAGTGGTACGAAGGTCGGCCAGTGCTGATGACCCGCAACGACTATGGCCTGGGCTTGATGAACGGCGACATTGGCATTGCGCTCAAGCTGCCGGAGCGCGAGGGACCCGAGGCGGGGCGCCACGTGCTGCGCGTGGCCTTCCCGCGTAACGACGGCCAGGGCGGCGTGCGCTTTGTCCTGCCGAGCCGGCTGAATGATGTCGAAACGGTGTACGCCATGACCGTGCACAAGTCCCAGGGCTCCGAGTTCGCCCATACGGCGCTGATTTTGCCGGACGCCCTGAACCCGGTTCTGACCAAGGAGCTGATCTACACCGGCATCACCCGCGCCAAACACTGGTTTACTTTGATCGAACCGCGTAGCGGCGTGTTTGAGGAGGCCGTGCGACGCAAGGTCAAGCGCCTGAGCGGGCTGATGCTGGAATTGGAAGAGGCCATACCGCCGGGGGATTGAGGACGGCAGCGCCAGACGACGGAAACTGTCCGAAGTGCCGTCTTGCGCGGCCTCGCGAGCGTTTCGACGCTATGCTATCGTTGCGGCATCATCCCGTTACGACCGAATGGAATCCCTGCATGAAAGTGGCTGTCTGGACGACAGAGCACATTGTTGCCTGCAAGCGAGTCATGCTGGCAGGCGTTCTCTGTTTGCTCAGTGGCCTCGTGTTCGCGCAAGCGCAAACGCCCCCCGGCATGGCCGATCAACGCGCCCAAGCCGTTACGCAGGTTGTACTCGGCATCCTCAGTTATGCCCGTTGGCCTGTTGAGCCAGCACAACTGCGTTTGTGCATAGTGGGCCCCACCGAATACACCGACGATCTGGTCAAGGGCACGACCCAGGCCACCGGCCGTCCTGTCACCGTGCGTCGGTTGCTGGCGGATAGCCCGTCCATTGTCGGTGAGTGCGACGCGGTGTACATCGGCAAACTGACCAGCGAGGAACGCAGCCGGCTCTTCGCTTCTCTGGCGGGGCGGCCGGTGCTGAGCATCAGCGAAAGCGACGACCAATGCACCGTCGGCAGCCTGTTCTGCCTGCGAGTCGGCGATGAGCAAGTGTCCTTCGAGGTCAACCTTGATTCCGTCGCCCGCAGCGGCGTGAGAATTCACCCCAGTGTGCTGCAACTGTCCCGCCGCAAGCCGGCGGCACCATGACGCTATTCAAACCGGATAGTCGTCCGACCTTGCGCTCCGTCATCGGTCGCGGTCATTTGATCGTCGCACTGGTGGGCGTGGCCATGGCCAGTGTTTCGCTGACGTTGCTGGGCGTGCTGGCCTTGCGGGTTTACGCCGACCACAACCTGCACCTGATTGCACGCTCCATCAACTACACCGTGGAAGCGGCGGTGGTGTTCAATGACAAGGCAGCCGCCACGGAGGCGCTGGCATTGATCGCGTCCACCGAAGAAGTGGCTGATGCCCAGGTGCTGGACGAGCAAGGCAAGTTGTTGGCCCGTTGGCAGCGACCGGAAACCGGATTTTTCTCGGACCTGGAAATGCAGATGGCCAAGGCGTTTCTGGAAAAGCCGATCAGCATGCCGATTGTCCATCAGGGCCAGGAAATCGGCAGTGTCCAGCTCATTGGTCACGGTGGCAGCCTGATGCGTTTTTTGCTCAGCGGACTGGTGGGGATCGTTCTGTGTACCGCTGTCAGCGCCTGGGTGGCGCTGTATCTCGCACGCCGACAACTTCGCGGGATCACCGGCCCACTGCGCAGCCTGGCTTGCGTGGCTCACGCTGCACGCAGCGACCGTGCCTTCGACCGGCGTGTGCCACCGGCGGCCATTGCCGAACTCGACAACCTGGGCAACGACTTCAATGCCTTGCTCGATGAACTCGAATCCTGGCAGACCCACCTGCAAAGCGAAAATGAAACCCTGGCCCACCAGGCCAGCCATGACAGCCTCACCGGGCTACCGAACCGGGCGTTTTTCGAAGGCCGGCTGAGTCGTTCGCTGCGCAACGCCAACAAACTCAACGAGCGCGTGGCGGTGCTTTTTCTCGACAGCGACCGATTCAAGGAGATCAACGATAACTTCGGTCACGCCGCCGGCGATGCGGTGCTGGTGGCCGTGGCCAATCGGGTTCGTGCGCAGCTGCGCGAAGACGATCTGGTGGCGCGTCTGGGGGGGGATGAATTTGCCGTCCTGCTGACCCCGCTGCACATGACCGAAGACGCCGAGCGCATCGCCGACAAAATCCTAGAAAGCATGGAAATGCCGATCCCGTTGCCGGGGACCAGCCAGGTGCTGACCTCTCTCAGTATCGGCATCGCCGTGTACCCTGATCATGGAACGACACCGGGGGCGCTGCTCAATGCTGCCGATGCGGCCATGTACCAAGCCAAGCGCCTCGCCAGGGGTGCTCAGCACACGTCAGGGTCGGAGCACCCTGTCGCCGATGTTCAAACCAGGAGCTAATGCCCGTGTTTTCACTCCCTCTGCGATTTTTCACGATGACCCTGTTCATGGCCGTGCTGGCGTTGGCCGGTTGCCAGACGGCGCCGCAAAAAGGCCTGACCCCGGCGCAGGTCGCGGTGCTCAAACAACAAGGTTTCGAGTTGACCGACGAGGGCTGGGCGTTTGGGCTGTCCGGCAAAGTCTTGTTTGGCAGTGACGTCGAAAAACTCAATGCGCAGAGCACCGAGATCGTCGAGCGCATTGGCAAGGCGCTGTTGGGGGTCGGAATCGAGCGGGTACGGGTCGATGGTCACACCGACGCGTCGGGTAAAGAATCGTATAACGAACAGCTGTCCGTGCGCCGCGCGAAAAGCGTTGGCATGGTTCTGACCGCGGTGGGCATGAACGAACAAAACATCCAGCTGCGTGGCTTCGGCAGCAGTCAGCCCGTCGCCTCCAACGACACCGCCGCTGGCCGAACCGAGAACCGCCGGGTGTCGATTGTGGTCAGCGCCGATTAGTCGGCAAACACCATGTCCCGTCGTTCACCCATCAACAACCCCTGATTCTGCTCAGTCACCTCCCGGATGTAATCCCACAACAGGGTGATCCGCTTGAGCTTGCGCAGGTCCTCGCGGCAGTACATCCAGAACTGCCGGGTGATGTTGATCTCTTCCGGCAACACCGGCAGCAGACGCGGATCCTGCGCGGCGAGGAAGCACGGCAGAATTGCCAGTGACCGCCCCTGCTGCGCCGCCACGAACTGTGCGATCACGCTGGTGCTGCGCAGATTGGCGCTGGCGCCGGGCAGCACGTTTGCCAGGTACAAAAGCTCCGAGCTGAACGCCAGGTCGTCGACATAACTGATGAATGAATGCTTGCCCAAGTCTGCCGGGCGGCGGATGGGCGGGTGTTTGTCCAGGTAGTCCTGGGTCGCGTACAGCTGCAATTTGTAGTCGCAGAGTTTGCAGCAGACATAGGGACCATGCTCGGGGCGCTCCAGCGCAATGACGATGTCCGCCTCGCGCTTGGACAGGCTGATGAAGTGCGGCAATGGCAGGATGTCCACCGAGATCGCCGGATAGGCATCGACGAAATGACTCAGCTGCGGGGTGATGAAAAAGCTGCCGAACCCTTCTGTGCAGCCCATTCGTACGTGGCCGGACAGCGCGACGCCGGAGCCTGATACCTGCTCGCAGGCCATGTGCAGGGTGCTTTCGATCGACTCGGCGTAACCGAGCAATCGCTGACCTTCAGCCGTCAGCACGAAACCGCTGGTCCGGGACTTTTCAAAAAGCAGCGTGCCCAACGCCGCTTCCAGCGAACTGATACGCCGCGACACAGTGGTGTAGTCCACCGCCAGGCGCTTGGCCGCGGTGCTGGCCTTGCGGGTGCGGGCGACTTCGAGGAAAAACTTGAGGTCATCCCAGTTCAGCGAGCCTAGGGACGTGATGTTTTTTTGCATGATGGACCGGCTTTTATGTGCGTTCTTATTAGAAGTTTGCACATCTATACTCCAAAAACAGTCCGATAACCAATTCGCGACACACGCCTCATCTCAAGGCGACTTTCTCGCCTTGGCTCCCTAGATAGCTCTCTAAATAAGAACAATGTCCCGGAGACCAACATGAACGCATCGCTCACGCCAAACGAAACCACTGTGCAAAAGGTCAAGCTGTTGATCGACGGCGAGTGGGTCGAGTCCCAGACCAGCGAATGGCACGACATCGTCAACCCGGCGACCCAACAAGTGCTGGCCAAGGTTCCGTTCGCCACGGCGCAGGAAGTCGACGCCGCGATCAGTGCCGCCCATCGCGCCTTCCAGACCTGGAAGCTGACCCCGATCGGCGCGCGCATGCGCATCATGCTCAAGCTCCAGGCGTTGATCCGCGAGCACTCCAAACGCATCGCCGTGGTGCTCAGCAACGAGCAGGGCAAAACCATTGCCGACGCTGAAGGCGACATTTTCCGTGGCCTGGAAGTGGTCGAACACGCCTGCTCCATCGGCAGCCTGCAAATGGGTGAATTCGCCGAGAACGTCGCGGGCGGCGTCGATACCTACACCCTGCGTCAGCCCATCGGCGTCTGCGCCGGCATCACCCCGTTCAACTTCCCGGCGATGATCCCGCTGTGGATGTTCCCGATGGCCATCGCCTGCGGCAACACCTTTGTGCTCAAGCCGTCCGAACAGGACCCGATGTCGACCATGCTGCTGGTGGAACTGGCAATCGAGGCCGGCGTTCCGGCAGGCGTGCTCAACGTGGTGCATGGCGGCAAGGACGTGGTGGACGCGCTCTGCACGCATAAAGATATCAAGGCCGTTTCCTTCGTCGGTTCGACCGCCGTGGGTACTCATGTCTACGACCTGGCTGGCAAACATGGAAAGCGTGTGCAATCGATGATGGGCGCGAAAAACCACGCCGTGGTTCTGCCAGATGCCAATCGCGTACAAGCACTGAATGCGCTGGTCGGCGCCGGTTTCGGCGCAGCGGGCCAACGTTGTATGGCCACGTCCGTGGTGGTGCTGGTGGGCGCGGCCAAACAATGGTTGCCGGACCTGAAAGCGCTGGCGCAAAAACTCACCGTGAATGCCGGCAGCGAGCCGGGCACTGACGTTGGCCCGGTGATCTCGAAAAAAGCCAAACAGCGGATTCTCGATCTGATCGAAAGCGGCATCAAGGAAGGCGCCAAGCTGGAGCTGGATGGTCGCGACGTCACCGTTCCAGGCTTCGAGAAGGGCAACTTTGTCGGCCCGACCCTGTTCTCCGGCGTGACCACCGACATGCAGATCTACACCCAGGAAATTTTCGGCCCGGTGCTGGTAGTGCTGGAGGTCAACACGCTCGACGAGGCCATCGCACTGGTCAACGCCAACCCGTTCGGTAACGGCACCGGCCTGTTCACCCAAAGCGGTGCGGCGGCGCGCAAATTCCAGAGCGAAATCGATGTCGGCCAGGTCGGCATCAACATCCCGATTCCGGTGCCGGTCCCGTTCTTCAGCTTCACCGGTTCGCGCGGTTCCAAACTCGGCGACCTCGGCCCGTATGGCAAGCAAGTGGTGCAGTTCTACACTCAGACCAAGACAGTCACCAGTCGCTGGTTCGATGACGACAGCGTCAACGACGGTGTGAACACCACCATCAACTTGCGTTAAGGAGCCGGACATGAAAATCGCTTTTATCGGTCTCGGCAACATGGGCGCGCCGATGGCGCGCAACCTGATCAAGGCCGGCCATTCGCTGCGGCTGGTCGACCTGAACAAAACCGTTCTGGCCGAGCTGGAACAACTGGGCGGCAGCATCAGCGCGACAGCCCGTGAAGCCGCTCAAGGTGCAGAACTGGTGATCACCATGCTGCCCGCCGCTGTGCACGTGCGCAGTGTGTGGCTAGGTGAAGACGGCGTGCTGGCGGGGATCGCCAAAGGTGTGCCGGCCGTGGATTGCAGCACCATCGATCCGCAGGCGGCGCGTGATGTGGCCGCTGCGGCAGCCAAACAGGGCGTGGCGATGGCCGACGCGCCGGTGTCTGGTGGCACTGGCGGCGCAGCGGCCGGGACGCTGACCTTCATGGTCGGCGCCACCCCCGAACTGTTTGCCACTCTGCAACCGGTACTGGCGCAGATGGGTCGCAACATCGTCCATTGCGGCGAAGTCGGCACCGGGCAAATCGCCAAGATCTGCAACAACCTGCTGCTGGCGATCTCCATGGTCGGCGTCAGCGAAGCCATGGCGCTGGGTGATGCGCTCGGAATCGACACCACGGTGCTCGCCGGGATCATCAACAGTTCCACGGGGCGTTGCTGGAGTTCTGAGATGTACAACCCGTGGCCGGGCATCGTCGAAACGGCGCCGGCCTCGCGTGGTTATACCGGTGGTTTTGGTGCCGAACTGATGCTCAAGGATCTGGGGCTGGCCACGGAAGCGGCCCGTCAGGCGCACCAACCGGTGGTGCTCGGCGCGGTGGCCCAGCAGTTGTATCAGGCGATGAGTCAGCGTGGGGAGGGTGGCAAGGACTTCTCGGCGATCATCAACAGCTATCGCAAACCCCAATAAGGGCTTTGGTGAGGGGCTTTGGTGGCGAGGGAGCTTGCTCCCGCTGGTTCGCGAAGCGGACCCGTTCGGGGTTAATGCGGTGTATCGGTTAGGGCGCATTGGCTGACTGTACGACGGCTTCGCCGCCGAGCGGGAGCAAGCTCCCTCGCCACAGGTACTGCATGTACGCATCGACATTTACCGGGAAATCACGTCGGGTGATCTCCCGGTTTTTTTGCATCAGGCAAACACGAAATACTTGCGCACGGTTTCAACCACTTCCCACGTGCCTTTCATGCCCGGCTCGATGACGAAAATATCACCGGCACGCAGATGGATCGGCTCCTTTCCTTCCGGGGTGATGATGCAGTAGCCCTCGCGGAAATCGCAGTATTCCCACTTCACGTATTCCACGTACCACTTGCCCGGCGTGCAGATCCAGGTGCCCATGATCTTGCTGCCGTCTTCGCTGGTGTAGGCATTGAGGTTGACGGTGTGCGGGTCGCCTTCGAGTTTTTCCCATTTGCAGGCGTCGAGGACCGGCAGGGGATGGGTGTCGCGAAGAACGGTAATCGGTGCGGACATGATGACTCCGAGCGTGAGGGATAACTGAAGTCGCACCGTATAGGGCTTGTTGCGGCATCAGTTGTCTGTGCTCGACATCGGGGTGTCCAGAAACGCTCGTTCATGAGCGCGTCCCATAAAAAACGCCCCGGTATTCATCGAATGCCGGGGCGTTTTTTTATCAGTGTTTATTGCGCCACTGGCAGGTTTCGATGCCGCGCCATGCGCAACCGGTAGCATCCGTAGATGACCAATACCCACACCGGCATGGCGTACACCGAGGCGCGCACCGGTGGAATCATCCAGATGACGCAGATGATCACGGCCATGAACGCCAGGCACAGGTAATTGGTGTAGGGCGACCAGAATGCCTTGAAGCCTGGCACGATGCCGCGCTGAACCATGGCCTTGCGAAACTTCAGGTGCGTGAGGCTGATCAGCGCCCAGTTGATCATCAGCGAGGCGACCACCAGGGCAAACAGCATCTCAAGCGCTTCATGCGGAGCGACGTAGTTGACCACCACGGCCAACATCGTGATCAGCGCCGATACGCCCAGCGCCAGTAACGGAACGCCTTGCTTGTTCAGCTTCATCAACACCTTGGGTGCATCGCCTTGTTCGGCCAGGCCATAGAGCATGCGGCTGTTGCAGTAGACGCCGCTGTTGTAGACCGAGAGCGCGGCGGTGAGTACCACGAAGTTGAGGATTTGCGCGGCGGTGTCGCTGCCGATCAAGGCAAAAATCTGCACGAACGGACTGCCGCTGTAGGCATCGCCCGAGGCGCCCAGTGTTTGTAGCAGTTGGTCCCAGGGGTACAGCGACAGCAACACGGTGAGTGCGCCGACGTAGAAGATCAACACCCGATAAACCACTTGGTTGATGGCCTTGGGAATGACCTTTCTTGGCTCGCTGGCTTCAGCGGCGGTGATGCCGACCAGTTCCAGGCCGCCGAAGGAGAACATGATGAACGCCATCGCCATCAGCAGACCGGTCGTGCCGTTGGGGAAGAAACCGCCGTGACTCCACAGGTTGCTCACCGATGCTTGCGGGCCGCCGGTGCCGCTGAACAGCATGTAGCAGCCGAGGAGGATCATGCCGATGATGGCCACGACCTTGATGATCGCGAACCAGAATTCCATCTCGCCGAAGACTTTGACGTTCAAGGTGTTGATCAGGTTGACCAGCACGAAGAATACCGCCGCGCTGACCCAGGTCGGCACCTCCGGCCACCAGAACTGCACGTACTTGCCGACGGCTGTCAGCTCGGCCATGCCCACCAGCACATACAGCACCCAGTAGTTCCAGCCGGACAGGAAACCGGCAAAGCCGCCCCAGTAATTGTGAGCGAAGTGGCTGAAAGAGCCTGCCACCGGTTCTTCAACAATCATCTCGCCCAGTTGGCGCATGATCAGGAACGCGATGAAACCGGCAATCGCGTAGCCGAGGATCATCGACGGTCCGGCGGACTTGAGCACTCCGGCGGAGCCCAGGAACAGCCCCGTACCAATGGCGCCGCCCAATGCGATCAGTTGAATGTGCCGATTTTTCAACCCCCGCTTGAGCGTTGCCGGTTGCAATATTTCATCCGCCATCTGGTTCCCTTTTGGTTGTTGTGGTCAGGCCTGATTTGAAAGGGCAGATATTACTCCGCGCGGTCCTCGCCATACAGGTGCCAGTTGGGCCAAACACCGGTTTTCAAGGCGCGCGCAACGCGTCGAGCAAGGCTCTGGCATAACCGGGCAGGCCAGTGAATGAACGTGCGCACAACAACAGTTTGCGCTGTGCCCAGTCTTCCTTCAGGGCGAAGCTCTTGAGCGGTTGATCGACGGCCCGGCGCTGGATCGCTGCCAGCGGCACAATCGCCAGCCCGGCGCCGTGAGCGACCATGCGCATTACGCCGTCGAAGCCTTCCGCACGGATGCGGATTTGCAGGCGCATTCCCGCGTGCAGTGCCTGTTCTTCGAGGTACACCGCCAGTGCACTGTTAGCGCTCAGGCCAACGTAATCGTGATGCAGGGTGTCGCTGAAGTTTGGTGTCACGCCGCTCGCCAGGGGATGGTCGGGCGGCATGATCAGCACCAGCGGATCATCGCGAAAGGGCAGGATCTCGAGGGCGTGGGTGTCCACGGCGTCGGAGACGATGCCAAGGTCTGCAGCGCCCTGGCGCAGGGCGTGAGTGATACGGGCGCTGGGCAACTCTTGCAGGTCAATGTCGAGGTTGGGATGACGGCACAGAAAGTCTGCCAGCACTTCCGGCAGGTGCTCGGTGATCGCTGTGGTGTTGCACAACAAGCGCACCTGGCCTTTGACGCCGTTGGCATATTCGGCCAGGTCCTGCTGCATGCGTTCGGCCTGTTGCAACAGGCGTCGGGCGTGTTGCGCCAGGGCTTTTCCGGCGGGCGTGGGGGTGACGCCGCGCCGACCGCGTTCGAGAAAATCGATTCCCAGCGATGACTCCATGGCGCGGATTCGTGCGCTTGCCGCCGCCAGGGATAAATGGCTGCGAGCGGCGCCGGCGGTGATGTTGCCGGTGTCGAGGATGTTCAGGTAGAGACGCAGGTCGGTCAGGTCGAAGTGCATTACAGCAACCTCAGAATATGTGTTGTCTGGACGGACGCCATCGCGAGCAGGCTCGCTCCCACATTTGTCCGCGTCAGACCGGACGACGCGTTTAACTGTGGGAGCGAGCCTGCTCGCGATGGCGTCAGTGGAAGCAATGAATTTTAAGCCTCTGAAAAAACAAGAGGCACCCTCAGTGTATGGCAGATTTTCACGCAGCCATTCCGGGCTCAGGATAAGCCCATGAATACACTCTCTGCGTTTTATCAAAACCTCGGCCTGGCCCTTTCCCTGCTGGTCATTGCGACCTTCCTGCTGGCCGGCATGATCAAGGGGGTCATCGGTCTCGGCCTGCCGACCATCGCCATGGGGCTGCTCGGTCTGGCTATGGCGCCGTCGCAGGCTGCGGCGTTGCTGATCATTCCCGCGACCCTGACCAACGTCTGGCAACTGGCATTCGGCGGGCATTTGCGTGGGCTGGTCAAACGGCTGTGGCCGATGCTGCTGGCGATCTTCATCGGTACCGGCGCCGGTACGTTGTGGATCGGCATGGCCGGCGGTCATTGGGTGGTGCGAGGCCTGGGCGCGGCGTTGCTGCTCTACGCGCTGAGCGGGTTGTTCCTGCCGACCTTGCGCATCGGCAACCAGGCCGAACGCTGGTCAGGGCCGCTGTGCGGCGTGCTGACCGGCGTCATCACCTCGGCTACCGGCGTCTTCGTGATTCCGGCGGTGCCGTACCTGCAAGCACTGGGTTTGAGCAAGGATGAACTGGTGCAGGCGCTGGGCCTGTCGTTCACGGTGTCGACCCTCGCACTCGCCGCTGGCCTGTTGTGGCGTGGGGCGTTGGGCAGTGGCGAGCTGAGCGCGTCATTGCTGGCACTGATCCCGGCCGTGCTGGGCATGTTGCTGGGCCAGTGGCTACGGCAGCGGATCAGCGCCCCCTTGTTCAAGCGCGTGTTTTTCATTGGCCTCGGTGTACTTGGCGGCCACTTGCTGGTCAGCGGGTAGCGGACGACGGGCTGAGCATCTCGATGGCGCGGATCTCGAAATCCCGCTCCAGGTATTCCTCGCGTTGCTCAAGGAACTGCTTCATGTGCGGCAGGTTCGAGTGCACATCGAGGTGGGCCTGGGATTGCCAGATCTCGAAGAAGATAAACAGCGTCGGGTCCTGTTTGTCGCGCAGCATGTGGTACTCGATGCAGCCGGGCTCGGCGCGGCTCGCTTCTACATAGCCACGGAAGAACGCTTCGAAGGCGTCGGATTTTTCCGGGCGGGTCTTGGCGTGCAGGATGAAGCCTTGCATTTCACTCATCAAAAATCTCCTCAAGTTCAGAATCGGCGCAAGTTTATGGCAACAATCGCCTGTTGATTCGTGCGTATGGGTCAAATGAGTTTTGTGAATTCAGGGCTTATTCCGCGCGAGGCGGGCCATTAACCTGCCGCCATCCAATTTCTGACCCTTCCGAGATTTCCCATGAAAAAAGTCCTGTTGCTCAATGGCGGCAAAAAGTTTGCTCACTCCGACGGCCGCTACAACGCCACCCTGCATGAAGCCGCGTTGAGCGTGCTGGATCGCGGCGGTGTTGACGTGAAGGCCACGTTCATCGACGAGGGTTACGACGTCGCCGAAGAAGTCGCCAAATTCCTCTGGGCGGACGTGATCATTTATCAGATGCCCGGCTGGTGGATGGGCGCGCCGTGGACGGTGAAGAAGTACATCGACGAAGTTTTCACCGAGGGCCACGGCAGCCTCTACGCCAGCGACGGTCGCACCCGTTCCGACGCCTCGCAAAAGTACGGCAGCGGCGGTCTGGTGCAGGGCAAGCAATACATGTTGTCGCTGACCTGGAACGCGCCGCAGCAAGCCTTCGACGACCCGACCGACTTCTTCGAAGCCAAGGGCGTGGACGCGGTGTACTTCCCGTTC
Source organism: Pseudomonas sp. IT-P100 (assembly GCF_949767185.1). Lineage (NCBI taxonomy): Bacteria > Pseudomonadati > Pseudomonadota > Gammaproteobacteria > Pseudomonadales > Pseudomonadaceae > Pseudomonas > Pseudomonas sp. IT-P100. Next base: position 20,362 of record NZ_CATKQK010000022.1, read on the forward strand.
CACAAGGCCAACGAGTTCATCGGCATGACCGGTTTGCCGACGTTCCTGTGCGTTGACGTGATGAAGCGCCCGAACATCGAAGCCGACGTGGCGCGTTATGAACAGCATTTGAAAGAGGTGTTTGGCCTCAAGGCTTAAGGCTCGGCTACTATCGATACCTGTAGCAGGCACTGAACTGTGACGAGGGCTTTTTTGTGGCGAGGGAGCTTGCTCCCGCTGGTGCGCGAAGCGGACCCCAAATCAGCGAACGCGGTGAATCAGGCGGACCCTGCAGGCTGATTCACGACGGCGCCGCCGCCGAGCGGGAGCAAGCTCCCTCGTCGCATCAGGCTTCTTTTGCACAGTGAATTTGCGCCGGACTATCGATAAGGGACACATGTGAAAGCCAGATCCGATGAGTTGCAGATTTTCGTCTGCGTGATTGAGTGCGGTTCGATTTCGGCTGCGGCCGAGCAGGTCGGGCAAACGCCTTCGGCGGTCAGTCGCACGCTGTCGCGGCTGGAGGCCAAGCTCGACACCACACTGATCAACCGCACCACGCGACGCATGGACCTGACCGAGGAAGGGAAGTATTTCTTCGAGCACGCCAAGCTGATTCTCGATCAGATGGACGAACTCGAAGAGCGCCTCAACTCACGCCAGCAAACCCCGTCCGGGCGTCTGCGGATCAACGCCGCCTCGCCGTTCATGCTGCACGCCATCGTGCCGTACATCGATGAGTTCCGCCGGCTCTACCCGGACATTCAGCTGGAGCTCAACAGCAACGACCTGATCATCGACCTGCTCGAACAGAGTACCGACATCGCCATCCGCATCGGCACCCTGGCCGACTCGACCCTGCACGCCCGTTCGCTGGGTTGCAGCCCGCTGCACATCGTCGCCAGCCCGGCCTACCTTGAGCAACATGGCACTCCGATGGTGGTCGAGGACCTGACGGGGCGCGCGCTGCTGGGCTTTACGAATAACGAAGGGCTCAACCAATGGCCGTTGCGTTATGTGCATGGCGATCGCTGGCCGATTCAAGCGTCGATCAGCGCGTCCAGCGGCGAGACGATCAGGCACCTGGCGCTGGAGGGCCAGGGCATTGCCAGCCTCTCGCATTTCATGACCATCGACGACATCCGCGCCGGGCGCCTGAAGGTGCTGCTGGCGGATTTCAACAGCGGCTACCGCCAACCGATCAACGCGGTGTACTACCGCAACTCGCAACTGGCCTTGCGGATTCAATGCTTCCTGGACTTCATCCAGGGCAAATTGGCGGTCTACGCGAACTCGGATTTCAAGGGCTGATTCGTGATCCCTGCGCAAGAGTGAATTGGGTCAACGGGGATTTTTCGTCCGCGATGACTACTTGATACTCGTTGCATCACTTATTCACGCAGGGAGTTTCTCCATGAACGTATTCGTTACCGGCGCTGCCGGTTTTATCGGCGGCTCCATCGCCACGGGTCTGGTCCGCGCTGGCCACACAGTTACCGGCCTGGTGCGCAGCACCGAACAGGCCAATGAATTGCGCGCTTTGGGCATCACCCCGGTCATCGGTACTCTTGACGACAGCGCACTACTGGCTGAACAGGCCCGCGCTGCCGACGCCGTGATCAACGCCGCCAGCAGCGATCATCGCGGCGCGGTGGAAGCGTTGCTCAATGCCTTGCGCGGTTCCAACAAAGTGTTCCTGCACACCAGCGGTTCGAGCATCGTCGGCGATGCGTCGGGCGGTAAATCCAGCGACGTCATCTATGACGAAGACAGCTTGCCGGAGCCGACCGTCGACAAGGCTGCACGCGTGGCCATCGACAACCTGATCCTCGCCGCAGCGAAAGACGGCGTGAACTCGGCCGTGATCTGCAACACCCTGATCTACGGCCACAGCCTGGGCGTCAAGCGTGACAGCGTGCAGCTGCCGCGCCTGCTGAAACAGGCGCGCAAAAGTGGCGTGGTTCGTCATGTCGGCACGGGCCAGAACATCTGGTCCAACGTGCACATCGAAGACGTTGTTTCCCTGTACCTGCTGGCGCTGACCAAAAACGTACCGGGCACGTTCTACTTCGTTGAAAGCGGTGAAGCGTCGTTCATCGACATGACCACGGCGATTGCCGAAGCGTTGAAGCTGGGTGAGCCACAAGACTGGCCACTGAAGGATGCCGAGGCCGAGTGGGGTTATGAAATGGCCAACTATGGTTTGGGTTCCAACAGCCGTGTGCGCGGCAAGCATGCGCGGGAACTGCTGGGTTGGGCGCCGCAGCGGACGTCTGTGGTTGAGTGGATTCGGGACGAGATGGTTTGAGTTCGCTGTAGACCGCGTCATCGTTCATTGCGGGCAAGCCACGCTCCGCCAGGATTTGCGTCGTTCACAAATTGGATGAACGACGCAAATCCTGTGGGAGCGTGGCTTGCCCGCGATTGCTTTTTTAGCCGCACGGCAACTGGCCGGGCCAGGCTCAATTCCGTAACATCCGCCCCCTCTATCCCTGCTGTGTCCTGTTCCCATGAAAGCAAAACGTCTGCGCGCCGATCTCCTGGCCGGGCTCACCACCTCATTTGCCCTGCTTCCCGAATGCATCGCCTTCGCGCTGGTGGCCCACCTCAACCCGCTGATGGGGCTTTATGGAGCGTTCATCATTTGCACCCTGACTGCGCTGTTCGGCGGCCGGCCGGGCATGGTGTCGGGCGCGGCCGGTTCGATGGCCGTAGTGATCGTCGCGTTGGTGGTGCAGCACGGTGTGCAATATTTACTCGTGACGGTGTTGCTGGGTGGCCTGATCATGCTGGCGTTCGGGTTGCTGAAACTCGGCAAGCTGGTACGCATGGTGCCGCACCCGGTGATGCTCGGCTTCGTCAACGGCCTGGCGATCATCATTGCGTTGGCGCAACTCGAACACTTCAAGAGCGGTGACGCCTGGCTCAGCGGCACGCCGTTGTATGTGATGACGGGGCTGGTGGCGCTGACGATGGCGATTGTCTATCTGCTGCCGCGTCTGACGCGTGCGGTGCCACCGGCATTGGTGGCGATTCTTGGCGTGGGGCTGGCGGTTTATCTGCTCGGCCTGCCGACCCGCACGCTCGGCGACATGGCACACATCGCCGGCGGCTTGCCGACGTTTGCCTGGCCGGACATTCCATGGACGCTGGACACCCTGCGCATCATCGCGCCTTACGCGATCCTGATGGCGCTGGTCGGTCTGCTGGAAACCCTGCTGACCCTGAACCTCACCGATGAAATCACCGAAAGCCGTGGCTTTCCGGATCGCGAGTGCGTGGCGCTGGGCGCGGCCAACATGGTGTCCGGTGTGTTTGGCGGCATGGGTGGCTGCGCGATGATCGGCCAGACCGTGATCAACCTCAGTTCCGGAGGTCGTGGCCGGCTGTCCGGCGTGGTGGCCGGTGTGCTGATTCTGCTGTTCATCCTGTTTTTATCACCCTTGATCGAGCGCATCCCACTGGCGGCACTGGTCGGGGTGATGTTCGTGGTGTCGCAGCAAACCTTCGCCTGGGCTTCGCTGCGGGTCGTGAACAAGGTGCCGTTGAATGACGTGCTGGTGATCGTCGCGGTGACGGTCATTACCGTGTTCACCGATCTGGCCACCGCCGTGCTGTGCGGGATCATCATTGCCGCGCTCAACTTCGCCTGGCAGCAGGCTCGCGAACTGTATGCCGACAGTCACCTCGAAGCTGACGGCAGCAAGCTTTACTTGCTGCATGGCACGCTGTTCTTCGCCTCGACGACGCCTTTTCTCAACCAGTTCGACCCTGCCAATGACCCGTCCGTGGTGACGATCGACTGCCGTCACCTGAGCTTCGTCGATTACTCAGCCATCGCGGCGCTCAAGACCCTGCGCGAACGCTACGCCAAGGCCGGCAAGCACCTGCGCGTGCTGCACTTGTCCGAGCGTTGCAAGAAGTTGCTCAAGCGTGCGCGGGTGAGTCACGACTGAGTAACATCGGGCAGGCGCGATGAAAATCCGCCTGCCCGATTTTCATATCCGCCGACCTCGCATGCCTCTGCGCGACAACCCTTACCCCTCCACGAAAATTACTTTCACCTCGTTTGAGTTTCACGCTTCGAAATGTTTTAAGAGTTTCACAAAACTTTCGACGTGACCCTTTCGAGGAGTACCGCATGACCCTGTCCTTCGGCTATTGGCTGCTGGTGTATGCCGCCATCGCCATCATTGCCCTGATCGTTCTGATCGCCCGTTACCGGCTTAATCCCTTCATCGTCATCACCCTGGTGTCCATCGGCCTCGCGCTGCTGGCCGGCATGCCGCCGTCCGGGGTGGTCGGTGCCTACGAGGCCGGCGTCGGCAAGACCCTGGGGCATATCGCGCTGGTGGTGGCGCTGGGCACGATGCTCGGCAAGATGATGGCCGAGTCCGGCGGTGCCGAGCAGGTGGCGCGCACCTTGATCGACCGTTTCGGCGAGAAGAACGCGCACTGGGCGATGGTCTGCATCGCGTTCCTGGTCGGGCTGCCGTTGTTCTTCGAGGTCGGTTTTGTGTTGCTGGTGCCGATCGCCTTTACCGTGGCGCGCCGGGTCGGGGTGTCGATCCTGATGGTCGGGTTGCCGATGGTCGCGGGTCTCTCGGTGGTGCATGCCCTGGTGCCGCCGCACCCGGCGGCGATGCTGGCGGTGCAGGTGTATGGGGCGTCGGTCGGGCAGACTTTGATGTATGCGATTCTGATCGGCATTCCGACCGCGATCATCGCCGGTCCGCTGTACGCGAGGTTCATCGTGCCGCGCATTCAATTGCCGGCGGAAAACCCGCTGGAGCGGCAGTTCCTCGAACGCGAACCACGCGACAGCCTGCCGGGTTTCGGCATCACCATGGCGACCATTCTGCTGCCGGTGGTGCTGATGCTGATCGGCGGCTGGGCCAACCTGATTTCCACGCCGGGTAGCGGCTTCAACCAGTTTCTGCTGTTCATCGGCAACTCGGTGATCGCCTTGCTGCTGGCGACCTTGCTGAGCTTCTGGACCCTCGGCATCGCCCAGGGCTTCAACCGCGAATCGATCCTCAAGTTCACCAACGAATGCCTGGCGCCGACCGCCAGCATCACCCTGCTGGTCGGCGCTGGCGGCGGGTTGAACCGGATTCTGGTGGACGCCGGGGTGACCGATCAGATCGTCAGCCTGGCCCATGAATTTCACCTGTCGCCGCTGCTGATGGGCTGGCTGTTCGCCGCGCTGATGCGCATTGCCACTGGCTCTGCCACCGTGGCCATGACCACCGCGTCGGGCATCGTCGCGCCGGTGGCCATTGGGCTGGGCTATCCGCATCCGGAGTTGCTGGTGCTGGCGACGGGCGCGGGGTCGGTGATCTTTTCCCACGTCAACGACGGCGGCTTCTGGTTGATCAAGGAATACTTCAACATGAGCGTCGCCCAGACCTTCAAGACCTGGACCGTGCTGGAGACCATCATTTCCGTGGTCGCCTTTGCGTTGACCGTAGGTCTTTCTTACCTGATTTAACCGGAGCCGCCTGCCATGGACATCCTCTATCAGATCCGCGCCCGTCAGGATTCCTTCAGCGCCGGCGAAGGACGCATCGCCCGGCTGATGCTCGACGACGTAGGGTTTGCCTCTGCCGCCAGCCTCGATGAGCTGGCGCTGAAAGCGGAAGTCAGCACCGCCACGCTGTCGCGTTTCGCCCGCACTGTGGGTTGCCGCGACTTGCGCGACCTGCGCCTGCAACTGGCTCAGGCCAGCGGCGTCGGCAGCCGTTTTCTCGACCCGGCGGGCACGCCCGATCAGTCGGCGTTCTACGGGCAGATTGTCGGCGATATCGAGTCCACTTTGCGCCAGCATCTGGCGGCGTTCGACGAGTCGCGTTTTGCTGATGCAGTCAAACTGCTGGGCAAGGCACGGATGATTCATGCGTTCGGCATGGGCGGTTGCTCGACCTTGTGCAGCGATGAACTGCAGGTGCGGCTGGTGCGGTTCGGTTACCCGATTTCGGCGTGCCACGACCCGGTGATGATGCGCGTCACTGCGGCCAGCCTGGGCGCGGAACACGCGGTTATTGTGTGTTCGCTGACCGGCATCACTCCAGAATTGCTCGAAGCCGTCGCGCTGGCGCGCAACTACGGCGCACGGATTGTCGCCATCACCCGGGCCGACTCGCCGCTGGCGCAATTGGCCGATGTGCTGCTGCCGCTGCAGGGCGTCGAAACCTCGTTCATCTACAAACCCACGGCGGCGCGCTACGGCATGCTGCTGGCCATCGACGTGCTTGCCACCGAACTGGCGCTGGCCAATCCTGAAGACAATCAAGAGCGTCTGCGGCGGATCAAACTTGCCCTGGACGATTACCGCGGCGGCGACGATCACTTGCCGCTGGGAGACTGACATGATGTACGACACGCTGATTCGCAACGCTCTGATCATCGATGGCAGCAACGCCCCCGGTTACCCCGCCGACCTGGCGATTCTGAATGGCCGCATCGAGCGCATCGGCGACTTGCACGACGCCACAGCCACTGAAGAAATCGACGCGGCAGGGAGGGTGCTGGCGCCAGGTTTCATCGATGTGCACACCCACGACGACACGGTGGTGATCCGCCAGCCGCAGATGCTGCCCAAGCTCAGCCAGGGCGTGACCACCGTCATTGTGGGCAACTGCGGGATCAGCGCTTCGCCGGTAAGTTTGAAAGGTGATCCACCCGACCCGATGAACTTGCTCGGGACCTCGGCGGCCTTCGTTTATCCGACCTTCCGCGACTACCGCACGGCGGTCGAGGCGGCGAACACCACCTTGAACGTCGCCGCACTGGTGGGCCACACCGCGTTGCGCAGCAATCACCTCGACGACCTGTTCCGCACCGCCACGCCGGATGAAATCAGCGCGATGCGTGAGCAACTGCGCGAAAGCCTTGAAGCGGGCGCCTTGGGCTTATCCACAGGCCTGGCCTACGCCAGCGCCTTCTCGGCCTCCACCGATGAAGTGATGCAACTGACCGAAGAACTGACCGCGTTCGGTGCGGTGTACACCACCCATTTGCGCAGCGAGTTCGAGCCGGTGCTGGAAGCCATGGACGAGGCGTTCAAGATCGGTCGCCATGCGAAGTCACCGGTGATCATTTCCCACCTCAAATGTGCCGGCGCTGGTAACTGGGGGCGGAGTCCTCAGCTGTTGGCGTCGCTTGAAGCGGCCGCGAAAACCCACCCGGTGGGCTGCGATTGTTATCCCTACGCGGCGAGCTCTTCGACCCTGGACCTCAAGCAAGTCACCGACGCCCATCGCATCACCATCACCTGGTCCACACCACACCCGGAATTGGGCGGTCGCGACCTGCTGGACATTGCTGCGGAATGGAGCGTGCCATTACTCGAAGCTGCTCGCCGACTGCAACCGGCCGGCGCGGTGTATTACGGAATGGACGAGAACGATGTGCGAAGAATCCTCGCGCATCCGCTGTCGATGGTCGGCTCTGACGGACTGCCGGAAGACCCGTTTCCGCATCCGCGGCTGTGGGGCGCATTCCCGCGGGTGCTCGGACATTTCAGTCGCGATGTCGGGCTGTTTCCGCTGCACACGGCGGTGCACAAAATGACCGGATTGTCCGCGGCGCGATTCGGCTTGAAACAGCGCGGCGAAATCCGTGAAGGGCATTGGGCGGACCTGGTGTTGTTCAATCCTGCAACCATTCGCGATGTCGCCGATTTCAGTGACCCGCAACGCGCGGCAGAAGGCATCGACGGCGTGTGGGTCAACGGTGTGTTGAGTTACAGCGAAGGGCAGGCAAACGGCAGAAGGGAAGGGCGGTTTCTGGCGCGGGAAGGGGATTTGCGTGACGGGTTTCAGTAAGCATTTCGAGTGCTGCGTCACAGTGGTGGCACATTGCGATTAAAGAAAGCCCTCGCCAAGCCGAAGCGCTGACACTAGCCCGGCTACACTCTGGGCCTTTCCAGTCTGGGAGCAACTTTATGAGCTGCGGCAAAACCACCCCGATCCTGCGGATTTTCGACGAAAACAAAGCCGTGGAGTTCTACGTCGACTTCCTCGGTTTCAAGATCGACTGGCAGCATCGTTTCGAGTCGGATTTTCCGTTGTACCTGCAAGTGTCCCGTGGCGAATGCGTGCTGCATTTGTCCGAGCACCACGGCGACAGCACACCGGGTTCGGCGCTGCGCATCGAGACCGATGAACTGGAAGCGTTCCAGCAGCAATTGCTCGCCAAGGAATACAAGTTTTCGCACCCACAGATCCAGGCCATGCCGTGGGGCAGCCAGGACATGACCATCGCCGACCCGTTCGGCAATCGGTTGGTGTTTACCAATGCGATCAGTGTGTAACGCGGCGGGGTCGAGTCAGATCTGCCTTGGCGCCAGATAGAGCGTTGAATACCAGGCCGGGCGGATCCGAATTATCTGTTGCTTGTCGAAAGCCATCGCGGGCTTGCCCGCGATGGGGTCAGTGATTCAATGCTGACTGAATGTCAGACGCGGAAATGGCTGACCATCATCTGCAACTGATTACCCAACCGTGCCAGTTCAACACTGGACTTGGCCGTTTCGTCGCTGGCCGCGGCGGTCTGTTCGGACACGTCGCGCACATTGATGATGCTGCGGCTGATCTCTTCGGCCACGGCGCTTTGCTGTTCGGCAGCCGCGGCGATCTGCTGGTTCATCGACTGGATGTTGGACACTGTGCGGGTGATGTTTTCCAGTGACACACCGGCCTTGCGGGTCAGGGCGACGCTGCTGTCGGTGAGGGCGCGGCTGTTGTTCATCACGGTCGACACTTGTTGCGTGCCGTTTTGCAGACCCGCCACCAGGCCTTCGATTTCCTCGGTGGATTTCTGCGTGCGCTGGGCCAGGCCACGAACCTCGTCGGCCACCACCGCAAAACCACGACCGGCTTCACCGGCACGGGCGGCTTCGATGGCAGCGTTGAGCGCCAGCAGGTTGGTCTGCTCGGCGACGGCCTTGATCACGTCCATGACGCTGCCGATCTTGTCGCTTTCCTGTTGCAACACGCTCATGGCTTCGGTGGAACGCGCCACTTCGCTGGCCAGGCGTTCGATCTGGGCGATGGCTTCGTTGACCACCTTGTCGCCTTCGCGGGCTTCGCCGTCGGCAGCGGCTGCGGCTTGCGAGGCTTCTTCGGCGTTGCGTGCGACTTCCTGCACGGTGGCCGTCATTTCGTGCATGGCGGTGGCCACCTGATCGGTCTCGATCTTCTGGCTGTTCACGCCGGCGCTGGTCTGCCCGGTCACGGCCGACAGTTCTTCGGCAGCGCTGGCGATCTGGGTCACGCCGTCGCGGATGCCGCTGATCAAGTCGCGCAGGGTCACGCCCATGCGTGCGATGCCTTGCTGCAACACACCGAGTTCGTCGCGGCGAGTGACCTTGACGTCCTGGGACAGGTCGCCGCTGGCGATGCGTTCAACCACGGCCAGCGTGTCGCGCAGCGGGCCGGTGATCTGACGGGTGATGATCACGGCGGCAATGACGCCCACCAGCAACGCCAGCAAGGTACTGATCAGTTGCAGGGTGCGGGCCTGTGCGCTTTCGGCGTCACGACGGTCGAGCTGGATCTGATACAGCTGCTCGCTGAGGCTCACGATGGCGCCGCCCTGGTCGGTCATCTCCTTGCGTGCCTGCACCGCATCGACGCTCGCGGTCTTATAGGCCTGCAAAGCGCTGCGGTAATTGTGCAGCGCGGTTTCCAGTTGACGCAGGGCGTCCTGCTGAGAGTCGGCGAAATGCACATTCAGTTGTTTCAGGCTGGCGATGGCCGCGTCCAGTTGGCCGACGGCTTTCTGCTCGGTCTCGGCGTTGGTGGTCGCGGTGTAGCCGCGCACTTCGTAGCGGGCCAGCATGAACGCTTCCTTGGCGGCGGTGATGGCCTGGAATTGGTCGAAGCGCTGATCGCTCAGTGGCATTTGCTGTACGTGGGTGTTGATGGCGTTGATCAGCGAGTACGCGTTTTCCGCATTGGCGCCCATGGCGTCGCGTGCGCTGTTACCGGTGCGGTAGGCGCTGCGCATTTTGTTCAGGGACGTTTTGTACGCCTCAATCTGCGTGCCTTGCTCTTTGAGCAGCTTGATGTTTTCCGGGCTCTTGAATTTCACCAGCAGCGCTTGTTGCTGAGCGGCAAATGCATCCAGGGTGGTCTGTACATTCTGTGCGGCGGTTTCATCGCCGTTGGTCAGCATGTATTGCAGGCGAACCACACGCAGTTTGGTCAGGCCGGCATTGAGCTGGGTGATGTCGCTCATCCAGTTGCTGCGGTCAATCAAGCCGCCCAGGCTTGTCCAGCCGGTGAGGGCGAGGATGCAGGTCAGTGCCAGGACCAGGCCAAACCCCAGGCCCAGTTTCATGTTCACGCTGATGTTGCCGAACCAGCTATTCATCAAATTCCTCCAGGAACGTTGCGCTTTTTGGTCGTCGGTTGGCTGGAAGATTGTTGTTTTTGGTAGCCAAGGATATGTAGCAGGTCTGTATCGGCAGCAAGCACGAGAGCTGAAAGGATTTTGTTGGAGCGATGTGTAACAAGGTTTTTGAGGGTGAATTAAGCTTTTTTTCACATCGGTTTCACCCCTGGCGGACGCCAGGCTCCCTACCCTCGCGGCATCGAATCAAGGGATGCATGCCGGTGAGGCGGCCTGATGTGGAACTGAGACTGAATCTGTTCGGGGTAACGCGCTCGATTGATCTGAGCCGTTTGACCCGCTATCGAAATACTGCGGTAGTGCTGGCCTCTGTGCTGTTGGTGATTCCGCTGACGGTCTGGCTGTTGCGGCCTGCCGCGGTGCCAGACCTGGCCCACGGCAATGTCGCCGGCGCCCAGGCGTTACTGAGCGGCTGGGCCAAGGGGGACCTGATTGTGCTGGTGCGTCATGTCGAGCGCTGCGATCACTCCAAAGCCGCGTGCCTGAGTGGCAATGACGGCATTACCGATCGCTCCCGCAGTGTCGCGGTGAGTGTCGGTGCGCAGTTCGAACAGTTGGGGCTGGAAAAGGCAGACATCTACAACAGCCCGATGATTCGTACCGCACAGACCGCCGGCTATATGTTCAACAAGGTGAGCGCCAATGAAGACTGGCTGATCAGCTGCAAGGGCACGATGCTGCGCGACGCGCTGGCGCACAAAGTGGCAGGTCGCAATCTGATTCTGGTGACTCACAGCGAATGCATGGCGCAGATTGAGAAAGACCTCAAGTTACCGGCTGCCACCCTCGGTTACGGTGCCTCTTTGTTTATCTCCGCCGCCACACCACAAACACCGCAAATGCTCGGTTTCATCGAAGCTTCCGACTGGCGCACGGTGACCTCCCAATGAGTAAGTCCCTACGCTTTTACGGCTTCAATTTCGGTATTCCGCTGGCCTGTGCGGCGATGGTTTTCCTGTTGTTCGACATGACGAAAATCGACATCGCGTTCAGCAATCTGTTTTTTGATCCGGTGACCCAGACGTTTCCGCTCGACCAGGTTCACTTCTTTGAAAAGCTCACCCACAAGTGGGCGCGCATCATTCCGAACTGGACCGGTGAACTCGCGTTGATCGGCGCGATGCTGTCGTTTGTCTGGCCGCTGACCAACCCGCAGAAGCATCCGCGCCTTGGCCGTTTTCTGGTGCGGAGCAAAGCCGCTTCGGTGCTGCGATTTACCCACGACCATCGTCGGGACTTTCTGTTTGTAGTGTTCGCGTTTGCCATTTGCACCGGTGTGATTCATTTCCTCAAGTCGCACACCAGCGTGTATTGCCCGATTGAAACGACCCTCTACGGCGGAAAAATTGCCCATATGGAGTGGTACAGCAACTTCCAGTTGTTCAGGGAGGCCGGCGATGGCCGCTGCTGGCCGGGCGGGCATGCTTCGGGCGGGTTCACCATGCTTGCGTTGTACTTTGTTGCGCGCCGTTACCGCTGGCGCCATTCGAAAGCGCTGATGTACGGCTCGCTGCTCCTCGGTTTCGTCTACGGCACGACTCGGGTTCTGCAAGGCTGGCATTACATGTCCCACACCCTCTGGGCCGGGATCTTCGTCTGGCTGGCGTGTTTGCTGACTGCGTTGGCTTTTTATGGGCGAGCGCGCCTGGAGTTGCCCGTGCTGCAAAAGCACAAAGAGCCGCTGGTTTTAATCCAGTCGACCAGTGTTTCCTGAAGGCAAAAAAAAGCCCGCGGGAGGGCGGGCAAACCGTAGTTTCTTGAATGAGCGAGGGCAATGTACCGGTTGGCGAGGTGTGTCGGGGTGAAGAAAAATTTATGTGGCGCAATGGCCTTTCGCTGCGAAGGGTTATTGGCTTTTTTATAAACACACCATAAATGCCATGCCACTCCCCCGACGTCACCGTGTGCCTGACATGATGCTCCCACCGCCGCACGCCCAATCCCTCCCGCCGATCCAGCGACGCCCGACCGTCAGGTCCATGATCAGCGTCGGTTGCGACCCCGCGTCAAGCAGCGCACCCCCCGCCGTCAGGCAACGGATCTCGGCCTGAAGTCCGCACACCAGCACGTGTCCCACTTGCAAACTGGACAGATAATCTATGGCCATCAGACGATGGCGCGTAGCCATGCCTGATGAAAATGCGATCAGCGTGGATCAGGTTTTCATCGTCCGGTGTGGGGGGGCGCCGAGTTATTTCTCGAAAAGTGGTTCCAGAGGCGGTGTCGCCTGAGTCATTGGATGTCGATATGTCATTTATTAATGTCGTCAATAAAATGGCGAATAATCGTTGTCGAGAGCCGTGTGGCGGCTTAATGGACAAACTATTGACAGTGCGTCGCCGATCTCACATTATCTGCGCCGCATTAATGGCCTTGCGCCATAAAATCGACGTTGCCGGACACTACCGACTGAACCTTTGAGATTGAGAAGATGTCGCAGTCTCAGGCGTGAGAGGCTAAGTGCCATCAGCTCGAATCAATGATCTACAGAGTCACCGTTTGGCGGACTTTACATACGAAGTGTCCGTGTGAATCTTCAGGAATAAACTTCATGCTTGATGGGCGAATACTGGTTACCGGCGGTGCAGGATTTATTGGGTCACACCTTGTGGAAGCGTTGCTTGGCAAAGGCTACAAGGTTCGCGTACTGGATAATTTGTCGACCGGAAAGGTCGGTAATCTGCCGGTGGGTAACGCCAATCTGAACCTGGTCGTCGGCGATGTAGCGGACGATGCCGCGGTAGAACAAGCCATGCGTGATTGCACTGCAGTCGTGCACCTGGCGGCGGTGGCCTCGGTACAAGCCTCGGTAGATGATCCGGTCAGCACCCATCAAAGCAACTTCGTTGGCACGCTCAACGTGTGTGAGCACATGATGAAGGCCGGTATCAAGCGCGTGGTATTCGCGTCCAGCGCGGCCATCTACGGCAACAATGGCGAAGGCTCTGCGATCGACGAGGACACCCCCAAGTCCCCGCTCACGCCTTATGCCAGCGACAAACTGGCCAGCGAGTATTACCTGGACTTCTACCGCCGTGAACATGGCCTGGAGCCGGTGGTCCTGAGGTTCTTCAATATCTTCGGCCCGCGCCAGGACCCTTCGTCGCCGTACTCCGGCGTGATCAGCATTTTCACCGAACGGGCCATGGCCCGGCAGCCTGTGGCGATTTTCGGCGACGGTGAACAGACCCGTGACTTTGTCTACGTCCAGGACCTGGTAAGCATCCTCGTCCAGGCCGTGGAAGCCAACGAACCGAGCCCCGGCGCGGTGAATGTCGGGCTCAGTCGTTCCACCAGCCTCAACGATCTGATCACTGAACTGGGGAACGCCACCGGCAACCCTCTGACGGTGACTTATCAGGCGCCGCGTCAAGGCGATATTCGCCATTCACGCGCTAATAACGCTCGCCTGCTCGAGCGTTTTACGCTGGCGACACCGACCTCCATTGGTGACGGTTTAGCACAGCTTTTGCGCAGTTTGTAACCCGCCCGTTCCACCCATTGGTGTGCAGGCAGTCTCGGTTCAGTTCCTTTCAAGAGTGAATTATGGAAATCGTTTTTCGCAGGACGCGTGTCCGCTCAGTCGCCAGGCGTCTATTCGCTGCCGTGGCACTCTTCGTGAGCGGACCAGCCGTCCAGGCTGCAGCGGTACAGTCTCCATCCAGTGTGGCTTTCTGGTATGCCGAACAGCCACCGCTGTCTGAACTGGCTCAGTTCGAATGGTCTGTGGTCGAGCCGGGTCACATGACGGCCAACGATGTCAAAACCTTGCGCAAATTAGGCAGCCAGCCGTTTGCATATGTGTCCGTCGGCGAGTTCGATGGCAACAAGGCTGAAATCGACAAGGCGGGGCTGGGCAAGGCGGTCACGTCGGTGCGAAACGACTCATGGGACAGTCAGGTCATGGACCTCACTGCGCCAGCCTGGCGGGAGCACTTGCTCGGCCGCGCCAAAGCGCTGCAAGCGCAAGGGTATGCCGGTCTGTTTCTGGACACCCTCGACAGTTTTCAGTTATTGCCAGAAGCGTCGCAGCAAGCCCAGCGTGTTGCCCTTGCCAGTTTCCTGCGCGAACTGCACAGCCGTCAGCCAACGCTGAAGCTGTTTTTCAATCGTGGATTTGAAGTGTTGCCCGAGCTTGATGGCGTGGCGGCAGCAGTGGCTTTTGAATCCCTGTACGCCGGCTGGGATCCTGCCGCCAAGCGTTATCGGCCGGTCCCGGAAGCTGATCGCCAGTGGTTGATGGGTGAGTTGCAACCCCTGCGCGCCAAAGGCATACCGCTGGTTGCGATCGACTATCTGCCGCCGGAGCGTCGTGAAGAAGCACGCAAGCTGGCCAAACGCCTGCGCGATGAGGGTTTCATTCCCTTCATCAGCACGCCTGAATTGGACTCGATGGGTATCAGTAACATCGAAGTTCAGCCGCGCCGGATCGCAATGATCTACGATCCGCGTGAAGATGAACTGACCAGCAACGCCGGCCACACAATGCTCGGCGGTCTGATCGAATACCTGGGATACCGGGTTGATTACCTGGCTGTGGACAGCTTGCCGGAGCATCGTTTCAGCGGTCTGTACGCGGGCATTATCACCTGGATGGCCAGTGGTACTCCGCAGGACAGCGCTGGGTTCAACCGTTGGCTCAACAAGCGCCTCGACGAGAAGGTGCCGTTAGCGTTTTTCGCCAGCCTGCCAATTGAAGACAAAGTGTTGCTCAAGCGTCTGGGGTTGAATCTGTCCAGCCCGCCGGGCACTCAAACCTTGAACATCACTTATCAGGACAAGTCGTTGATCGGGGCCTTCGAAGCACCGGTACAGGCCCGATCCCGCGACCTGAGCGCTATTTCCGTACTGCCCCAGGGGCCAAAACCCGCGCTGTTGCTGACGGGCAAAAACGGCCAGACGTTCGCGCCGGTGGCGGTTGGCGAGTGGGGCGGTCTGGCACTTTCTCCGTATGTCCTGGAAACGAACAGCGAACGCAGCCGCTGGATCATCGACCCGTTCGCCTTTCTCCAGGCGGCCCTGCACTTGCCGGAGCAGCCTCGTCCGGACACCACCACGGAAAACGGTCGGCGAATCGCGACGGTGCATATCGATGGCGATGGTTTCCCTTCGCGCGCCGAAGTGCGTGGTTCGCCGTATGCTGGCAAGCAAGTGCTCGACGATTTCATTCGGCCCAACCCGTTTCTGACCTCGGTATCGATCATTGAGGGGGAGATTTCGCCGCGCGGCATGTTCCCGCATCTGGCTCGTGAGCTGGAGCCGATTGCGCGTGAGTTGTTCGCCAGCCCTAAAGTCGAAGTCGCCACGCACACCTTCAGCCATCCGTTTTTCATGCAGCCGGAACAAGCCCGGAAACGGGAGGACTTTAACCCTGAGTACGGCTTGAAAATGGCCATCCCGGGTTATGACACGATCGATTTTCGCCGCGAGATCTTCGGTTCGCGCGACTACATCAACCAACGTCTCACCACCCCGGAAAAACCGGTAAAGATGGTCTTCTGGCCGGGCGATGCCTTGCCGTCGGCAGCCACCATAAAACTGGCCTACGACGCTGGCCTGAAAAACGTCAACGGCGCCTCGACCATGCTGACCAAGGCCAAGCCATCGCTGACCGGGTTGTATCCGCTGTTGCGTCCCACCGAAGGTGGCTTGCAGTACTACGCGCCGATCATCAATGAGAACGTCTACACCAATCTCTGGAAAGGCCCGTATTACGGCTTCCGCGAAGTGATCGAGACCTTTGAACTGACCGACAGCCCGCGCCGATTACGCGGTCTGCACCTCTATTACCACTTCTACTCGGGCACCAAGCAGGCCTCGATCAAAGCCATGAACGACATCTATGCGTTCATGAAAGACCAGCAGCCGATGTCATTGTGGATGAGCGATTACATCGATCGGTTGCACGGCCTGTACCAGTCGAGCCTGGCGCGTACGGCCGAAGGCGCCTGGCAGGTTCGAGGGATGGATGCATTGCGCACTGTGCGGCTTGACCCGCAAATGGGTTGGCCGGATCTGCTGCGCTCCCAAGGTGTCGCCGGGGTGCGTGATTTGCCTCAGGGACGCTATGTGCATTTGAGCAGTGACCAGGCGCTGTTGGTCTTGCGTCCTGACCGGGATGACAGACCTGCGCTGGAGGAGGCCAATCTGCCGTTGGTGGACTGGCGTTATCTGGATGATCGGCGCGTGAGCTTTTCGTTTGCCGGAGAATTCGATCTGAGCTTCTCGGTTCGCTCCTCGAGCGCTTGCCGGGTGGAAGTGGATGGCCAGCGTTTCACGGGCAAGGCATCCGCCGGTCTGTGGACTTTTCAGTTACCCATGAAGCAGGTGAGTAATGCTCAACTCCTCTGCAACTAACTCCTCGGTAACTAAAAGCGGCCGTCTGCTCAATCCCTGGGCATTGGCGGCGGTAGCGGTCGCAGTGGGGGGAATACTGTGGGCGACTTTCCAGCGTGAGGAAGTGTTCCAGCCCGATGGTCGAGAGCCGGATGCAGTGTCGGCCAACTATGCCGAGTTGCTGCTGGCGGCCCACCCGTCGGACGACCACCTGCGCCTGCAATTGGTCGATCTGTTGATTCGTCTCGGTGACTACACGAAGGCGCGCCAGTATCTGGAGAGTTGGCCTGATCCTGCGCCGGAGGTACAGGCGTACTACCGGCTTGAGCTGGATACATTGGTGGCGGTGAACAGCGAAGATCCTGCTGTGCGGCTGGCGCTGGTGGAGCGGCTCAACAGCTTGGACCATCGCAAGTTGTCACTGCCGCAATTACAGAACCTGGCCCGCCTGGCGTTGTCGTTGCAGGCACCCGCCATGGCGGCCAGCGTCTATGAAGAAATTGCCGACCGTGACCCCACGCTGCGTACCGAGGCGTTGAGGTCTGCTGCCCAGTGGCATTTGGCGGGCGAGCAGCCGGGCCTGGCGGCAGACATCTATCTGCGGCTGAAAAGAGACAGCGTGCAGCCCGCTGAACGTCGAGAGTTTGCCCAATTGGCGTTCAACAGTCTGCTGGCTGATGGTCGCGGCGAACAGGCAACGCAAGTACTGGCCGATGAACTCGGTGGGCTCAAGGATCCGCAAGGCGATTCGGTCTGGCTGGAGCAGGGCGTTGACGTCGCGGTTGCGAACAACCGCTTCGACCTGGCTCAGCTGTTCCTCGAGCAGTGGCGCGTTTTTCAGCCGGACAATACGCAACGTCTCAGAAAAGAATTCAGCCTGCGTCTGGCATTGAACGAACTCAACGGCGCGTGGGAGAGCGGCCAGCAATTGCTCGTCAGTTTCCCCGATGAGCAGGCATTGCTGGAACAAATGGCGCACCTGGGCGAATGGCGTGGCGACAACCGCGCGGCACTGGATTACTGGATTCGTTTGCTCGAGCTCAACGAAACGGCGCCAGTCCGTGAGCACGCCTGGCGTCTGGCAAGCCAGGAGTTCGATTTTGACCGGTCGATTCCATTGCTTGAAGAAATCATGGACCAGCGAGCGCTGACCGACATCGAGCTGGATGCCCTGATTTATGGCCATGAATCGCGGGGTACACCGCAGCAGGCCGAATCATGGCTGCGCCAATACCTACGCAAATACCCGGCCCATCGTCTGGCCTGGACACGATTGCTGCAAAATCTTGAAAACACCGGGCAGTTTGCGAAAAAGACCGAGGTTTATCAGGACATGTCGAAACGTTTCACGCTGACTGGCGCCGAACGGGTCGAATGGGCTCATACCTACCTTCTGCTGTTTGACAATCGCCAGGCCTGGGAAGTCGTTAAGGCGAATGACCCTGCCATCTCCGATCAGGATTACTGGCGTGTGCGGGCCTTCCTGGCCTGGGAGCTGGAGCGTGACGATGAGTTGCAGTTGTCCATGGAGAAACTGCTGACCCTCAAAGGTGCGCTGGACAGTAACGAGGAGACTCAGTTGATCTCCAGTTATCGCATCAGCAATCCGCAGCGCGCGCTGCAATTGACCGTGGCCAGTTGGGAGCGCACCCACAATCCGCTGCGGCTGGTCGACGCGCTGCTGATGGCTCAGGAGTTGGAGGATTGGCCACTGGTAGAGACGTTGCTCAAGGACGCCAGCCAGAATCCGGAGATTGACGAGCAGGCTCAGGTGCTGGCGGTGCGCGCCGCCCTGGCCGTGCAGCAGGGGCAATACGAAGAGGCAGAGCGCTTGTACCTGTCGGGTTTATCGCGTTATCCCAATGACAATCTGTTTCGCGAGCGTCTGATGTGGCTTTACATCGACCGGGGTAACACGGCGGCGCTCAAACCGCTGCTGACCCGGTGGCGGAGTCAGGCGCGGAACGACCAGACCCTTTGGCTGGCGTTTGCCAGTGCCAGCCAGATATTCGGTCGCGACAGCGAAGCGTTGGCCTGGTATCGCATGTACCTCAAGAACAACTCGCAGGATTGGCTGGTGCAGGCGGCTTATGCCGATGCGCTTTACAGCGCCGGGTATCAGGATGCGGCCCAGCGTCTGCGCTTGAAGCTGTTGCGCAGCCCAGAGGGTGAAAACCTTCAGCCATCGTCTCAGCGCTACACGACCTGGCTGCGCCTGATGGCCAGCAGTTATTCGCCACGGGCGGCACAGCGAGAAGTGTTGAAGTGGAAAGATGGTTCGCCGGCCATGTTGCAATTATGGTTCGAACGCCTGTTGGCACGTCTGGATGCGACAAACCAGGAGGCGCAAAAAGACGAGTGGCTGGCGTGGGCGCAGAGCCAGGGCCTGAAGGTCGAGCGTTACGAGCAGATTCAACAGGCCCTGCGCAGCCGTAACAAAGCCCAGGTCGAAACACTGTTGGCCGGTAGCGATCTGAACCCGGCCCAGCGGGCCCAGGCTTTGACCCGTCTGGGGCGTCTGGGTGAAGCTCTCGACACCAGCCTCTCTGCGCTGGGTGACGATCAGCCTGCCGACGTGCGTGAGCAACTGCGCAATCAGGCGGTAGAACTGCAGGAGCGCACGCCTCAGGGTATGTTGTTGTCCTGGCAGGCGCAGAATTTCGGCGGTGTGCAATTTGATGCCCCGACGTTGCAGATCGCACACAACCTGGGTGATCACTGGTACGCCGATCTCGAACTGGAACAGGGTTCGTACAACGACGAAGATATCGAGTCATCCAAGCTCGGCCCGGAGCGTAACGCCGCCCTGACCCTGCAACGCTCGGTTGAAGACGGTAGTTACAAACTGTTCGCCGACACCAGTCAGCGCAAGGACGATGACCGTAATGGCCTGGGGCTGTCGCGCACCTGGGAATTGGGCGTGAGTGATGAACTGGAAACGGGTGTGGGCTGGCATCGCAAGAGCGAGGACAGCGGGCTGATGCGCGCTTTCGGTCAGCAGGACAGCGTTTGGCTGGGCGGTCGTCACAGCCTGACGGCCCGCGACCAGCTCAGTTGGGAAGTCTCGCAGCGTTCGTTTTCAACGCGGGCGGGCGACAGCCTCGGCGATGGTCACGCCCTGAAAATGGAGTTGAACCACACGCTGGAGTTCGCCGGTCCCAACTGGACCGTGCGCAGCGGTGTCGACTATCAGAAAAACCGGGTCAAGAACACCAATCTGGACTACCTGTCGAGTAACTATGGCGGCGCGATAAAACAGTTGGCGCCTGAAGTGGTCATCGATGAGGACACCGGTTTGCCCGAGCCGATCGATCCACTCGACATCGAAACGGTCACCGCCAAGGACCTGCTGCAAAGCCGCTACGGCCAACTGTATGTCGGCAGCACCTGGCGTCGCGGTATACCGGGCGCGCTGGTGCGCACCAAGCCGCAATACACCTGGCTGGTGGACGCGACGGCCGGTTGGCAATGGACCGATCAAACCTTCAATTACGGCCTCAACACCGGCATCGGTTTTGAAGTGCTGGGTGACGACGAACTGGCCCTGACCATCGGTTACCAGTCCGCGCCACAAGGCGGGGATGGTAAATCGGGCGGAACACTGGGTGTGAGCTACGGCGTGCGGTTTGGACGCTGATCATGGAATGTCTACGGAGAAAAACTATGCAAGCAATTCGTAATCTGGGCCTGGCCCTCGCCGTCCTGTTCGTCGCCGGTTGCGCCAGCTTCACCGATGAATCCAGCCCGAACCTGCCGCGCAACGCGCAGTGGGGCATCGTGCCGATGGTCAACTATTCGCAGACGCCGCAGGCCGGTGAGCGCAGCGAGCAGATCCTGCTCAGTGTTCTCAGCAGTCACGGTCTGCAACCCCAGGTTTACCCGGCCAGCACCCAGGGCGAACAAGCGCTGATGGATGACAACGAGCGTCTGGCCGGAGCCCTGGAATGGGCACGCGAGCAGAAACTCGATTATGTGATCGCCGGCAGCGTGGAAGAGTGGCAGTACAAGAACGGCCTGGACGGCGAGCCGGCGGTGGGCATCAGCCTGCGCGTACTCGAAGGCAGCAGCGGTCGCGTACTCTGGAGCAAGAGTGGCGCACGTGCCGGTTGGTCCCGTGAAAGCCTCGCGGGCACCGCTCAAACGGTGCTCGACAAACTTGTCGGCGCCCTTCGGTTCGAGTGATTGCAATGAATTCTCCCCACATGGATTACAGCCTGGCGCCTCAAGCCAGCGGCCCGGTGTCTTGGCTGGAAACGTTTCTGGTCACCGGCGCGGCGATCGGCCTGGGCTTGTGGCTGACCCCTGAAGACCCGTTGCAGGTACACGGCGGGTTCCCCTGGCCGATTCTGGCGCCGCTGTTGTTGGGCGTGCGTTACGGTTTCGTGCGTGGTCTGTTCAGCGCCAGCCTGTTGGTCCTGGCGATGTTTGCCCTGCGCTACAGCGGTCTTGAAGGCTACGCCCGGATCGATCCGTCATTCATTGTCGGCGTGCTGGTTTGCGGGATGCTGGTGGGTGAGGTTCGCGATCTGTGGATGCGGCGTCTGGAGCGGCTGCAGATGGCCAACGAATATCGTCAGTATCGTCTCGACGAGTTCACCCGGTCGCACCAGATTCTGCGGGTCTCCCACGACTTGCTCGAGCAGCGCGTGGCCGGTAGCGACCAGAGCCTGCGCAGCTCCTTGCTGGGCTTGCGCGAAAAGTTGAGGGTGATGCCGGACGCGGGCGATGCATTGATCGCGCTGGCAGATCCTATCGTGGCGATGCTTGGGCAATACGGCGCATTGCGCGTAGCCGGTCTGTACCGCGTTGACGAGCGTGAAGAAAATGTCTTGCCTGACGCGTTGGCAACGATCGGCGTGATGGGGCCGTTGGGCACCGAGGACGGCCTGGTCAAGCTTTGCCTGGAGCGCGGCGAACTGGTGAGCGTACGTCAGGAGTTGATCGATTCCGGCACCTCGGCGCAGTTCTCGTCGTTGCAGGCGTGCATCCCGTTGATCGATGCCGAGGGGCGTCTGCTGGCAATTCTGGCGGTTCGGCAGATGCCGTTCTTTGCCTTCCAGGATCGCACCCTGAGCCTGTTGGCGCTGCTCGCCGGGCACATCGCCGACCTGTTGCGCCGTGACCCGCAAGTGCTGCAACTGCCCGACGCCGATGCGCAGCAGTTCACCCTGCAGCTCAAACGCTCGCTGGTGGATGTCGAGAAACACAAATTGCCGGCCGGTTTGTTTGCCTTTGAAATGACCCGCCCCAACGACGAGCTGACGCGTCTGTTGGAACGCAGCCAGCGCGGCCTCGATTTGCACTTGCCGGCGCGCAACAATCGCGATCATCAACTGTTGCTGGTGCTCTTGCCGTTGACCAGTCCGCAGGGCACCGAAGGTTATCTGGCGCGGATCAGCCTGTTGTTGCATGAGCACTTTGGTATTGAAAGTGACATGGCGAGCCTGGGTGTGCGGGTGATGCCTTTCAATCTGGAGCCTGGCTGTGAACGCGACGGGCTGCGTAATTTCCTGTTCAACGAGTGTGGCCTGAATGATCAGCAAGTGGCTGTTTAGCGGAGCCTTGTTGTTTGAGGCGGGCAGTTGGGCCAGTTTGTGGCTCGCGGCGCCCGAGTTGCAACAATTGCTGGTATTCACCCTCAGCCATGGTCTGGCATGCGTGCTGCTGTGCGCCGCGGTGTGGCTGTTGTTGCCGGCACGCTACCGTGCGCCGTTGCCCTGGAGCCCGCTGTTCATTTTCAGCCTGGCGTTCTTTGTGCCGGTGATCGGCATGGTCGGTGTGGTCGTGTCGATCTTTCCAGCGCTGTACCTGCCGCGCAAACGCGACAAACAAGCCTGGCAGGCTGTCGGTATTCCGAGCCTGCCGTATCGCGCGCAGCTGCAATTGCATTCGCCGATCTTTGCCGACGGCGGTTTGCAGGATGTGCTGCGCCATGCGCCCGATCCGGACCAGCGTCTGGCCGCATTGCTGGCCACGCGACGCATGCCGGGCAAGGAAGCGGTGCCGATCCTCAAACTGGCGCTGGGTGATCCCAGCGACGACGTGCGGCTACTGGCGTACTCGATGCTCGACAAGCAGGAAAGCGACATCAACCTGCGCATCCAGATCGCTCTCGGGCAACTCAGCGGCGCCAATGCCAAAACCGCGGGTGCGCTGCATGGCACGCTGGCGCGCTGGTATTGGGAGCTGGCGTACCTCGGCCTGGCGCAAGGCAGTGTGCTCGAGCACGTGCTCGACCAGGCCAGCGAACACGCCGAGCAAGGGCTTGAAGCGGGCGAGGGCGGTGAGCTGTTTTTGCTGGCCGGACGCATTGCGCTGGAGCGCGGTGATATCGAGCGCGCCGAAGTGCTCTTGCATCAGGCCCAGGACAACGGCATGGGCGCAGCGCAGGTTCTGCCGTTCCGCGCTGAACTGGCGTTCGAGGCCGGTCGTTATCACGAAATTCCCGGGTTGCTCGAGAAACTGCCCGAGAAAACCCGTCAGCGGCCACCGTTCGCTGAACTGGTGAGGAGCTGGTCATGAATCACAAGGAAGCGGCGCCGACGGCCGACATCTGTCTGCTGCTCGAAGGCACCTGGCCTTACGTGCGCGGCGGCGTGTCGAGCTGGATTCATCAGATGATTCTCGGCCTGCCGGAGCTGACCTTCTCGGTGATGTTCATCGGCGGCCAGCGTTCGGCCTACCCGTCGCGACGCTATGAAGTCCCCTCGAATGTGCTGCACATCGAAGAGGTGTTTCTCGAGGATGCGACCCATCCGGCCAACACCCGCGGAACGCCGCGAGAGGCCGACCCGCAGCAGTTGCTGGATCTGTATCGCTTCCTGCACCACCCGGATGCGCCGGAGCCTGAGCTGGGCGAACGCCTGCTCGACTGCATCGCGCAGGGCCGCATGACCCTCGACGACGTGCTGCGCAGCCGCGCCAGTTGGGAAGCGTTGAGCGAAGGGTATCGGCTGCATTGCGCCGACCCCTCCTTCGTCAATTATTTCTGGACCCTGCGTTCGATGCAGTCGCCGTTGCTGATGCTCGCCGAAGCGTCGCGGAAAATGCCGCGAGCACGGATGCTGCATTCGATTTCCACCGGTTACGCCGGGCTGCTGGGGTGCATTCTCAAGCAACGCTGGAACTGCACCTACCTGCTCAGCGAGCACGGGATTTACACCAAGGAACGCAAGATCGACCTGGCCCAGGCCAGCTGGATCGCCGAGAGTTCCGGCCAGGCGCTCAATCGCAGCCTCGACGCCGGCTCGGGTTACATCCGCACGTTGTGGATACGCTTCTTCGAACGCATTGGCCAGCTGACTTACAACAGCGCCGACAACATCATCGCGTTGTATGACGGCAACCGTCAGCGGCAGATCAAGGACGGCGCCGACCCGGCCCGCACGCAGGTCATTCCGAACGGCATCGACCTGCCGCAGTGGACCGCGGCACTGGAATCCCGTGCGCCCGGTATCACACCCGTGGTGGGTTTGATCGGGCGTGTGGTGCCGATCAAGGACGTGAAAACCTTCCTGCGGGCCATGCGCGGTGTGATCAGCGCCATGCCGGAGGCCGAAGGCTGGATCGTCGGTCCCGAAGAGGAGGACCCGGAATACGTCAGCGAATGCCGCAGCCTGATGGCCAGCCTGGGGCTGGAGGGCAAGGTGCATTTCCTGGGCTTCCAGCGCATCCAGGACATCCTGCCGAAACTCGGCCTGATGGTGCTGACCTCGATCAGCGAGGCGCAACCACTGGTGATCCTCGAAGCCTGGGCCGCCGGTACGCCGGTGGTCAGCAGTGATGTGGGCTCGTGTCGTGAATTGATCGAAGGCGGCAGCGCCGAGGACCGCGACCTCGGCCTGGCCGGCAAAGTGGTGGCGATTGCCGATCCACAAGCCACCTGCGCCGCGATCCTCGAACTGCTGCGCAGCCCGCAGCGCTGGCAGGCCGCACAGGCCAGCGGCTTGTTGCGGGTCAATCGTTATTACACGGAAGCCTTGATGCTGCAGCGTTATCGCGACTTGTATCAAGCAGCCATGGAGAACAGTTAAATGGCCGGCATTGGCTTCGAACTGCGCAAGATCCTTTCGCGCGACTCCTACACCGCGACCTTGCACGCTTATGTGTATGCCGGCCTGATCAGCTCCGGGCCCTGGGTGTTATCGATCATCAGCGTGATGCTGGTGGGGATCATCAGTCTGGGGCTTGTGATACCCAACACGCTGGTGGGGCAGTTTCTGGTGACGGTGACCTACCTGATGGCCACCTCGCTGATTCTCACGGGAGGCTTGCAGCTGTTTTTCACCCGGTTCGTGTCCGACCGTTTGTTCGAGCACAAATACGAACAGATCCTGCCCAACTTGCTGGGCATCCTGTTGCTGGTCACGCTCGCGGCCGGCGTGCTGGGCATCATCGTGCTGGCCGTGTTGTTCGATCAACCGCTGATCTACCGGGTGCTGGTGCTGTCGAATTTCGTGGTGCTGTGCAACTTGTGGCTGGTGATCATCTTCCTGTCGGGGATGAAGGCCTATAACCGCATTCTGCTGGTGATGCTGGTGGGCTACACGTTGATGGTGGCAAGCGCCTATGTGCTGGCTTTCCTGCAAATACCGGGCCTGCTGCTGGCACTGTTGATCGGGCACAGCACGCTGCTGTTCCTGTTCCTCTATGACATCTTGCGCGAGTACCGTGCGGAGAAACTGATCGCCTTCGATTTCCTTGATCGTCGCCACGTCTTTCTCAGCCTGCTCGCCACCGGTTTCTTCTACAACTTCGGTATCTGGATCGACAAGTTCCTGTTCTGGTTCAACCCCGGCACCTCGAACATCGTCATCGGTCCGCTGCGTGCGTCGATCCTGTATGACCTGCCGATCTTCCTTGCCTACCTGGCGATCATCCCGGGGATGGCGGTGTTCCTGGTGCGCATCGAAACCGATTTCGCCGAATGGTATGACCGTCTGTTCCGGGCGATCCGCGAGGGCGAAACCCTGCAGCACATCGGTTCGCTGAAAACCGAGATGACCTTGTCGATCCGTCAGGGGCTGCTGGAAATCTGCAAGGTGCAGGGGCTGACGGTGGTGCTGCTGTTCCTGTTCGCGCCGCGTCTGCTGGATTGGCTGGGTATTTCCAGCTACTACCTGCCGTTGTTCTACATCGACCTGATCGGCGTCAGTATCCAGGTGGTGTTCATGGCGTTGCTCAACGTGTTCTTCTACCTGGACAAGCGCACCGTGGTGCTGGAATTGTGTGTGCTGTTTGCGGTATTGAACGGGGCGCTGACGATGTTGAGCATGTACCTTGGCCCAAGCTTCTTTGGCTACGGGTTCACCCTGTCGTTGCTGGTCTGTGTGCTGCTGGGGCTGCACCGACTGTCCACGGCGCTGGAAGACCTGGAGTACGACACGTTCATGCTGTCATCGCGCTGACCGGTTGTTGCCGGTATAAAAAAGGCACTGGCGATCATCGCCCAGTGCCTTTTTTTTCGCTTGATGGCTTCCGACTGACGTCACTTGAAAGGCCAGGTTGCGCTGCTAACCTTGATCATTCGGAGCTGCCGACGACAGACGATCTGTTCCGGGCTACCTCTTGATGCGAGTGCCACTCGATCGATCAAGCCGTCCCCGCCCCCTCCCATCGACTCCTGCGATATCTCCGACACGTGTCTTTCGATAGCGCTCTGGAGATGCCACATGAAACTACAGTTGCTGAGTTCTGCGCTCATGCTCGCCGCAATGGCGACGGCCAGTCTGACCTTCGCCGGTGAGACGGCCCCAGCCACCCCCTCGAAATCAGCCACCCCCGCCGTCAAACAGGAGATCAAACTCACGCGTGTCACGCCCGAGTACTGGCGCGTCACGTTCCACAATCCGCCGTATAACATCTACGGCCCGGAAACCATGCCGCAATTGAACGAGGTCATTACCGCGCTCGAGACCGATCCGAAGGTCAAGGTGGTGGTGTTCGACAGCGATGTTCCGGATTTTTTCCTTACCCACTATGACTTCGTGCCGCCACTGACGGACACGACGAGCCTCCCCAACGGCCCCACCGGCTTGCCTCCGCTGCCGGACATGCTGGTTCGCCTGAGCAAGGCGCCGGTCGTATCGATTGTGTCGATTCGCGGTCGCGCCACCGGTGTCGGCAGTGAGCTGTCACTGGCCAGCGACATGCGCTTTGCCAGTCGCGAAAAGGCCATCCTGTCGCAATGGGAAATCGGCGCTGCGTTGGTGCCGGGCGGTGGCCCCATGGCTCGATTGCCGCGGCTGATGGGGCGTGGGCGCGCACTGGAAGTGCTGTTGACCGGTAACGACATCGATGGCGACCTGGCTGAACGCTATGGCTACGTCAATCGTGCGCTGCCCGACGCCGAACTCGACGCGTTCGTCGACACCATGGCCCGCCGTATTGCCCGGTTCGACAAACAGTCGATCACCGACATCAAACGCCTCGTCGACGCTTCAAGCCTGCCACCGAACGACGCCATCGCTGCCGAATGGGACGGGTTCATCGGCTCGGTGAAACGTCCGGCGGCACAGCAACGGATCAAACAGTTGATGGAGCTTGGCTTGCAGAAGAATGCGGATGTTGAAAAGCGCCTGGCGCATCACACGGGCACTCTCGGGGACTGATCAAAAAGACCCTCACCTATCAGGAGTTACTGTCATGAGCACTGCACTGGAAACCGTTCTGTACACCGCAAAAACCCACACTGTCGGCGGCCGCACGGGCACCGGAAAATCCAGCGATGGCGAGCTGGACGTGAAATTCAGCTCACCGGGCTCGGGCAAACCGGGGACCAATCCGGAGCAGCTGTTTGCACTGGGGTATTCAGCCTGCTTTATCGGTGCAATCCAGGTGGCGGCGGGCAAAATGAAAATCAAACTACCGGAAGACACATCGGTGGACGCCGAAGTGGACCTGGGCAAAACCGGTGGTGGGGATTTTCAGTTGGCGGTCAGGCTCAACGTCAACATTCCCGGCCTGGAGGAGGGCGTGAAACGGGAATTGGCAGAGGCTGCGCATCAGATCTGCCCGTATTCGCGGATGACGCGGGGGCATGTGGCAGTGGAGTTGAAAGTCGTTTGATCGCCGGATAAAAAATCAAGGCAAACAAAAGCCGTGAAGCTTCGATTTCTCGATGCTTTACGGCTTGGTTTTACTGACTCAGGCAGGCCATGGCCTTGGTGATAAGGTGGCGCGATTGAGTCCTCCCACTCTGGTGATCAAGTCAGACGGGGCCAGCACAAAATTGTTCGCTATTAACCAATACGCCTACAATTTGAACGTATCTACGACGTTTCTGAGTCGCCCAGCTTCTGAATCCAATGCTGCACAGGCTCTGAGGGTAGAGCCCAGATTGTCAGTGGTCTGGCGATTCAACTGGCTGATCTCATGCACATCCCTTGTCAGTTGATCGACGGCTGTTGTTTGCTCTTCAGTCGCAGCAGCGACCGTAAGGCACATCTCATCAATCTCACCGATTTTCGAGACGACGTACACAAGGCTGGCCCCAGCCTGTTTCGCGACGAGCACGCTTTGGCTGCCGATTTCATTGCTGTGCAGCATGGTTCGGGAAGCCTGGGCGCCGCCGGCCTGTAACGCTTCGATGACCTGGCGAATTTCTTCGGTCGCATTCTGGGTATGGTGGGCAAGGTTTCTCACTTCGTCCGCCACGACGGCAAAGCCGCGTCCCGCCTCTCCGGCTCTGGCCGCCTCGATAGCCGCATTCAGGGCCAGCAGATTGGTCTTTGCGGAAATCGTCGAAATGACCTCCAGGACTGTTCCGATGTTGATGGTTTTGGCGTTGAGGTCTTCGATCTGCGAGCGGGTCAGTTCGATATTTGCCTGCAGGTCGCTCATGGCTGTGACTGTGTTCTCGACCAGTTCGCAGGTCGACTCGATCTGCAACCTGGCGCTGGAAGCACCTTTGGACGCCGCCGAGGCGCTGGAAGCGATCTCCTGCGCCGCTGCACCCAACTGTTCGATTGCGGCAGCCACGCTCGTGGTGTAACCCGACTGGTGTTCCGACTTTTCCACCGAGGAGTCGGACGCCGACAGTACCCGCCGCGTCGCTTCACCCAAGGCATCCGTCGTCGAGGATACTTCGCTGATAGAAGCGTGGATACGATCGCTGAAGCGGTTGAAGCTCATGGCCAGTTGCCCGAATTCGTCCTTCGACAGGATCGACAATCTACGGGTCAAGTCGGCATCGCCTTGGGCGATATCTTCCATCGCGTGGCTGATCGAATGCAGGGGCCTCATCAGCACGCGAATCAGCAGCCCGAGCAGCAGCAAAGTGGCCAGGCCCGCAACCGCCGTCGCGATGATCGCGGAGTTGCGGAACGCGGAGACACTGGCCAGGGCCGCTTGTTTGTCGAGCACGATACCGATGTACCAATCCTGCGAAGGCAGGCCGTTGACCGGTGAGAACAGGGTGAATTTGCTGCCATCAACCGACGTGGCTTCGACCAGCCGGTCGCTCAGGGTCAAGGTGTTGCCCGGAAACAGATCGGCCACGCTTTTACCTATCAGCGCCTGGTCAGGGTGAACCAGGATCTTGCCCTCCTTGCTCACCAGAAAGGCGTAGCCGTTGCCATCGAACGCCTGGGCATTGAGTGTTTGCGAGATCGTCTCGATTTTCAGGCTGGCGCCCAGTACCCCGAGTGTTTGCTGCCCGGAAGGGATGGCGACCGCCTGGGTAATGATCCGGTAATCGATCCCTGCGCCTACGTAAGGTTCGGTCATCGCGGCTCCGTTGGCGATGGCGTCCTTGTACCACTGGCGCTGTCGGGCGTCGTAGTCCGCAGGCATTTCCCGTGGCGGATAGATCTGAAACTTGCCGTCACGGGTGCCGGCATACGTGGCAATGAACTGCTCCATCAGCACTTGGTTTTGTAATGTGGCCAGGACGTTTTCTGCCGTGGGGTTGTGCCCGATAAACTCGGCGACGCTTTTCATCAGAATCAGCCGGCCGGTCAGCCAGCTCTGGATGTCATGCGCCATGGAGGCGGCGAGGGCGCGTGTGTTTTGTTCGATTTTCTGCGCGTTGTCTTCGCGCAGGCGAATGTCATTCAACACGGAAAATGCGCAAAACACCGTCATGATCACCAAGGAGGCGATCAGCAATATCTTCTGATTAAATTTGAGATGTCCCATCGTTCACTCTCCGGGTTTGAATCGGTACACCACGTATTCAGGCTGAGGATTCCGGGGTTGGATTATCAACCCCGGGACCTTGTTACTTGCGAACGCAATTGCCTCCTTGTAAAAACGGAGCTGTCAGTTATCCGAAGTTTGCTTTGTTGTACCTGTTAAAACATCGCGTCAGGATAAAAGCGCCCCTGCGGCAGCCAACTTCATGGCGAGCCAGATACTTTGACTTGCGTTATTGGTTGGTAAATTTGTAAGGCGTCCAGCACAGGTTGTGGCTGAAAGTTGTCTGGGTGTTTTGCCGTTACCACAATGCCAAGGTGTAACTAAGGATCAGGCGTGTTTCATCCAGGTCATTACCAAAGTTTGACCTGACGGTTGCGTTTCTGACTTTCAGTCCGACGTTTTTCAGCGAGCCCGACTGTATGACATAACCAATGTCGGTGTTGCGCTCCCACTCTTTACCGGTGTTGTTGCCGGCGACCAACGCGTTGTCTCCCTGGACATAACGACTCATGAACGTCAGCCCCGGGAGGCCCAGCGCGGCGAAGTTGTAGTCATAGCGCAGCTGCCAGGAGCGTTCCTGGGTATTGGCGAAGTCATTGATCTGGACGAAGTTGACCAGGTACGGATCGCTATTGGCAATGTAGGGGAAGGGGTCGTCACCGCTCATGCGTTGATAGGCTGCGGTGAATACGTTGGAGCCCAGGGTGTAGGCCACCAGGCCGTTCGCTGCCCGGTTATCGAGGGGGCGAAAGTTGCCGTCGTCGGTGCTTTTCGAATAGCGCAGGTCGAACTTCAGCGACTGTTGCTCGGCGAGGGGGATCTCGTAGACCACGCCGCCAAAGTACTGCCGATAGACGTTTTCCAGGTTGCCGTAGTACAGGCTGGTGCTCAGGGCCTTGTTGAAACTGTAGGTGCCGCCGGCAAAGCGAAAGTCATCGCTGACGCCGCCAATGCGGTTACCCGTGAAGTCTTGATAATTTGAAGAACTGTTGAACTTGATTTGCTCCAGCTTGCCGCCTTGCAACATGAGCTTGTCGATGTCCTTCGACGTCAGCAGTGCGCCTTCGAACGTCGACGGCAGTAAGCGCGTGTCATTGCTCGAGACCACGGGCGTACGGAAGGCGAGTGAACCGACCTTCAGAATGGTTTCCGATACCTTCGCCTTGGCCGTCAGCTCGAGTTTGGAGTATTCGTCCTGTGAGCCTCGGCCGTTTTTCGAACCAAGGTCCGCCGGCAGCAGGCCCGTGCCGCCGGAACCATCACCGCCGTCAAGCTTGATACCGAGCATGCCGACAGCGTCGACGCCCAGGCCCAGAGTACCTGCGGTATAACCCGACTCGAATCGCAACATGGCTCCCTGCGCCCACTCCGCCGCAGAGTCACGTTGGGTGGTGGGCGGTCCGTTACGAAAGTCACGGTTGAAGTAGAAGTTGCGCAGTTCAACGCTAGCCTTGCTGTCGGCAATAAAATCTGCAGATGCCGGAAATGGGAAAACCAACGCGCAAGTACCCGCGACAGCGAAAGTCGTTTTGATCAACATGCTCTTTATGCTCCAGATAACGGCAGATTTATTGGTTGAGTTTTTATCGTTATTTTGAATGCGCAGTTACATCTACAGTTTTCTGCAGGCAGCACGCGGCAACGGAGTTATTACCCCGTTGTGCGTACTACCGGCGAAAAGAAGAGTGTTTAAATCAATTAATGGTCTTGATGCGGCCAATCACGGAGCCGGCTTCAAAATAGTCACCGGCCTGTTTGGCGATCTGCACCTGACCTTCACAAGGTGCCAGGACCGAGGTTTCCATTTTCATGGCTTCTACAACCGCGATCACTTGCCCGACGCTCACCGACTCGCCGTCTTCGACGACCCAGGTATGCAGATTCCCCGCTACGGGTGTCAGTACCGCCTGAGGATCAGAGACCTCGGAGGCGGCCGTGCTTTCGCTGACGGTGTCCGCTGCGTTCAGGCTGACGCCTCGCAGCAGCGCAGCCGGAAGGCCGAGTTCGTGGCGCTTGCCGTCGATCTCGACAAACGTGCGCAGGATGCCAGGGTCGGCCGATACAACGGCACGGGGGGCGAGAGTGATCTGTTCGGCGAAATCGGTCTCGATCCAGCGCGTGTGTACGGCGAATTTATCGGTACCGGTGAAGTCGTCATGGTCCATCACGGCTCGGTGGAACGGCAGCACCGAGGCGATGCCCTCAATGTTGAACTCAGCCAGCGCGCGCCGGGCGCGGACGATGGCCTGTTCGCGGGTGGCGCCGGTGACGATCAGTTTGGCCATCATCGAATCGAAGGTACTGGGCACTCGCGAGCCGCTTATCACGCCGCTGTCCAGACGCACACCCGGGCCAGACGGTGGCAGGAAATCAGTAATCTGACCGGGGGTGGGCAGGAAGCCCTTGCCCGGGTCTTCCGCGTTGATGCGAAATTCGAAGCTGTGGCCACGCGGGGTCGGCGTCTCACTGAAGGACAACGGGAAACCGTCGGCGATCCGCAGTTGTTCGATCACCAGATCGACCCCAGTGGTCTCTTCGGTCACCGGGTGCTCGACCTGCAAACGGGTATTGACCTCAAGGAACGACAGGGTGCCATCCTGGCTCAGCAGGAACTCCACCGTGCCGGCACCGACATAGCCGGCTTTGGCGCAGATATCCTGAGCAGATTGATGAATACGCTGGCGCTGTTCGTCGCTGATAAAGGGCGCTGGCGCTTCCTCCACCAGCTTCTGATTGCGCCGCTGCAAGGAGCAGTCCCGCGTGCCGACGACGACGACCTTGCCGTGCTTGTCGGCAAGGATCTGCGCTTCGATGTGCCGAGGACGGTCGAGGAACTGTTCGACATAGCATTCGCCACGACCAAAGGCTGCTTCCGCTTCGCGCACGGCGGAGGCGAACAATTCAGCCACTTCATCCATGCGCCAGGCGACTTTCATGCCGCGTCCGCCGCCGCCAAAGGCCGCCTTGATGGCAATTGGCAGGCCATGCTGTTCGGCAAAGGCCAGTACTTCGGCGGCGCTTTCGACCGGGCCAGGCGTACCGGCCACCAGAGGCGCACCGACCAGTTGGGCAATTTTCCGCGCCTCGACCTTGTCGCCGAGCACGTCGATGGTCTCCGGGTTGGGACCGACCCAGATCAACCCTGCGTCGATCACCGCCCGGGCGAAGTCGGCCCGTTCAGACAAAAAACCATAGCCGGGGTGCACGGCATCGGCGCCGCTGCGTTTGGCGACGGCGATCAGTTTGCCGATATCCAGGTAGGTCTCGGCCGGGCGCTGGCCATTCAGTGAGTAGGCTTCGTCGGCTTGGCGCACATGCAGGGCGTCGATGTCCGCGTCGGCATAGACCGCGACAGACTGCACGCCGTAGTCGCGGCAGGCGCGGGCGATGCGGACGGCAATTTCACCACGGTTGGCAATCAGTAATTTTTTCATGGAAGTTTTTTCACATCGGCAGTTGAAGAAGAGGCTTCCGTAATGGCTTGAATCTCTTTGAAGCCGTCCAAAGGGTTGAAGCGAATCTGCGCATTGACAGGTATCTGGCCAGCCAGGTCGAGATGGTAGCTGGCGACTGCGGCGATCACCGGATAGCCACCGGTCAACGGGTGATCGGCGAGAAACAGAACCGGTTGGCCGCTGGCCGGAACCTGAATGGCTCCGACGGAAGTGCCTTCGCTGGGCAACTCTTGGTGGTTGGTGCGCTCCAGCGGGGTTTCACCGGCCAGACGAATACCGACGCGGTTGGACTGTGAGGTGACGCGCCAGAGTTGGCTGCTCAGGCGCTGGATAGCTTCTTCGGTAAACCAGTCGGTGCGCGGCCCCATCACCACGTCAAGGGTGACGATGTTTGCCGCCGTCGGTAGTTCAAAGGCCGGGGCTTCGTTCAGCGATACGCTGGTGCCGGTGGTCAGTGTGGCAAAGCCCAGTCGGTCGCCGACGGCGAGCGCCGGGGGGCCAACCTGGGCCAGTGTGTCTGTGGACAGGCTGCCGAGCACCGGCGTGACCTCAAAGCCGCCTCGAATCGCCAGGTAGCTGCGCAGCCCCGCCAGCGGTGAGCCCAGGCTGACACGGTCACCCACATCCAGCTCGATGGGCTGGTAGTTGCCTGCCTGCCATTGCAGGCCACTCGCGTTGGTGATGGTGACCGGGGTTTGCGCACCGGTGACGGCGATCATGGCACGGCCATGGCAAACGAAGCTCAGGCCGCCGAGTACCGATTCCACACAGGCCATGTCCGAGCGGTTGCCGACCGCGCGGTTGGCTGCCCGCAGGGCGCCCAGGTCCAGCGCGCCGGAACGGGATACGCCTTGGCCGGTCTGGCCGGGACGGCCCATATCCTGCAGTACGCTGTGCAAACCAGGGGTCATGATTTCCAGATAGGCACCGGTGGGCGTAGCGGCACTTGCCGGTACCGAGGGGGCAGGCAGGCCGCCCGCCGGGAGCGGGCCAGCATCGGTGAACCGCACTTTATAGCCTGGGCGCAGCAAGGCCGATTCAGCGCGGTTCAGGTCCCACATTTGCAAAGGCGTTACGCCGATGATCTGCCAACCACCGGGGCTGGCTTGCGGATAAACACCGCTGAATTCCCCCGCCAGAGCAACCGCACCTGCGGGTATGCGGGTGCGTGGCGTTTGTCTGCGAGGCACCTGGAAATCGGCACCGCCGGTGAGGTAGGCGAAGCCCGGAGCGAATCCGCAAAAGGCCACGCTGTAGTCCTGGGCGGTGTGGCGTCGGACCACTTCGGCGCGGCTGATCCCCAGCAGCGTGGCGACCTCGTCGAGGTCTTCACCATTGTAGTGGACGGGAATTTCCACCCGGCGATGCTCGATCGCGCGGCGCTGGCTCAGGTCCTGGCCAGCGATACAATCAACGAGCGCCTGCTGCGTAATGGCGCTGGGGCGAAACTGGATCAGCAGGGTCCGTGCGGCAGGAATGATTTCTTCCACGCCCGCAATAGACTCCGCGATCAGGGCGTCGAACAACGCCAGGGTCTCGTCCAGGTCTTTCAATTCGACGAGCAGGGCGTCCAGGTTGACCGGTAGAAAGCGCACGGGAGACTCCTAGACGTGGTAAGTGCTGTCGGGCACATCGGTGATGAACATGTGGCCGGGCGCATGCGTGATCGCAAAGGGCACACCCGAAGCCGCTACCGCAGCCTGTGGCGTCACACCGCAGGCCCAGAAAACTGGGACCTCGCCAGGCTCAATGCGCACGGCGTCGCCAAAATCGGGTCGGCTCAGGTCCTGTATGCCCAGCAGCGCAGGCTCACCGATGTGCACCGGGGCGCCGTGGACGGAGGGATAACGCCCGGAGATTCCACTGGCCTCTGCCACGCGATCGGGCGGGATCGGGCGCATGGACACGACCATTTCACCCTGAAGGCGTCCCGCCGGACGGCAGGCGCGATTGGTGCGGTACATGGGCACGTTGCAGCCATCTGCGATATGCCGCACTTCGATGCCCGCTTCTTGCAAGGCGGTTTCAAAGGTAAAGCTGCAACCAATCAAAAACGCCACCATATCGTCGTGCTCAGCCCAGGCTTGGGTGGCGTCGCTGACTTCCTCGACCATTTTTCCGTCCCTCCAGATGCGATACAGGGGGATATCGGTGCGCAGGTCTGCGCCTTCAGCCAGCACTGTTCTCGGACTGCCCGCATCGCTGACGTCGAGGACCGGACAAGCTTTCGGATTGCGCTGGGCGTATAGCAGAAAGTCGTAGGCCCATTCGCGCGGCAAGGCGATCAGGTTGGCCTGGGTCATGCCCGGGGCGATACCGGCTGTGGGGGTTACCAGTCCGCCACGATAGGTTTTGCGTGCTTCCCGGGCGGCGGCAATGGCCGACTGGCGGGCGCGGGCGAAGGCATTCATGGACGATCTCCTGCAAAAGGTCGCAGGGACAGGTTGGCGTGCTCGAGGACTCGGCGCAGTTCGCGAGCCATTTCCACGGCAGCGGGGCTGTCGCCATGAACACAGATTGAGTCAGCCTGGATTCGGGTTCGACTGCCATCAATGGCCTCGATGGTGCCGTCTTCGACCAGGCGAAGCATGCGTTGGGCCACTAGCTGGGGATCGTGCAACACAGCCCCCGGCTCGCGTCGTGAAACCAGGGTGCCTTGCGGTGTATAGGCACGGTCGGCGAAGGCCTCCGCGACACACTGCAAGCCCTCGTTACGCGCCAACTCAATCAGCTCGGAGCCGGCCAAAGCCACCAGTATCAGCGTGGGGTCGATGGCGCGGATAGCGGCGATCACCGCCAGCGCCTGGCGGCGGTCGTGGGCGATGGTGTTGTACAGGGCGCCGTGGGGCTTCACATAGCGCACCGAGGTGCCCGCGGCCTTGGCCAGGCTTTGCAGCGCGCCGATCTGGTAGATCACGTCGGCAGTCAACTCATCGCTGGCCAGGTCCATGTTTCGTCGGCCAAAGCCCACTTTGTCCGGGTACGCGACATGGGCGCCAATGGTGACGTTTTTGGCTGCTGCGGCTTTCAGTGTCCGCAGGATGCCCGCCGGGTCTCCGGCATGAAAACCGCAGGCGACATTGGCGCTGGTCACGATATCGAGCATCGCGTCATCGTCGCCCATGCTCCAGGCGCCGAAGCTTTCGCCCAGGTCGCTATTGATATCTATCGTTGGCATTCACGTGACTCCTTATTCGTTATCAGGCTCAGACGACGTTGAGGAAGGCAAAGATCGGCCCGACGGATTTGATTGCCATGTACCAGGTCAGCATGCAGGTCAGGGCGCCCAGCACCAAGAGCCAGCGTGGGTAATGGTAACCGTCCATGAGGTCGGATCGGCGCCAGCCGACGTAGATGAAGATGCTCAGGCCGATTGGCAATATCAGGCCGTTGAAACCGCCTGCGAAGAGCAGCAGTGCGGCAGGAGCCGTACCCATCAGGACAAAGATCAGCAGCGATAGGGCGATGAACACTGTGGTGGCGCGGTTGCGCCCCTGCTCAGTGATGTTCGGCTTGAACACGGTGATAAAGGAGATGGAGGTGTAAGCGGCGCCGATCACGCTGGTGATACTGGCGGCCCAGAGGATGAGACCGAAGACGCGCAGGCCGATCTGCCCGGCCGCTGCCTGGAAGGCTTGTGCGGCCGGATTGGCGCCTTGACCCGAGGTGTCGATGATTACGCCGCTGGCAACCACGCCGAGGATGGCGAGAAACAGGATGTAGCGCATGAGGCCGGTGACCAGGATGCCGCTCAGGGCTGCTTTGGTCACTGCCTGGAGATTTTCAACCCCGGTAGTGCCGCGATCCAGCAGTTTGTGAGCCCCCGCATAGGTGATGTAACCACCCACCGTACCTCCGACAATGGTGGTAATGGTGGCGAAGTTGATCTGGTCCGGAAGAACGGTCTGGTAGAGGGCTTCACCCAGTGGCGGGTTAGAGGCAAAGGCTACGAACAGCGTCAGGCCAATCATCACCAGGCCCAGCACGACGATCAGCCGGTCGACCGCCAATCCGGCGCGGTGGGAGAGGAAGATGCCGATGGCCAGCAGGGCGCTCAGACTGCCGCCCCATTTTGCATCAAGCCCCAGCAGCGCGTTCAGACCCAGCCCGGCACCGGCGATGTTGCCGACGTTGAATACCAGCCCGCCGAAGATCACCAGCACCGCTAGCAGGTAACCACTGCCTGGAATCGCTTTGTTGGCCACATCTGCGGCACGCATTCGGGTCAGGGAGACGATACGCCATACGTTAAGTTGAACCACGAAGTCGATCAGAATCGACGCCAGGATACCGAACGCAAATGCCGCCCCCATCTTGGCTGTGAACGTGGCGGTCTGGGTGATGAATCCAGGACCGATGGCAGAAGTCGCCATCATGAAAATCGCGGCGATCAAAGAAGCGCGCCGAGCTTTTGTAAACTCTTGAGTGGTCTGTGTCACGGCAT
This sequence comes from Pseudomonas sp. IT-P100, assembly GCF_949767185.1. Lineage (NCBI taxonomy): Bacteria > Pseudomonadati > Pseudomonadota > Gammaproteobacteria > Pseudomonadales > Pseudomonadaceae > Pseudomonas > Pseudomonas sp. IT-P100. Next base: position 58,129 of record NZ_CATKQK010000022.1, read on the forward strand.
CCACGGCATCATTCCTACGGTGAGAGATACCTTGACAGAGCAATGAGCATGCCAAGAGTCAAGCAAACACCACGCAATGTAGGTAGATCAATGCTTCTTTGTTGAACAATCCAATTCTGATGGTTGAGCTATCGGCACCAAATTGTTACCTCGCCCTATAAAAGTGCTACTTAATGAAGCGCACTACACGTTTCGTCCTTGTGCCATGCACTGAGCTCTGATGGAATAATGGAGCGGTTTTTCTCACCCTGGATTTTTTATGAATGACGCCTCTCCCGCTCTTCCTCGAACACTGGGAGAATCCATCACCCAAGAAATACGCAGAATGCTGGTCGAGGGTGAGCTCGTGCCCGGCCAACGCCTTTCAGAAGCCGCACTGGCCGAAAACCTGGACATTTCGCGGAACACCTTGAGAGAGGCATTCAGAGTCCTGACGCGTGAAGGGTTGCTCAAACACGAACCCAACCGTGGCGTAACAGTTGCGGAGCCTGACATGTCGTCGATTATCGACATCTACAGGGTGCGCCGTTTCATCGAATGCAAGGCGATCGCCCAAGGTTACCCCCAACACCCAGGCACCCTGCACATGCAAGAGGCGGTCGAATTAGGCGTCCGCGCGCGCGAAGCGAAAGACTGGGTAGCGGTCGGCACTGCTAACATGATGTTCCACAAATCAATCGTCGAACTGGCCGACAGTCCACGCCTGCTCGTTTTTTATGGGCAGATATCGGCTGAATTGCGGCTGGCCTTTGGACTGCTCAACGATCCCCAATTCCTGCATTTGCCGTTTCTCGATATGAATGCTTCGATACTTCGATGCGTTGAGGAAGGCCGCTCGGACGAGGCGACTATTATGCTGGATGCCTACCTGGTCCAATCGGAGCGAACTGTCTTGGCAGCCTATGAGCGCAGCAGGAACCGATAGTCGACTTGATGTGCGGTGCAGGTAGGCCTGAAACACCTGTATTCACTGGGTTTCAGGCACAAAAAAAGACGTCCGTGGACGTCTTTTTTTGTTGAAGTGGTGGAGCCGGGGGGATTTGAACCCCCGTCCGCCAGTACTCCGCTGTCGGTACTACATGCGTAGCCGTGTCTATTAAGTTAACCCTCAGCGACCCGACGGGCAGGGTGCTTTGGGCGAGTTGTGTAAGTTTTAGCCGCTTCGTCCACAACGTACTGCACGGCGATTCTGTTCTATATGACAATCACTTTGGGTTTACAGACATCCCCTGATGATTGCTGGACCCGAAGGTACCAGAAGGGAAGGGCTAAGGCTGCTTACGCAGCGAGAGCGTATTCCCCGTAGGTTTCGTCATTGGCAACTATAGAAAGTTGCAACAGTGGATTTACGAGTTCTGTTACCAACTCGGCATGCACCTAAAGTTTCGCAACCGGCGTCGAATCCTAAACGGCCCCGAGCCTGCTGCTCCGTGAATCCAAGTGAGCAACAAGCCTGTGCAGTGTACGCCAACGCGGCTCAGAAGGCCAACCCGCGTTGGCCACCAGCGATTATGGATTGGGTTCATTGCGCAGTTTGTCAGCGAGTGCCGATGCCTGGGTGGCCTCGGTGACGCATTTTTTGTCGTCCCCGGAAGCCTGGGACGCTTCGGCGCTGGACATCAGTCTTTTGATCTCCATCGCGGTGTTGCTGGAGCTCGCCGGCAGTGAGTTCACTTTGCTTTTGAGCTCTTGAAGCTTGCTCGTGCAGAGGTTGTTGTCCGCGGCAAAGACGGGGGAGGCCAACATAGCAGCAGAAATGAACAGACCAGCGAGTGCGGTACGTTTCATGGATATCTCCTTGAACTGATGGTCTCGGTGCTGCCGTATGAGCGTGCGGCTCGGCCGAGGTCGGAAAATAAGCCACGATTGATGAGGCCTACTTAAAAGACTACGGCACTGCGCAGGAATTCGGTTCTTGCAAAAAAGGCTATGGAAAAACTTTTTGATAGAACCAGACCCCAGTTGCACCAAAACCCGCACTTGGCGGGTTTTGGTGTGTTCATTGGGGTGACGCTGGGAGCAGCAGAATGGGGCTAGGGTTTGCCGCCGTCACTGGTCTTCTGAATGGACTGAATGGTTTTGGTGGTCTCGGCGACGCAATCATCAGTCCCTTCCTTGGTGCCTTTTGCATGATCAGCTTTGGCTTTCTTGACGCTGTCCATGACCTGTTCAGTCATATCCGGAGGAATCTGTGTCTTGGCATTTTCGATGGTTTTCAAGTTGACCGCGCAGAGGTCTTCCGCGGCAAACGACGGGGACGCCATCAGCGAGACAGTAACGAACAGACCTAACAGTACAGAACGTTTCATGAGTATCTCCTTGAACTGAGGTGCCAGGCATTTGCTGGCCATCAGGACGGGCTGCCAAGTTTGGGTAAGGCCCGGCAATGGCCGGGCTTAACCAGTGGACTACGACCGTGCGTCAGGGTTCTATTTTTCTTCAGAGGACCCTCGCCCTAGTGACTCGGTCCACCAGATAGACCAGCCCGTGGTAGTCAATTCCCCCGTGTTGCGTCAGACCGATCTCACAGGTGCGGCTGGTGGAAATCCCTTCGCTGCACTGTTGCACCGCATCCTTGAGCGTGCGCAGTGAATGGGCGTTCAGCTCCGGCGTGGTAAAGCCCTTGTCGCCGGCAAATCCACAGCAGTGAATGCCCTCGGGAATGACCACGTTCTTGCTGCATTTACGCGCCAGATCAATCAGCGCCTGGCTCTCTCCCAAGTGTTGAGTGCTGCACGTGACGTGCACGGCGATGGGCGCTTCCTGTGGCGTGAATTCAAGCCGGTCCATCAAATGCGTACGGATGAAACGCACCGGATCGTACAGGTCCAGTCGAACATCACCCAAGTCCTGAACCAGGCGCAGCGTGCAAGGGCTGGTGTCGCAGTAGATCGGGTCGAGCCCGCCACGGCTGGCGTGCAGCAACGCGCCGATCAGTTCCTGGCGTTTGTGTTCGGCTTGCTCGGCGTAACCCTTGGAGGCGAACGGCTGACCGCAGCAGAGGCTGTCCTGATTGTCCGGAAAGACGACCTGGTAACCGGCTTTTTCCAGCAGGCCACGGGTTTTGTCGTACAGCGACATTTGTTCTTTATCACCCGCCGCAGGCCCCATCACCCGCGAGACGCAGGCGGCCAGGTACACCACTCGCGGACGCGCATCCGTCACGGTCGGGCTGAAGCGAATGGCCTTTTCCGGCTGCGGCATGGCGTTGGTCCATTGCGGGACCTGACCTTTGGACAGCTTCGTCAGCGTCGCCGAAAGTTTCGCCAGGCGTGGCGCCCCCAGCAGCATCCGCGCACCGTTAGCCACATGCAGGGTGAAACGCGCGCCTTGCAACGCGGTGGCGAAATTGCCTTCAAGCCAATTAGCAGTTTTCGTATGCGTTGCGTTACGGCTGCGGAGCTTTTTCACCAGCTCGCCGGTGTTGATTCCTACAGGACAACGCTGGGCGCACAAACCGGTGGCGGCGCAGGTGTCGATGCCCTGGTATTCATAAGCGGCTTCGAGTTCAGTGGTGTCCACGCCGGCGCGTTTTTTAGCCTGAATGTCCCGCCAGATCACGATGCGCTGGCGCGGGCTCAGGGTCAGGCCCTTCGACGGGCAAACCGGTTCGCAGAAACCGCACTCGATGCACTTGTCCACAATCTCGTCGGCGGCCGGCAGCGGTTTCAGGTTTTTCAGGTGGATCTGCGGATCGTCGCTGAGCACTACGTCGGGATTGAGAATGCCATTCGGGTCGAGCAGGCGCTTGAGCTGCCACATCAACTGGTAGGCATCGCTACCCCATTCCAGTTCGACGAAGGGCGCCATATTGCGGCCGGTGCCGTGCTCGGCCTTCAGCGAACCGCCGAATTCCACGGCGACCAACTGCGCGACGTCATCCATGAACGCCTGATAGCGTGCGACTTCTTCCGGGTTGTTGAAGCCCTGGGTGAAGACAAAGTGCAGATTGCCTTCCAGGGCGTGTCCGAAAAGAATCGCTTCGTCGTAGTGATGTTTGTCGAACAGCTCGATCAGACGGTTTACGCCGATGGCCAGTTGTTCCACCGGGAAGGTCACGTCTTCGATGATCACCGTGGTGCCGGTTTTGCGCACCGCACCGACGGCGGGAAAGGTGTCCTTGCGAATCGCCCACAGACGAGCGTTTTCGACGGGGTCTTCGGTGAAGTCGACTTGTTTCTCCACCGGGAATGAGGCCAGCGACGCCATGATTTGCGTCAGTTGCTCGTGCAGCAAAGTGGACGACGCGGCGCGGGATTCGATCAGCAGGGCGCAGGCATTGTTCGACAGGTGCTGTACGAAAGCCGGCATGCCGGGTTTGTTCTGCACCGATCGCAGACTGCGGCGGTCCAGCAGTTCCACGGCCGACACCGGTTGGCTTTTCAGCACGGTCACGGCATTGCAGCAGGTTTCCACATCCGGGAACACGATCAGCGCCGAGGCCTTGTTCGGGTGGTCGATCACGGTGTCGTAAGTCACGGCGCTGATGAACCCGAGGGTGCCTTCGGAACCCACCAGCAAGTGGCTCAAGATATCCACAGGCTCGTCGAAATCCACCAGGGCGTTGAGTGACAGGCCGGTGGTATTTTTCAGGCGATATTTGTGGCGGATTTTTGCGGCCAATTCGGAATTGGCGCGGGTCTCGCGGCCCAGCGCCGCCAGACGATCAAGCAGTGCTGCGTGGCTCTGGCGAAATGCCGCGAGACTCGCCGCATCTTCGGTATCGAGGCGGCTGCCGTCGGCGAGCACCAGGCGAATACCGGCCAGCGTGTGATAGGTGTTTTGCGCCGTGCCGCAGCACATGCCGCTGGCATTGTTGGCGACAATGCCTCCGATTTTGCAGGCATTGATCGACGCCGGGTCCGGGCCGATCTTGCGTCCGAACGGTGCCAGCCAGGCATTGGCCTGTGCGCCGATCACGCCCGGTTGCAGGCGGATTTGCGTGCCCTGGCCGCGGATCTCCCGACCGTTCCAGTTATCCCCCAGCACGATCAGCACTGAATCGCTGATGGCCTGGCCGGACAGGCTGGTGCCGGCGGCGCGGAAGGTCACCGGGACTCGATCCCGTTGCGCCAGTCCGAGCAGCGCCACCACTTCGTCTTCGGATTCGACACGGATCACCAGTTTCGGAATCAACCGGTAGAAACTGGCGTCGGTGCCGAAGGCCAATGTCGACAGTGGATCGTCGAAACGTCGGTCTTCAGGGATGAGTTTCTGTGCATCTCGCAGGAAAGCCGCCGGTAGACTCATTGGTCCTCCAGAATCAAAACCACCAGGTCTTTCGGACCGTGAGCGCCGTAGGCCAGGACTTGCTCGATGTCGGCGGTCTTCGACGGGCCGGAGACCAGCAGTGCGTTGGTCGGCATGCCTTGCGCCCAGTTGAATTCCTGCTGCACCTGATAGAAGTTGTCGCGGATTTCACTGGCCTTGAGCAGGGCAAAATGCACCGGCGGCACCAGGCTCATCAAGCGCGGTTCTTCGCGTGTCGGCCAGACAATCAGACTGCCTGTGGCCGCGATTGCACCGAGGGTTCCGGTCAGGCTGGCGGGCGTGTCGTTGAACAGCTGGGCTTTCCATTCTTCGACCGGACGGTCGTAGGACTTGAGCGCTGGTAGCCCCGGATTTTTCTCCCAGTGCTGAGCGACACGTTGACCGTGAGGCGTCGTCGGCGCGATCAGCAGGCTCGGCAATTGGCGATCTCGAAGCAATTGTGCGAGCAGGGCGGGCCAGCCTTCGCCGGAGGTCAGATGGATTTCCGTGTGGACCGCTTCCATCAGTTTGCGCAATTGCGGAATGCGTTGCTCGGGCGCGTAGGTGTAGGGCGCTGTCACCAGTTCGACGTCGAATTCGTCCGGCACGGGCGTGGTGCCGGTCAGACTATTGCGTAACTTGGCGAGGATATTCTGTTTGGCGCTCATCGGCGGTCTCCCTGTTTGGCCAGATGCTCGCGGGCCATGTCGTGCAGTGAGCGGGCAGCGGGTTTCGGGGCGCTGTGGTTTTGCGTCCACGGGCCAACGTTGCTCGGTGCGAGGGCGCGCAGTCGTGTAGCGAAAAAGCCGAACAGCCGGTACAGCGTCGGCGAGCTGTTGAGCTTCGCCCAGGCATTCCAGATAAAGCGTTCCTTGCGCGAATATTTGCTGCCCTGGCCGCGCATGACTTGATGCGGACTGTCCGGTGCTTTGACGTTCTCTTCCCGTAGGCGACGCAGCAAAGCGGGGATAGGAATTTTTACCGGGCACACTTCACCGCAAGCACCGCACAACGACGATGCGCTCGGATGGTCCGGGACATTCGCCAGGCCGACCATGTGCGGGGTGATGATTTTTCCGATCGGCCCAGGGTAAACCTCCCCATAGGCGTGGCCGCCGATTCGAGTGTAGACCGGGCAATGATTCATACAGGCGCCGCAGCGAATGCAGTTCAGGGTCTGGCGCAATTCACTGTCGGCAAAGGCCTGGCTGCGACCGTTGTCCAGCAGCACCAGATGCACTTCCTGCGGGCCATCGAGCTCATGGGCCTTGCGCGGGCCGGAGATCATGTTGACGTAGGTGGTGATGGGCTGGCCGAGCGCTGAGCGGGTCAGCAGCGACAACAGGGGCACCACGTCGCGCAGGTTTTCCACGACTTTTTCGATGCCGGTGACAGCGATGTGCACCGGCGGCACCGTAGTCGTCATGCGCCCGTTGCCTTCGTTTTCCACCAGCAGCAGGGTGCCGGTTTCGGCCACGGCGAAGTTGACGCCGGAGACGCCGATGTCCGCTTCGAAGAATTTCTGTCGCAAGACTTTGCGACCGATCTGAATGAGTTGGTCAACGTCCTTGGTGTACTCCACGCCAAGTTTGTCGTGGAACAAGGACGCGACCTGACCGGCATTCTTGTGGATCGCCGGCATAATAATGTGTGAAGGCTTCTCGTGGTCGAGCTGGACGATGTACTCGCCCATGTCCGATTCCAGGCATTCAATGCCCCGATCAGCGAGGAAATGGTTCATTTCCATTTCTTCGCTGACCATCGATTTGCCCTTGATCACTTGCCGCCCCTCGTGAGCGCGGATGATCGAGAGGACGATGCCATTGGCTTCGTCCACCGTTTCCGCCCAGTGCACTGTCACACCGTTGCGGGTCAGGTTCCGTTCAAGTTGCTCGAGCAGGTCGGGCAACTTCGATAACGCACGGGCGCGGACCGCATTGCCCAGTGCTCGTAGATGTTCTCTTTCGTGGGCATCGCTGAAGGACGCTGCCCGTTTTGTCATCAGTGAATCCATCGCAGTGCGAAAGTTGTTTCGCAACTGCTTGTCACCCAGCGCGGTGTGAGCGCGGGTGCGGAAATCTTCTTCTACGGCAACCGTAGGAATAATCGCGGAAGCGTTCATTGACCGCCTCCGGTTCGCTGCCAGAGGAAACTGGCCAGATGCTGACCGCGTAACGCTTCCTTCTGTTTCTCCAGCGAGCCGTTGATGTTCATCAGGCAACCGCAGTCGGCACTCAGTACCTTGTGCGCCCCGGATTCCTTCAACGACCGGGTCTTGTCAGCCACCATCGCGCCGGAAATGTCCGGCATACGGACGCTGAAAGTCCCACCAAAGCCACAGCATTCACTTTCATGGCTATGGTCGACACGTTCCACATTGCCCAGCTGCGCCAACAACTCGCGGCCGTGCAAGTGGGTGTTCATCTCACGACGTGCCGAGCACGAGGTGTGCAGCGCCACTTTTACCGGTTCGCCACTGTCCTTGAGCTGCACCTTGCAGACGAACAACAGAAACTCGGCCAACTCGTAAGTCCGGGCAGCCAGCGCCTGAACCTGTTTCAGTGTTTGCGGCTCGTCCTTGAACAAGTCGGCGTAGTGTTCGCGCAACATGCCGGCACACGATCCCGACGGCACTACCACTGGATAATCGCCAGCGAACAGCGCCAATTGCGAGCGTGCAACGGCCCGGGCCTGGTCGGTGTAACCAGAGGTGTAGGCCGGTTGCCCGCAACAGCTTTGCCCCTGCGGGTACTCGACACGGATGCCTTCGCGTTCCAACAGGTGAATCGCGTCCATTCCGGCTTCCGGGTAGAACAAATCCACCACGCAGGTCCCGAACAGGTAGACCCGTGACGGTTTTTCGCCGGGGTATTGCCGAGGCTCGGGCAGTGGCGGGGCGACGCGTGTTGCGTTCGGCACGGCGTTGTAAAAAAGCTCGCTCATCAGGCGTGTCTCCGGGTGGGCCCGGTTATCCGTCCGCTGAGGCTGCTGAATATAGTGAGTGATGCTTTCAGCAGCCTTACAGACCGGGTTGTGAATAGCTGACGCCGGAATCGTGGTCCGGCGTCGGTTTTTGCGTTTTTTCTCGTAGTACTTAGTGCACCAGCATGCCGGTGAACCAGTAGGCCTGAGCCAACGTGATCAAGCCGACGATTGTTGCAAAGAACAGACTGTGCTTGAGGGTGAAGCGGAACAGATCCGACTCCTTGCCCACCAGCCCGGTCGCGGCGCAGGCCACGGCGATCGATTGTGGCGAGATCATCTTGCCGGTGACGCCGCCGCTGGTGTTTGCCGCGACCAGCAAGGTGTCGTTGACGCCGATCTGGTGTGCGGTAGTCGCCTGCAACGAACTGAACAGCGCGTTGGACGAGGTATCGGAACCGGTGAGGAACACGCCCAGCCAGCCGAGGAACGGCGAGAAGAACGGGAACGCCGCGCCGGTGCCTGCCAGTACCAGTGCCATGGTCGAGGACATGCCCGAGTAGTTGGTGACGAAAGCAAACGCCAGCACCATACCGATGGACAGAATCGGCCAGCGCAGCTCGTAGAACGTCTCTCTAAAAGTGGTCAGACCAGTTTTGAGATTGATTTTCAGCACCAGCATCGAGATCAGCGCGGAGAAGAAAATCGCCGTGCCGGTCGCGGAAATCGGATCAAGTTTGAACACGGCCGGAATGGCGGTTGGCGCGGTCACGATCGGGGCGACCTTGATCACCATTTGATCGAGGTGCGGGATTGCGAAGTTGAACACCCAGCCGTACATCGAACCGCCAGCGGCAAACATCGCCTTGAACGGCTTCAGGGTCCAGATGGTGACCAGTACGGTGAGGATCAGGAACGGCGACCAGGCCTTGAAAATTTCACCCAGGCTGTAAGGCGAAGCCACGGTTGTGCGCGGCTGGCCGAAACCGCCGGCGCTGGCAGTCACAACGGAGGCCGAGACCGCGCCTGCGATGTGTTGGCCTGCAGCGCGTTTTGGCTGCCAGACTTTCAGGAACAGCGTCAGGGAGATCAGGCTGGCCAAGGCCGAGGTGATGTCCGGCAACTCAGGGCCGATGAAGTTCGACGTGAAGTATTGGGTGATGGCAAAGCTCAAGCCGGCCACCAGCGCTGCCGGCCAGGTTTCCCGCACGCCGCGCAGGCCATCCATCATGAACACCAGCCAGAACGGCACGAACAGCGACAGCAGCGGCAATTGGCGGCCGGTCATGGCGCCGATCTTGAACGCATCGATACCAGTCACTTGCCCGGCCACGATGATTGGAATCCCCAGGGCACCAAACGCCACCGGCGCGGTGTTGGCGATCAGGCACAGGCCTGCGGCGTACAGCGGATTGAAGCCCAGTCCTACAAGCAGTGCGGCAGTAATCGCTACCGGTGCGCCGAAACCGGCTGCACCTTCAAGGAACGCACCGAAGCAGAAACCGATCAGCAACACCTGCAAGCGCTGGTCGTCGGTGATCGACAGGACGGAGCTGCGAATCACCTCGAACTGACCGCTCTTGACCGTCAGCTTGTAGAGGAAAACCGCTGCCACGATGATCCACGCAATCGGCCACAAGCCGTAAGCGAAGCCATACCCGGCGGCGGCGAATGCCATGTCGACCGGCATCTGGAAAGCGAAAATGGCCACGGCGATGGACAAGGCCAGCGTGATGCTGCCCGCCACGTGCCCTTTGAGCCGGAACACGGCCAACGCCAGAAAGAAAAACACGATGGGAATGACGGCCGCGAGCGCGGAAAAGCCGAGGCTGCCGAGCGGGGTATAGAGCTGTTGCCAGGTTTGCATATGGGGTGGCCCCTAATTGTTGTTGGTCATGCACTGTCAGCGTTCTTGGTTAATTGGTAATACCAATTTACAATCGCTGTTCGCTAGGGTAAAAGCCTTGTGGGCGGTGTGTCAATTTGCCGCCCTAAAACTTTTGTCGAACACGCGCTGTGGTTTCCGAGTGATGCGCTCGAACAAATGCCGTCGGGTGGGTGCTGGCACAGCGCCGATAGGCCAGAATAGAGAGCCCGGCGAGCCGTCGGGATCGCGGAGATTTGAGTTATGGGGTTTGATCAAATTCGTCAGCGCCGTTTGTCTGACGATATTGTCGAGCGGCTCGAGGGGATGATCCTCGAGGGCACGCTGAAGGCAGGTGAGCGCTTGCCGGCAGAACGCGCGCTGGCCGAGCAGTTCGGTGTGTCACGCCCTTCGTTGCGCGAAGCGATTCAGAAGCTGGCGGCCAAGGGCTTGCTGGTCAGTCGCCAGGGTGGCGGAAATTATGTGGTGGAATCACTGGGCACGACGTTCAGTGATCCACTTCTTCATCTGCTGGAAAGCAACCCCGAGGCCCAGCGTGATTTGCTGGAGTTTCGCCACACCCTGGAAGCGTCCTGCGCCTATTACGCAGCGCTGCGCGCCACGGATGTCGACCGCGAGCGACTGACCGCGGCCTTTAATGAATTGCAGGATTGCTACACGCGCCACGATGAAGTGAGCCGGGCGGAAGAGGGCGCGGCGGATGCGAAATTTCACCTGGCGATTGCCGAGGCCAGTCACAACGCAGTGTTGCTCCACACGATTCGTGGACTGTTCGATTTGCTCAAGCGCAACGTGGTGACCAACATCGGTGGTATGTACAAACAGCGCACTGAAACCCGCGACATGCTGATCACGCAGCACCGCGAGTTGTACGTGGCGATTATCGAAGGAAGGGCGGAGCAGGCGCGGGAAGTTTCCAGTCGACACATTTTGTATGTGCAGGAAGTACTGGAAGAGGTGCGTCAGGAAGTGCAGCGCATGGCCCGGGCGGAGCGGCGCAAGGGAATGTAGAGAGCGTCTGTGGCGAGGGAGCTTGCTCCCGCTGGGGCGCGAAGCGGCCCTCAAGCCAGTCAATACAAGATTGTATTTACCGGTTTGCGACTGCTTCGCAGCCGAGCGGGAGCAAGCTCCCTCGCCACAAAACGCGCCGGGGTCGGAGAGCTACTCTTCCTTGCCCTTGTTGCGCACCGCGCGCTGCAACTCGCGACCGGCGTCGCGTTCGCGTTCGGTATCACGCTTGTCGTATTCCTTCTTGCCCTTGCCCAGCGCGATCTCGCACTTGACCATGTGCTTGCTCCAGTACCAGGACAGGCACACGCAGGCGTAACCCTTTTGCTGCACGGCGGCGGCCAGCTTTTCCAGCTCGCGGCGGTTGAGCAACAATTTTCGGGTGCGCGTCGGATCAGCGATGACGTGGGTGCTGGCGGTCGTCAGGGGCGTAATGTGGCTGCCGAGCAGCCAGGCTTCGCCATCCTTGAGCAGTACATAACTGTCAACCAGCTGTAGCTTGCTTGCCCGCAGACTTTTTACTTCCCAGCCGGCCAGGACCAGACCAGCCTCGAACCGATGTTCGATGAAGTAATCGTGTCGCGCCTTTTTATTTTGCGCGATGGTCCCTGTTGGGTGTTTCTTCTGTTTAGCCATAGGGGCGGCATTATAGGGAGTTGCAAGCGAGTCGGCTACGGTGACGCAGCGTGCTTGAGCAGGTTGATTGAATCCCGGACAATGCGCCCTCTTTTTTCAATGCTTGGACGTGGTAACGATGTCGACAGACAAGGTTTCTGTCCACGGCAGTTGGGCTAGCCGTTGGGTCTTCATACTCGCCGCGACCGGTTCGGCCGTGGGCCTGGGTAGCATCTGGAAGTTCCCGTACATGGTCGGGGTCTACGGCGGCGGTGCGTTTGTTTTGATGTTCCTCGCCTGTATCGCACTGATCGGCGTGCCGGTCATGCTGGCGGAAACCCTGATCGGTCGGCGCGCCCGGCAAAGTCCGGCCAACGCCTTGAAGGTGCTGGCGCTGGAGGCGGGGCATTCGGGCAAGTGGGCCTGGGGCGCGTTCGCCGGGATGATCACGGCGCTGTTGATCCTGTCTTTCTATAGCGTCGTCGGCGGCTGGTCGCTGGATTACATCATCGACATGGGGCGCGGCGATTTTCAGGGGGCAGCGCCTGATCAGGTTGGCGCTTACTTTGGCAAAGTGATCGCCGATCCATGGCGACTGACACTTTGGCACACGATTTTTATGCTGCTGTCAGCCATTGTGATTGCCAAAGGCGTCGTTGCCGGGCTTGAGCGCAGCCTGCGCATCATGATGCCGTTGCTCTTTGTAATGATTCTGGTGTTGCTGGGCTACAGCATGACCACCGGCCATTTCATGGAGGGCGTGCATTTCATGTTCGACTTCCAACCGGAAAAAGTCCTCGACGGTTTACTGCCCGCCATGGGGCATGCGTTCTTCTCCCTGAGCGTGGGCGTGGGTTCGATCATGATCTACGGCGCTTACATGCCAAAGGATTCGTCGATTTCAGGCACTGTCGTCGGAGTAGCGCTGCTCGATACCTTTGTTTCTCTCGTGGCTGGCCTGGCGTTGTTCCCAATAGTGTTTGCTGCCGGCCTGAATCCGAGTGAAGGCCCTGGCCTGATGTTCGTCAGCCTGCCATTTGCCTTTGGTAACATAGCCTTTGGCCAGTTGATGGGCGTAGTGTTCTTCGTGCTGGTAGCGATTGCGGCCTGGAGTTCGGCGATTTCGTTGCTGGAGCCGATGGTGGCTTACCTGGTTGAGCGTACGAAAGTCAGTCGCGCCTGGGTGACATTCTGGCTGGCGTTCACGTGCTGGTTCGTCGGTCTGGGCACGGTGTTTTCCTTCAATATCTGGAAGCAAGCCAAATTTTTCGTGAACGAAGGCGGGATGTTCCATCTCTATCAATGGGGTGCGACCGGCGGCCTGGATTTCTTTGGTGTGATCGATTTCTTTACCTCGCGGATCATGCTGCCTCTCGGTGGTTTGTGTTTCGTGGTGTTTGCGGGCTGGGTGATGGGGCGTGAAGCGGTGCGCGACGAGTTGTCGATCCGCAGTCCCAGGCTGTTCACTCTGTCCCTGTTTTTGATGCGCTATGTAGCGCCCATCGGCATTCTCGTAGTGTTTGCCGCCCAGCTGTGGAAGTGACGCTGACATGACGACACACATTCAACGTTCGGCCCTGCTGCCGTATCCGGCGCAAGCGCTGTATGACCTGGTCAATGACGTGGCGCGTTACCCGGAGTTTCTGCCGTGGTGCTCGTCGGCCGAAGTCCTGGAAAGCTCTGAGGAGCATATGCGCGCGAGTGTAGGTGTGGCCAAGGGTGGACTCAGCCAGCATTTCGTGACGCGCAACACACTGGTGCACGGGCAATCGATCGAAATGAATCTCGAGGAAGGGCCGTTCACTCAGTTGCACGGCATCTGGGTGTTCAAGGCATTGACCGACAAGGCCTGCAAGATCAGCCTGGACCTTTCGTTCGACTACGCCGGGCCGATTGTCCGCGCAACGCTGGGGCCCTTGTTCAATCAGGCGGCCAATACGCTGGTGGATGCGTTCTGCCAGCGCGCCAAGCAAATGCATGGTTGAGGCCGTGATCGAGGTTGAGGTGGTGTATGCCGCCGTTGATCGTCAAGTGCTTCTGAGTGTGACAGTGCCAGCGGGGGCGACGGTGCGCGCGGCTTTGCTGGCGTCGGGAGTGGATCGCGAGTTCCCTGAGCTGGACCTGGCTGAATGCCCGGTGGGGATCTTCGGCAAGGTGGTCGCGGATCCCGACACTCGTCAGCTTCAGGCGGGGGATCGCATCGAGATTTATCGGCCGCTGCTGGCTGATCCGAAAGAGGTTCGCCGGCTTCGCGCCGCCAAGGCTGCCGAGGCGAAAGCACGGAATCAGTGATGCGCCAAACGCCAGGCAATAAAAAACCCGGACATTCCGGGTTTTTTATTGCGTCGCAAATTATTGCGGCGAGGTGTCCAGCGGTTCTGGCGTCGGGACAGGAACGGTTTCTACGCCGTCCACGTCCTTCTGGATCTGATCCAGCAACGAACCCGGCTTGACCGGTTTTTCCGGTTTCGGCTTCTCGGCGTTTTCTGCAGGTGCGGTCACGTTAGTGCCACTGTCCTTGCCGAGAATGGCTTCGTCCCGGCTCACGCCTGGCATGAAATCGCCAGAGAGGCTGACAAGTTGGTCATTTGGGTTGAAGATAACGCTGATGCGTTCCTGTTGGCGTTCACCGCCACCCGGTTGCAGGCTGTACAGATAATCCCAGCGATCGGCATGGAACGTGTCGGTCAGCAGAGGGTTGCCCATGATAAACCGTACTTGCCGACGGGTCATTCCCGGGCGTAACTGGTCTATCATGTCCTGCGTGACGACATTGCCCTGCTGGATGTCGATTTTGTAAACCCCGGGGAATGAACAACCGGCGAGTGCGAGCAGTCCCACAAAGGTGAAACTGGTTAGCAAGAGCTTGGTGTTTTGCATCGGTGGGCGACTTCCACTATCTTGGCTGGGACAACGTAAACGCCGATCATACCCGCATTAAGAGAAGCTGCGAAGCAGCATCGCGAGAAAGCTGACCATGGTTGAAAATAGCGAACTACGCAAAGCCGGCCTCAAAGTGACCCTGCCACGGGTCAAGATTCTTCAAATGCTCGATTCCGCCGAGCAACGCCACATGAGTGCCGAGGATGTTTACAAGGCGCTGATGGAGGCTGGTGAGGACGTCGGTCTGGCCACGGTTTACCGTGTACTGACCCAGTTCGAGGCAGCTGGCCTTGTGGTGCGGCACAACTTCGACGGAGGCCATGCGGTCTTCGAGCTGGACGACGGCAAGCATCACGACCATATGGTCAACGTCGAGACCAGTGAAGTGATCGAATTCTTCGACGAAGAAATCGAGCGTCTGCAGAAAGCCATTGTCGACAAGTATGGCTTTGAGATGGTTGATCACAATCTTGTGCTGTACGTGCGCAAGAAAAAGTAAGCATGTCGCGCGAACTTCAGGTTCGCGAAACGAGCGAAGGCGACCCCAGGGTCGCCTTCGTGCTTTCTGCCGTTCCTAGATTTTTGCGGTAACGACCATTTTTTTCGCGTGTGCCAAAGATTCCTTGGTCAGGTCGATACCCCCCAGCATCCGGGCGACTTCTTCGACACGATCATTCTTGCTGAGTTTGGAGACGGCCGTGTGGGTCGCATCCTCGCCACGGACCTTGTGCACAAATAGATGCTGATGTCCCTGCGCCGCCACTTGTGGCAAGTGAGTCACCGTCAACACCTGCCCGCGCTCGCCAAGACGACGCAACAGTTGGCCGACAATCTCAGCGGTCGGTCCGCCGATACCCACGTCCACTTCGTCGAATACGAGGGTTGGTACGCGTGAAGTCTGCGCGGTGATCACCTGAATCGCGAGGCTGATCCGCGATAGCTCACCGCCCGAGGCTACTTTTGCCAGGGCTTTCAAGGGCTGGCCGGGGTTGGCACTGACCAGCAGTTCTACCTGTTCGAGCCCGTTAGGCAGCAACTCATCGTTGCTGTTGGGCCGCAGCTCGATGGTGAAGCGACCGCCAGGCATGCCCAGTCGCTGGATTTCCTGCTCCACGGCGCTGGCCAGGCTGCTTGAGGCCTGGTGGCGCAAATCGCTCAATTCCCGCGCCTTCTCCTGATAGTGGCGGGCATAGGACGCCAGCTCGTCACTCAGTCGTTCGATGGATTCGTCGTTCGCATTCAACGTTTCGATTTCATCCAGCAATCGCTGCTGCATCTCGGCCACCTCGGTGGGCTGGATGCGGTGCTTGCGGGCCATGGTGTAGATCGCATCGAGGCGTTCTTCCAGGTATTGCAGGCGCGCCGGATCGGCATCGAAGTTATCGAGGAAGCGGTTCAGCTCGCCCACGGCTTCTTCAACCTGGATCTGCGCACTGGTCAGCAGGCTGCTGGCTTCGCCCAGCGCACCAATCGAGTTGTTCACGCTCGACAGGCGATTAAGGCTGGCGGTCAAGGCGTTCAGGACATTGCCGGAATCACTTTCGCTGCATTGCTCGACCACTTGTCGGCAGATGCCCAGCAAGGTCTCGGCATTGGTCAGGTTTTTGTGTTCCTGCTCCAACTGCTCCAGTTCGCTTTCGCCGAGGCCAAGGTTTTCCAGTTCTTCGAGTTGATAGCTCAGCAATTGATGGCGGGCGCGCTGCTCATCACCGGAGTTGGACAGGCGTTCCAGTTCCTGGCGCGTCTGGCGCCAGCGCTGGGCGGCGAGCTGAACCTGGCGGGCAAGGTCGGTGGCGCCGGCGTACTCGTCGAGCAGGCGGCGGTGAGTGTCGGTCTTGAGCAGGGATTGGTGTTCGTGCTGGCTGTGGATATCAATCAGCAGCTCGCCCAGGGACTTGAGATCCCCGAGGGGGCAGGGCGTGCCATTGATATAGCCGCGCGAGCGTCCTTCGGCGGTGATCACCCGGCGAAGGATGCACGGGCCATCGCTTTCGAGGTCGCGCTCGGCCAGCCAGGCACTGGCTTCCGGAATGTCGACCAGGTCGAAGGTGGCCAGGATGTCGGCCTTGTCGGCGCCGGGGCGGACGACGCCACTGTCGGCACGATCACCGAGGGTCAGGCCGAGGGCGTCGAGCATGATCGACTTGCCGGCGCCGGTTTCCCCTGTGATCACGCTCATCCCGCGATCGAGTTCGAGATCGAGATGTTCGACGATGGCGTAGTTGTGTACGGACAGGTGCACCAGCATAAAGGCCGCTCCCAGGCTTTAGGTCTGGTTATTTATACAGTGTTTTATTTGCGCCTGACAATGCCCTCGCTTAGCTTGATTTGCTTGATCCGACGAAATCGTCAGTGCATCGAGGAATGACAATGCAGCTGTTTTTTGTAGGGTTAATCACAGCAAACCCCTTGAAGCTGATTTTTGCGGCCCCATATAGCTGGGCAGAAGCGCGAGTTGAGCTCGCGGACGATATTGAAAGGAGAAATCTATGGCTGACGAACAGACAGTGGATACGCAAAATCAAGATGCCAACCAGGGCTCCGCGGCTTCGGGTGAAGACCTCGCGGCTCGTGTACAAGTGCTCGAAGAGCAACTGGCAGGCGCGCAGGATCAGGCTTTGCGTGTTGCCGCCGATCTGCAGAACGTCCGCCGTCGCGCTGAGCAGGATGTAGAAAAAGCGCACAAATTCGCCCTGGAAAAATTTGCAGGCGATTTGCTGCCGATCATCGACAGCCTGGAGCGTGGCCTGGAGTTGTCCAACCCGGACGACGAAAGCATCCGCCCTATGCGCGAAGGCATCGAGCTGACCCTGAAAATGTTCCAGGACACCCTGAAGCGTTATCAGCTGGAAGCGATCGATCCGCATGGCGAACCGTTCAATGCCGTTCTTCACCAGGCAATGGCCATGCAGGAAAGCGCTGACGTCGAGCCGAACAGTGTGCTCAAGGTGTTCCAGAAGGGTTATCAGCTCAATGGACGTCTGCTGCGCCCGGCCATGGTCGTGGTCAGCAAGGCCCCGGCACCTGTTTCGCCATCGATTGACGAGCAGGCTTGAAATTAGCCGCAAGGCCCCCATTTAGAAGTCAAGCGTTTAAGTATTACCGCAGTTAGCCACCACTGCTGCGGCAACCAAATCCAAAGTTTCGGGAGAGTGAACATGGGCAAAATTATCGGTATCGACCTGGGGACTACCAACTCCTGCGTCTCCGTGCTTGAAAACGGCGTAGCCAAAGTTATCGAAAACGCCGAAGGCGCGCGTACCACGCCGTCGATCATCGCTTACGCCAACGACGGCGAAATCCTCGTGGGCCAGTCGGCCAAGCGTCAGGCAGTGACCAATCCGCACAACACCCTGTATGCGGTGAAGCGTCTGATCGGTCGTAAGTTCGACGAAGAAGTCGTGCAGAAAGACATCAAGATGGTCCCTTACAAAATCGCCAAGGCTGACAACGGCGACGCGTGGGTAGAAGTGAACGGCCAGAAAATGTCGCCGCCACAAATCTCGGCTGAAATTCTGAAGAAAATGAAGAAGACCGCCGAAGACTACCTCGGCGAGCCTGTGACCGAAGCGGTGATCACCGTTCCGGCCTACTTCAACGACAGCCAGCGTCAGGCGACCAAAGACGCCGGCCGCATCGCGGGCCTGGACGTTAAACGTATCATCAACGAACCGACCGCAGCCGCACTGGCTTACGGTATGGACAAAGCGAAAGGCGATCACACCGTGATCGTTTACGACCTGGGCGGCGGTACTTTCGACGTTTCCGTGATCGAAATCGCTGAAGTCGATGGTGAGCACCAGTTCGAAGTATTGGCCACCAACGGTGACACGTTCCTGGGCGGTGAAGACTTTGACATTCGTCTGATCGACTACCTCGTCGACGAATTCAAGAAAGAAAGCGGCATGAACCTCAAAGGTGACCCGCTGGCCATGCAGCGCCTGAAAGAAGCTGCTGAAAAAGCCAAGATCGAACTGTCTTCGAGCATGTCGACCGACGTGAACCTGCCGTACATCACTGCAGATGCCACCGGTCCTAAGCACTTGAACGTGAAAATCTCCCGCGCCAAGCTTGAAGCGCTGGTAGAAGACCTGGTTCAGCGCACCATCGAACCTTGCCGCATCGCTCTGAAAGACTCCGGCATTGACGTTGGCGCTATCAATGACGTGATCCTGGTGGGCGGTCAGACCCGTATGCCACTGGTTCAGAAGTTGGTGACCGAGTTCTTCGGTAAAGAAGCACGTAAAGACGTGAACCCGGACGAAGCCGTTGCCATGGGTGCTGCTATCCAGGGCGCCGTATTGGCCGGTGACGTGAAAGACGTTCTGCTGCTCGACGTCAGCCCGCTGACCCTGGGTATCGAAACCATGGGTGGCGTGATGACCGCGCTGATCGAGAAAAACACCACGATTCCTACCAAGAAATCGCAAGTGTTCTCGACTGCCGACGACAACCAGGGCGCCGTGACCATTCACGTGCTGCAAGGTGAGCGTAAGCAAGCTGCTCAGAACAAGTCCTTGGGCAAGTTCGACCTGGCCGAGATTCCACCAGCACCACGTGGCGTGCCACAGATTGAAGTGACCTTCGATATCGACGCCAACGGCATCCTGCATGTCGGCGCGAAAGACAAGGCTACCGGCAAGACTCAGTCGATTGTGATCAAGGCCAACTCCGGTCTTTCCGAGGAAGAGATTCAGCAGATGATTCGCGATGCTGAAGCCAACGCCGAGGAAGACAGCAAGTTCGAAGCGCTGGCAGCAGCCCGCAACCAGGGCGACGCGCTGGTTCACTCGACTCGCAAAATGGTCGCAGACGCTGGCGATAAAGTGACGGCTGAAGAGAAGACTGCAATCGAAGCTGCCGTGGTTGCCCTGGAAGCCGCCGTTAAAGGCGACGACAAGGCTGCCATCGAAGCCAAGGTTGAAGAGCTGTCGAAAGTCTCCGCTCCAGTGGCGCAGAAGATGTACGCCGAACAGGCCCAGCCTGCTGAAGGCGCTGCACCGCAAGGCGAATCGGCTGAGAAGGCTGACGACGTTGTCGATGCCGAGTTCGAAGAAGTCAAAGACCACAAGTAAGTCAGTGGTCGTCCGGTTGACTGCCTTGCGGCGGTGACTGGTAGGATGTCGCCGCGCGGGAGCTTGCTCCCGCGTTGGCGTGTCTGGAGTACACGAATTTTTACAGCATGCGACAGCGTTTGTGTGTTGGCGGTATGGCCGAAGATGCTCCTGCTTTTCGGGCCGAAAGTACTGCAATGAAATCAAAGACCAGGATCGTTGAATTGACGTGAGTTGGGTCCGGGCCTGTATTGGGGCTCAACGAGTTTGGCGAGGCTCAGGAGGGGTTTGCCGAACGTCCTTAAGAGTGCAAAGACTTATGGCAAAGCGTGACTATTACGAAGTATTGGGTGTTGAACGAGGCTCAAGCGAAGGGGACCTGAAAAAGGCCTACCGTCGCTTGGCGATGAAGCACCACCCGGACCGTAATCCCGATGACAAAGCGTCGGAAGAAATGTTCAAAGAGGCCAACGAGGCCTACGAAGTGCTGTCCGATTCCAGCAAGCGCGCGGCGTACGACCAGTATGGTCATGCCGGTGTTGACCCAAGCATGGGCGGCGGCGGTGCCGGGTTCGGCGGTCAGAACTTCTCCGACATCTTTGGCGATGTCTTCAGTGACTTCTTCGGTGGCGGTCGCGGCGGTGCTCGTGGCGGCGCTCAGCGCGGCAGCGACTTGCGCTACACCCTGGAGCTGAATCTGGAAGAGGCGGTGCGCGGTACTACCGTCAACATCCGCGTTCCGACACTGGTCAACTGCAAGCCATGCGATGGCTCCGGTGCCAAGAAAGGCTCCTCGCCGGTTACCTGCCCGACGTGCGGCGGTATCGGTCAGGTCCGCATGCAGCAAGGTTTCTTCTCGGTGCAGCAGACCTGCCCGCGCTGCCATGGTCAGGGCAAGATCATTTCCGATCCATGCACCTCCTGCAACGGTGACGGTCGCGTCGAAGAGTACAAGACCCTTTCCGTGAAAGTGCCGGCCGGTGTCGACACCGGTGACCGCATTCGTCTGTCCGGCGAAGGCGAGGCGGGTGCCCAGGGCGGTCCGACTGGCGACCTGTACGTGGTGATCAATGTGCGTGAGCACGCGATCTTCCAGCGTGATGGCAAGCACCTGTTCTGCGAAGTGCCGATCAGCTTCGTCGACGCGGCGCTGGGTGGCGAGCTGGAGATTCCGACCCTCGATGGTCGGGTCAAACTGAAAATCCCTGAAGGGACTCAGACCGGCAAACAATTCCGTGTGCGCGGCAAAGGCGTTGCGCCCGTGCGTGGTGGCGGTGCCGGTGACCTGATGTGCCGTGTGGCGGTAGAGACTCCGGTTAATCTGGGTCGTCGTCAGCGCGAATTGCTGGAAGAGTTCCGCAGTTCGCTGGCGGACGACAACAGCCATTCGCCGAAAACCACCGGTTGGTTCGAAGGCGTGAAGCGCTTCTTCGGCGATCTGTAAGGAGTGAGCATGCGACGTATAGCTGTGATGGGCGCTGCTGGCCGCATGGGCAAAATCCTGGTCGAAGCCGTGCAGCAACGCGCGCCGCAGACAGGTCTGACGGCCGCCATCGTTCGCCCCGGCAGCACTCTGATTGGTGTGGATGCCGGTGAGCTGGCTTCGTTGGGGCGTATCGGTGTGCCGTTGTCCGGTCATGTCGAGGCGGTGGCGGATGAGTTCGATGTGTTGATCGATTTCACGCTGCCGGAAGTCATGCTGAAAAACCTGGCTTTCTGCCGCAAGGCAGGCAAGGCCATGGTGATCGGCACAACGGGGCTCGATGCTGCGCAGAAGCAATTGCTGGTCGAGGCGGGCAAGGACATTCCTGTCGTGTTCGCGGCCAACTTCAGTGTCGGCGTGAATCTGTCGCTGAAGCTGCTCGACATGGCTGCTCGCGTGCTGGGTGATGAGGCGGATATCGAAATCATCGAGGCTCATCATCGGCACAAGATCGACGCGCCTTCAGGCACGGCCCTGCGCATGGGTGAAGTGATTGCCAGCGCACTGGATCGCGATTTGCAGAAGGTCGCGGTCTACGGGCGTGAAGGCCACACTGGTGCGCGTGAACGGGAAACGATCGGTTTTGCGACGGTGCGTGGCGGTGATGTGGTCGGTGATCACACGGTGCTGTTCGCTTGTGAGGGCGAGCGCCTCGAAATCACACACAAGGCGTCGAGTCGCATGACTTTCGCCAAGGGTGCGGTGCGTGCGGCGTTGTGGCTGGACGGTCGTGAGCCTGGCCTTTACGACATGCAAGACGTGCTCGACCTGCGTTAAGATGCACCCGAAACCGGGTTCCGACTCAACGATGGGGCCCGGTTTTATTACGCCAAGCGACGTCCTGTCGCATTCTCCGGCCTTTAAGGCTCATTGGCGGTAGACCAAAAAAGCCTTTTTCTGTAAGCTACAGCTTTAGTGTGTCCACTAAAAGCGCGCAGAATAATTCAGTGAAGAAGCGGGGTGACGTGTCCATACGTCACTCCGCTTTTTTACAACCTGCGATCGCCCTTTCAGGCTTTATTTACGGGAGGTCTTCTTGACTAAGCCAGCCATACTCGCCCTTGCTGATGGCAGCATTTTTCGCGGCGAAGCCATTGGAGCCGACGGTCAAACCGTTGGTGAGGTGGTGTTTAACACCGCAATGACCGGCTATCAGGAAATCCTTACCGATCCTTCCTACGCCCAACAGATCGTTACCCTGACTTACCCGCACATCGGCAACACCGGCACCACGCCGGAAGACGCCGAGTCCGACCGCGTCTGGTCCGCTGGCCTGGTTATCCGTGACCTGCCACTGGTTGCGAGCAACTGGCGTAACACGATGTCCCTGTCCGACTACCTGAAAGCCAACAACGTTGTGGCCATCGCCGGTATCGACACCCGCCGTCTGACACGCATCCTGCGTGAAAAAGGCGCACAGAACGGCTGCATCATGGCCGGTGACAACATTTCCGAAGAAGCGGCCATCGCCGCTGCCCAAGGCTTCCCTGGCCTCAAGGGCATGGACCTGGCGAAAGTCGTCAGCACCAAGGAAACCTACGAGTGGCGCTCGACTGTCTGGGACCTGAAAACCGACAGCCACGCGACCATCGATGCCTCCGAGCTGCCATACCACGTGGTTGCCTACGACTACGGCGTCAAGCTGAACATCCTGCGCATGCTGGTCGCGCGCGGTTGCCGCGTCACCGTGGTGCCGGCGCAAACACCTGCCGCTGATGTGCTGGCGATGAAGCCGGACGGCGTGTTCCTGTCCAACGGTCCTGGTGATCCGGAGCCTTGCGACTACGCGATCCAGGCGATCAAGGACGTACTGGAAACCGAAATCCCGGTGTTCGGTATCTGCCTCGGTCACCAGCTGCTGGCCCTGGCTTCCGGCGCCAAGACCTTGAAAATGGGTCATGGCCACCACGGCGCCAATCACCCGGTCCAGGACCTGGACACCGGCGTGGTGATGATTACCAGCCAGAACCACGGTTTTGCGGTAGACGAAGCGACCTTGCCCGCCAACGTCCGCGCGATTCACAAGTCGCTGTTCGACGGCACCCTGCAAGGGATCGAGCGTACCGACAAGAGCGCCTTCAGCTTCCAGGGTCACCCGGAAGCCAGCCCTGGCCCGAACGACGTAGCGCCTCTGTTCGATCGCTTCATCAACGAAATGGCCAAGCGACGCTGATCGCTGGCCTTGATGCAGCAAGGCCTGGGGGCGGTCCCGACACCGGCGACCCCTCCAGGCTTCACAGATTGAACAAGACGGCTTGCCGACTGACCTGCGGATTTGAGTGACAAACCCATGCCAAAACGTACAGACATTAAAAGCATCCTGATTCTCGGCGCTGGCCCGATCGTTATCGGCCAGGCCTGCGAATTCGACTACTCCGGCGCCCAGGCCTGCAAAGCCCTGCGCGAGGAGGGTTACCGCGTCATCCTGGTGAACTCCAACCCAGCGACCATCATGACCGACCCGGACATGGCCGACGCCACCTACATCGAGCCGATCAAATGGCAGACCGTTGCCAAGATCATCGAGAAAGAGCGTCCGGACGCGCTGCTGCCAACCATGGGCGGCCAGACCGCGCTGAACTGCGCACTGGACCTGGAGCGCGAAGGCGTTCTGGAGAAGTTCGGCGTAGAGATGATTGGTGCCAACGCTGACACCATCGACAAGGCTGAAGACCGTTCGCGCTTTGACAAGGCAATGAAATCCATCGGTCTGGACTGCCCGCGCTCGGGTATCGCCCACAGTATGGAAGAAGCCAACGCAGTGCTCGAGAAGCTTGGCTTCCCGTGCATCATCCGTCCGTCCTTCACCATGGGTGGCACGGGTGGCGGTATCGCTTACAACCGTGAAGAGTTTGAAGAAATCTGCGCCCGCGGCCTGGACCTGTCGCCGACCAAAGAGCTGCTGATTGACGAATCCCTGATCGGCTGGAAAGAGTACGAGATGGAGGTTGTCCGCGATAAGAAGGACAACTGCATCATCGTCTGCTCCATCGAAAACTTTGACCCGATGGGCGTGCACACCGGTGACTCGATCACCGTTGCTCCGGCACAGACCCTGACGGACAAGGAATACCAGATCATGCGTAACGCCTCCCTGGCGGTACTGCGCGAGATCGGCGTGGAAACCGGCGGCTCCAACGTCCAGTTCGGCATCTGCCCGGACACTGGCCGCATGGTGGTCATCGAGATGAACCCGCGTGTATCCCGCTCTTCGGCACTGGCCTCGAAAGCCACTGGTTTCCCGATTGCGCGTATCGCAGCCAAGCTGGCGATCGGCTACACCCTGGACGAACTGCAGAACGAAATCACCGGCGGTGCTACGCCTGCATCCTTCGAGCCGTCCATCGACTATGTCGTGACCAAGCTGCCACGCTTCGCGTTCGAGAAATTCCCGAAAGCCGACGCGCGCCTGACCACTCAAATGAAGTCGGTGGGTGAAGTCATGGCCATCGGCCGGACTTTCCAGGAATCCCTGCAGAAAGCTTTGCGCGGTCTCGAAGTGGGCGTTTGCGGCCTGGACGAGAAGCTTGACCTGAGCAATCCGGAAAGCATGAGCATCCTCAAGCGCGAACTGACCGTGCCGGGTGCTGAGCGTATCTGGTACGTGGCGGACGCGTTCCGCGCCGGTCTGTCGGTCGAAGACATCTTCGGTATGAACATGATCGACCCGTGGTTCCTGGTGCAGATCGAAGATCTGATCAAGGACGAAGAGAAGGTCAAGACCCTGGGTCTGGCCAGCATCGACCGCGACCTGATGTACAAGCTCAAGCGCAAGGGTTTCTCCGACATGCGTCTGGCCAAGCTGCTGGGCGTGACCGAGAAGGCACTGCGTCGTCACCGTCACAAGCTGGAAATCTTCCCGGTCTACAAGCGCGTTGACACCTGCGCGGCCGAGTTCGCCACTGACACCGCCTACATGTACTCGACTTACGAGGAAGAGTGCGAAGCCGCGCCGTCGGGCCGCGACAAGATCATGATCCTCGGCGGCGGTCCAAACCGTATCGGCCAGGGCATCGAGTTCGACTACTGCTGCGTGCACGCGGCGTTGGCTCTGCGCGAAGACGGTTACGAGACCATCATGGTCAACTGCAACCCGGAAACCGTTTCCACCGACTACGACACCTCCGATCGCCTGTACTTCGAGCCGGTGACCCTGGAAGACGTGCTGGAAATCTGCCGCGTCGAGAAGCCGAAAGGTGTGATCGTCCAGTACGGCGGCCAGACCCCGCTGAAACTGGCTCGCGCCCTGGAAGAAGCCGGCGTGCCGATCATCGGCACCAGCCCTGACGCCATCGACCGTGCCGAAGACCGTGAGCGCTTCCAGCAGATGGTCGAGCGTCTTAACCTGCGTCAGCCGCCAAACGCCACTGTGCGCAGCGAAGACGAAGCGATTCGTGCCGCCGCCAAGATCGGCTACCCGCTGGTGGTGCGCCCGTCCTACGTACTGGGCGGTCGTGCGATGGAAATCGTCTACGAAGAAGAAGAGCTCAAGCGCTACCTGCGTGACGCGGTGAAAGTGTCGAACGACAGCCCGGTGCTGCTCGACCACTTCCTCAACTGCGCCATCGAAATGGACGTGGATGCGGTCTGCGACGGCACCGACGTAGTGATCGGCGCAATCATGCAGCACATCGAGCAGGCTGGCGTTCACTCCGGTGACTCCGCTTGCTCCCTGCCGCCGTACTCGCTGCCTGCCCACATCCAGGACGAGATGCGCGAACAGGTCAAGAAAATGGCCCTGGAACTGGGCGTAGTCGGCCTGATGAACGTTCAGTTGGCGCTGCAAGGCGAAGACATCTACGTCATCGAAGTCAATCCGCGCGCTTCCCGTACCGTACCGTTCGTCTCCAAGTGCATCGGTGTGTCCCTGGCGATGATCGCGGCTCGCGTAATGGCCGGTAAAACCCTGAAGGAAATCGGCTTCACCAAAGAAATCATTCCGAACTTCTACAGCGTGAAAGAGGCAGTGTTCCCATTCGCCAAATTCCCTGGCGTGGACCCGATCCTGGGCCCAGAGATGAAGTCCACCGGTGAAGTGATGGGTGTGGGCGATACCTTCGGCGAAGCCTTTGCCAAAGCTCAGATGGGTGCCAGCGAAGTGCTGCCGACTGGCGGTACCGCGTTCATCAGCGTGCGTGACGATGACAAGCCACTGGTTGCAGGCGTGGCCCGTGATCTGATCAACTTGGGCTTCGAAGTGGTCGCCACTGCCGGTACTGCCAAGCTGATCGAAGCCGCAGGCCTGAAAGTGCGTCGTGTGAACAAGGTGACCGAAGGCCGTCCACACGTGGTCGACATGATCAAGAACGACGAAGTCACCCTGATCATCAACACCACCGAAGGTCGCCAGTCGATCGCCGATTCCTATTCCATTCGTCGTAATGCCTTGCAGCACAAGATCTACTGCACCACTACCATTGCTGCTGGCGAAGCTATCTGCGAAGCGCTGAAGTTCGGTCCCGAGAAGACCGTGCGCCGCTTGCAGGATCTACACGCAGGATTGAAGGCATGATCAAATACCCAATGACCGTCCAGGGCGCGAAAGCCCTGGAAGAAGAACACGCTCACCTGACCAAGGTCGTCCGTCCGAAGCTCAGCCAGGACATCGGTACGGCTCGCGAGTTGGGTGACTTGAAGGAAAACGCCGAATACCACGCTGCTCGCGAGCAGCAAGGTATGGTCGAGGCGCGGATTCGTGACATCGAAGGCCGGATTCAGAATCAGGTCATCATCGACGTCACGACCATTCCTCACACCGGCAAAGTGATTTTCGGCACCACCGTTGAAATCGCCAACGTCGAGACTGATGAAAGCGTCACTTACCACATCGTGGGTGAGGATGAGGCTGACTTCAAACTCGGCAAGATTTCGGTAGGTTCGCCATTGGCCCGCGCCTTGATTGCCAAGGAAGAGGGTGATGTGGTCGCGGTGAAAACGCCAGGTGGCGTTATCGAGTACGAGATTGTCGAAGTCCGCCACATCTGAACGCAGGCGCCCGCTTCGAGCGGGCGCGTTGCTTTGGCAGCTGACTCAGATGTTGTGGGTCGGCGGCCTGTGGCTGTTGCATATCGGTCTGTTGCCGGTGCTCGACCATATTGGTCTGGCGCCGCTGCTGATCGACGAAATTGCAGGCATGCTGAACTCGCTGATGGTGGGATTCGCCGCAGCGTGTGTGATTTTTCAGGCTTTGGTGCTGGTTCAGGCCGAGGGCTTTGCCAGTCTATGGCGCGATATTCGCGGGCAGTTGCTGCTGATGGCGTTGTATGCGTGCGCGATGTATGTCGCGGTGCGTGTCGGCTGGCCGGATGCCGTGCGTTGGCAGGTGTTCAGTTATCTGGTTCTGGGTTTTTCCGGGCTGGTGCTGGTACTGCAACCGGTGCCCGGATGGAGTGGCAGGGTGCGCGAAGCACACCCTTGACCCTTGCCATCACTTGAAGCGATGAACGTTCGACAGCTGCTTGTTGACGCTGAAGTTCTTGCGGTAAATCAGTGCCATCTTGCCGATGACCTGAACCAGATCCGCTTTGCCGGCCTTGCAGAGCTCTGCAATGGACGCCAGGCGCGATTCGCGATCGAGGATGTTGAGCTTGATTTTGATCAGCTCGTGATCCGCCAAGGCGCGTTCAAGTTCGGCTAACACACCTTCAGTCAAACCGTTGTCAGCCACGATCAAAACCGGTTTCAGATGGTGGCCGATGGATTTGTACTGTTTCTTCTGCTCTTGAGTGAGCGGCATAATCTGACCCTTTAGTCTGGATTCTGTAAAATGGCGGCCATTTTACCCGAGGGTTCGTGGATCCGCCCAATTAATCACGACCCTTATCATCGAGGTGCCCAATGGCGCGTTCCAAGACAAGCCTTGGTTGGCTGAAAAGACATGTCAATGATCCCTATGTGAAGCAGGCGCAGAAGGATGGTTACCGCTCGCGTGCGAGTTACAAGCTTCTGGAGGTCCAGGAGAAATACAAGCTGATCCGTCCGGGTATGAGCGTTGTCGACCTGGGAGCGGCGCCCGGCGGCTGGTCGCAGGTCACTAGTCGGCTGATCGGTGGTCAGGGGCGTCTGATCGCCTCGGACATCCTGGAAATGGACAGCATTCCGGACGTGACTTTCATCCAGGGTGACTTCACCCAGGACGAAGTGCTCGCTCAGATTCTTGAAGCCGTGGGTAATTCGCAGGTGGACCTTGTGATTTCCGATATGGCCCCCAATATGAGTGGTACGCCTGAGGTGGACATGCCCAAAGCCATGTTCCTATGTGAGCTGGCTCTTGATCTGGCGGCTCGGATACTCAAGCCGGGTGGTAATTTCGTGATCAAGGTGTTTCAGGGTGAAGGGTTTGATGCTTACGTGAAGGACGCTCGTCAGAAATTCGACAAGGTCCAGATGATCAAGCCGGACTCTTCCCGTGGCAGTTCCCGCGAGCAATACATGCTGGCTTGGGGCTACCGCGGCCGTAGTGAGTAAATCGAGGTTTTTTTGCGGGTCGATAGGATTTTCGTATTTCGCCCCGTGAGCTTTAGCGAATACTGTGTAGAAAGTGTTTCACAAAGGGTTACAGACGGCGCCTGCCAGAGCCGTAGGTAATGTAGTAAGTTAGGCCGGTGAATATCATGCGAAGCGCGCGCCATTAGCGGAGCTTGCTTCAGAGGGTAGTTAATTGAACGATATGGCAAAGAATCTGATCCTGTGGTTGATCATCGCGGCTGTCCTGGTGACGGTGATGAACAACTTCTCCAGCCCTAACGAGCCGCAGACCCTCAACTATTCCGACTTCATCCAGCAGGTCAAGGATGGCAAGGTCGAGCGCGTAGCCGTTGATGGCTATGTGATTACCGGTAAGCGCAACGATGGCGACAGCTTCAAGACCATCCGTCCCGCTATCCAGGACAATGGTCTGATCGGCGATCTCGTGGATAACCACGTGGTAGTCGAAGGTAAACAGCCTGAACAGCAAAGCATCTGGACGCAACTCCTGGTCGCGAGCTTCCCGATCCTGGTGATTATTGCCGTGTTCATGTTCTTCATGCGGCAGATGCAGGGCGGCGCCGGAGGCAAGGGCGGGCCGATGAGCTTCGGCAAGAGCAAGGCGCGCCTGTTATCCGAAGACCAGGTGAAAACCACCCTGGCTGACGTTGCCGGTTGCGACGAAGCCAAAGAGGAAGTCGGCGAACTGGTCGAGTTCCTTCGTGATCCGGGCAAGTTCCAGCGTCTGGGCGGTCGCATTCCACGCGGCGTGCTGATGGTCGGTCCTCCAGGTACCGGTAAAACCTTGCTGGCCAAGGCGATTGCCGGCGAAGCCAAAGTCCCGTTCTTCACCATTTCCGGTTCCGACTTCGTCGAAATGTTTGTCGGTGTCGGTGCGAGCCGTGTTCGCGACATGTTCGAGCAGGCCAAGAAGCACGCTCCATGCATCATCTTCATCGATGAAATCGACGCCGTCGGTCGCCACCGTGGTGCCGGTATGGGCGGTGGTCACGACGAGCGCGAGCAGACGCTCAACCAGTTGCTGGTAGAGATGGACGGCTTCGAAATGAATGACGGCATTATCGTCATTGCCGCAACCAACCGTCCGGACGTACTGGACCCTGCGTTGTTGCGTCCGGGCCGTTTCGACCGTCAGGTCGTGGTGGGTCTGCCGGATATCCGCGGTCGCGAGCAGATCCTCAAGGTCCACATGCGCAAAGTGCCGATGGGTGACGACGTTGCTCCGGCGGTAATTGCTCGTGGTACACCTGGCTTCTCCGGTGCTGACCTGGCCAACCTGGTGAACGAGGCGTCGTTGTTCGCTGCCCGTACAGGCAAGCGCATCGTCGAAATGAAAGAATTCGAACTGGCCAAAGACAAGATCATGATGGGCGCCGAGCGCAAATCCATGGTCATGTCCGAGAAAGAGAAGCAGAACACCGCTTATCACGAAGCAGGCCACGCCATCGTGGGTCGCGTCGTGCCAGAGCATGATCCGGTCTACAAAGTGTCGATCATCCCGCGCGGTCGTGCACTGGGTGTGACCATGTTCCTGCCGGAAGAAGATCGCTACAGCCTGTCCAAGCGTGCATTGATCAGTCAGATCTGCTCGCTGTACGGCGGCCGTATCGCTGAAGAAATGACCCTGGGCTTCGACGGTGTGACCACCGGTGCGTCCAACGACATCATGCGTGCCAGCCAGATTGCACGGAACATGGTGACCAAGTGGGGGCTTTCGGAAAAACTCGGTCCGTTGATGTATGCCGAAGAAGAGGGTGAAGTGTTCCTCGGTCGCGGCGGCGGTGGTCAGAGTGCAAGTTTCTCCGGTGAGACAGCCAAGCTGATCGACTCCGAAGTGCGCAGCATCATTGATCAGTGCTACGGCACGGCCAAGCAGATCCTCACGGATAACCGTGACAAGCTCGACGCCATGGCTGATGCCCTGATGAAGTACGAAACGATCGATGCTGATCAGATCGACGACATCATGGCAGGTCGTACGCCTCGCGAACCTCGCGACTGGTCGGGCGGCACCGGTACTTCCGGAACACCTCCGGCAGTACAGGATCCGCGTCCGGAAACACCGATCGGCGGTCCGGCTGCTGACGTTTAAGGTTTGAAATGACTTCTGTTCAGTCCTCGACCCGGTTGCCATGCGGCAACCGGGTTCTCGATTTGGCCCAGACGCATGTCATGGGCATTCTCAATGTCACTCCCGATTCATTCTCTGACGGCGGCCAATACAGCCAGCTCGACGCGGCCTTGCGTCACGCTGAGGCCATGGTGTTGGCTGGCGCGACGCTGATTGATGTCGGCGGCGAATCGACCCGGCCCGGTGCCAGGGCGGTTTCCCCCCTCGAAGAGCTGGAGCGCGTAGCGCCGATCGTTGAGCGCATCAATCGCGAGCTGGATGTGATCATCTCGGTCGATACCTCCACGCCAGCCGTCATGCGTGAAACCGCGCGGCTTGGGGCAGGTTTGATCAATGACGTTCGCGCATTGCGCCGTGAAGGCGCCCTTGACGCGGCCGCGGACACCGGTTTGCCGGTTTGTCTGATGCATATGCTGGGCGAGCCGGGCGACATGCAGGACAATCCGCATTATCAGGACGTGACCAAGGAAGTGAGCGAGTTTCTCGCCGAGCGCATGGCGCAGTGTGCATTGGTCGGAATTCCGGCTGAACGGATCATCCTGGATCCGGGTTTCGGCTTCGCCAAAAACTTGCAGCACAATCTAAGTTTGTTCAAACATATGGAAGCCCTGCATATCTTCGGGCGCCCCTTGTTGGTCGGGGTTTCGCGCAAGAGCATGATAGGTCAGGCCTTGAATCGCCCGGTTGGAGAGCGACTGCATGGCGGTTTGGCGCTCGCGGCGCTGGCTTCATTCAAGGGGGCGCGTATATTGCGCGTCCATGATGTGGCCGAAACCGTCGATGTGGTGCGAATGATCGCTGCAGTGGAATCAGCCGAATAAGAATGATGGAGTACTTATGACTAAGAAATACTTTGGCACCGACGGGATTCGTGGTCGGGTCGGCGAATATCCGATTACTCCTGAATTCATGCTCAAGCTCGGCTGGGCTGCAGGCATGGCGTTCCGCAAAATGGGCGCCTGCAAGGTGCTGGTGGGCAAGGACACCCGGATCTCCGGGTACATGTTCGAATCGGCGCTCGAGGCCGGGCTGACTTCGGCGGGTGCCGACGTGATGCTCCTGGGCCCGATGCCGACCCCGGCCATCGCTTATCTGACGCGTACGTTCCATGCCGAAGCCGGGATCGTGATCAGTGCCTCGCACAATCCTCACGATGATAATGGCATCAAGTTTTTCTCCGGAAAGGGCACCAAGCTCCCGGATGAAGTCGAGCACATGATCGAAGAGTTGCTCGACACCCCGATGACCGTTGTTGAATCGAGCAAGATCGGCAAAGTGTCGCGAATCAACGACGCTTCGGGTCGGTATATCGAATTCTGCAAGAGCAGCGTGCCGACCGGCACCAGCTTTTCGGGCCTGAAGATCGTGATCGATTGCGCTCACGGTGCGACCTACAAAGTGGCGCCAAGTGTGTTCCGCGAGTTGGGCGCCGACGTTGTTGTGCTTTCCGCACAGCCGAACGGCCTGAATATCAATGACAACTGCGGTTCGACCCATATGGGCCCGCTGCAGGCTGCCGTACTGGCTGAGCATGCCGATCTCGGGATTGCTTTCGACGGTGATGGCGATCGGGTCCTGATGGTCGATCACACGGGCGCCGTCGTCGATGGTGACGAGCTTTTGTTCATCATTGCCCGCGACCTGCATGAGCGTGACCTGTTGAAAGGCGGTGTGGTCGGGACATTGATGAGTAACCTGGGGCTGGAGCTGGCCCTCGCGGATCTGTCGATTCCATTTGTGCGTGCGAATGTCGGTGACCGTTATGTGATCGCGGATTTGCTGGAGCGCAACTGGCTGGTGGGTGGTGAGAACTCGGGTCATATCGTTTGCTTCAATCACACCACCACCGGTGATGCGATTATTGCAGCGTTGCAGGTGCTGATGGCATTGCAGACGCGCTCCGAAGGGCTGGGTCAGGCCCGGCAGGCGCTGCGCAAGTGCCCTCAGGTGCTGATCAACGTGCGGTTCGGCGGTGGTGCGAGCCCGCTGGATCATCCGTCAGTGAAAGAGGCCGGCGAGCGTGTGACCAAAGCCATGGCGGGCCGTGGGCGCGTGCTGTTGCGTAAGTCCGGTACGGAGCCGTTGGTGCGAGTCATGGTCGAAGGCGAAGACGAAACACAGGTTCGCGGCTACGCCGAAGAGCTGGCAAAACTGGTTACTGAAGTTTCTGCCTGAATTCGGCTTGCCAGCCATGATTGTGTTGGGTAACATCTGCGCCCACTTTGACCGACGAGGTACAGCATGCGTCGCCCTATGGTAGCTGGTAACTGGAAGATGCACGGTACCCGCGCCAGCGTCGCTGAGCTGATCAAAGGCTTGCGTAATTTGGCCTTGCCGAGCGGTGTTGATGTTGCGGTATTCCCGTCTTTCTTGCATGTCAATCAAGTGATTGATGGTCTGGAAGGCAAGTCGATCAAGGTCGGCGCGCAGAACGCTGCGGTGGAATCCAAGCAAGGTGCGTTGACCGGTGAAGTTGCGCCGAGTCAGTTGGCTGATGAAGGTTGTTCCCTGGTGCTCGTCGGGCATTCCGAACGCCGCCAGGTCATCGGCGAGAATGATGAAACACTGATTCGCAAGTTCGCAGCGGCACAGGAATGTGGCTTGATTCCGGTGTTGTGCATAGGGGAAACCCTCGAGCAGCGCGAAGCCGGTAAAACGCTTGAAGTTGTCGGGCGTCAGCTCGGCAGCGTCATCGAGAAGCTGGGTGTCGGTGTTTTTGCAAAGGCAGTAATCGCTTACGAGCCGGTCTGGGCCATTGGCACCGGGCTGACTGCTTCGCCGCAACAGGCGCAGGATGTGCACGCAGCCATTCGCGCTCAGTTGGCGGCAGAGAATTCTGAGGTCGCACAAGGTGTGCGGCTTCTATACGGCGGCAGCGTGAAGGCGGCCAATGCGGTCGAACTGTTCGGCATGCCGGATATCGATGGGGGGCTCATTGGTGGAGCTTCCCTGAATGCAGATGAGTTCGGTGCGATTATTCGCGCCGCGGGAAACTGAAAAAATGCTGGAAACAGTCGTAGTCGTTTTTCATCTGCTGGGTGCATTGGGCGTAGTTGCTCTGGTATTGCTGCAGCAGGGTAAAGGTGCGGATGCTGGCGCGTCTTTCGGAGCAGGTGCTTCAAATACTGTGTTCGGAAGCCAAGGTTCCTCTACCTTTCTTAGTAAGTTTACTGCTATACTTGCCGCCGGTTTCTTCATAACCAGCTTGGGGTTAGGTTACTTTGCTAAAGAGAAGGCTCACCAGCTGACTCAAGTAGGTTTGCCAAACCCGGCAGTGTTGGAAGTTCCAAAGCAACAACCGGCTTCTGATGATGTCCCGGTGCTTCAAGAGCAAAAGTCGGCTACTCCAGCGACTGACGTGCCTCCAGCTCAAGAGCAAAAGTAAGAAGGGTTTCAAACGTAGTATTGCCGAGGTGGTGGAATTGGTAGACACGCAACCTTGAGGTGGTTGTGCCCATAGGGTGTAGGGGTTCGAGTCCCCTTCTCGGTACCAATTATCAGGAGAGCCCGCTGTTGCGGGCTTTCTTGTAGGTGGAAGGTTACATTGACCCTGTCAGGGATCGGTCGTATACTTCCGCCCCAGCTTTGTCGCGGGGTGGAGCAGTCTGGTAGCTCGTCGGGCTCATAACCCGAAGGTCGTCGGTTCAAATCCGGCCCCCGCAACCAGTTTAAGGAGCCCCTTTTAAGGGGCTTTTTGTTAGCTGGACACTTTCTACGCCGCTGTTCGACGGCGTTTCAAGGATGGGCGTTTCGCCCATTTTTTTATTTTGCATAGCATGCACATACATGCACGAGGGGGTTCAGGTGTCGAGCAAGCTAGAAGAGTTGCAGGCCTTGCTGGCCCCGGTGGTCGTGGCCCTAGGCTATGAATGCTGGGGTATTGAGTTCTCGGCTCAAGGTCGCCACTCAATGTTGCGCGTTTATATTGATAAAGAAGGCGGCGTGTTGGTGGACGATTGCGCCATCGTCAGCCGTCAGATCAGCGGTGTCCTGGATGTTGAAGATCCAATCGCCGTTGAATACACCCTTGAAGTTTCCTCGCCTGGCATGGAACGCCCACTGTTCACTATTGAGCA
Organism: Pseudomonas sp. IT-P100; assembly: GCF_949767185.1. Lineage (NCBI taxonomy): Bacteria > Pseudomonadati > Pseudomonadota > Gammaproteobacteria > Pseudomonadales > Pseudomonadaceae > Pseudomonas > Pseudomonas sp. IT-P100. The sequence goes on from NZ_CATKQK010000022.1 coordinate 92,924, forward strand.
GTTTGCAAAATTTGCCGGTGAACAAGTGAAGATCAAGCTGCGCTCGCCTTTTGAAGGGCGACGCAACTTTCAGGGCCTTCTGCGCGGTGTAGAAGAGCAGGACGTCGTGGTGCAGGTAGAAGACCATGAATTCCTGTTGCCGATCGATATGATCGACAAGGCCAACATTATTCCCAGTTTTGACTGAGACGCGGATCCCGCGGATCCAATGGCTTGCGAAAGGCGAGGCGTACGATGAGCAAAGAAGTACTGCTGGTTGTTGAGTCGGTATCCAATGAAAAGGGCGTACCGGCAAACGTAATTTTTGAAGCGCTGGAGCTGGCTCTGGCCACCGCTACCAAAAAGCGGTTTGAGGACGAAGTCGATCTGCGTGTGGAAATCAATCGCCACACCGGTGCTTACGAGACATTCCGTCGCTGGACGGTTGTCGAAGAAGCAGACCTGGACGATCCGGCCATCGAAACCTGGCCGAGCAAGGTTGCCGAAACGCATCCTGGCGCCAAGGTTGGCGATGTAGTCGAAGAAAAAATCGAATCCATCGAGTTCGGCCGTATCGCGGCACAGACTGCCAAGCAAGTCATTGTGCAGAAAGTTCGCGAAGCCGAGCGTGCTCAAGTCGTTGACGCCTATCGCGAGCGCCTGGGGGAAATCATCTCCGGCACCGTGAAGAAAGTGACCCGCGACAACGTGATCGTCGACCTGGGCAACAACGCCGAAGCGTTGCTGGCTCGTGAAGACATCATCTCTCGCGAAACCTTCCGGGTGGGTGTGCGCCTGCGTGCGCTGCTCAAGGAAATCCGCACCGAGAACCGCGGCCCGCAGCTGATCCTGTCGCGTACCGCGCCGGAAATGCTGATCGAGTTGTTCCGCATCGAAGTGCCGGAAATCGCTGAAGGCCTGATCGAAGTAATGGCAGCTTCCCGTGACCCGGGTTCGCGCGCCAAGATCGCGGTCCGCTCCAAGGACAAACGCATCGACCCGCAAGGCGCTTGCATCGGTATGCGCGGTTCGCGCGTCCAGGCAGTGTCGGGTGAGTTGGGTGGTGAGCGTGTCGACATCGTCCTGTGGGACGACAACCCGGCTCAGTTCGTGATCAATGCAATGTCGCCGGCTGAAGTGGCGGCAATTATCGTTGACGAAGATGCCCATGCAATGGACATCGCCGTTGGCGCAGACAATCTGGCTCAGGCCATCGGTCGTGGTGGTCAGAACGTGCGTCTGGCCAGCCAATTGACTGGCTGGACCCTGAACGTGATGACCGAATCGGACATCCAGGCTAAGCAGCAAGCAGAAACCGGCGACATCCTGCGCAACTTCATCGACGAGCTGGAAGTCGACGAAGACCTGGCACAGGTGCTGGTAGATGAAGGCTTCACCAGCCTGGAAGAGATTGCCTACGTACCGTTGGAAGAAATGCTCAACATCGACGGCTTTGACGAAGAAACCGTCAACGAGCTTCGCGCTCGTGCCAAGGATCGTTTGTTGACCAAAGCCATCGCTACTGAGGAAAAGCTGGCAGACGCCCATCCGGCCGAAGACCTGCTCTCGCTTGAGGGTATGGACAAGGATTTGGCGATGGAACTGGCGGTGCGCGGCGTAATTACCCGCGAAGACCTGGCCGAGCAGTCTATTGACGACCTGCTCGACATCGACGGCATTGACGATGATCGTGCCGGCAAGTTGATCATGGCCGCCCGAGCCCACTGGTTCGAGTAATTAGGCGCGGCCTGAGGAGAGAAGTGCATGACGCAAGTCACGGTGAAACAACTGGCCGATGAGGTCAAAACACCGGTAGAGCGCCTGTTGCAGCAGATGCGTGAGGCAGGTCTGCCGCACACCGCCGCCGAAGAACATGTGACTGACAGTGAGAAGCAATCTTTGCTGACTCACTTGAAAAGCAGCCACAAGGCGAAAGTGGAAGAACCACGCAAGATCACACTGCAGCGTAAAACCACTAGCACCCTGCGTGTTGCTGGCAGCAAAAGCATCAGTGTTGAAGTCCGTAAAAAGAAAGTTTTCGTACAGCGCAGCCCGGAAGAAATCGAAGCCGAGCGCAAACGCGAACTGGAAGAACGTCGCGCAGTAGAAAATGCTGCTCGTCAGAAGGCTGAAGAAGAAGCCAAGCGTCGCGCCGAAGAAGAAGCGCGTCGTCAGCCTGCTGCTGCGCAAACCGCTTCCAACGACGCCGTTGCAGCGCCGGTTGCAGTTGCCGAACCCGTACGTGAAAGCGCACCGGTTGTTGCAGCTGCGCCAGCTCCGTCTGCTGACGTTCGCAACAAGCAGAACGAACAGCGCCGTCCGGACAAACCACGTGCCGACGATAACAATCGTCGTGGCAGTGGCGATGGCGAGCGCAAAAACGCTCCGCATCGTGCTTCGGTCAAAGAGAAAGCGCCTGCTCCACGTGTTGCGCCACGTACTACCGACGAAGAAAGCGATGGCTTCCGTCGTGGTGGTCGCGGCAAGGCCAAGCTGAAGAAACGCAACGCTCACGGTTTCCAGAGCCCAACCGGCCCTGTAGTGCGCGAAGTGAAGATCGGCGAGACCATCACTGTTGGCGATCTCGCCCAGCAGATGTCGGTCAAGGCGGCTGAAATCATCAAGTTCATGTTCAAACTGGGTACTCCAGCGACCATCAACCAGGTACTGGACCAGGAAACTGCCCAGCTGGTTGCCGAAGAGCTGGGCCACAAAGTGACCCTGGTCAGCGACACCGCCCTGGAAGATTCCCTGGCCGAGTCCCTGAAGTTTGAAGGTGAAGCGTTCTCCCGTGCTCCGGTCGTGACCGTAATGGGCCACGTTGACCACGGTAAGACCTCGCTGCTCGACTACATCCGTCGTGCCAAGGTAGCTGCAGGCGAAGCCGGCGGTATTACCCAGCACATCGGTGCGTACCACGTTGAAACCGAACGCGGCATGGTCACCTTCCTCGACACCCCGGGTCACGCCGCGTTTACCGCAATGCGTGCTCGTGGTGCCAAGGCGACCGACATCGTGATCCTGGTGGTTGCAGCGGACGACGGCGTAATGCCGCAGACCGTTGAAGCTGTTCAGCACGCGAAGGCTGCCGGTGTTCCGCTGGTTGTAGCTGTGAACAAAATCGACAAGCCGGGCGCCGATCTCGATCGTATCCGCAGCGAACTGTCGGTTCACGGCGTGACCTCGGAAGAGTGGGGCGGCGACACCCCGTTCGTATCGGTTTCGGCGAAAGTCGGTACTGGCGTGGACGAGTTGCTCGAAGCTGTTCTGCTGCAAGCCGAAGTTCTGGAACTGAAAGCAACTCCGTCGGCTCCGGGCCGTGGCGTTGTGGTTGAATCGCGTCTCGACAAAGGTCGTGGCCCGGTTGCAACCGTTCTGGTTCAAGACGGTACCCTGCGCCAAGGCGACATGGTCCTGGTCGGTTCGAACTATGGCCGTGTACGTGCCATGCTCGACGAGAACGGCAAGCCAATCAAGGAAGCCGGTCCTTCCATCCCTGTCGAGATTCTCGGCCTGGACGGTACCCCGGACGCTGGCGACGAGATGAGCGTGGTTGCCGACGAGAAGAAAGCCCGTGAAGTGGCTTTGTTCCGTCAAGGCAAGTTCCGCGAAGTCAAACTGGCCCGTGCTCACGCCGGCAAGCTTGAAAACATCTTCGAGAACATGGGTCAGGAAGAGAAGAAGACGCTCAACATCGTCCTCAAATCCGACGTCCGTGGTTCGCTGGAAGCGTTGAACGGTGCCTTGAACGGCCTGGGTAACGACGAAGTGCAAGTGCGTGTTGTCGGTGGCGGTGTCGGTGGTATCACCGAGTCCGACGCCAACCTGGCACTGGCCTCCAACGCTGTACTGTTCGGCTTCAACGTGCGTGCCGATGCCGGCGCTCGCAAGATCGTCGAGCAGGAAGGTCTGGATATGCGTTACTACAACGTGATCTACGACATCATCGAAGACGTCAAGAAAGCCCTCACCGGTATGCTGGGCAGCGATGTTCGCGAGAACATCCTGGGTACCGCTGAAGTCCGTGACGTGTTCCGTTCGCCGAAGTTTGGCGCGATCGCTGGTTGCATGGTTATCGAAGGTGTTGTTCACCGTAACCGTCCAATCCGTGTACTGCGTGAAGACATCGTTATCTTCGAAGGCGAGCTGGAATCCCTGCGCCGCTTCAAGGATGACGCTTCCGAAGTACGTGCCGGCATGGAATGCGGTATCGGCGTGAAGAGCTACAACGACGTCAAAGTCGGTGACAAGATCGAAGTCTTCGAGAAGGTTCAGGTTGCTCGCAGCCTCTAACTCGCGCACTTCAAGGGCCACGCCAAGCCGCCGCATGCAAATGCGCGACATAGCGTCAGGACTCTAAACGCAACGCCCGGTCTGGCTTTTGTCAGGCCGGGCGTTTGCCGCTTTCAGACCCTTCGGGTTTCACCGTGGGGCAGTAACAGGTAACAAGACATGGCAAAAGAATACAGCCGTACCCAACGTATCGGCGATCAGATGCAGCGTGAGCTGGCACAGCTGATCCGTCGTGAAGTCAAAGACCCGCGCGTCGGCCTGGTCACCATTACCGCTGTTGAAGTCAGCCGTGACGTCGGTCACGCCAAGATTTTCATCACCGTGATGGGCCAGGACAACGCCGAAGACATCGCGCAAAGCATCAAGGTGCTCAACTCCGCCGCCGGTTTCCTGCGCATGCAGCTGGCCCGCGAAATGAAGTTGCGCAGCGTTCCGCAGCTGCACTTCCACTACGACGAAAGCGTCGTGCGTGGCGCGCACCTGTCGGCCCTGATCGAGCGTGCGGTGGCTGAAGACAATCAGCACCCGGTTGCGGCAGACGCCGAAGACACCAAGGAGTAATCGGTGGCTCAGGTCAAACGTATCCGTCGTAACGTCAGCGGCATCATCCTGCTCGACAAACCGCTGGGGTTCACCTCCAACGCGGCGTTGCAGAAGGTCCGCTGGTTGCTGAACGCCGAGAAGGCCGGGCACACCGGCAGTCTCGATCCGCTGGCCACCGGCGTGTTGCCGTTGTGCTTCGGTGAGGCCACCAAGTTCTCGCAATACCTGCTCGATTCCGACAAGGGTTACGAAACCCTGGCGCAACTGGGCAAAACCACCACCACGGCAGATGCCGAAGGTGAAGTTTTGCAGGAGCGTCCGGTGACCGTTGGTCGATCCGATGTCGAAGCGGTACTGCCGAAATTTCGTGGTCAAATCAGTCAGATACCGCCGATGTACTCGGCGCTCAAGCGTGATGGCCAGCCGCTGTACAAGCTGGCACGTGCAGGCGAAGTAGTGGAGCGCGAACCGCGTTCTGTTACTATTGCGCGCTTGGAATTGCTGGCCTTTGAAGGTGATACTGCGCGGCTTGCGGTGGATTGCAGCAAAGGCACCTATATCCGCACCCTGGTGGAGGATATTGGTGAGCAACTCGGTTGTGGCGCTTACGTTGCAGAACTGCGACGTACCCAGGCCGGGCCTTTCACACTGGCGCAGACAGTCACGCTTGAAGAGCTGGAAGCGGTACATGCCGAAGGCGGCAACGAAGCGGTCGACCGCTTCCTGATGCCATCGGACAGTGGCCTGCTGGATTGGCCTCTGTTGCAATTCTCGGAGCATAGCTCGTTCTACTGGCTCAACGGCCAACCGGTACGAGCCCCGGATGCACCGAAGTTCGGCATGGTACGGGTACAGGATCACAACGGTCGCTTCATCGGTATCGGTGAAGTGAGCGAAGACGGGCGCATCGCGCCGCGTCGACTGATTCGGTCAGAATGACCGGACGAGGGTGGCTGTTAACAGGCACGGTCACTTCCTCATTTTTAGATACAGGGATTTGTCCCTGGCCTGTTGAAGCTGTTTTTTTGAAACAGTTTCCTGATAAAAGGATTGCCACATGGCTCTCGACGTTCAAGAAAAAGCTCAAATCGTAGCTGACTACCAGCAAGCTGTTGGTGACACTGGTTCGCCAGAAGTGCAAGTTGCACTGCTGACCCACAACATCAACAAACTGCAAGGTCACTTCAAGGCCAACGGTAAAGACCACCACTCCCGTCGTGGTCTGATCCGCATGGTAAACCAGCGCCGTAAGCTGCTGGACTACCTGAAAGGCAAGGATCTGGGCCGTTACCAGGCTCTGATCGGTCGCCTGGGTCTGCGTCGCTAATAAGCGATTGCGCTAGAGGTTGGTTGTCTGTCGTACGTCAGTGGGTTTCCCGCTGGCGTAGGGCAGGCTCCCAGCCTCAAGTTTTATCTGGATACACGTTTTACCCTGGACAGGCGTTGGGCCGATTCCCGACATTGCCCAAGAATTTCGCAAGAAGACAAGTTCCCCAAGAGCCACAAAAGAAGGTAGGACACCGTGAACCCGGTAATCAAAAAATTCCAGTTCGGTCAGTCGACCGTTACCCTCGAGACTGGCCGTATCGCCCGTCAGGCCTCCGGCGCAGTATTGGTCACCGTTGACGACGACGTCAGCGTGTTGGTGACTGTAGTCGGTGCCAAGCAAGCCGATCCAGGCAAGGGCTTCTTCCCTCTGTCCGTTCACTACCAGGAAAAGACTTACGCTGCCGGTAAGATCCCTGGCGGTTTCTTCAAGCGCGAAGGCCGTCCTTCCGAGAAAGAAACCCTGACTTCCCGACTGATCGACCGTCCGATCCGTCCGCTGTTCCCGGAAGGCTTCATGAACGAAGTGCAGGTTGTCTGCACTGTCGTTTCCACCAGCAAGAAGAGCGATCCGGACATCGCTGCGATGATCGGTACCTCGGCTGCGCTGGCTATCTCCGGCATTCCTTTCGATGGCCCGATCGGCGCTGCCCGCGTTGCGTTCCACGAAAGCACCGGCTACCTGCTGAACCCGACTTACGAACAACTGAAAGCATCGAGCCTGGACATGGTCGTTGCCGGTACTTCGGAAGCCGTTCTGATGGTTGAATCGGAAGCCAAAGAGCTGACCGAAGACCAGATGCTGGGCGCGGTACTGTTTGCTCACGACGAGTTCCAGGTTGTGATCAACGCTGTCAAGGAACTGGCTGCCGAAGCTGCGAAGCCGACCTGGACCTGGGCTCCACAGCCAGAAGCCACTGCGCTGCTGGGCGCGATCCGTGCCGAGTTCGGCGAAGCGATCTCCCAGGCTTACACCATCACTGTCAAAGCCGACCGTTATGCACGTCTGGGCGAGCTGAAAGACCAGGTGGTTGCCAAGCTGTCCGGTGAAGAAGGTCAGCCGACTTCCGCTGAAGTCAAAGCTGCTTTCGGTGAAATCGAATACCGCACCGTTCGCGAAAACATCGTTAACGGCAAGCCACGTATCGACGGCCGCGACACCAAGACCGTACGTCCTTTGAACATCGAAGTCGGTGTTCTGCCAAAGACCCACGGTTCGGCACTGTTCACCCGTGGCGAAACCCAGGCTCTGGTTGTTGCAACACTGGGCACCGCCCGTGACGCACAGCTGCTGGACACCCTGGAAGGCGAGAAAAAAGACCCTTTCATGCTGCACTACAACTTCCCTCCGTTCTCGGTAGGCGAGTGTGGTCGCATGGGTGGCGCCGGTCGTCGCGAAATCGGCCACGGCCGTCTGGCCCGCCGTTCGGTTCAGGCCATGCTGCCTGCTGCCGACGTGTTCCCGTACACCATCCGTGTGGTGTCGGAAATCACCGAGTCCAACGGTTCGAGCTCCATGGCTTCGGTCTGCGGCGCTTCCCTGGCCCTGATGGACGCCGGTGTTCCGATGAAGGCACCGGTTGCCGGTATCGCCATGGGTCTGGTTAAAGAAGGCGAGAAGTTCGCCGTCCTGACCGACATCCTGGGTGACGAAGACCACCTGGGCGACATGGACTTCAAAGTAGCCGGTACCGCCAAAGGTGTGACCGCGCTGCAGATGGACATCAAGATCAAAGGCATCACCGAAGAAATCATGGAAATCGCTCTGGGCCAAGCCCTGGAAGCGCGCCTGAACATCCTCGGTCAGATGAACCAGATCATTGGCCAGTCGCGTACCGAGCTGTCGGAAAACGCTCCGACCATGATCGCGATGAAAATCGACACCGACAAAATCCGTGATGTCATCGGTAAAGGCGGCGCGACCATTCGTGCGATCTGTGAAGAGACCAAGGCTTCGATCGACATCGAAGACGACGGCTCGATCAAGATCTTCGGCGAAACCAAGGAAGCGGCTGAAGCAGCACGTCAGCGCGTACTGGGCATCACCGCAGAAGCTGAAATCGGCAAGATCTACGTTGGTAAGGTTGAGCGTATCGTCGACTTCGGCGCATTCGTCAACATCCTGCCAGGCAAGGATGGTCTGGTTCACATCTCGATGCTGAGCGATGCTCGCGTCGAGAAAGTGACCGACATCCTGAAAGAAGGCCAGGAAGTGGAAGTACTGGTACTGGACGTGGACAACCGCGGCCGTATCAAGCTGTCCATCAAAGACGTCGCAGCAGCCAAGGCTTCGGGCGTTTAATCACTCCCCACGCCTGACCGCTTCAACGTTATAAAAAATGCCTCGCCGTGAAAACGGCGGGGCATTTTTTTGTCCGCATGAAATTGAGGCAATTTGGGAAGTTGCCTGACCCTAAAGTCAGTGCTAGGTTTAGCCCACCGCCCGTGTAGCTCAGTTGGTAGAGCAGCGCACTCGTAACGCGAAGGTCGCAGGTTCAATTCCTGTCTCGGGCACCAGCGACACTTTGTTTTCAAATGATCCACGAATGGTTCTGAAGGCCAGACAAACCGGGCTTCACACGGTTTTTTGCGTCAGAGAGATCCTTGATGATCCAGATCCATCTTCCATTCCCCCGATCAGCGAGAACGACATGACCGTTAAAGAATTGACCCAGGAAGCCAGGCACGAAGAAGCACTGAAGAAGTACTTGCTTGATTCGCCCCAGCTCTCCGATGAGATCAAGGACCTGCCCGCCGACGATCAGAAAGACCAGATCCAGTGGGCGTTCGAGGATGAGGCGGAAGCCCAGGGCTTGCAGCCGTGGGAACTGACGCTCAAGTACACCTCGAGCCCGGAAGAGTTCGAGGCGTCGCGCCTGGCGCTGCACAAAGAGGCGGCCGAGGTATTGGGCGTCGAGTGGGAAGAGTACTGCGAGATGAACAATCTGGTGGTCTGACAAAAACGCCAGCCTCAATGAGGCTGGCGTTTTTCATTCAACCAGGCGTGATCAGAGGCTCAAACGCATCGACAGATCGACAGCCTTCACGTCCTTGGTCATCGCACCAATCGAAATGTAATCCACCCCTGTTTCGGCGATCGGCAGCAACGTGCTTTCGTTGATACCGCCGCTGGCCTCCAGTTTTGCCTTGCCGCCATTCAGGCGCACGGCTTCGCGCATGTCATCCAGGCTCAACTCGTCGAGCATGATGATATCGGCACCGGCGGCCAAGGCCTCCTTCAGCTCTGCCAGGCTTTCCACTTCGATCTCCACCGGTTTGCCCGGGGCAATCTTGTGCGCGGCGTTGATCGCTTCAGGGATGCCCCCGCAGGCGGCGATGTGGTTTTCCTTGATCAGGAACGCGTCGTACAAGCCGATGCGGTGGTTGTGGCAGCCGCCGCAGGTCACGGCATACTTCTGTGCCAGACGCAGCCCCGGCAGGGTTTTACGGGTATCGAGCAGCTTCACCTGCGTCTGGCCAACGAAATCCGCCAGGTATTGCGCGCGTGTGGCCACGCCGGACAGCAATTGCAGGAAATTCAGTGCGCAGCGTTCGCCTGTGAGCAGCGAGCGCGCGGGGCCTTCGAGGTGGAACAGCGCCTGATTGGGTTTCACCCGTTCGCCATCGCGCACCTGCCAGTGCACGGCCACTCGCGGGTCCAGTTGCCGGAACACGGCATCGACCCAGGCGGTGCCGGCGATGACCGCGGCGTCACGGGTGATGATGGTGGCTTTGGCCAGGCGTTCGGCCGGGATCAGCTGCGCGGTGATGTCGCCGCTGCCGATGTCTTCACGCAACGCACGGCGCACGTTGGCTTCGATTTCGGCGGTCAGATCGGCGAGACGTAGATTCGGCATAACGGACTCCACAAACAAAGTGGCCCGATTATAGGGCCATGGCGCAGAGCAACCCAAGGCGTGAGAGACCTTCCGGTCGCTCTGAAACCTGTATTTGGTCGATTTGCCCGAGCCGTTGGCGCTAAGCGGCGGTCTATCCGGAACGTCTATTTCAATAAGAGGCCCAGAGTCCGCTGGCACACGGGACATCTTTTGCAAGATAATGCGCCTTTCATTTGACGTCATAGTTTTGACGTACTTTATGTCCCGAATTATTGAATGACAGCGGATGGGCAGTGTCCACCGTTGAGCGCCGGTGTGAGTCCGGCGCACCGATCTACCGACGCATCACCGTTTCAGGAGGCCAGGATGCACAACGACGGGAATGTAGTGCCTTTGCACAAGGCGGCTACCGATCAGGCGACACCTTCGCCGCTCGCCCGTGTGCCTGTGATTCTGCTTCAGGTTCGCGACAAGGCCGCGCTACAGCTCAGGCATGGTTTGCAGGAACTGTTCGATAACGCCGACGACACGCTGTTTGAAATGGCTGACCGTGCCCGCGACGACGTCGAGCAGAACCTCTATTTCGAAGCCATGCGCGACTTGCGCCTCAAGCGCAAAAGTATCGAGCGGGTTTTTCTGGAGCAATTCCTTGAGGCCTTTGTCGGGCTCACCCGGAACGACACTACCAAGCCAGCCTTGCCCAGGGCACTGGTCTTCGACACGCTGGCTGCGCAGTCCGGCGATGACCTGGAACGCAGCGTGGCGGTGGAGGCCATGGTCAACAAGGTGCTGAGCCGTGACGGTTTCGGTCTCGATCAACTGACCGCTCGGCTCAGCATGTTGCTGGGCAAGAAGCTGGTGGCTCAGCACAACCCGTTGGGCCCGGCGATGCTGTGTGAATATTTCATGGAGGCCGGGCGTAATCTGGGGGTGGAGATCAAGGTCAAGCTGATCATTCTGAAACTCTTCGAGCGCTATGTGCTCAGCGACACCGACCAGCTCTACACCGAAGCCAATCAACTGCTGATCGCCACCGGCATATTGCCCGACCTCAAGCCCGCGCCGGCGCGGCGTGCGACCGATCGGGCGGAGGCCAGTGTCCATGCCGAGCCCGCCGAAGCCGGTATCCACGCCGGTAGCATGCAGATCGACGATGGCGTGCAGGAAGTTTTCGCGGCACTGCAGGAACTGCTGTTTCACGTGCGCGGCAGTGTCGCGCCGACACTGGAAGTCAGCGCCACGGCGCAGCCGATTTCTACCCGCGACCTGCTGCGCCTGCTCTCGCATTTGCAGCAATACGTGCCGGCGCCTGCTGCCCAGGACGATTTCGACCTGCGCAACCAGCTTGAACAGCTGCTGACCCGGGTCAGCGTCAAAAGCGGCAAGTCGCGCGTTGTTGGTGTGGCTGATGAAGACGTGATCAACCTGATCGCCATGCTGTTCGAATGCATCCTCGATGATCGCAACCTGCCGGATTCTCTCAAGGCGCTGATCAGCCGCTTGCAGATCCCGATGCTCAAAGTGGCGGTGCTCGACAAAAGTTTCTTCAGTCGCAGTAGTCATCCGGCACGCCGTCTGCTCAACGAAATCGCCGCTGCCGCCATGGGGTGGGGGGAATGCGATGACTATCAGCGCGACAGTCTGTACTTGCGTATCGAGCAAGTGGTTCAGCGCTTGTTGAACGATTTTGTCGACGATCCAGCTATTTTTTCCGAACTGTTGGCGGATTTTCTCGCGTTCACCAGCGATGAACGTCGTCGCAGCGAGCTGCTGGAACAACGCACCCGCGACGCTGAAGAAGGTCGCGCCAAAACCGAAATGGCCCGTCAGCGTGTCGAACGGGCGCTGAACCAGGTGCTGATGGGCAAGATTCTGCCGCAGCGGGTGGTGGCGTTTGTCCAGGAGGCCTGGAGCCAGGTACTGTTGCTGACCTGCCTCAAGCACGGCGATCAGTCGGCCGAATGGCAAGCCGATGTGCAAACCATGGAACAGCTGGTCTGGAGCGTGCAGCGGCATGACGAACCTGACGCCAGCCTGCGCCTGTTGGCGCTGGTGCCGGGGTTGCTCAAGTCCCTGCGTGACGGGTTGAACAGTTCGGCGTTCGATCCGTTCGCCACCGGCGAGTTTTTCAGTGAGCTGGAAAGCCTGCACGTTCAGCTGTTCGAGCGCCCGGATCAGACTCCGGCATCCACCCGGGAAGCCGATGCGCCGGTGATGGTGCAAGTGCAGGAAGAAATCGTACTGCGCACCGCTGACGAAGGGGCGGTGGCGTCGACCTCCGCACGTTTGTCGACGGATGATGCGGGGCTGATTCAGGTCGATCAACTGCGCGTGGGCTGCTGGGTCGAGTTTCAGGAGGAGGAAGATCACAACCTGCGCTGCAAGCTGGCTGCGATCATCGAGGCCACGGGCAACTACATTTTCGTCGACCGCACCGGGATGAAAGTACTGGAACGCAGCCGTACCGGCCTGGCCCTGGATTTTCGCCGGGGTGCGGTGCGAATCCTGGACGACACCTTGCTCTTCGACCGGGCGCTGGAGTCGGTCATCGGCAACCTGCGGCGTCTCAATCGCGGCAAGTGATCGCGCGCCAGGGGGCTATCGCGGCATACTGGGCGCCAACACAGTCGACGTTGAAGGAACCTGTATGCAGTTGGACCCCGCGAGCGGTTGGTGTCAGGGCGTGAATGTCTGCCCTTCACCCAACTTCAATGCGCGCCCCACGGGCGAAATTTCCCTGCTGGTGATCCACAACATCAGTCTGCCGCCGGCGCAGTTCGCCACCGGCAAGGTGCAGGAGTTTTTCCAGAACCGGCTGGATGTCACAGAGCATCCCTATTTTGAAGGGATCGCTGACCTGCGGGTGTCCGCGCACTTTCTGATTGAGCGTAACGGTACTGTCACTCAGTTTGTCTCGTGTCTCGAGCGCGCCTGGCATGCCGGCGTGTCATGTTTCGATGGCCGGGACACCTGTAACGATTTTTCCGTGGGCATCGAGCTCGAAGGCACGGATGATCTGCCGTTCACCGACGCTCAATATGCGTCGTTGACGGCCCTGACCTTGCAGCTGCAAAGCACTTTCACGGCCATCACCACGCAGCGCATCTGCGGACATAGCGACATCGCGCCGGGGCGCAAGACCGATCCGGGGCCGGCGTTCGATTGGGCGCGTTACCGCGCGGCCCTGGCTAAAGAGGAACAAGAATGAGTTTTCTGGTGTTGCTGTTGGCGGTATGGATCGAAAAATTCTCGGCCCTGCGCCATCGGATTCAACGTGACGGCGGCTGGGTACGCGAGCTGCACAAGCTTGAAGCCAGCCCGCGTCTGGCCAACCGTCCATGGTTGATATTGGTGATTCTGGTGTTGCTGCCAGTGGCGTTGCTGGGCCTGTTACTGGTGGTTCTGGAGCCGGTGGCTTACGGTCTGTTGGCGTTGCCGGTGCATTTGCTGGTGGTCATTTACAGCCTGGGTCGCGGCGATCTGCTGGCCGGTCTCGGGCCGTTTCGCGATGCCTGGCGCCGGGAAGACCTGCAGGCCGCCGCTCACGTGGCAAAGCGCGACCTGGATATCTGCGCCGACAGCGGCGAGCAACTGCTGGAACGGGTGGAAGGTCATTTGCTCTGGGAGGCCTACCAGAGCTTTTTTGCGGTGATTTTCTGGTATTTCCTGTTGGGCCCGGTGGCGGCGTTGAGCTACCGACTGCTGGCACTTGCCGAAGAACACGGGCAGAACCTCGCAGTCGTCGAGCGCGCCGCACAATTGCGCCACGCGTTCGATTGGGTGCCGGTGCGTCTGCTGGCGGCCAGCTTCGCGTTGGTCGGTAACTTTGTCGCGGTCAGCCGGGTGATGCTGCACGAACTGCTGAACTGGAACATCAGCGCCGCCCGGTTGATCGAGAAGGTCGGGCTGGTGGCCGGTGAAATTCCCGCGCCGGTGGTCGGCCCGGACGGCATCAACAGTCTCGACCGGATCTGGGAGTTGCTGCTGCGAGCGGCGGTGCTCTGGTACGCCGGTTTTGCCCTGTGGACGGTCCTTCCGTAATTCCGACATCCATTCCTCTGTGACGAGGGCGCTTGCTCCCGCTGGGGTGCGAAGCGCCCCCCGGCATTCCATCAGACAGACCTGGTTCCCTCCCGTTAACCTTAAGTTACAAACCCCCCAGCCGATTTAAGCTATACAGAGATAGCACTGAATAGTGGCTATCTGCTGCCTGTCTGTGCCTGCCAATAAAAATAAGAATGCAAAGGGAGACTTCCAGTGAAGAGCTTGCTCTATCCCGCCGTCGCGCTAATGAATCGCCTGAGCTTCGGCATGAAGTTCAGCCTGATCAGCGTGCTGTTCCTGGTGCCGATGCTGGTGACCAACTTTTACCTGGTGCGCGATTCCTATCGTGAATTCCAGGGCACCCGGGTCGAACTGCAGAGCCTCGACCTGCTGGGCAGCAGCCTGACCTTGCGACGGGATCTGGAAACCCTGAACAACCTGGTGCAGATCAACGTCATCCTGGGCCAGTCCGGCAAGGCAGCGGGTGTCGAACCCAAGATCAGTGCGTTGGAGCAAAGCGTTCTGGCCCGCCTGGAAGGACTTGCGGCGATGACCACCGATCCGGAACAAATCACGGTTTTCGATGGCAAGCGCGATGAAATGCTCGCCGCGTTCAAGGCCCAGCAAGCAGAAAACTCCCTGCAAAGCAAAAGTGCGTTGATCGGCAAATTGCTTGGCAATGCGCAGATTTTCAGCCAGATCATTGCCAGCCAGGCAGGGTTGAGCCGCGACAGCCAGAGCGACATGCGTCAGCTTACCGAACTCATTACCAACGTCACGCCGCCCGTGACCCAGACCTTGGGCGATGGCCGTGCGATGGGCTCCTACTCGCTGGGGCAAGGGTTCCTCAACTCGTCTTCGAGCACCCGTTTCGATGAGTTGCTGGCGCAGATCGAAAAGCTCCAGGCCGAATACGGCCTGAAATTGCAGGACGCGCTGGGCTCAAGCAAAGCGGCGAGTGAAACCCTGGCCGCCCAGGCCGAGAGCAGTAAGGCGACGCTCAAAAAAGCCAGTGAACTGTTCGAAGAACAAGTGGTAATGGCCGACACCCTCGATGCGCCGTGGCAGGCCTTTTATGATCAGGTCACCGGCCTGATGGACCAGACTTATCAACTCAACGAAGCCACCCTGAAATTCCTCGACACCCAGTTGCAACAGCGGCTGACTCAGAACCGCACGCACATGGTCTTGCAGGCCGTCGCGTTGTCGGTGGTGTTTGTGTTGATCTTCTACCTCTATGGCGGTTTCTACGCCTCGACCCGCACCACCCTCAAGCGTCTTGGCGCGATGATGGACAAGGTGGCAGCCGGTGACATGACCGTGACCTTCAACGCCAACAGCCGTGATGAGCTGGGCGAGTTGGGCGAGGTGTTCAACGGCACCGTGAAGAAAATCCATGACCTGATCGAGCGTGTGGGCCATACCGTCGGTGAAGTCGAGCGTCAGGCCGGTCAGGTCGAGAATGTGTCGGCCCAGAGTAACCAGGCCGTTGCGGGGCAGCGCACACAGATCGAACAGGTCGCCACGGCCATGAATCAGATGTCGGCCACGTCACTGGAGGTGGCTCGTAGTGCGGCGGCGGCGGTCAGCAGTGCCCACAGTGTCAACGACGAGACGGTCAGCGGTCGCGGTCTGGTGGAATCGCAACAGGGCAGCATTGCCGCACTGGCCAGCGAGATCGATCAATCGGTGCTGGTGATCAATCAACTGGCCAGCGACAGCCAGTCCATCAGTCGGGTGCTGGAGGTGATCAAGAGCATCGCCGAGCAGACTAACCTGCTGGCGCTCAACGCTGCCATCGAGGCGGCGAGGGCGGGCGAGCAGGGGCGTGGCTTCGCGGTGGTGGCGGACGAGGTCCGGACCCTGGCCAAACGCACCCAACAATCCACTGAAGAAATCGAGCAGATGATTGCCAAGCTGCACAGCGGTGTCGGCGCGGCGGTGAAAGCCATGGGCACCAGCCATCAAATGGCCAATGGCACGGTGGGCCAGTCGGAAAAGGTCCAGCAGGCGCTGGAAAATATCCTTGGGGCGGTGGGAATGATCGTCGATCAGAACCAGCAGATCGCCGCTGCCGTGGAACAACAGACCGCCGTGGCGCACGACATCGACCAGAACATCGTCGAGATCAACCGAGCCGGCGAGCGCACCGCCGAAGGCGCGCACCAGACCGAGAACGCCAGTCGGGCGTTGTCGGCTCAGGTGGTGGAGCTTAAACAGCTGATCAGCGCGTTCCGGGTCTAGAGAAAGTTAAACAACTCACAGGCATTGTTCGTGCTCGCGGTGGCCAGTTGTTCCGGACTGATCGCCATGATTTCAGCCAGCGCCGCACAGATCGCCGGCAAATGCGCCGGGCTGTTGCGTTGACCGGGAAACATGGCGGGCGCCATGTCCGGTGAGTCGGTTTCCAGCACCACCGACTCCAGCGGCAACTCGGCGAGGACGCGGTGCATGCGCAAGGCCTGCGGCCAGGTCGCCGCGCCGCCAAGACCCAGTTTGAAACCGAGCTTGATGTACTCGCGGGCCTCTTCCTTGCTGCCGGCGAAGGCGTGAATGATGCCCGCACGTTTCAACTTGAACCGTTTGAGCGTGGCAATCACCGCCGCATGGCTGCGTCGCACATGAATCAGCGCCGGCAGATTGAAGTCCGCCGCCAGTTGCAATTGCGCGTCGAACAGCGCCTGCTGGCGCTGGCGATCGAGGGTTTCGATGAAGTAATCCAGGCCGATTTCGCCCACCGCACACAATTGGCGGTGACCGGCTAAACGCGTCAGCCAGTCGCCCAGCTCGTGCAAATCGTCGGGGCGATGATCCTCCAGATACACGGGGTGCAAACCGAACGCCGCATGCAGATCGGGATCGCTCAGCACCAAATCCCAGACGCGCTGCCAATTGGCCTTATAAACCCCCAGCACCACGATCCGTCGCACACCGAGGGCGCGGCTCTCGGCGAGCAGCGCCTGACGATCCTCGTCGAAATCCGGAAAATCCAGATGCGTGTGGGTGTCGATCAGCTCCACGGTTCAGTCCTGGCGAATACGCTGCTTGAAGGTCCGCGCGATGGCTTGCACGCCGGGCTGGTAATCGGATTGCTCGATGGCGGCGAGGGCCAGTTGCAGCGCTTTGTCGGCGATCAACTGGTGCTGCTGGGCCATGGCGTTGACCGGCAGCGGCAGGAAGTCCAGCAACTGCGTGTCACCGAACGTGCCGAGGCGCAGCGGACGGGTTTTCAACGGGAAGTCGTGCAGTGCGTCGAACACGCCCTGAAGCAACACGTAGGACGTGGTCACCAACGCGTCCGGCAGATGGCCCAGGCGCTGGATCATGTCTTCCATCAACTGTTTGCCGCACTCGCGGCTAAAGGATTCGCCGTGTTCGATCAGGATCTCGCCTTTGAACCCGGCCAGCGCTTCCTTGAACCCGGCCGCCCGCTCCTGGCTGATGCTCAGTTCGGGGCGTGCGCCGATCAGGGCGATCTGCTTGGGTAACGGGTCGAGCAGGCTGCGTGTCAGTTGCAGGCTGGCTTCGCGATCATCGCTGATCACCGAGCAGAAATGCTCAGGCTCCATGACCCGGTCAATGGCGATGATCGGGACACCCTTGGCCTGCAACTGACGGTAACTGTCGTCACCGGTCGGCAGGCAGCTGGCGACGATCAACGCGTCGCAACGACGGGCGCGGAACAGTTGCAGCAATTGCCGTTCGCTGTCCGGCGCGTCGTCGGAGCTGGCGATCAGCAACTGATAACCACGGGCCCGGGCACCTTGTTCCAACAGTTTGGCGATGCGTGCGTAGCTGGGGTTTTCCAGGTCCGGCAAAATGAAGCCCAACGTGCGGGTGTGCCGACTGCGCAGCCCGGCCGCCTGGGGGTTGGGCGTGAAGCCATGTTGCTCGACGACCGCGCGCACGCGCTCGACGGTGGCGCTGCTGATGCGTTGCTGTTCGGCCTTGCCATTGATGACATAACTGGCGGTGGTCACGGACACACCAGCCAGCTGGGCGATATCACTGAGTTTCAACTCGGGTTTTCCTTGTTTGTCGGCCGACATTTTCGCCAATCCTACCCGATTCGGGCAGGCAACTATTGTCGCAGCCAATCCGACAAGTTGGGCTTCAAGGATGGGACATAATCGAGTAACGTGCCAATCATTCTAGATTAAACGTTTCAGCAAGCGTATTTTCTACGTTTCAGGTGCATTTGGCCGGTTCTGCCGTGAAACCGCCAAAAGTGATGATTAAGCGCCTAAGCTGACTCATTCAAAACAATACCTGGCACCTCAAGGTGCCAAAAAGGAGAAAGCATGCTCGAGCTCACCATAGAGCAGATTTCCATGGGCCAGTCGGCCGTGGACAAGTCCGCAGCGTTGCAGTTACTGGCTCGGCATCTGGTCACCGATGGTCTTGTGGCCGAAGGTTATCTCGCCGGTTTGCAAGCACGCGAAGCCCAGGGCTCGACCTTTCTCGGCCAAGGTATTGCCATCCCCCACGGTACGCCGGAAACCCGCGACCAGGTGTTTTCCACCGGTGTGCGGCTGATGCAGTTTCCCGACGGCGTGGATTGGGGCGACGGCCAGATCGTTTACCTGGCGATCGGCATCGCCGCCAAATCCGATGAACACTTGCGGCTCCTGCAACTGCTGACCCGCGCCCTTGGCGAGACCGATCTGGGCCAGGCCCTGCGTCGCGCCAGCTCTGCCGAAGCCTTGCTGAAACTGCTGCAAGGCGCGCCGCAGGAGCTGGCGCTGGATGCACAGATGATCGGCCTGGGTGTGTCGGCCGATGACTTCGAAGAACTGGTCTGGCGCGGTGCCCGTTTGCTGCGTCAGGCAGATTGTGTGAGCAATGGTTTCTCCGCCGTGTTGCAACAGGTCGAAGCGCTGCCACTCGGCGATGGCCTGTGGTGGTTGCACAGCGAACAGACGGTCAAGCGTCCGGGCCTGGCCTTCGTCACCCCGGACAAACCGATGCGTTATCTCGGTCAGCCACTGAGTGGTCTGTTCTGCCTGGCCAGCCTCGGCGAGGCGCATCAGGCCTTGCTCGAACGCCTTTGCGCGCTGCTGATCGAAGGCCGTGGCCATGAACTGGGCCGCGCCACCAGT
Source organism: Pseudomonas sp. IT-P100 (assembly GCF_949767185.1). Classification (NCBI taxonomy): domain Bacteria; kingdom Pseudomonadati; phylum Pseudomonadota; class Gammaproteobacteria; order Pseudomonadales; family Pseudomonadaceae; genus Pseudomonas; species Pseudomonas sp. IT-P100. Next base: position 112,047 of record NZ_CATKQK010000022.1, read on the forward strand.
AGTCGTAAAGTCCTCGAAGTGCTCGGCGGCGAGTTGCCGGCGGACTGGCCGAGCGCGCGCATTGCACTGGCCAACGCCCACGGCTTGCACGCGCGCCCGGCGAAAATCCTTGCGCAACTGGCGAAGAGTTTTGAAGGCGAGATTCGCGTCCGGCTCGTCGAGGGACAGGACAGCGCCGTGTCGGTGAAGAGCTTGAGCAAGTTGCTCAGCCTCGGCGCCCGTCGCGGCCAGGTACTCGAATTTGTCGCCGAGCCAAGCATTGCCGCCGACGCCTTGCCAGCCTTGCTGGCCGCGATCGAAGAAGGCCTCGGTGAAGAAGTCGAGCCATTGCCGGTGGTGAGCCAACAGCGCGAAGTCGTCGCGGATGTGGCCGAAGTGTTGCTCGCCCCGGCGTCCGGCAGCGTGGTTCAAGCCATACCGGCAGCACCGGGCATTGCCATTGGCCCGGCACACATTCAAGTGCTGCAAACCATCGAATACCCGTTGCGCGGTGAGTCTGCCGCCCTTGAACGTGAGCGCCTCAAGCAAGCGCTGGCAGATGTGCGTCGCGACATCGAAGGGTTGATCGAGCGCAGCAAATCCAAAGCCATTCGCGAAATCTTCATCACCCACCAGGAAATGCTCGACGACCCGGAATTGACCGATGAAGTCGAGACTCGCCTCAAGCAGGGCGAAAGCGCTGAAGCGGCGTGGATGGCCGTGATCGAAGCGGCGGCGAAACAACAGGAAGCGCTGCAGGATGCGTTGCTCGCCGAGCGCGCGGCAGATTTGCGCGATATCGGCCGACGCGTGCTGGCGCAACTGAGCGGTGTCGAAACCCCGAGTGAACCTGATCAGCCGTACATTCTGGTGATGGATGAAGTCGGTCCTTCCGACGTGGCGCGTCTCGATCCTACCCGCGTCGCCGGCATTCTTACCGCCCGGGGCGGCGCCACTGCGCACAGCGCCATCGTCGCCCGTGCGCTCGGTATTCCGGCGTTGGTCGGCGCAGGGGCGGCGGTGTTGCTGCTGGCACCGGGCACGCCGTTGCTGCTCGACGGCCAGCGCGGTCGTTTGCATGTCGATGCCGATGCGGCGACCTTGCAGCGCGCCACCGAAGAGCGTGACACCCGCGAGCAACGCTTGAAAGCGGCGGCCGAACAGCGTCATCAACCGGCACTGACTACCGATGGTCACGCGGTGGAAGTGTTCGCCAACATCGGTGAAAGCGCCGGCGTCACCAGCGCAGTGGAGCAGGGTGCTGAAGGCATTGGCCTGCTGCGTACCGAACTGATTTTCATGGCCCACTCGCAAGCGCCGGACGAAGCGACCCAGGAAGTCGAATACCGTCGCGTGCTCGATGGCCTCGCCGGTCGCCCCCTGGTGGTGCGCACCCTCGACGTCGGCGGCGACAAACCGCTGCCGTATTGGCCGATCGCCAAGGAAGAGAACCCTTTCCTCGGCGTGCGCGGCATTCGCCTGACCTTGCAGCGTCCGCACATCATGGAAGCGCAATTGCGCGCCCTGCTGCGGGCTGCTGACAACCGCCCGCTGCGCATCATGTTCCCGATGGTCGGCAGCGTTGACGAGTGGCGGCAGGCGCGGGACATGACCGAGCGGCTACGTCTGGAAATCCCGGTGGCGGACCTGCAACTGGGGATCATGATCGAGGTGCCATCGGCTGCACTGCTGGCGCCGGTGCTGGCCAAGGAAGTCGACTTCTTCAGCGTCGGCACCAATGACCTCACGCAATACACCCTCGCCATCGACCGTGGTCATCCGACCTTGTCGGCCCAGGCTGACGGCTTGCACCCGGCGGTGCTGCAACTGATCGACATCACCGTGCGCGCGGCCCATGCCCATGGCAAATGGGTCGGCGTGTGCGGCGAGCTGGCGGCCGATCCGCTGGCGGTGCCGGTGCTGGTCGGTCTCGGCGTGGACGAGTTGAGCGTGTCGGGCCGCAGCATTGCCGAGGTCAAGGCGCGCATTCGCGAACTCAGTCTGACCCAGACTCAAACCCTTGCCCGACAGGCCCTGGCCGTGGGCAGCGCCAATGAAGTGCGCGCATTAGTGGAGGCCCTGTAATGGCCAAAATCCTGACCCTGACCCTCAACCCGGCGCTGGACCTGACGGTGCAGTTGCCGTGCCTTGAACCCGGCCAGGTCAATCGCAGCGACGAGATGCACACCCACGCCGCCGGTAAAGGCGTGAACGTGGCGCAGGTGCTGGTGGACCTTGGGCATTCGCTCACCGTCTGCGGTTTTCTCGGCGAAGACAATCTTCAGGCGTTCGAAACCCTGTTTGCCAAACGCGGTTTTGTCGACGCGTTTATCCGCGTCCCCGGCGAAACCCGCAGCAATATCAAACTGGCGGAACACGACGGGCGCATCACCGACATCAACGGCCCCGGCCCCTTGGTGAGTGCAGCGGCGCAGCAGGCGTTGCTGGATCGCCTCGATCAGATTGCGCCGGGTCATGATGCCGTCGTCGTTGCCGGCAGCCTGCCTCAGGGCATCAGTCCCGAGTGGTTGCAGGCGCTGATTGTGCGCTTGAAGAATCTTGGTTTGAACGTCGCCCTGGACACCAGTGGCGAAGCGTTGCGCGCGGCGCTCAAGGCCGGCCCGTGGCTGATCAAACCCAACACCGAAGAACTGGCCGAAGTGCTCGGCTGCGAAGTGGTGTCGGTCGCGGCTCAAGCCGAGGCAGCGAGCCGCTTGCATGCGCAAGGCATCGAGCACGTGGTGATTTCCCACGGCGCCGATGGCGTGAACTGGTTCAGTGTCGGTTCGGCGATGCATGCCACGCCACCCAAGGTTAGCGTCGCCAGCACGGTCGGCGCGGGTGATTCGCTGTTGGCCGGCATGCTCCACGGTCTGCTCAGCGCCGACACACCGGAACAGACCCTGCGCACCGCCACGGCGATTGCCGCGATGGCGGTGACCCAGATCGGTTTCGGCATCGGTGATGCGGCGCAATTGGCGCGGCTTGAACAGGGTGTGCGCGTGCGTCCCCTGACAGAACAATAAGAGGGTTTGTCATGAAGTTAGCCATTGTTACGGCTTGCCCCAACGGCATGGTCACCAGCGTGCTGTGCGCCCGTTTGCTCGATGCGGCAGCGCAGCGTCAGGGCTGGAGCACCAGTGTCGAAGTCAACGATGTCGCGCACCCTGAACGCCAATTGTCGGCGGCAACGATCGAGGCGGCCGAGTGGGTATTGCTGGTGACCAGCACGCCGGTGGACATGTCGCGATTCGTCGGCAAACGCGTGTTCCAGAGTACCCCGGCGCACGCCCTGCAAGATGTCGAAGCCGTGCTGCGTCGTGGTGCCGAAGAAGCTGAGGTTTACGTCGCACCTGCAGCGGTCGCCGAACCTGTAGCTGTCACGAAAAACGCCCCCCGGCTGGTCGCGATCACCGCGTGCCCGACCGGCGTTGCTCATACCTTCATGGCCGCTGAAGCCTTGCAGCAAGCGGCGAAGCGTTTGGGCTACGACCTGCAGATCGAAACACAAGGCTCGGTCGGTGCACGTAATCCGTTGAGCGCGACGGCAATTGCCGACGCCGACGTGGTGCTGCTGGCCTGCGATATCGAAGTCGCGACCGAGCGTTTTGCCGGCAAGAAAATCTACCGTTGCGGCACCGGCATCGCCTTGAAGCAAGCCGAAGCGACGCTGAACAAAGCGCTGGCCGAAGGCAAACAGGAAAGCGCCGCGACCGGCGCCAACGGCCCGGTCAAAAAGGAGAAGACCGGCGTCTACAAACACCTGCTGACCGGCGTGTCGTTCATGCTGCCGATGGTGGTGGCGGGCGGTCTGATGATCGCGTTGTCGTTCGTCTTCGGCATTACCGCCTTCAAGGAGGAAGGCACACTCGCCGCCGCCCTGATGCAGATTGGCGGCGAGACCGCGTTCAAACTGATGGTGCCATTGCTGGCGGGTTACATCGCCTACTCGATTGCCGACCGCCCGGGGCTTGCGCCGGGGATGATCGGTGGTCTGCTGGCGAGCACGTTGGGCGCCGGTTTCATCGGCGGGATCATTGCCGGTTTCATCGCCGGTTACGCGGCGCAGGCGATCAATCGGTATGCGCGTTTGCCACAAAGCCTTGAGGCGCTGAAACCGATCCTGATCATCCCGTTGCTGGCGAGTCTGTTCACCGGGTTGGTGATGATCTACGTGGTCGGCAAACCGGTGGCCGGGATGCTCGCGGGGCTCACGCATTTCCTCGACAGCATGGGCACCACCAACGCTATTCTGCTCGGCGTATTGCTGGGCAGCATGATGTGCGTCGACCTCGGTGGGCCGATCAACAAGGCGGCCTATGCGTTTTCGGTGGGGCTGCTGGCGTCGCAAAGTTATGCACCGATGGCGGCGACGATGGCCGCCGGGATGGTGCCGCCGATTGGCCTGGGCATCGCCACGTTCATTGCCCGACGCAAGTTCGCCCAGACTGAACGCGAGGCCGGGAAAGCGGCACTGGTGCTGGGGCTGTGCTTTATCTCCGAAGGGGCGATTCCGTTTGCCGCCAAGGACCCGCTGCGGGTGATTCCGGCGAGCATTGCCGGTGGTGCGCTGACGGGCGCACTGTCGATGTATTTCGGCTGCAAACTGATGGCGCCGCACGGGGGATTGTTTGTGTTGGCGATTCCGAATGCGATCAACCATGCGTTGCTGTATTTGCTGGCGATTGTGGCCGGGAGTTTGCTGACGGCGGTGGTGTATGCGGTGGTCAAGCGGCCGGAAGTTGCTGAGCTGGCGGTAGAACCCGTCAGCGCCTGACGTAAACCTGTAGGAGCCAGGCTTGCTCGCGAAAGCGGTCTTTCAGCCAACATAGATGTTGAATGCGAGTCCGTCATCGCGGGCAAACCCGCTCCCACAGTGATCTCTTTCGTACACAAGATTTGTGGCAAACGCCTTAACCTGCGGGCTTGCCCGCGATGGCGTCAGTGGCAACACCATCAAGCAGGGGTTTTGTACTCATTCTCCCGCTGCAACGCCCGCGCCTGAACCACATCCAGCACCGCACAGCCCTCTCGCATCAGCAGATGCACGGCGCGGGTGATCCGCGTCAGATCACAATCGGAAATGTTTTTCAGATTCAGGCTGGTGAACGTGTCTGCCAGATCGCGAACCACGGTGAAGCGATGCATGGCGCAGGCGGTGAGTTCGCTGAGTTCTTTGTGGGTGTTGACGAAGAGCACCGGTGTTTCGGCGTCGTAGGTGTCGATCGGGAGGTAACGCGGCATGACTTGGAACATTATGTAACTCCTGTAATTGGAGCTACCACCACTCGCGGCCAAACGAGGGTGGCAGCCATACGCGGGTTGGCCGACCGGGTACAGGAACCGGCACACCCGAAGGTGTCCCACGCACAGCCGCCATAAAACAACGCCTCAGGCACGAAGTACCTGAGGAGGTGTTGTTACGCTGTAGCGTTCCTGCACCGACCGGCCAAGGTCGTTCGCGGTGTTTTCCGCGAGCCCGAACTATGGAGTCGATCCCGAAACGCGGCAACAAGATACGTTGTAGGAAACGTCTTGAAAAGTTGTGTGCCTCGCGATGATCATTTCCGCCCGTGTGGGAGAACGATGCAGGCCTTGTAGGAGCCGTGTCATCCGTGGGTCATGCAGGCGTGTTTTAGTTTTCCTTTTTCAGGGAGAACACCATGAGCGAATTCAACCTCGGTCGCCGTCGTGTCATGCAAGCGGTCGGCGCCGGGCTGTTGATGCCCAGCCTTGCACCGGCGGTGATTGCGTCGGTCAAGGACCGGCCGCAACTCACCGATGGCGTGCAGTCCGGCGACGTGCTGGGTGATCGGGCGATGGTCTGGAGCCGTAGCGATCGTGCGGCGCGGATGGTGGTGGAATGGGACACGCGGAGTCTGTTCACCAACCCTCGGCGTTTTGTCTCGCCACTGGCTGATGCCCGCAGCGATTTCACCGCGCGTGTGGAGCTCACTGGTCTGCCTGCCGATCAGGCGATTTTCTATCGCGTGCACTTCGAAGACGCCCAGAGCGGTGTCACCAGCGAACCCTGGTTCGGTCACCTGCGCAGCGTGCCGCAGACCCGGCGCGACATCCGTTTCGTCTGGAGCGGCGACACCGTCGGCCAGGGGTTCGGCATCAACCCGGAGATCGGCGGCATGCGCATATACGAAGCCATGCGCCTGCGCCTGCCGGACTTCTTTATCCACAGCGGCGACACCATCTACGCCGACGGTCCGGTGCCCGCGCAGCTGACCACGGAAAGCGGCCGCGTGTGGCGCAACATCACCAGCGAGGCCAAGAGCAAAGTCGCCGAAACCCTCGATGAGTATCGCGGCAATTACCGTTACAACCTGATGGACGAAAACGTCCGTCGCTTCAACGCCGAAGTGCCGCAGATCTGGCAGTGGGACGACCACGAAGTGGTGAACAACTGGTCGCCGGGCAAGCAACTGGACGAGCGCTACAAGAGCAAGGATATCCACAGCCTGGTGGGGCGCGCGCGCCAGGCCTGGCTGGAATATGCACCGATGCGTTTGCAGAGCGCCGACGGTGGCGGGCGGATCTATCGCCAAATCAGTTATGGGCCGATGCTGGATGTGTTTGTGCTCGATATGCGCAGCTATCGCGAAGCCAATGACAACAATCTGGGGGCCGCCAAACCCTTTCTCGGACGTGAGCAACTGGACTGGCTCAAGCGTGAATTGAAGGCCTCCAGCGCCCAGTGGAAAGTCATCGCCGCCGACATGCCGATCGGTCTCGGCGTGCCCGATGGCGAAATCAGCCCCGGCGTGGCGCGCTGGGAAGCGGTGGCCAATGGCGATCCGGGACCTGCCCAGGGGCGAGAGCTGGAAATCGCTGAATTGCTCGGGTTTCTACGGGCGCAACAGGTGCGCAATTTCGTGTTCCTGACGGCGGATGTGCATTACTGCGCGGCACATCATTACCACCCGGATCGGGCGGCGTTTCAGGATTTCGAACCGTTCTGGGAGTTTGTCGCCGGGCCTTTGAATGCGGGGAGTTTCGGGCCTAACCCGCTGGATAAAACCTTCGGTCCTGAAGTGGTGTTCGAGAAGGCACCGCCGGCGCAGAACACCTCGCCGTTTGCCGGGTTTCAGTTTTTTGGCGAGGTGAATATCGAGGGCGCGACGGGGGCGATGAGTGTGGTATTGCGGGATCTGGATGGGGTGGCGGTGTTTGAGCAGAAATTGCAGCCGGTGTGAGAATTATCCGACTGGCATCGATCAATGTGTGCGGGCTTGCTCGCGAAAGCGGTTTAACAGGCAACACAGATGTTGAATGTTAGTCAGCCTTCGCGAGCAAGCCCGCTCCCACATTTAATTGTGGTAGGTCAGTAAACGTCTCGGCGATAGCGACCTTGCTCGATCAGGCGGTCGACCTCTTCAATCCCCAGCACTTCGTTGAGCACGTGATCCACCCCTGAAGCCATGCCCTGCAAGCTGCCGCAGATGTAAATCACGGCGCCGTCGGCCAGCCATTGCTTGAGCAGATTGGCCGATTCACGCAAGCGATCCTGCACGTAGATCTTTTCAGCCTGATCCCGCGAAAACGCCAGGTCCAGACGCTCGATGTCCCCGGAAATCAACCACTCTTCCAGCTCGGCACGGCACAGGTAGTCATGCTCGCGATTGCGCTCGCCAAACAGCAGCCAATGGCGAGTCTGCCCATCGGCAATCCGCGCCTTGAGCAAACTGCGCAGCCCGGCCAGGCCGGTGCCGTTGCCCAGCAGGATCATCGGCACCGGTTCGACCGGCAGATGGAAACCGCTGTTGCGCCGTACGCGCAAGCTGAGGGTGCTGCCCACCGGCGCGTGTTCGGTCAGCCATCCGGAACCGACGCCCAGGCTGCCGTCGGAATGCACCTCCTGGCGCACGATCAGTTCCAGCACGCCGTCGGCGGCAATCGAGGCGATGGAGTATTCGCGCATGGCCAACGGCACCAGCGCGTCCACCAGTGCTTGCGCGTGCAGGCCGACTAGGTGGGTGCGGTTTGAAGGTAATTGGCGAGTGGCGAGCGCTTGTTCCAGCGATTGCGACAAGCCATCAAGCACCACCGCCGCCCGCCCATCGATCCCAAGACCATCGAGGAAATGCTCGATCGCCCACGGGCAGTTGCGGGGCAACACTTCCACCAGGTCACCGGCCAGCCAGCTGCTGGTGGTCGGGGCGGTGAGGCCCAGCAAGTACACCGGCGAACCGTTGCTGTCCGGGTTCATCAATTCGCGGCGGGTGAGCGTCCAGTTGTCGTAGCTCGGTGCTTGCCAGGTGTCCACGGGCGCCTGTCCGGTCAGCAGGCCGAGTTGTTGCTGCCAGTGACGCAAGGCGTAAGGGTCGCCGCAATCGACTTCCACGGGCGCGAACAGGTGCTTGCCGCCGTGCTCGCCGAGCCAGGTGTGCAAGCGGCGAGCGAAACCGCAGAAGTGTTGATACTGGCGATCACCGAGTCCGAGCACCGCGTAATTCAGGCTCTCCAGGCTCAACGCGCGGCCCAGTACCTTGCGTTCGAAACCGCGAGCGCTGTCCGGCGCTTCGCCGTCACCGAAGGTACTGACTACGAACAGCGCGTTATTGGAATCACGCAGGTCCTGCTCGCTGACAGTGGCCAGCGGCTGAACCTTCACCGGCAAGCCTGCCGCTTGCAGTTGCCCGGCGGTCTGCCACGCCAGTTGCTCGGCAAACCCGCTCTGGCTGGCGAAACCGATCAGCCACGCCGGGGCATCGCTGTCCGGTTGTTCAAGGCCCTTGCGGGCGTCCTTGATCTGCTTTTTCTTTCGTCGACGATCGAGGTACAGCAGCCAGCCGGTAATGAAAAACAGCGGCATGGTCAGCGCGCTGAGTGTCAGGACGATCCGGCCGACAATCCCGAAGTAACTGCCGACGTGCAGCGCGTAGAGGCTGGTCAGTAGCTGCGCCTTGAAGCTTTTGTCGCTGTAGCGGTCGTGGCGTTTGACGAGGCCGGTGGCCGGATCGAGGGTGATCTGGTTCAGCGCGCGGTCGTGCGGCGAGGAGTCCAACAGGTAAAACACGGTCGCCGGTTGTCCGGCCACGGGCGGCATGCGGATGTTGTAGGCGCTCAGTGTCGGACCGGCAGCGCTGTAGATGCTGCTCCACATCGCGGCGTAATCGGCGGTCGGTGCCGGGCCATCAGGCGCAGGACCACGATTGCGAACCCGCTCGTTCTGCGGTGAGTCGGACAGCAATCGGGTCAGGCCTTTGTTGTACCACTCGTAGGACCAGGACAACCCGGTCAGTGCCGCCAGGAGGTAAAACACCAGGCACCAGGTGCCGGCCACCGAGTGCAAATCCCAGTTGAAGCTGCGGCCCTTTTTCTTCCAGTCGAGGGTCAGCCAGGCGCGCCAGCTTTTCCACTGGCGCGGCCAGCGCAGGTAAAGGCCGGACAGGCAGAAAAACACCAGGATCAGCGTGCAGGCGCCGGTGATTTGTCGACCGGTATCGCCCATGGCGAGGAAGCGGTGCAGTTGCAGCATCAGGCCGAAGAAATCCTGGCCGATGGCGTTGCCCATGAACTCGGCGGTATAGGGATCGAAGTAGCGCATCTCGCCGCGACGCTCGCCCGGTGGCGGGGTAAACGACACCCGTGCGGCGTTGCCGCTGTCGGTGTCGACCCAGATCATCGCGACTTTCTTGCCTGAGGCGCCTTCGATTTTTTCCACCAGCTCAGCGGGCGGCAGCACGCCGGCGACCTGTTTCTCGACCTGCAACACCGACGGGTTCAGTGCGCGCAGGATTTCATCCTCAAACGACACTGTCGCCCCGGTGATGCCCATGAGGGCCAGGACCAGCCCGGCACTGATACCGAAAAACCAGTGCAACTGGAACAGGGTTTTCTTCAACACGTTGCTCGCCTTGTTCGTTCGAAATTGTCATCACGGCGCGCATTATGCCGTGGGCTGTCGAGAAGCATTCTTTTTTACGCACAAAAGCCCCGTTCATGTGGATGAACGGGGCTTTGACCTCACGCTTCCGTCAGAAGTGGAAGTTGGCGCTCAGCAGGGCGGTACGACCCGCCGCCACGTGGGCGTAGTGCGTCTGGAATACCTGGTCGAAGTAACGCTTGTCGGTCAGGTTCTGTACGTTGAGTTGCAGGTCGACGTTTTTGGTCAGGCGGTAGCTGGCCATCGCGTCGTAACGCCAGTAGGAAGGAATCTCCACCGAGTTGGCGATGTTGCCGAATTGCGAATCAACGAATGTGGCACCCGCACCGATGGTCAACTTTTCCGGTATCACGTCATAGGTCGACCATAGGGTGAAGTTGTTCCGCGGGGTGCTCGGCATATGGTTGCCTTCATCGGCGGCGAGGGTGGTTTTGACCACTTCGCTTTCCATGTAGGTGTAGCCGCCGTAGACCTTCCAGTGACGGGTCAGCTTGCCGGTGTAGGTCAGTTCCAGGCCGTTGACCTGCTGTTCGCCGTCCAGCACTTGCGTGGTGGCGCCATCCGGATCGTCGATGCGGGCGTTGGTTTTCTCGGTGCGGAACAGCGCTGCGGTCAACGACAGGTCATCACCGAAGAAGTCCCACTTGGTGCCGATCTCGTAGTTGCGGTTCTTTTCCGGGTCGAGGTCGCTGTTGTTGGCGGCCAGTTCCAGGCTGCCGTTACCGCTGGTTTCGCCCGCCGGGTTGCTGGAGGTCGAGTAGGCCGCGTAAATGCTGCCGTTCGGCAATGGGTTATAGACCACACCAATCTGGTAGTTCACCAGGTCGCTGGTGTTCTCCCGGGAGAAATTGCCCGCTACCGATCCACGACCACCGGTGCTGTAACCGCTGGATTCGGTCTTGTAGTTGTCATAACGCAGGCCCAGGTTCAGGGACCACTGCTCGTTGAACTTCAGCGTGTCGAACACATAGGCGGCGGCAGTCTTGGTGTCGGTATCGGTGAACGCCGTGCTGTCGGTGATCCGTCCGTTCCAGTTATCCCCAGGCGTCGGATTTTGCAGGCTGGTGCAGTCGCCGGAGCGCAAGAGTGCTGGGTTGCACGTCGTGCCGCTGGCGGCCGACGTCAGGATATACGGGCGGTTGTGGGTGTCCTGATAAGAAAACTCGACACCGGTGACCAGGCTGTGTTCGATGGCGCCGGTGTCGAACCTGGCGCTCAGGTCGGTCTGGTTGATCCAGCCGCTGGACGTCGAGTTACGGTTCTTGGTGCCACGGTACACGCTGCCCCTGGCGACGTTGCCCTTGCTGTCGTCCGGGTTGGTGACGATGTAGTCCAGGGTCGAGCGGGACATGCGGAAGCTGTTGGACACGGTCAGGTCTTCATTCAGATCGTGCTCGATCTTGAAGGTGCCGCTGTCATTGGTGGTTTCGCGATAGTCGCGATTGGTGATGCCGTAGAAATTGTCGCGATCGACATGCACCGGCTTGTCGACGTTGTACTTGCTGCGGGCCGGGTTCAGGGTCAGCGGAATGCCGTAGTCCGGCATGTCATCGGTTTCGACGTGGTAGTAACCGAGGGTCACGCGGGTATCGGTGCCCAGGCCGAAAGCGAACGTCGGTGCCACACCCCAGCGGCTGACGTCGACGGTGTCACGGCCCGCGACATTGGCTTCGTGTTTCATCAGGTTCAGGCGCAAGGCCGAGGTATCGGTCATCTGCTGGTTCAGGTCGAGTGTGGTGCGCTTGGTCTGATCCGAGCCCCAGGTGAAGCCGCCGTTGTAGAAGCTGCCCAGTTTGGCGGTCTTGCTCACCAGGTTCAGGCTGCCACCGGTGGAGCCGGCGCCGGTGAAGGCCGACCCCGGGCCTTTGCTGACTTCGATCGACTCAACGTTGAAGATTTCGCGGCTCTGGGACGCCGGGTCGCGCATGCCGTCCACGAAGGTGTCGCTTTCAGCGTTGAAGCCACGAATGATCGGACGGTCGCCCGCCGGGTTGCCGCCTTCGCCAGCACCGAAGGTGATGCCCGGTGTGGTGCGCAAAGCGTCGACCAGGCTGGTGGCGCCGGTGTCGCGGATCACTTGCTGCGGAATCACGGTGACGCTTTTCGGCGTCTCGCGCAGCGGTGCGGTGTATTTCTTGTTGGCCGACGTATCGGTCTTGTAGGAGGTGTCGTCCTGAGCTTCGCCGGTGATGTCGGTAGCGCCCAGGGAAATCACATTGCCCGGTGCTTTTTCGTCGGTTTTTTCAGCCGCGAAAACCATGTGGCCCGCGGAGCCGGCGGTGATCGCCACGCCAATTGCAGAAGCGAGTAAACGCGGTGAACTGACCGGTGATTGTGGTTGTTGGCGTGACATGTGAATTCCCCTCCCCAAGGATTTGAGGCCGCGAAATATAGGGTAGACGCGTCTATGTATCAATTGCGAAACGTTACTATTCGCACTGAATTTACATTCTTTACAATTTTCCTTTACGGTTTTTGCTGTTTCATTCGTCTCGGGGGTTTTACAGTGCCAATAAGAATCAATACCATTGGCACCTCTTTGTCCTCAGGTGTATTCCCATGCTGCTGCACATCCCCGGCGTGTTCGCTAAAGAAGAGGTGCAGCGCATCCGCGAGGCTCTGGAACAGGCGGATTGGGCCGACGGCAAAATCACTGCCGGCTACCAGTCGGCCAAGGCGAAACACAATCTGCAACTGCCGGAAGGTCATCCGCTGGCCAAGGAAGTCGGCGCGGCGATGTTGGATCGGTTATGGAAGAATCCACTGTTCATGTCCGCGGCACTGCCGCACAAGGTTTTTCCTCCGTTGCTGAACTGTTACACGGCCGGGGGCAGTTTCGATTTTCATATCGACAACGCCGTGCGTCAGCCCAAAGGCAGCATCGAGCGTGTGCGCACCGACCTGTCGGCCACGCTGTTCTTCAGCGAGCCGGAGGATTACGACGGCGGTGAACTGGACATCCAGGACACCTTTGGCACCCAGCGCGTGAAGCTGCCTGCCGGTGACATGGTCCTGTATCCCGGCACCAGCCTGCACAAGGTCAATGCCGTCACCCGTGGCACTCGCTATGCCTCATTCTTCTGGACCCAAAGCCTGGTTCGCGAAGATAGCCAGCGCGCGCTGCTGTTCGAAATGGACGGGGCGATCCAGCAGCTGACGCAGGACATGCCGGATCACCCATCGCTGATCCGACTCACGGGCACGTACCACAACCTGTTGCGTCGCTGGGTCGACGTATGAGTTATCAATTGCGCCGCGAAGAAGTGCTCGACGGCGATCAACTCAAAGCCATGCTCAATGAAAGTCCGGCGCGTGCTGCTCAGGCGATCCTGATCGCTGCCCGCGAAGGGGTTCTCGATGCCCAGGCTTTGCTCGGCCAGATTCTGCTGGACGGGCAGGGGATCGAACAGGACCAGCCTTTGGCCGTGCGCTGGTTCGGGATCGCCGCGCAGCGCGGGCATCTGATGGCGCGCAACATGCTCGGTCGCTGCCACGAACACGGCTGGGGTTGCGTGGCGGATGCCTCGGTCGCCGCCCAGCATTATCGCGTCGGCGCCGAAGCCGGACTGGATTGGGCGATGTACAACTACGCCAATCTGCTGGCGACAGGGCGAGGGGTGATCGAGGATCAGCTGCAAGCGCTGGCACTCTACCGTCGCGCGGCAGAACTTGGCCATGCGAAGTCGATGAACCTGCTGGGACGTTATCTTGAAGAAGGGCGGGTTTGCCCGGCGGATCCGGTCGGCGCTGTCGATTGGTATCGGCGTTCGGCGACGGGTGGGGATTTTCGTGGGCAGTTCAGTTATGCCGCGGTGCTGGCGGATGAAGGAAAAATAAACGAGGCGCTGGAATGGTTGCGCAAGGCATTGGCCGGGGGGAATTTGAATTTCCTGCGGGTGGCGAGTCAGACGTTGTTGAGCGCTGTGAATCCGCACATTCGTGAAATGGCGGCTCTCTATCATCAGCGCGTCGTTCAGATGAGCGATGAGCGGTCCGTGCCAGGGGTTGTTGAGCTGGTTTAAATCACTATGATTGGAAACTAATCAAATCTCATCAATGTCTTCCTGGAGACGAAATCATGGCTGCTACCAAAGTGCTGACGGCCCATGTCCCCTTGGAACTGGCTGATAAAGTCGATCAGATGGCTGCGAAGATGGAGCGTTCACGGGGCTGGATCGTGAAGCAAGCGCTTGCCGACTGGGTTGATCATGAAGAGGCGCGCAGCCGGCTTACTCGAGAGGCAATGGCAGATGTTGACGCCGGACGAGTGATTGATCATCAGTCTGTCCAGGCCTGGGCAGAAAGTTTGGATACTGATAAGCCGCTGCCGGTCCCGTACTGATGGAGTTGAAGTGGACGAGCAAGGCGTTATCGGACCTCGCCCGACTTTTTGATTTTCTTGCAGTGGTCAATCGTCCTGCTGCAGCCCGCACCGTGCAATCTCTCACTCAGGCTCCTACAGCTTTACTCAGCAATCCGCGGATCGGAGAACGGGTTGACGAGTTTGTACCGCGAGATGTGCGACGACTTTTGGTCGGCCATTACGAAATGCGGTATGAGATTCAAGGCTCAACGCTCTACATCCTTCGTCTTTGGCATGTGAGATAAGACCGATAACAGTCGCTCCGACCGCCCGGAGTGTCTGTTACAAAAAAGCCCATGACTCGTCATGGGCTTTTTGATTTCTGCGTGCAGCGTTTTACACGTAGAACGACTTCAGCGGCGGAAAGCCGTTGAATTCAACCGCGCTGTAACTGGTGGTGTACGCACCGGTCGACAGCCAGTACAAACGATCACCGATCGCCAGGTTCAGCGGCAGGCCGTATTTGTAGTTCTCGTACATGATGTCGGCGCTGTCGCAGGTCGGGCCGGCGATGACCACTTCTTCCACTTCGCCTTTCTTCTCGGTCCAGATCGGGAACTTGATGGCTTCGTCCATGGTTTCGATCAGGCCGGAGAACTTGCCCACGTCCGTGTACACCCAGCGCTCGACGGCGGTACGGGATTTACGCGCCACCAGTACCACTTCGCTGACCAGGATGCCGGCGTTGGCGATCAGCGAACGGCCCGGCTCCAGGATGATTTCCGGCAGGTCATCACCGAAGTCTTCCTTGAGGAAACGGATGATTTCTTCGGCGTAGGTTTCCAGGCTGTTGGTGCGGGTGATGTAGTTGGCCGGGAAGCCGCCGCCCATGTTGATCAGTTTGAGGTGGATGCCGTCTTCTTCTTTCAGACGCTCGAAGATCACTTTGACCTTGGCGATCGCCGCGTCCCAGACGCTGATGTCGCGCTGTTGCGAACCGACGTGGAACGAGATGCCGTAAGGCACCAGGCCCAGGTCGCGAGCGAGGATCAGCAGGTCCATGGCCATGTCGGTCTGGCAGCCGAATTTGCGCGACAACGGCCAGTCAGCGGTGGTCGAGCCTTCGGTAAGGATGCGCACGTAGACTTTCGAACCCGGTGCCGCCTTGGCGATGTTGCGCAGGTCGGCTTCGGAGTCGGTGGCATACAGACGCACGCCCTTCTCGTAGAAGTAGCGAATGTCCTTGGATTTCTTGATGGTGTTGCCATAGCTGATGCGATCCGGGCCGACGCCCTGGTTCATCACTTTGTCGAGCTCGTAGATCGAAGCGATGTCGAAGTTCGAGCCTTTCTCTTTGAGCAGGTCGATGATTTCGACGGCCGGGTTGGCCTTGACCGCGTAGTAGACCTTGGCGAATTCGAAACCGGCGCGCAGGTCGTCATAGGCCTGGCTGATCATCGCGGTGTCGATCACCACGAACGGGGTTTCTTGTTTGTCGGCGAAGGCCTTCATTTTCTGGAAGGTATCGCGCGCGAAATAGTCTTCGACGTTGATCGACATGCTGGGAACTCCTACTGGCAAACTGAAATTATCAATGGGCGCAAATGAACGTCCTCCGTATCCCCACTTTGGTTCGCCTACTTCCCAAGGCATGTCGCCGAAAGCAAAAAGGCCACGGGAGGCGGTGCTGCCCTTGGCCTTGCTGTCTCGTCGTCAGTACTTGAGCCGGATGGATCGTTTCCAGCATGGACGTTCGGCGCGAACTTTAGGGCGTGAGGGGCTTGAGATCAACAAAAAATGTCGCGTTTTTGCACACTTCCGTCGTGCGGTCCTGGACAGTTACTGATGTAACCGACCTGCATGACAGTGTGATGTTCCCCGAATGGGGATTTTTGAAGGGAGACAGGATGTCTTTGTGGCGAGGGGATTTATCCCCGTCCGGCTGCGAAGCAGTCGTAAAACCTTAGCGTGCGGTATATCAGGTACACCGTGGGTGCAGGTTTTAGGGCTGCTCCGCAGCCCAACGGGGATAAATCCCCTCGCCACAGGGTCAGGTCAGGCCAACGCAGTCTCGGCTGGCGAAACAATGCTGGTCTTGCCCCCACGGGATTTGCCCGAGCTCAAATACTCGGCAATCGATTCCTGAGTCACTTCCCCGAGGAACACCCGCTCGGCATCCATCACCGGCAACCACGAGCGATTGAACTCGTACATCCGCGACAGCAGGATGCGCAAATGCTCGTCGTACGCCGCGGTGGCATTGAACTCACGCAGGTATTGCGCGCAAGTGCCGGTCTGACGGTGCAGGTCGCGACGTCGTACATAACCGAGCGCCTTGTTCTCACCATCGGTGACCACCACGTAACGACGGTCCAGTTCGTCCATCAATTCCAGTGCTTCGGTCACCGAGGTTTCCGGACTGACCGACGGCGCGTTGTCCGCCGCGTCTTCAGCCTTCACCAGCAACAGACGCTTGAGCGTGCTGTCCTGGCCGACGAAGTTGCTGACAAAGTCGTCTGCCGGGTGCGCAAGCAAAGTGTCGGGGTGGTCGATCTGCAGCAGTTTGCCGGCGCGGAAGATTGCAATCTTGTCGCCCAGTTTGATCGCCTCGTCGATGTCGTGGCTGACCATGATCACGGTCTTGTTCAGCGCGCGCTGCATCTCGAAGAATTCGTTCTGGATCATCTCGCGGTTGATCGGGTCGACCGCGCCGAACGGTTCGTCCATCAGCAACAGCGGTGCATCCGCCGCCAGTGCGCGAATCACCCCGATCCGCTGCTGTTGGCCGCCGGACAGTTCCCGCGGGTAGCGCGTCAGATACTGCTTGGGCTCCAGCTTGATCATGCTCATCAACTCGCGGGCGCGGTCGTGGCATTTCTGTTTGTCCCAGCCCAGCAGGCGCGGAACGATGGTGATGTTTTCCTCGATGGTCATGTTCGGGAACAGGCCGATCTGCTGGATCACATAACCGATGTTGCGACGCAGGGTCACTTCGTCGAGGTCGGTGGTGTCTTCGCCGTTGATCAGGATCTTGCCCGAGGTCGGTTTGATCAGGCGGTTGATCATCTTCAACGTGGTGCTTTTGCCGCAGCCCGATGGCCCGAGGAACACACAGATCTCGCCTTCATTGACGGTCAGGCTCACCGAGTCCACGGCTTTCACATCTTTGCCGTTGCTTTGGAAGGTCTTGCTGAGGTTTTGAAGTTCGATCATTTCAGGAGTCCTTTTGGAGTCAGCGTGCGTTGCAGCCATTGCAGAAGCAGGTCGGCGAAGATGGCCAGGAGACTGACCAGCACGGCGCCGACGATCAGCATCGACATGTCGCTGCGGCTGATGGAAGCGAGAATGAGTACACCGAGGCCACCGGCGCCGATGGTCGCGGCGATGGTCATGACACCGATGTTCATGACCACGGCAGTGCGTACACCGGCGAGGATCACCGGCACGGCAATCGGCAGTTCGACCATGCGCAGGCGCTGGCCGAAAGTCATGCCGATGCCGCGCGCGGCTTCGCGAATACCCGGTTCAACGCCGGTCAGGGCGAGGTAGGTGTTACGCATGATCGGCAGCAGCGAGTACAGAAACACCGCGGTGATCGCCGGCATCGGACCCAGGCCCTGGCCGAATTTCGAGTAAAACGGCAGCAGCAGACCGAACAGTGCAATCGACGGCACGGTCAGCAGCACCGTGGCGCTGGCCTGCAAGGGGCCGGCGAGCGTCGGGAAGCGCGTCATCAGAATGCCCAGCGGCACGCCGACCAGAATCGCCAATGTCACGGCGATGCCGACCAGGGTGATGTGCTGCCAGGTCAGGTGCAGCACCAGCGGCCAGTCGAGATGGGAAAAGGCGTTGAGAAATTCCATGGCTTTTCCTCCTTAGTTGAGTGGATGCTGGCGCAGGAAATCGGCGGCAACGGATGAAGGGCTTTCGTGATCGACATCGACCCGTGCGTTCAACGCACGCATGGTGTCGTCATCGAACAGCTCGGCCAGTGGCTTGATCTCCTCCGCGAGTTTCGGGTGGGCATCGAGGTAAGCCTGACGCACCACCGGCGCGGCGGTGTAGTCCGGGAAGTAGTGCTTGTCGTCTTCGAGCAGCTTGAGCTTGAAGGCGTTCAGGCGACCGTCGGTGGTGTAGACCAGGCCGGCAAATACCTGGCCATTGCGCAGGGCGGTGTAGACCAGCCCGGCATCCATCTGCCGGATGTTTTTGCGGGTCAGGTTCATGCCGTAAAGGTCGACCATGCCGTCCAGGCCGTCGGAACGGTTGGCGAACTCGGTGTCCAGCGCGACCAGGTGATTAGTCTTCGCCTCAGCCTGCAGCACCGTGTTCAGCTCGCTGATGGTGTTGATCTGCGGGTAGGCCTTCGCGGTTTTTTCCGGCAGGGCCAGGGCGTAGGTGTTGCTGAATTTCGACGGAGTGAGCCAGATCAGGCCTTTTTTCGCGTCGAGTTCTTTCACCTTGGCGTAGGACTGAGCGCTGTCGAGTTTTTCGGTGACATGGTTGTAAGCCACCAACGACACGCCGGTGTATTCCCACATCAAATCCAGCTGACCACTTTCGTGGGCGCTGCGGGCCAGGTTGCTGCCCAATCCACCAGTCACCTGGGTGTCATAACCCTTGGTGCGCAGATATTGGGCGGTGATTTCCGCGAGCAGGGTTTGCTCGGTGAACACCCGGGCGCCGATGCGGATCACGGGTTTTTCAGCGGCTTGGGTAAATCCTGCGAACAGCAGGGCGCAGCCTATAAATAAGCATATTTTTTTCATGTCAGTTCCTTTGCCGAGGCTTAAGACGGGCGCAAGCCGCGTTCGAGCCAGAGGCGGCTGGCGAGTGTCACCAGACCGTCGAGCAGCAAGGCCAGCAGGGCGGTGCAGGCCGCGCCGAGCAGCAGTTGCGGCTGATTGTTCAGGGCAATGCCGGGGAAAATCAGGCTGCCCAGGCTGTTGGCACCGATCAGGAACGCCAGTGGCGCGGTACCGACGTTGATCGCCAGCGCCACACGCACACCGCCGATGATGATCGGCACGGCGTTCGGCAGTTCGACCCGCCACAGCACTTGAGTCGGCGTCATGCCGATGCCGACGGCCGCTTCCTTGAGTGAACCCTGGACGTTTTTCAGGCCTTCATAGGTGTTGCGCACGATCGGCAACAACGAGGCGAGGAACAGGGCGAAGATCGCGGGGCCGCTGCCGATGCCGAGGATACCCAGGGCGATGGCGAGTACGGCGAGAGGCGGCACGGTGTTGCCGATGTTGAAGATCTGCATGAAGCGTTCAGCGCGGCCCACCATGGTCGGGCGGCTGAGGAAGATACCGGCGGGGATGCCCACAACGAGGGCGGCCAGCATGGAAACGAGGACGAGAATCAGGTGAGCTTGCAGGTAAAACAACAAATCGTCGCGGTAATGTTCGATCGTGTTGATGCCAATCCAGTGGACCAGCAGGGCCAGAAGGGCGACGACAACCGCACCTCCTGTCAGCCCCTTGCCATAGCGAATAGCCACAGGCGGACTCCTTTTTTTCTTTGTCGGCGAACGCAGTCCCGAGTGGCAATGCCATTCCTGGCTGCCGGGATTATCAACGTTCGCGAGAAGCAGCTCTTCATGCTGATGCAACCGCATGAGATCGAGCCATAAGCGCAGCCTCGTCAGGCTAACTTGCAGGTTCTTCAAACCCTGCTACGAGAGCTGTAACAGGGGAGTGGACGTCTCTACCTTTTAAAAGGTTCCATATTTAACAGCAGATTGCCACCCTTAATGCCCTGGCGCGTCCCCGCGCGATGCCACAACACGCTCCTACAAAGATCCGTGTGGCGGGCCGAGCGGTGGTCTGCCAAGGTCTGTTTGCGCTATACTCGCCGCCCTTTTTTGAATCACCGCCAGGCGATTTCCCATGACCAAACAGGCCGCCGAAGTCGCGAAACGCCGCACTTTCGCCATTATTTCCCACCCCGATGCCGGTAAGACCACCATCACCGAGAAGCTCTTGCTGATGGGCAAGGCGATTGCGGTTGCCGGCACGGTGAAGTCTCGCAAGTCCGACCGCCATGCCACCTCCGACTGGATGGAAATGGAAAAGCAGCGTGGTATCTCGATTACCACGTCGGTCATGCAGTTCCCGTATCGCGATCACATGATCAACCTGCTCGACACCCCGGGCCACGAAGACTTCTCCGAAGACACCTACCGCACCCTGACGGCGGTCGACTCGGCGTTGATGGTTCTCGACGGTGGTAAGGGTGTAGAGCCACGGACCATCGCGCTGATGGACGTCTGCCGTCTGCGTGATACGCCGATTGTCAGCTTCATCAACAAACTCGACCGTGACATTCGCGACCCGATCGAACTGCTCGACGAAATCGAAGCGGTCCTGAAGATCAAGGCGGCGCCGATCACCTGGCCGATCGGTTGCTACCGCGACTTCAAGGGCGTTTATCACCTCGCCGATGACTACATCATCGTGTACACCGCCGGTCATGGCCACGAGCGTACCGATGTGAAAATCATCGAGAAGCTCGACTCCGACGAAGCCCGCGCGCATCTGGGAGATGAATACGATCGCTTCGTCGATCAGCTGGAGCTGGTGCAGGGCGCCTGCCACGAATTCAATCAGCAGGAATTCCTCGACGGCCAACTGACACCGGTGTTCTTCGGTACTGCGCTGGGCAACTTCGGTGTCGATCATGTGCTCGACGCCGTGGTCGACTGGGCGCCGAAACCGCTGGCCCGTGTCGCCAACGAGCGCACCGTGGAACCGGTCGAAGAGAAATTCACCGGCTTCGTGTTCAAGATCCAGGCGAACATGGACCCGAAACACCGCGACCGTATCGCCTTCATGCGTATCTGCTCCGGCAAATACGAGAAGGGCATGAAGATGCGCCACGTGCGCACCGGCAAGGACGTGCGCATCGGCGATGCCCTGACGTTCTTCTCTTCCGAGCGTGAGCAACTGGAAGAGGCGTTTGCCGGCGACATCATCGGCCTGCACAACCACGGCACCATCCAGATTGGCGACACCTTCACCGAAGGCGAAGTCCTGGGCTTCACCGGTATCCCGCACTTCGCTCCGGAACTGTTCCGTCGCGTGCGCCTGCGTGACCCGCTGAAATCCAAGCAACTGCGTCAAGGCTTGCAGCAATTGGCCGAAGAAGGCGCCACCCAGGTGTTCTTCCCCGAGCGCAGCAACGACATCATCCTCGGCGCCGTCGGTGTGCTGCAGTTCGATGTGGTCGCCAGTCGCTTGAAAGAGGAATACAAGGTCGAGTGCTCCTACGAGCCGATCACCGTGTATTCCGCACGCTGGATCGATTGCGACGATAAGAAGAAGTTCGAGGAGTTCCAGGTCAAGGCCGTGGAAAACCTCGCGGTTGACGGCGGTGGTCACCTGACTTACCTGGCCCCGACCCGAGTCAATTTGGCGTTGATGGAAGAGCGCTGGCCGGATGTGAAATTCCGTGCGACGCGTGAGCATCACTAAGCGCTGAGTTGAAACAATAAAAAGCCCCGGTCGCGAAAGCACCGGGGCTTTTTCATACCTGACGCGGTCAACGGTGGGAGCCAGCCTGCTGGCGATGGCATTTTTTCATTCAATCAATGTGTTGAATGTCACTCCGCTATCGCCAGCAGGCTGGCTCCCACAGGGATCAGCGTTGTTGGTGGGGTTGGGTATAAACATTATTCCAAACCAGTCTCCCCATTCATGGCATTTCCCGCGCATCGTCAGAGTCCTATCTGGAGAACCCGCCCCATCGGAACCGAATGTCTCTCAGTGCCGTCGGGCTTCAACGTTTCACCTGTAAAAGGATGGAATCGGTCATGAGCATTTTTCAACGCATTGTGTTGTTGCTGAAGGTTTTGGTCCTGCTGTCGGTTGGCATGTCAGCGGCGTGGGCGGAATGTTCGTCTCATGATGAGCAAGCGTCGAGAGGGCAGGTGGCGCACACCGGGCTGATGATCGCCGCGTCCGAGTCGGAGCCCGGCGATCAAGGTCAGGGCGGCAGCGCGGATGATGACGATTCGACCACCGAGGATCCGGATGCCGATACCGATGAAGATGAAGGGGCTTAAGTAGCAGGCAAAAGAAAACCCCTTCTGCCCTGACTGATGCGCAGCCAGGGCAGAAGGGGTTTTTGAACAGGCCGGGTGTCCCCTGTGGCAGCGAGCAAGCCCGCTCCCACAGGTTTTTCTTCGCCCGTTATGCCGCGCCGTCGAGGAACTGCTCGGCGTAGTGGCACGCCACCTGGCGGCTGTCGAGCAGGCGCAAGGCCGGCTCTTCCGTGCTGCAACGCTCGGTCGCGTACGGGCAGCGCTTGTGGAAAGCGCAGCCCGACGGCGGGTTCAACGGGTTGGGCAACTCGCCGACGATCTTGATTTTCGGCTTGTTCGGGTCCGGGTGAATGGTCGGGGTGGCCGACAGCAACGCCTGGGTGTAGGGGTGCAGCGGGCGTTCGTAGATGTCGTTCTTCGGGCCCATTTCCACCGGGCGGCCGAGGTACATCACCATCACGTCATCGGCAACGTGTTGAACCACCGCCAGGTTGTGGGAGATGAACACGTAGGCCGTGTTGAACTCTTGCTGCAAATCCATGAACAGGTTCAGCACCTGCGCCTGGATCGACACGTCCAGCGCCGAGGTCGGTTCGTCCGCCACCAGCACTTTTGGCTGCAGCATCATCGCGCGAGCGAGGGCGATCCGCTGGCGCTGACCGCCAGAGAACATGTGCGGGTAACGCTGATAATGCTCAGGGCGCAAACCCACCTGCTTCATCATCGCCTGGACTTTCTCGCGACGTTCGGTTGCGCTCAGGCTGGTGTTGATCAGCAGCGGTTCAGCCAGTTGATCGCCGACTTTCTGCCGAGGGTTCAACGAGGCGTATGGGCTTTGGAACACCATCTGCACGTCTTTGCGCAGTTGTTTGCGCTGGGCCTTGTCAGCACCGGCGACTTCCTGTCCGGCGATTTTCAACGAGCCGGAAGAGGGCTCTTCGATCAGCGTCAGGGCCCGGGCCAGGGTGGATTTGCCGCAACCCGATTCGCCTACGACGGCCAGTGTCTTGCCGGCTTCCAGTTCGAACGACACACCGTTCAGGGCGCGTACGGTCGCATGACCCTTGAACAGGCCACGGGACACTTCGTAGTGACGGGTGAGGTCGCGGGCGGTAAGTACGACGGCCATTACGCCACCTCCTGGTTCAGCGGGTAGAAGCAGCGGGCGAGGCTGTTGCTTTTCGGGTCAAGGGTCGGACGTTGCGCACGGCAGTTGTCCTGCACATACGGGCAGCGCGGCGACAGCAGGCAACCTTGCGGACGGTCATAACGACCGGGGACGATGCCTGGCAGCGTGGCCAGGCGCGTGGCGCCGAGGCTGTGTTCCGGAATCGCCTTGAGCAGCGCTTCGCTGTACGGGTGCGCCGGAATGTCGAACAGCTGCGGCACCTGACCGACTTCAACCGCCTGGCCGGCGTACATCACGCACACGCGCTGAGCGGTTTCGGCCACGACCGCGAGGTCGTGCGTGATCAGCACCAGGCCCATGTTCTGCTCTTTCTGCAACGCCAGCAGCAGGTCCATGATCTGCGCCTGGATCGTTACGTCCAATGCCGTGGTCGGTTCGTCGGCGATCAGCAGTTTCGGTTCGCCGGCAATTGCCATGGCGATCGCAACACGCTGGCTCATACCGCCGGACAATTGATGCGGGTAAGCATCCATACGGCTGGCGGCGCCCGGGATTTCCACTTTTTCCAGCAGTTCGATGGCGCGGGCGCGGGCTTGCTTGCCGGACATCTTCAGGTGCAGGCGCAGCACTTCTTCGATCTGGAAGCCGACGGTGTAGCTCGGGTTCAGCGCGGTCATCGGGTCCTGGAAGACCATGGCCAGGTCTTTGCCGACAATTTGCCGACGCTGACGGTTGCTGAGCTTGAGCATGTTCTTGCCGTCGAAATTCAGGGCGTCGGCGGTGACGATCCCCGGGTGCTCGATCAGGCCCATCAGCGCCATCATGGTCACGGATTTACCGGAGCCCGACTCGCCAACGATGGCCAGCACTTCACCCTTGTCCACGGAAATGTCGAGCCCGTCGACCACCGGAACGGCGTTCTTGTCGCCGAAGCGAACGTTGAGATTCTTGATTTCTAACAGTGACATTTGAATCTCCTCAGGCGGCGTTCTTGAGTTTCGGGTCCAGCGCATCGCGCAGGCCGTCGCCCATCAAGTTGATTGCCAGCACGCTGAGCAAAATGGTCAAACCAGGCAGACTGACGACCCACCAGGCGCGTTCAATGTAGTCGCGAGCCGAAGCCAGCATGGTGCCCCACTCAGGCGTCGGCGGTTGTACGCCAAGGCCGAGGAAGCCCAGTGCCGCGGCATCGAGAATCGCCGAGGAGAAGCTCAGGGTCGCCTGAACAATCAGTGGTGCCATGCAGTTAGGCAGCACGGTGACGAACATCAGGCGTGGCAGACCGGCACCCGCCAGGCGCGCGGCGGTCACGTAGTCGCGGTTCAATTCGCCCATCACCGCGGCGCGGGTCAGACGAACATAGGACGGCAACGAAACCACGGCGATGGCAATAATGGTGTTGATCAGGCCAGGGCCGAGGATGGCGACAATCGCCACGGCCAGCAGCAGGGACGGCAGGGCCAGCATGATGTCCATCAGACGCATGATGGTCGGGCCGAGCACGCGCGGGAAGAACCCGGCGAACAGACCCAGGAGGATGCCCGGAATCAGCGACATCACCACCGACGACAAGCCGATGAGCAGGGACAGGCGCGAACCGTTGATCAGTCGCGACAGCAGATCGCGCCCCAGTTCATCGGTGCCGAGCAGGAACTGGATCTGCCCGCCTTCCAGCCAGGACGGCGGGGTCAGCAGGAAGTCGCGGTATTGCTCGCTCGGGTTATGCGGGGCAACCCACGGCGCGAAGATTGCGCAGAAAATCACCAGCAGCATGAACATCAGGCCGGCAACGGCGCCTTTGTTCTTGGAAAACGCCTGCCAGAATTCTTTGTACGGGGACGGATACAGCAGGCTTTGATCGACTGCTACCGCTGGAATTGGAGTGGTCATGGTCATGATGATCTCAGCGCTGATGACGGATGCGTGGGTTGGCAAAGCCGTAGAGGATGTCCACCACGAAGTTGACCAGAATCACCAGGCAGGCGATTAACAGGATGCCGTTCTGCACCACGGGATAGTCCCGTGCGCCAATGGCTTCGATCAGCCATTTGCCGATGCCGGGCCACGAGAAGATGGTTTCGGTCAGGACCGCACCGGCCAGCAATGTGCCGACTTGCAGGCCGACCACGGTCAGCACCGGAATCAGCGCGTTGCGCAGGCCGTGCACGAACACCACGCGCGACGGCGACAGGCCTTTGGCGCGGGCGGTACGGATGTAGTCCTCACGCAGCACTTCGAGCATCGACGAACGGGTCATCCGCGCAATAACCGCCAGCGGAATGGTGCCGAGCACGATGGCCGGCAGGATCAGGTGATGCAAGGCATCGAAGAACGCACCGACGTCATCGGCCAGCAGCGTGTCGATGAGCATGAAACCGGTGCGCGGCTCGATGTCATAGAGCAGGTCGATCCGCCCGGACACCGGGGTCCAGCCCAGGGACACCGAGAAGAACATGATCAGGATCAGGCCCCACCAGAAGATCGGCATCGAATATCCCGCCAGGGAGATGCCCATCACCCCATGGTCGAACAGGGATCCTCGCTTGAGTGCCGCGATCACCCCGGCCAACAGGCCCAGGATGCCGGCGAACAACAGGGCGGCCATGGACAGTTCCAGGGTCGCGGGGAATAGGGAAGTGAATTCGCTCCAGACGCTTTCCCGGGTACGCAGGGATTCGCCGAGATCGCCGTGGGCCAGTTTGCCAATGTAATCCAGGTATTGGGCATACAGCGGTTTGTTCAGACCTAGGCGTTCCATTGCCTGAGCATGCATTTCGGGGTCGACTCGACGTTCGCCCATCATTACTTCCACGGGGTCGCCTGGAATCATGCGAATCAACGCGAAAGTCAGCAAGGTGATGCCGAAGAACGTGGGGATCAATAACCCCAATCGGCGGGCAATAAAACTAAACATCTTGTGGTGTACCTCATCAGCCGGTTAGGCGTGCCTGGTGTCCCTGGAGTCAGGGACACCGGGAGTTTTCTTATCTACTTCACCTGGGTGGTGGCGAAGTTATTAGTGGTGAGGGGGCTAATGTGATAGCCCTCTACGTTGTTGCGCATTGCGGTGAACATTCTAGTGTGCGCCATGCTGATCCATGGCTGGTCCTGGTTAAAAATAACCTGGGCCTGTTCGTACAGCGCTGCCCGCTCGGCCGGATCGGTTTTTTCCCGGGCCTGGTCGATCAGTGCCTGGAACTTGTCATTGCACCAGCGCGCATAGTTTTCGCCGTTCTTCGCGGCTTCGCAACTGAGCATAGGCGTCAGGAAGTTATCCGGGTCGCCGTTGTCGCCCGCCCATCCGGCGGAAACCATATCGTGCTCGCCGTTTTTCGCGCGTTTGAGCATTTCGCCCCATTCCATCACGCGGATGTCGATCTTGATACCGACCTTGGCCAGGTCGGCCTGCATCATCTGCGCGCCGAGCATCGGGTTCGGGTTGGTTGGACCGCCGCCGTTGCGGGTGAACAGGGTGAAGGTGGTGCCTTCCGGTACGCCGGCTTCCTTGAGCAGGGCGCGTGCCTTGTCCAGGTCACGGGCCGGATTTTTCAGGCTGTGGTTGTAGCCCAGCAGCGTATCCGGGAACGGGTTGACCGCCACGGTCGCATTGCCTTTGCCAAACAGCGCGTTGACATAAGCCTCTTTGTCGAAGGCGATGTCGATGGCTTTACGCACGCGCACATCACTCATGTATTTGTGCGTGGTGTTCATGGCGATGTACGAAACGGTCATCGCGTTCAGCTCGTCAACCTTCAGTTTGGCGTCTTTCTTGATGCTCGGGATGTCATCCGGCTTCGGATACAGCGCCACCTGGCACTCGTTGGCCTTGAGTTTTTGCAGGCGCACGTTGTTGTCGGTGGCGATGGCCAGGATCAACGAGTCCGCCGGCGGCTTGCCACGGAAGTAGTCCGGGTTGGCCTTGAAGCGAACCTGCGCGTCCTTCGCGTAACGCTGGAAAATGAACGGGCCGGTGCCGACCGGTTTGTTGTTCAGGTCGCCGGTCTTGTTCGCCTTGAGCAGCTGGTCGGCGTACTCGGCGGAATAGATCGAGGAGAAGGCCATGGCGATGTCGGCCAGGAATGGCGCTTCGCGGCGGGTCAAGGTGAAGGTGACGGTGTTGTCGTCGATCTTCTCGACGCTTTTGAGCAGTTCCTTGAAGCCCATGCTTTCAAAGTACGGGAAGCCCACGCTCGACAGCTTGTGCCACGGGTGATTCGGGTCCAGCTGACGCTGGAAGCTCCAGACCACGTCGTCGGCGTTCATGTCGCGGGTCGGCTTGAAGTAGTCGGTGGTGTGAAACTTGACGCCTTTGCGCAGGTGGAAGGTATAGGTCAGGCCGTCCTCGCTGATATCCCAGGACTCGGCCAGCGCCGGAATCACTTCCGTGGTGCCGGGCTTGAAGTCCGCCAGGCGGTTGAAGATGGTTTCGGCCACCGCATCGGCTGTGACTGCAGTCGTGTACTGGACCATGTCGAAGCCTTCCGGACTGGCTTCGGTGCAAACCACCAGGGGTTTGGCCGAGACGCCAACGGCAACACTCAGCAACGCGGCAGCGATGGCCGCACGTAGGGGAAGCATTTTCATCAAGAACCCTCTGCAATCGGTTGAACAGGAAGAAACCGAACGGCCGACTCATCATGAGTCAGCCGTCGGCTGGCGCTTTTTACAAAATTTTGAACGGGATGGTGGTCACGAGACGGAACTCGTTGATGCTACCGTCAGCCTGGTTATCGCTGGCGCGGTGGGTGGTGTAGGTAGCGCGGACTGTGGTGGCCTTGAGCGGACCGCTTTGTACGGCGTACGACGTACCGATGCCGTATTCATAGTGGTTCTCACCGTCCATTTTACGTACGTCGTAGGCGGTACCGGTGTAGTGCGTACCGTCGATGCCCCAGCCGCGAGCCTGGTAGATGTTGAACTTCAGCCCCGGCACGCCGTATTCGGCCATGTTCAGGCCGTAGGCGATCTGGAAGGACTTCTCGTTCGGGCCGTTGAAGTCGGACAGCAGGGAGTTGGCCAGGTAAATGCCGTTGGTTTCATGCAGGTAGTCGAAGTACTCGTTACCGTTCACTTCCTGATAAGAGAACGTCAGGCTGTGGGCGAGGTGAGTCAGTCCCAACGACAGCGAGTAAGTGTCGTTGTCGATCTCACCCATCAACTTTTTGCCTTCGTCGACGGTTTTGTAATAGTTCAGGCCGGTGGTCAGGCTCAGGATCGAGCTGTCCCCCAGTTCGTGAGTGGCGCCAAAGTAGTACTGGTTCCAGAAATCTTCTACGTTGCTCGCGTACAGGCTGGTTTTCAGGCTTTTCAGCGGCTGATAGTTCAGACCTGCGGTGTTTACGTGGTCGGTTTCAGCGCCATTTGCCGAGTACTCGGACGTGAATTTGGTCAGGCTCTGTTCGGTACGAGGCGATACGCGGTCGAAGGTGCCGAGGTCGAACGACAGGTTGTCGAACTCTTCGCTGTGAATGGCCACACCTTCAAAGCTCGAAGGCAGCGGACGGTTGCCGATGACGTCGACGATCGGGCTGCTGAAGTTCTGGCGACCAGCGGTCAGGGTGGTGTTGGAGATACGCGCCTTGACGTTGGCCAGGCCCAGTTTGCTCCACTGATCCACCGCGTCGCCGTTGGTGTGAGCCAGGGTACGGTTGGAACCGCCCTTGATGTCTTCGCGGCTACGATCCAGTGCAATGGCATTGTAAGCAGCGACTTCGGTGCTGAAACCCACGGTGCCTTGGGTGAAACCCGAGGTGTAATTCAGGATGGTGCCCTGAACCCAGTTGATACGGCGCGTGCCGTTCAGGGTTTCGCCGTGGCGCTCGTACTTGTAGGTAGCGCCTCGCTGTTTATCTTCGTTGGCGTACCAGTTACGGGTGCTGCCCGACAGGCTTTGACCATCAATGAAGCCCTTGGCTTCCGACTGTGCGTTGGTGCTTGCCAGTTGGGTTGGAACGAAGTCCTGGCTCTGGGATTCTGCGTACGCCGTGGCGGTGACGCTGCTGATGGCCAGGGCTAATAACGCGGTGCTGCTCAGTTTCATGGGTGAAGCTCCTTACTTTCTTTTTTTAATGTCGGTCTTTTTGGGTGATCCGACTATTGGTTTTGGAACTCATGCAGGGCATCGCAAACGTTTGCTTCAGGCCTTAAAGGCAAATTGCGGCAATACGCTTGCGCGAGGGCGGAATCCGCCCCCAGCGTTTTGGCTAATCGGTTATTGGTCGATACTGACGCCCGAGAACACGTTGCGGCCGAATGGACTCACCTTGAATCCTTCGACTTTGGCGCTTAACGGCTGGTTGACCGTCGAGTGGGCGACAGGCGTGATCGGCACTTGCTGCTTGAGCAACTGCTGGGCCTGTTTGTAGAGCACGGTGCGCTGGTCACGATCGGTGACGACCTTGGCCTGCTTGATCAGCTTGTCGTAAGCCGGATCACACCATTGGGAGTAGTTGTTGCCGCCAATGGCGTCGCAGCTGTAAAGCGTGCCGAGCCAGTTGTCCGGGTCCCCGTTGTCACCGGTCCAGCCAATCAGGCTGACGTCGTGCTCGCCATTCTTGGTGCGCTTGATGTACTCGCCCCATTCGTAGCTGACGATCTTCACTTTGAGACCGATTTTCCCCCAGTCAGCCTGGAGCATCTCGGCCATCAACTTGGCGTTCGGGTTGTACGGGCGCTGAACCGGCATCGCCCATAAAGTGATTTCGGTGCCTTCTTTCACGCCGGCAGCCTTGAGCAGTTCCTTGGCTTTTTCCGGGTTGTAGGCGGCGTCCTTGATGGTCTCGTCGTAGGACCATTGGGTCGGCGGCATGGCGTTTTGCGCAAGTTGCCCGGCGCCTTGGTACACCGCGTTGAGAATGCCTTGTTTGTTCACCGCCATGTCCAGGGCCTGACGCACTTCGAGCTGGTCGAACGGCTTGTGGCGCACGTTGTAGGCGATGTAGCCGAGGTTGAAACCGGGCTTCTCGATGAGTTTGAGCTTGGCGTCGTTCTTCAACGCTTCAACGTCGGCAGGGCGCGGGTGCAAGGTGATCTGGCACTCGTTGGCCTTGAGCTTCTGCACGCGCACCGAGGCGTCGGTGTTGATGGCGAAAATCAGGTTGTCGAGCTTGACCCGGCTCGGGTCCCAGTACTGCTTGTTGCCGCTGTAACGGATGTTGGAATCTTTCTGGTAGCTCTTGAACACGAACGGCCCGGTGCCGATCGGCTTCTGGTTGATGTCGCTCGGCTTGCCTTCGGCGAGTAGCTTGTCGGCGTATTCGGCGGACAGGATGGCGGCGAAGCTCATGGCGATGTTCTGGATGAACGCGGCGTCCACGCTGTTGAGCGTCATGACCACGGTCAGCGGCCCGGTCTTCTCGACCTTGGCGATGTTCTTGTTCAGGCTCATCCCGTTGAAGTACGGGAATTCGGTTGGATAAGCCTTACGGAAAGGTTGCTGCGGATCGAGCATGCGATTGAAGGTGAACAGCACGTCGTCGGCGTTGAAGTCACGGGTCGGCGTGAAGTACTTGGTCGTGTGAAATTTCACCCCTTCGCGCAGGTGGAAAGTGTACTTGAGGCCGTCCTCGGAAATATCCCAGCTTGTTGCCAGGCCTGGTACGACGTTGGTGGCGCCTTTTTCGAATTCTGCCAGTCGGTTGTACAACGGCTCGGCGGCATCGTTATCGGTCGCGGTCGTGTACTGCGCGGTGTCGAAGCCAGCCGGGCTGCCTTCGGAGCAGAACACCAGGCTGTTGTTGGCGGCCTGGCTGATGGAAGTGGCGGCCAGCAGGCCGGTGCCCAGCAATGCGGATAAAACCAAGGTATGGCGCATGACGCTCCCTTTTTCTTTCTCTAAGTGTTTTCAATGAGCCGCGGTCCCGTCCGGGACGTGGAGGCATCATTGATCTCAAGCCATGACGTGCAGCAAAAACCGAAAGCCCACGCATAAGCTGGTCAGATCCCGACGGTATGAACCGTGGGTCTGGCAGTAAATGCGAAGAGTCCTAAAGACTCGTAGGAAAGGGCAACGCGTCCGACCCCGCCGCTGTAGTACTCGGCAGAATTGGATGTAGGTGTTTTCCTGCTTTCTCGGTAGATAAAGCAACGGCGACGTCAAAAACGTCGCCGTTGCCAGATCTTATTTGCTGACGCTAACGCCGTAGAAGGAGTTCAAGCCGAATGGGCTGATCTTGAAATCCTGCACTTCGTTGCGCATGGGTTGGAACACCGTCGAGTGAGCGATAGGTGTCATCGGAACAGCGTCTTTGAGGACGTGTTGCGCCTGCTTGTACAGTTCGGTGCGCTTGGCCTGGTCGGTCGTGCGCTTGGCTTCCTTGACGATGCCGTCGAACTTCTTGTCGCACCACTTGGAGAAGTTGTTGCCCTGCAGCGAATCGCAGCCGAACAGCACGTTCAGCCAGTTGTCCGGGTCACCGTTGTCGCCGCTCCAGCCAATCAGCATCGCGCCGTTTTCACCGCCTTTGGAGCGCTTGATGTACTCGCCCCACTCGTAGGTCACGATCTTGGCTTTGATGCCGATCTTGGCCCAGTCGGACTGCAGCATTTCTGCCATCAGCTTGGCGTTCGGGTTGTAAGGACGCTGCACCGGCATCGCCCACAGGTTGATCTCGGTGCCTTCCTTGACGCCGGCTTCCTTGAGCAGCTCCTTGGCTTTCTCAGGGTTGTACGGCGCATCCTTGATGGTGGTGTCGTAAGACCACTGGGTCGGCGGCATGGCGTTGACGGCCAGTTGACCTGCACCCTGGTAAACGGAATCAATGATCTGCTGCTTGTTGACGGCCATGTCCAGCGCTTGACGCACTTTCAGTTGGGCCATCGGGTTCGGCTGATCGCTGCCCTTGATCTTGTCCATCACGTTGTAGGCGATGTAACCCAGGTTGAAACCAGCCTGGTCAGGCACCTTCAGGCTCTTGTCTTCTTTCAGCGCCTTCAGGTCAGCCGGACGCGGGAACAGAGTGATCTGGCACTCGCCCTTCTTCAGCTTCTGGATACGCACCGACGGGTCGGTGGTGATGGCGAAGATCAGGTTGTCGATCTTGACGTCGTCAGGCTTCCAGTAGTCCTTGTTCCCGGTGTAGCGGATGTTGGAGTCTTTCTGGTAGCTCTTGAACACGAACGGGCCAGTGCCGACCGGCTTCTGGTTGATGTCGGCGGCTTTGCCTTCTTTCAACAGTTGAGCGGCGTACTCGGCGGACTGTACCGAAGCGAAACTCATGGCCATGTTCTGGATGAACGCAGCGTCCACTTCTTTGAGGGTGAACTTGACGGTGTGGTCGTCGACTTTATCGATCTTGGTGATGTTGGTGTCCATCCCCATGTCGGTGAAGTACGGGAATTCGGTCGGGTACGCCTTACGGAACGGGTCATCCTTGTTAATCATGCGATTAAAGGTGAACAGCACGTCGTCGGCGTTGAACTCGCGAGTCGGCTTGAAGTACGGGGTGGTGTGGAACTTGACGCCTTCACGCAGGTGGAAGGTGTACGTCAGGCCGTCATCGGAGATGTCCCATTTGGTCGCCAGACCAGGAATAACGGCGGTGCCGCCGCGCTCGAACTGAGTCAGGCGGTTGAACATGGTTTCTGCAGAGGCGTCGAAGTCGGTTCCGGTGGTGTACTGACCAGGATCAAAACCGGCCGGGCTCCCTTCGGAGCAAAACACCAGGTTAGTCGCCGCTTGGGCGAAAGGTGCGGCAGCTAACAAGCTGGCGCCGACTAAAAACGGAATGACCGCGTGTTTAAGCATGTTGGCCTCATGATTTGTTGTCATTTTTGGAATTAGAGGACGACCTCGTGAGCCGTGCCTGCGGATACTTATGCAGGGGCCATACCCAATGCAAGATCCTGAGCGACCACAGGCGTTAAACAGTGGCACGAACGTACCTTAATGTCGCATATGTGTAAATTCGTGCGCATTTGACCGTTTGCGCAGGGTTTTTTCGGTGCAAACCATGCACTGGCAGGGGGCGATCGTGGTGTCTGGCGCACCCGGTTGGAGCGCGGTGTTACTTATTTATACCCCCCCAGTTTGGCTCGTTGCTGTTTGTCAGTGGACACCTTGGTGGTTTGCAGTGATCTTTATCTTGGCGGCCTGGTAGCCGACCAGGTTCTGGCTGATTGAGTACATATCCATTTCTGCGGTAACGGCGGCTGGCGGTTTCGCCCTTACGGCGACTCACTTTTTTTTCAAACGCCAAAAAAAAGTAAGCAAAAAAAGGCTCGCCCCGAGCGTCCGGCCCCTCGCTGAGGCTCGGCGTTCCTTCGCTCCGGTATTCATCCGGGGACACTGCCCTCCGGTCTGCTTCGCGACGACCTACATGCAGCGTGTTCGACTGCGTCGAACGGCGCTGCGCGCCACTCCCCGGATGAACACCTCCACTCAGCCTCCCGAGGGGCGGGTAGATCAAGATCAAGAGCGCAAGGCGAGCTAACGCTCGGCCTCGTGGTTTGGTGGGTGGGGGGCGCTGATCCATTGCGTGGGATGGCGGCCTGACAGCCGACCTGTTCTTGTGGATGTACCGGGATCCTGTGGGAGCTGGCCTGCCAGCCGACCTGTTCCTGCGGATGTACCGGAATCCTGTGGGAGCTGTTTTGCCAGCGATGGCGGCCTGCCAGCCGACCTGTTCTTGCGGAGGTACCGGAATCTTGTGGGAGCTGTTTTGCCAGCGATGGCGGCCTGACAGCCGGCCTGTTCTTGTGGATGTACCGGAATCCTGTGGGAGCTGGCCTGCCAGCGATGGCGGCCTGACAGCCGGCCTGTTCTTGTGGAGGTACCGGAATCCTGTGGGAGCTGGCCTGCCAGCGATGGCGGCCTGACAGCGGACCTGTTCTAGCGGATGTACCGGAATCTTGTGGGAGCTGTTTTGCCAGCGATGGCGGGCTGACAGCCGGCCTGTTTTTGTGGATGTACCGGAATCCTGTGGGAGCTGGCCTGCCAGCGATGGCGGGCTGACAGCCGACCTGTTCTTGTGGATGTACCGGAATCCTGTGGGAGCTGTTTTGCCAGCGATGGCGGCCTGCCAGCCGGCCTGTTTTTGTGGATGTACCGGAATCTTGTGGGAGCTGGCCTGCCAGCGATGGCGGCGGTGCGATCGCCACATATCAGGCAGTTCCACCGCTGCCTTTTGTCAGGCAATAAAAAACGGCGATCACTTCGGTGATCGCCGTTTTTTTTGTACGGGTTATCGAATCAAGGCAGCAACACTTCAACCACCCCGTCCGCCGTCATGCTGACCTGGCTGGTGCCGGCCTCGACTTCGGGGGTCACCGGTGCGGCGTCCATGCTGGCGGCTTTCATCATCATCGGGCCGCGCATGTACGGTTGTGGGTAACCGTTGCTGTTGAGGTTCAGGTTGACGATTTTGTAACCCTTGCCGCCCAGTGCATCGGTGGCCAGTTGCGCGCGGGCTTTGAAGGCCGTTACAGCATCTTTCAGCAGTGCATCTTCGCTGGCCTTGCGGGTTGGCGTGGCGATGGCGAAGTCCATGCCGCCCATTTTCAGGTCGGTCAGCAGTTCGCCGGTCAGCTTCGACAGCGCAGCGAAGTCGGAGCTTTCCAGGCGCAGTTCCGCACGCTCACGCCAGCCGGTGATTTTCTGGCCCTTGGTGTCGTAGATCGGGTAGCTGTTGCGGCTGCCCTGGCGCAGGGTGATGTCCTTGACTTGCTTGGCCTGGGCCAGCGCCTTGTTCATGGTGGTGCTGACGTCCGCGGCGAGTTTGGCCGGGTCGGTGTTTTGTTCTTCGGTGTAGAGGGTCACGATCATCAGGTCGCGGGCGACTTCCTGACTGACTTCGGCGCGCAGGGATATCTGGTTGTAATGCAGCTCGTCGGCAGCCAGGGCCGGGAGGCTGGCGATGGTGCCAACGCTGAGGGCGAGGAGGGCGGCGCTGCGGCGGAAAGTGTGCATGAAAACTCCTTGGGCGATGCGCAGGGGTTGGGTCCGAGCCTGCGTGAAACCATCAGACTCTAGCTTTAATGATCCGGTTCGCACAGTTACAACTTCTATACAGATGGACCGGTGATCCACTGAAGGACTTTTGTGGCGAGGGAGCTTGCTCCCGCTCGGCTGCGCAGCAGTCGCAAATCGGCTGACGCGGTTTGACTGTTGAATCGCGGTGGCAGGTTTTGGAACTGCTGCGCAGTCCAGCGGGAGCAGGCTCCCTCGCCACATGGGAAACTCGTTGGCGCCTGTGGCCGTTTGCCGCACTTTTGCCTGTCAGCCCCCGTGCTTGGTTATACTCCGTGCGATCCGCCTGGAGCGCTCATCAGGAGAGCTCATGCTCGCCCCCGTTCAAATCACTTCCGCGACTCGTCAGAATCTCTGGCGGCTGACGTTCATCCGCACCTTGGTGCTGGCCGCCCAGGCCGGTTCCGTGGGCCTGGCCTACTGGCTCGACTTGCTGCCGCTGCCCTGGTTTCAACTGGCCGCGACCCTCGGTTGTTCGATGTTGCTGTGCGCGTTCACGGCGATCCGCTTGCGCACCTCATGGCCCGTCACCGAACTCGAATACGCCGTGCAACTGGCCTGCGACCTGTTTATCCACAGTGCCTTGCTGTATTTCTCCGGGGGCTCGACCAACCCTTTCGTCTCTTATTACCTGGTGCCGCTGACGATCGCCGCCGTGACGCTGCCATGGCGTTATTCGGTGATCCTGTCGGGCATTGCGCTGACGATGTACACCTTGCTGCTGGCCGGTTTCTATCCGTTGCAAACCTTCCCGATTGCCCGGGAAAACCTGCAGGTCTACGGGATGTGGCTGAGTTTCGCCCTGGCCGCCGCGGTGATCACCTTCTTTGCCGCGCGCATGGCCGAAGAGCTGCGCCGCCAGGAAGAACTGCGCGCCATCCGTCGCGAAGAGGGCCTGCGTGATCAGCAATTGCTGGCCGTCGCGACCGAGGCCGCCGGTGCCGCCCATGAACTGGGCACGCCGCTGGCGACCATGAGCGTGCTGCTCAAGGAAATGCGCCAGGACCATCATGACCCGATGTTGCAGGACGACCTGAGCGTACTGCAGGATCAGGTCAAGCTCTGCAAGGAAACCTTGCAACAGCTTGTTCGGGCGGCGGAGGCCAATCGCCGTTTGGCGGTGGAAATGCAGGACGTCACCGACTGGCTCGACGAAGCGCTGAACCGCTGGCACCTGATGCGCCCGGAAGCCAGCTACCGCTTCCAGCGTCTGGGCCAGGGCACCGTGCCGCGCATGGCGCCGCCGCCTGACCTGACCCAGGCGCTGCTGAATCTGCTCAACAACGCCGCCGACGCTTGCCCCGAAGGGCTGCAAGTGACGCTGGACTGGAATGCCGAGGATTTGACCATCAGCATTCGCGACCACGGCGCCGGTGTGCCGCTGGCCATTGCCGAACAGATCGGCAAACCGTTTTTTACCACCAAGGGCAAAGGTTTCGGCCTGGGCCTGTTTTTGAGCAAGGCCAGCGTGACACGCGCCGGCGGCTCAGTGAAACTCTACAGTCATGAGGAAGGCGGCACGCTCACCGAGCTGCGCCTGCCCCGTGTCGCCCGAGGAGACGAACATGAGTGACGAGATCCAAGTCGAAGGCGAAGAGCTGCCGCATTTGCTGCTGGTAGATGACGACGCCACGTTCACCCGCGTGATGGCGCGAGCCATGGCCCGCCGCGGTTTTCGCGTCAGCACTGCCGGTTCCGCCGAAGAAGGCCTGACCATCGCCCAGGCCGACATCCCGGACTACGCCGCGCTGGACCTGAAAATGGACGGCGATTCGGGCCTGGTGTTGTTGCCCAAACTGCTCGAACTCGACCCGGACATGCGCGTGGTGATCCTCACCGGTTACTCGAGCATTGCCACCGCCGTCGAGGCGATCAAGCGCGGTGCGTGCAACTACCTGTGCAAACCGGCAGATGCCGATGACGTCCTCGCCGCGTTGCTCTCCGAGCACGCCGACCTCGACACCTTGGTGCCGGAAAACCCGATGTCGGTGGATCGCCTGCAGTGGGAACACATCCAGCGTGTGTTGACCGAACACGAAGGCAATATCTCCGCCACTGCCCGCGCCCTGGGCATGCACCGCCGCACGCTGCAGCGCAAACTGCAGAAACGTCCCGTTCGTCGCTGAACCTGCGCTGAACGAATGCCGGCCACGCCTCGCGACAGACCGAACCGATCCTCTATGATCGGTTCGTGCGTGTTCTTTTCTTTATCGAGCCTTTTCCATGAATCAGAACGCTGAATATTCCGCGGTCAACGATGCTGTGCGCGGGCAGTTTTTTCGCAAAGTCTGGGCGATGATCACGCCTTACTGGCGCAGTGAAGAGAAGGGCAAGGCCTGGACGCTGCTGATCGCGGTGATTGCGTTATCTCTGGTCAGCGTGGGCATCTCGGTGTGGTTCAACACCTGGTACAAGGATTTTTACAACGCGCTGCAGCAAAAGGACGAGGCCGCGTTCTGGCGGCTGATTCTATATTTCTGCGGGATTGCCGCGGTGGCGATTATCGGCGCTGTGTACCGGCTCTACCTGACCCAGATGCTGACCATTCGCTGGCGTGCCTGGCTCACTGAAAAGCATTTTGCCCGCTGGCTCGGCAACAAGAACTACTACCAGCTGGAGCAGGGCGGTTACACCGATAACCCGGACCAGCGGATTTCCGAAGACCTCAACAACTTCACCTCGAACACCCTGGAACTGGGCATCGGTCTGCTGCGCAACATTGTGAGCCTGGTGTCGTTCTCGATCATCCTTTGGGGCGTTTCGGGCAGCATTGAGGTGTTCGGTTTCACCATTCCCGGCTATATGTTCTGGTGCGTGCTGGTCTATGCCGTGATCGGCAGCTGGCTGACCCATTTGATCGGCCGTCGCTTGATCGGCCTCAACAACCGACAACAACGCTTCGAAGCCGACCTGCGTTTCTCCATGGTCCGCGTCCGTGAAAATGCCGAAAGCATCGCCTTGTACAACGGCGAGCCCAATGAAAACCGTCGCCTGAGCAACCGCTTCGGGCTGGTCTGGCACAACTTCTGGGACATCATGAAGGTGTCCAAGCGTCTTACGTTCTTCACCGCAGGTTACCAGCAGGCCGCCATCATCTTTCCGTTCATGGTCGCCGCGCCACGTTACTTCGCCGGCAAGATCGAGCTCGGAGAGCTGATGCAGATCAGTTCGGCGTTCGGCAATGTGCAGGAGAGTTTCAGCTGGTTTATCAGTGCGTATCAGAACCTCGCGTCGTGGCGCGCCACCTGCGATCGTTTGCTGAGTTTCCGCCAGGCCATGACCGACAATGAAGAGCGTGCGCCAGCCATCGACGTGCAGAATCAGGGTGATGCGTTGAAGGTGCATGACCTGGGCCTCGACCTTGCTGATGGTCGTCATCTGCTGACCAACGCCGACATGACCGTGGAGGAGGGCGAGCGCGTGATGCTCAGCGGCCGCTCTGGCAGTGGCAAGTCCACACTGTTGCGGGCGATGGGTCATCTGTGGCCTGCGGGCCATGGCAGCATTCGTCTGCCGGCGGCGCGCTATCTGTTCCTGCCGCAAAAGCCTTACCTGCCGATTGGCACGCTGCGCGAGGCGCTGAGTTATCCACAGCCTGGCGAGACCTACCCGCACGAGCGTTACGTTCATGTGTTGGAAACCTGCCGTTTACCACACCTGGTTTCGCGCCTGGATGAAGCGAATCACTGGCAACGCATGCTTTCCCCGGGTGAACAGCAACGCCTGGCCTTTGCCCGCGCGCTGCTTTATGCACCGCAATGGCTGTACATGGACGAAGCGACCTCGGCGATGGACGAAGAGGATGAGGCGTCGCTGTATCAGGCACTGATCGATGAGATTCCGGGGCTGAGCATTGTCAGCGTCGGGCATCGCAGTAGCTTGAAGCGCTTCCATCCGCGGCATGTGCGCATTGAAAATGGCCATCTGGTGGACCAGACCGTGACCGCATGAACACCACAAGACTCTGTGTGGGCTTTTGTGGTGAGGGGATGAATCCCCTCGCCACAATTCGCGCCCACAGGGAGTGGTGGTGATCGTACAACCGCCTTGAGCTATGATGCGGTTTCAGCCGAATTTTTCGAGACAGACGTTCACCATGGAAAACCCGATCGATGCACCACGCCTTCCACGCAAGCGCCGCAGCCTCGCACAGGAATTGGTGACGGTGCTGTCCGAGCAGATTCGAGACGGTCACCTCAAGCGCGGCGACAAGTTGCCCACCGAGTCGGCGATCATGGATGCCCATGGCGTCAGCCGCACGGTGGTGCGCGAAGCGATTTCCCGTTTGCAGGCGGCCGGGCAGGTGGAAACCCGCCACGGCATCGGCACCTTCGTGCTCGATACGCCGAGCCCGAGCGGTTTTCGTATCGACCCGGCCACCGTGGTGACGCTGCGTGATGTGCTGGCGATTCTGGAATTGCGCATCAGCCTCGAAGTGGAATCCGCCGGCCTCGCCGCACAACGCCGCAGCCCTGAACAGTTGGCGTTGATGCGCGCCGCGCTGGACGCCTTGAATGAAAGCGCGGCACACGCCAGCGATGCCGTGGCCTCGGACTTTCAGTTCCACCTGCAAATCGCGCTGTCGACCGGCAACCGCTATTTCACCGACATCATGACCCACCTCGGCACCAGCATCATTCCGCGCACTCGACTCAACTCGGCACGCCTGGCCCATGATGACCAGCAACACTACATGAGCCGTCTGAGCCGTGAGCACGAAGAGATTTACGATGCGATTGCGCGCCAGGATTCCGATGCGGCGCGGGCAGCGATGCGCTTGCATTTGACCAACAGCCGCGAGCGGTTGCGTCATGCGCATGAAGAGGCTGAGGCGCAGCGGGGGTAGTTTCCAGGCCGGGCAGTTCTATTGTTCTCTGGATTGCCATCGCCGGCGTGCCGGCGATGGGGCCATTGGCCTCAGACGGTTTTCAGAATCGAGCGATCCACTCTCACGGTCAACCTGGCAGCCGCAGACTTAACATCGAACGTCACACTTTCGTTTTTATCCACGACTCCTTTCGCAATCGGCTTGCCATCAGCCAACAACTCCAGCGGCGCACCCTTGAGCGATTGGCCCGAGACCAGCTCCAGTTTCAATTTGATCGTCATGATTGATCTCCTTATCAGGCCACGTTGCCAGTCGGCTTGTAGTCCTTGAGCAGCAGGTAAGTGCTCCAGCCCCACCAGTCATCCACCGTGGCGGTATCGTTCAGGTTGTTGACGTCCTTGCGTCGCAGCACCTTGTTACCCTCGACCTTGAATAACGGCGAGAAATTACCCACAGGGTTCAGTACCGCTTGCAGGTCAGGCAGTTTTTTCAATGCCGCGAAACTGCTGGGTGACGGTGCGATACCGCTGAGGTACGCCGCGAATATCTCATCCGCAGACACTTGAACCGCTTGATTGACCTGGAGGCGGTTGGCGCTGTCGATGGCATCGAAGTAGCGTTTGTCGCCATACGCATGCCATTGAGCGCCATCGCCATTACGCACGTTGAGGCCGAACTTGCTGTCTTCGTCGTGCATGAAGCGGGTGATCAACGAGCCCAGATCACTCGGCGTGACCACTGCCGCCAACTGTTTGCGTGGCACGCGCAGATGGCCGGCGGAAAACAGGTCGGTCAGGTAGTGATCGGCGAAAGCGTTCAGCGCATAGGCCAGTTCCAGCGACTGGTCGTCAGCTGTGTTGTGGGCGATCACCGCTTGTTGCAACGCGGCCGTGTGCCCGGCGATGTAGGCCAGCAGTGCCCATTCGGCGAAGTGATCGGCATTGTTGGCGGCCAGTTTCAGGTAGCGCCCCAGTGGGTACAGGGCGGAAACGAAGCTGCCGCCGCCGGTGATTTTGTTCCACTCTTCCGACAACGTATCACCCAAGGCGTCATACGCCTCGTGGGGCTGCTTGCCATCCTTGATCGCCTGTTTGACTGCGGCGATTTCCTTCTGCATGACGCCGAGAATCAGCTTCGCCTCGGCATTGGACGCGGGCAGGACCGCCAGGGAATTGAAAGCCTCGGTAAAACGCTGGACCCGGTCGGCAGCGGTTGCGCCTTCGCTGACCGGTTTATCCGCAATTCCATAGAAATCACCCCCCAGGGCAACGATCTGCCCATAGGTCAGTGCCAAGCCGTTCGGCAAGTGCAACTCGACCTGCGACGCCACTACAGCAGGGGCATCCTTGACGAAACGTAGCAGCGTGTTATCACCGATGGCCGTGTGTTCACCCCCCTCGAACCTCAGCCGTGGCTTGCCTTTCAAGGCGTTGACGGATGCAGAGGTGGACGGTTGATGGGTGTCGGAGCCAGGGGCGTCGAGGTGCAGGAGCAGGTGGTCATTACCCGTAATGGCGATGCCGTTCTCGTTGAACAGATCATCCAGACTTGCGATGACCGGCTTCGGTTGTTCCTGGGTTTGTGTGTGTAGACCTGACATTTCTATCTCCTTGATATGTCGTCGGTATGCTTCAAGTTAACTGTATGTATATACAGTTATTCAGAGCATAGAGGAGAACTTTCCTACGTCAAGAAAATACTTTTCCGACGCATAAATTTTGGATGCGGCGATGAAATGCAGTTGACGGTTGTTTTTTAAGTTGTACGATGACCTACAACTTCGGCGCAGGCTGAACGATTTCCTCACACACAAACGTGCTACCCAGGGTGTTCGAATAATGAATCCACAAGAACTGAAGTCCATCCTCTCTTCCGGTCTGCTGTCTTTCCCGGTTACCGATTTCAATGCTCAGGGCGATTTCCATCGCGCTGGCTACATCAAGCGTCTCGAATGGCTGGCCCCATACGGCGCCTCGGCTCTGTTCGCCGCAGGCGGCACTGGTGAGTTCTTCTCTCTGGCGGCCAGCGAATATTCGGAAATCATCAAGACCGCCGTCGACACCTGCGAAACCAGCGTGCCGATCCTGG
Organism: Pseudomonas sp. IT-P100; assembly: GCF_949767185.1. Classification (NCBI taxonomy): domain Bacteria; kingdom Pseudomonadati; phylum Pseudomonadota; class Gammaproteobacteria; order Pseudomonadales; family Pseudomonadaceae; genus Pseudomonas; species Pseudomonas sp. IT-P100. The sequence continues at coordinate 154,284 of NZ_CATKQK010000022.1, forward strand.
CCGGTGTGGGTGGTTCGACCCGCCAGGCGATCGAGTACGCACAGGAAGCCGAGCGTCTGGGCGCCAAAGGCCTGTTGCTGCTGCCGCACTACCTGACCGAAGCCAGCCAGGACGGCGTTGCCGCTCACGTTGAAGCCGTGTGCAAATCGGTGAAGATCGGCGTAGTGGTTTACAACCGCAACGTCTGCCGCCTGACCGCGCCGTTGCTGGAACGTCTGGCCGAGCGTTGCCCGAACCTGATCGGCTACAAAGATGGCCTGGGCGATATCGAGTTGATGGTGTCGATCCGTCGTCGCCTCGGCGATCGCTTCAGCTACCTGGGTGGTTTGCCGACCGCCGAAGTCTACGCAGCGGCCTATAAGGCACTGGGCGTGCCGGTTTACTCCTCGGCGGTGTTCAACTTCATCCCGAAAACCGCGATGGATTTCTACCACGCTATCGCTCGCGAAGATCACGCCACCGTCGGCAAGATCATCGACGACTTCTTCCTGCCGTACCTGGACATCCGTAACCGCAAAGCCGGTTACGCGGTGAGTATCGTCAAGGCCGGGGCAAAAATTGCCGGCTATGACGCAGGTCCTGTGCGTGCGCCGCTGACCGACCTGACCGGCGAAGAGTACGAATTGCTCGCCGCGTTGATCGACAAGCAAGGTGCGCAGTAACACACCCGATTAAACAAGGCCGCTGAGTGATCAGCGGCCTTTTGCGTGAGGAGATTCCCCAGTGGCAGATGCAAAGCGTTTTGATAACTACATCAACGGTGAATGGGTTGCCGGCAGTGATTACTGCGCCAACATCAACCCGTCCGAACTGACCGATACCATCGGCAACTACGCCAAGGCCGATCTGGCCCAGGTCCACGCCGCCATCGACGCCGCCCGCGCTGCGTTTCCGGCCTGGTCGACGTCGGGCATTCAGGCTCGCCACGACTCACTGGACAAGGTCGGTACTGAAATCCTCGCTCGCCGCGAAGAGCTCGGCACTTTGCTCGCCCGTGAAGAAGGTAAAACCCTGCCTGAAGCCATCGGCGAAGTGACCCGCGCCGGTAACATCTTCAAGTTTTTCGCCGGGGAAACACTCCGACTGTCCGGCGACTACTTGCCGTCGGTACGTCCGGGCGTCAACGTCGAAGTGACGCGCGAAGCCTTGGGCGTGGTTGGCCTGATCACCCCGTGGAACTTCCCGATCGCCATCCCGGCGTGGAAAATCGCCCCGGCCCTGGCCTACGGCAACTGCGTGGTACTGAAACCCGCCGACCTGGTCCCGGGTTGCGCCTGGGCGCTGGCTGAAATCATCTCTCGCGCAGGCTTCCCGGCCGGCGTGTTCAACCTGGTGATGGGCAGCGGTCGTGTGGTGGGCGATGCGTTGGTGCAGAGCCCGAAAGTCGACGGCATCAGTTTCACCGGCTCTGTCGGTGTCGGTCGTCAGATCGCCGTCAGCTGCGTGTCGCGCCAGGCCAAGGTTCAGCTGGAAATGGGCGGCAAGAACCCGCAGATCATTCTCGATGACGCCGACCTCAAGCAAGCGGTCGAGCTGTCGGTTCAGAGCGCGTTCTACTCCACCGGCCAGCGTTGCACCGCTTCCAGCCGCTTCATCGTTACCGCCGGCATCCACGACAAATTCGTCGAAGCCATGGCCGAGCGCATGAAGTCGATCAAGGTCGGTCACGCGCTGAAAACCGGCACCGACATCGGTCCGGTGGTTTCCCAGGCTCAGCTTGAACAGGACATGAAGTACATCGACATCGGCCAGTCCGAAGGTGCGCGTCTGGTCAGTGGCGGTGGTCTGGTGACTTGCGATACAGAAGGCTACTACCTCGCGCCAACCCTGTTTGCCGACAGTGAAGCCGCGATGCGCATCAGCCGTGAAGAGATCTTTGGCCCGGTGGCCAACGTGGTTCGCGTTGCGGATTACGAAGCGGCACTGGCCATGGCCAACGACACCGAATTCGGTCTGTCGGCGGGCATCGCCACCACGTCGCTGAAGTACGCCAACCACTTCAAGCGCCACTCCCAGGCCGGGATGGTGATGGTCAACCTGCCGACCGCCGGTGTGGATTACCACGTTCCGTTCGGTGGGCGTAAAGGTTCATCCTATGGCTCCCGCGAGCAGGGTCGCTATGCGCAAGAGTTCTACACCGTCGTGAAAACCTCCTACATCGGTTCCTGATTCACGCAATACCTGTGGGAGCTGGCCTGCCAGCGATGGCAGCACCTCGGTGTGAAGGACATACCAAGGTGCCCGCATCGCTGGCAGGCCAGCTCCCACAAAAAACAATCGTTATGACCCGCATAAAAATAATCAGTGGGAGTACATCTACATGCAATCGACTCAGAAGCCGACTCACGTCCGCTATTTGATCCTGCTCATGCTGTTTCTGGTGACCACGATCAACTACGCCGACCGGGCGACCATCGCTATCGCCGGCTCCAGCCTGCAAAAAGACCTCGGTATCGACGCGGTCACTCTCGGTTATATCTTCTCTGCATTCGGTTGGGCCTACGTGGCCGGGCAAATTCCCGGTGGCTGGCTGCTGGACCGTTTTGGTTCGAAAAAAATCTATGCGCTGAGCATCTTCACCTGGTCGCTGTTCACCGTGCTGCAGGGCTATGTCGGCGAGTTCGGCATGTCCACGGCGGTGGTTGCGCTGTTCATGCTGCGCTTCCTGGTGGGCCTGGCCGAAGCGCCATCCTTCCCCGGCAACGCCCGCATCGTCGCGGCCTGGTTTCCGACGGCTGAACGCGGCACCGCTTCGGCGATCTTCAACTCGGCGCAATACTTCGCCACCGTGTTGTTCGCGCCGCTGATGGGCTGGATCGTCTACAGCTTCGGCTGGCAGCACGTGTTCATCGTGATGGGCGTGATTGGCATCATCTTCTCGGGCATCTGGCTCAAGGTTATCCACAGCCCACGCCAGCACCCGATGATCAACGACGCGGAGTTCCAGCACATCGCCGATAACGGCGGCATGGTCGATATGGACCAGGACAAAGGCAAAGGCAAAAAAGGCGACGGTCCGAAGTGGGACTACATCCGCCAGTTGCTGACCAACCGCATGATGCTTGGCGTGTACCTCGGCCAATACTGCATCAACGGCATCACCTACTTCTTCCTGACCTGGTTCCCGGTATACCTGGTGCAAGAACGCGGCATGACCATCCTCAAGGCCGGTTTCATTGCCTCGTTGCCGGCGATCTGTGGCTTCATCGGTGGTGTGCTCGGCGGGGTGATTTCCGATTACCTGCTGCGCAAGGGCCATTCCCTGACCTTCGCCCGCAAGGCGCCGATCATTGCCGGTTTGCTGGTTTCCAGCAGCATCGTGGCCTGCAACTATGTCGATGTTGAATGGATGGTCGTCGGCTTCATGGCCCTGGCATTCTTCGGCAAAGGCGTGGGTGCGCTGGGCTGGGCGGTGGTGTCCGATACTTCGCCGAAACAAATCGCCGGTCTCAGCGGTGGCTTGTTCAACACCTTCGGTAACATCGCTTCGATCACCACTCCCATCGTGATTGGCTACATCATCAGCTCCACCGGTTCGTTCAAATGGGCGCTGGTGTTTGTCGGTTGCAACGCACTGGTCGCAGTGTTCAGCTACCTGGTGATCGTTGGTCCGATCAAGCGTGTGGTGCTCAAAGAGCCGCCGGTCAACGGCCCTGAAACAAACAACAAATTGTCTCAAGCGCATTCCTGAGGAGCGGCGTCATGCAGTTGATTGAACACTCCGACTCGCCGCGCTACATCCGCCTGCACGAGCGGGACAACGTAGTGATTGTGGTCAATGACCAGGGCGTGCCCGCCGGCACCGAATTTCCCGATGGCCTGGTGACGGTGGACTTCGTGCCGCAGAGCCATAAAGTCACTTTGGAAGACATTCCGGAGGGCGGCCAGGTGATTCGTTACGGCCAGACCATCGGCTATGCGTTGCAGCCGATTCCACGCGGCAGTTGGGTCAAGGAAGATCAACTGCGCATGCCCACCGCACCGCCGCTGGACAGCTTGCCGCTGTCCACCGAAGTGCCGGCCGCGCAGGCACCGCTGGAAGGTTTTACGTTCGAGGGTTATCGCAACGCCGACGGCACCGTCGGCACGCGCAACATTCTGGGGATTACCACCACGGTTCAGTGCGTCACCGGCGTGCTCGATCACGCGGTCAAGCGCATCAAGGATGAATTGCTGCCCAAGTACCCGAACGTCGATGACGTGGTGGCGCTGACCCACAGCTACGGCTGTGGCGTGGCGATCACCGCCACCGACGCGTACATCCCGATTCGCACCGTGCGCAATCTGGCGCGCAACCCGAACCTGGGCGGCGAAGCCTTGGTCATCAGCCTGGGCTGCGAGAAATTGCAGGCCGGGCAGGTGATGCACGAGAACGACAGTTCGGTCGATCTCAGCGAGCCGTGGTTGTACCGCTTGCAGGATTCGAGTCACGGTTTCACCGAGATGATCGAGCAGATCATGGCGCTGGCCGAGACCCGTCTGAAGAAGCTCGATCAGCGTCGCCGGGAAACCGTGCCGGCGTCCGAGCTGATCCTCGGCATGCAGTGCGGCGGCAGCGATGCGTTCTCCGGCATCACCGCCAACCCGGCGCTGGGTTACGCCTCTGACCTGTTGCTGCGCGCTGGTGCGACGGTGATGTTTTCCGAAGTCACCGAAGTGCGCGACGCGATTTACCTGCTGACTTCCCGCGCCGAAACCGAGGAAGTCGCTCAGGAGCTGGTGCGGGAAATGGACTGGTACGACCGTTACCTGGCCAAGGGTGAAGCCGATCGCAGCGCGAACACTACGCCGGGGAACAAGAAGGGCGGGCTGTCGAACATTGTCGAGAAGTCGTTGGGCTCGATCGTCAAATCCGGCAGCAGCGCGATCAACGGGGTGCTGGGCCCTGGCGAACGCTTCAAGCGCAAAGGCCTGATTTTCTGTGCGACCCCGGCCAGTGATTTTGTCTGCGGGACGTTGCAACTGGCGGCAGGAATGAACCTGCACGTGTTCACCACCGGGCGCGGTACGCCGTATGGTCTGGCGATGGCGCCGGTGGTGAAGGTGTCGACCCGGACTGAACTGGCGCAGCGCTGGCCTGACCTGATCGACATCGATGCCGGGCGGATTGCAACCGGGCGGGCTTCGATTGAAGACCTTGGCTGGGAGTTGTTTCACTACTACCTGGACGTGGCCAGCGGGAAGAAGCAGACGTGGGCGGAGCAGCATAAGCTGCATAACGACATCACGTTGTTCAACCCGGCGCCGATCACCTGATACCGCGTTATCGTTCATCGCCAGCAGGCTGGCTCCCACAGTGATCTTCGGTGTTCACACAGTTTGTGCAACAAAGAAGATCTCCTGTGGGAGCGAGCCTGCTCGCGATGGCGATCTACCAGACGCCAACGTCCTCGGTGGCTTATCATTAGCCAACTAACGACACCCTCAAGGTTCTCCTCGGCATGCTGGCAATTTTCCTCGAAACCCTGAACATCACCGCGCCGGTGTTTGCCATGCTGTTTCTGGGGGTGCTGCTCAAGCGCATCGACTGGATCAACGACAATTTCATCCACACCGCGTCGGCCCTGGTGTTCAACGTCACCATGCCGGCGTTGCTGTTCCTGGGCATCCTGCATGCCGACCTGCACGCCGCCCTGCAACCGGCGCTGCTGATCTATTTCTCGATTGCGACGCTGGTGTGTTTCGCCATCGCCTGGGGCTGGGCGATCTGGAAGTGTCCGCGTGAGGACCGGGGGATTTACACCCAGGGTGCGTTTCGCGGCAACAACGGCGTCATTGGCCTCGCGCTGGCGGCGAGCATGTACGGCGATTACGGGATTTCCCTCGGGGCGATTCTCGCGGCGTTGGTGATCCTGTTTTACAACACGCTCTCGACCATTGTGCTGGCGGTCTACAGCCCGGTGATCAAGTCCGATCCGTGGAGCATCTGCAAAAGCGTGATGATCAACCCGTTGATCATCAGTGTTTTTGCGGCAGCGCCGTTTGCGTATTTCAAGATCGGTTTGCCGGGTTGGCTGGAGACGTCCGGCCAGTACCTGGCGCAAACCACGTTGCCATTGGCGTTGATCTGCATCGGCGGCACGCTGTCGCTGGCGGCCATGCGCAAGAGCGGCAATATGGCGCTGAGTTCAAGCCTGGTGAAGATGATCGGCCTGCCGGTGCTGGCGACGCTGGGGGCTTGGTTGTGGGGCTTTCGCGGGGCGGAGTTGGGGATTCTGTTCCTGTACTTCGGCAGCCCGACCGCTGCGGCCAGTTTTGTCATGGCGCGTCAGGCCAACGGTAATCATGAACTCGCGGCAGCGATCATTGTGATCACCACGCTGATGGCGGCGGTGACCACCAACGTCGGGATCTTTTTGTTGCAGTGGGGTGGGTGGATTTAGCCCTGAGATTTTGGGTTGTTCTTTCGGGCCTCATCGTCGGCAAGCCGGTCTCGCTCCCACAGTGATCTTGGGTGTTCACACAATTTGTGCAACAAAGGAGATCCCCTGTGGGAGTGAGCCTGCTCGCGATGACGGTAGATCTTTCACCGCAACCTTCGAATATTCATTCCGGCTTCTGGTAGCTATCAATCACTTCCTGCGCCGCCCGAAACGCATCGATCGCCGCCGGCACGCCGGCATACACCGCGCAATGCAGCAACGCCTCACGGATCTCTTCCACGGTGCAGCCGTTGTTCAGCGCGCCACGCACGTGACCTTTCAACTCTTGCGGGCATTTCAGCGCGGTCAACGCGGCAAGAGTGATCAGGCTGCGGGTTTTCAGCGGCAGGCCTTCGCGATTCCACACACTGCCCCAGGCGTGTTCATTGACGAAATCCTGCAACGGCTGGGTGAACTCGGTGGCATTGCCCAGCGCGCGGTCGACGAAAGCGTCGCCCATCACTTGGCGGCGGACTTCAACGCCGGGCTTTTTATGGTCGGTCATGGCAATTCTCTCTTGTGGTGTTGGCGACGCCAGGCGCGCAGCGACGTGAACAATAGAAACGCCACCAGCGCCGGCAGGACGAAAAACAGCATCAGGTGTTCAAGCCTGCCGGCCAGCGGCATGCCGGTGGTGAACGACACCACGTGCAGACCGTACGCCAGGTACAAGCCCAGAAACAGCAGACCTTCGGCGCGGGTCACCCGGTAGCCGGAATAGAACACCGGCAAGCACAGCACCGCGACGCCGAGCATCACCGGCAAGTCGAAATCCAGCGCGTTGGGCGAGACCGACAGCGGCGACGGCGCAATCAGTGCGGTAACGCCGAGTACGCCCAACAGGTTGAACAGGTTGCTGCCGACCACGTTGCCGACGGCGATGTCGCGCTGACCACGCAACGCCGCGATCAATGAGGTCGCCAGTTCCGGCAACGAAGTGCTGACGGCGACGATGGTCAGGCCGATGATCCTTTCCGACAGCCCCAGATCCGTAGCGACCGACACCGCGGCGCCCAACAGCAAGTGCCCGGCGTACACCAGCATCGCAAGACCGGCGACGATCATCAGCAGGCTGCTCAACCAAGGCACCTGCGGGGCTTCATGCGTTGTCGATTGCGGACGGACCGAGTGCCGCGACTGTCGCAGCAACAAGCCCAGATACAGTGCCAGCGCCGTCAGCAGCAGCACGCCATCGACGCGGGTCAGTTCTTCATTCCACGCCAGAACGAACACCAGCAGGCTGGCCCCGATCATCAACGGAATATCCAGGCGCACCAGTTGCCGCGAGACCCGCAGCGGGATGATCAGCGCCGAGAGCCCGAGGGTGACGAGTATGTTGAAGATACCGCTGCCGATAACACTGCCGACTGCAATGTCGGCGTTCAGCGCGAGGGTGGCTTGCAGGCTGACCGCCATCTGCGGCGCGCTGCTGCCCAGGGCGACGATGGTCAGGCCAATGATCAGCGGTCGCACATGCAGTCGCGCGGCCAGGCGCACCGCGGCGCGCACCATCAGCTCGGCGCCGGCGATCAGCAGAATCAGGCCGCTGAGCAGTTCAATCATGCTGAGCAGGGGGATGTCGGCAAGTCCGAAAATGGTCGGGGCTCCGTCAGTCAGTCGAGGGCTTGCACGCGAACCCGCGCGGTGCCGCTTTTGAGCATGCCCAGTTGCTCGGCGGCTTCATGAGACAAGTCGATCAGGCGCCCGCGAGTGTGTGGCCCGCGGTCATTGATACGCACCACGCAGGACTTGTCGTTTTTCAGATTGGTGACCTTCACCCGCGTACCAAAGGGTAGTTGGCGATGGGCGGCGGTCAGGGAATTCTTGTCGAAACGTTCACCACTGGCGGTGCGTTTGCCCTGGTGTCTGGCGCCGTAGTAGGACGCCACGCCTGTCTGGTCGTAACCGTGTGGATCGACGACGTCGGTGCTGGCGCAACCGGCGAGCAGAGAGAGCAGGGCGCAAAGGCTGAACAGACGCTTCATTCAAGGTTTCCCGAAAACAAATGTGGGAGCCAGATTTGACGGCTGGCTCCATTCTCATCAGCCTTCGAGCTTGCTTTTCAGCAGTTCGTTGACCTGTTGCGGGTTGGCCTTGCCTTTGGAGGCTTTCATGGCCTGGCCGACGAAGAAGCCGAACATCTTGCCGCGTTTGGCTTCGTCTGCCGCGCGGTATTGCTCGACCTGCTCGGCGTTGGCCGCGAGCATTTCGTCCAGCACCGCCGAGATCGCGCCAGTGTCGGTCACCTGCTTGAGGCCGCGCTTGTCGATGATCTCGTCGGCGCTGCCTTCGCCGTTGGCCATCGCTTCAAACACCACTTTGGCGATCTTGCCGGAGATGGTGTTGTCCTTGATGCGCAGCAGCATGCCGCCCAGTTGCTCGGCCGAAACCGGCGACTGATCGATGTCCAGGCCCTGTTTGTTCAACAGGCTGCCCAGTTCAACCATGACCCAGTTGGCCGCCAGTTTGGCGTCGCCGCCGATGCTCGCGACTTTCTCGAAGTAGTCGGCTTGCTCGCGGCTGGTGGCCAGGACGCTGGCGTCGTAGACCGACAGACCGAACTGCTCCTGGAAGCGCTCGCGTTTCTGCGGTGGCAGTTCCGGCAATGTCGCACGCACTTCATTGAGGAACGAGTCCTCGATGACCACCGGCAACAGGTCCGGATCGGGGAAGTAACGGTAGTCGTTGGCTTCCTCTTTGCTGCGCATCGGACGGGTTTCGTCCTTGTTCGGATCGTACAGGCGAGTCTGCTGGATCACCTTGCCGCCGTCTTCGATCAGCTCGATCTGACGCTGTACTTCGGTGTTGATCGCCTTCTCGATGAAGCGGAACGAGTTGACGTTCTTGATCTCGCAGCGGGTGCCGAACTCAACCTGGCCTTTCGGACGGATCGACACGTTGCAGTCGCAACGCAGCGAGCCTTCGGCCATGTTGCCGTCGCAGATGCCCAGGTAACGCACCAGCGCGTGGATCGCCTTGACGTAGGCCACGGCTTCCTTGGCGCTGCGCATGTCGGGTTCGGAGACGATCTCCAGCAGCGGCGTGCCGGCGCGGTTCAGGTCGATGCCGGTGGCGCCGCTGAATTCTTCGTGCAGGCTTTTACCGGCGTCTTCTTCCAGGTGCGCGCGGGTGATGCCGACGCGTTTGACGGTGCCGTCTTCCAGGGCGATGTCCAGGTGGCCCTTGCCGACAATCGGCAATTCCATCTGGCTGATCTGGTAGCCCTTCGGCAGGTCCGGGTAGAAATAGTTTTTACGGGCGAACACGTTGTGCTGGCCGATCTCGGCATCGATCGCCAGACCGAACATCACCGCCATGCGCACCGCTTCCTGGTTCAGCACCGGCAGTACGCCGGGCATGCCGAGGTCAACCAGGCTGGCCTGGGTGTTCGGCTCGGAACCGAAGGTGGTGGAACTACCGGAAAAGATTTTCGACCGGGTGGTGAGCTGGGTATGAATCTCCAGCCCGATCACGACTTCCCATTGCATGTGTTTCTCCTCAGAAGCCGGTTGGGGTGCGGGTGTGCCAGTCAGTGTTCAACTGATACTGGTGGGCAACGTTCAACAGGCGGCCTTCCTGGAAATACGGGGCGAGCAGTTGCACGCCGACCGGCAGACCGTCGACAAAACCTGCAGGCATGGACAGGCCCGGCAGACCGGCGAGGTTGGCGGTGATGGTGTAGACGTCTTCCAGGTACGCAGCGACCGGGTCGCTGTTCTTGGCGCCGAGCTTCCAGGCCGGGTTCGGCGTGGTCGGGCCGAGGATGATGTCGACCTCATTGAAGGCGGCCATGAAGTCGTTCTTGATCAAGCGACGAATCTTCTGTGCCTTCAGGTAGTAGGCGTCGTAGTAACCGGCGGACAGCGCGTAGGCACCGACCATGATCCGGCGCTGTACTTCAGCGCCGAAGCCTTCGCCACGGGAACGCTTGTACAGGTCTTCCAGGTTTTTCGGGTCTTCGCAGCGATGGCCGAAACGCACGCCGTCGAAACGCGACAGGTTGGAAGACGCTTCAGCCGGGGCGATCACGTAGTACGCAGGAATCGCGTGCTGCATGTTCGGCAGGCTGATTTCCTTGATCACGGCGCCGAGCTTCTTCAGCTCTTCGACACTGGCCATGACCAGGTCGGCAATACGCCGGTCCAGGCCGGCGCTGAAGTATTCCTTCGGCACGCCGATGCGCAGGCCTTGCAGCGAACCGTTGAGGCTGGCGCTGTAGTCAGGCACGGGTTCGTCGATGCTGGTGGAATCCTGCGGATCGAAACCGGCCATGCCTTGCAGCAGGATTGCGCAGTCTTCGGCCGTGCGGGCCAGCGGGCCGCCCTGATCGAGGCTGGAGGCGTAGGCGATCATGCCCCAGCGCGAAACGCGACCGTACGTCGGTTTCAGGCCGGTGAGGTTGGTCAGTGCAGCAGGCTGACGGATCGAGCCGCCGGTATCGGTGCCGGTAGCCGCCGGCAACAGGCGCGCCGCGACCGCCGCAGCGGAACCGCCGGACGAACCGCCCGGAACGTATTCCAGGTTCCACGGGTTTTTCACCGGGCCGTAGTAGCTCGACTCGTTGGCCGACCCCATGGCGAATTCGTCCATGTTGGTCTTGCCCAGGGTCACTGCGCCGGCAGCGGCCAGCTTGGCAACGACCGTGGCGTCGTACGGGGCCTTGAAGTTGTCGAGCATCTTCGAACCGCAGCTGGTGCGGATGCCCTGGGTGCAGAACAGGTCTTTATGGGCAATCGGCGCGCCGAGCAGGGCGCCGCTCTCACCATTGGCCCGGCGTACGTCAGCGGCTTTCGCCTGCTGGAGCGCCAGGTCTTCGGTGAGGCTGATGAAACTGTTGAGCTGAGGGTCGAGCTGGGCGATACGCGCCAGCAGGGTTTTGGTCAGCTCTTCGGAAGAAAACTTTTTATCGGCGAGTCCGCGGGCGATCTCGGCCAGAGTCAATTGATGCATTGCAGGCTCTTTCCCTTTAGTCGATGACTTTCGGAACCAGGTACAGGCCGTTTTCGACCGCTGGTGCGATGGACTGATAGGCCTCGCGATGATTGGTCTCGGTCACGACGTCTGCACGCAGGCGCTGGCTGGCTTCCAGTGGGTGGGCCAGTGGCTCGATACCGTCGGTATTGACCGCCTGCATTTCGTCGACCAGCCCCAGAATGCTGTTCAGGGCCGAAGTAATATGTGGAAGATCGGCATCATCGAGGCCAAGGCAGGCCAGATGAGCGATTTTTTCCACGTCGGAGCGTTCAAGCGCCATTGCGATTCTCCAGTGGAAAACAGAACGGACGGCGTCCGTGTGTTAGATTGTCGGAACACTACCGCATTTCTACGGTCATAAGGCCGCGATTGTGGGGGTTGGTGCACAGAAAAGCGGCCAATTTAACATATTGGCGCCTTGCCCAAAATCCCTGTCGTTGTTAGAGTTTGCCGCACTTTTTTACCCACGCGTTGCCTAGGGTCCCTTTCCCATGTTCAAGAAACTGCGTGGCATGTTTTCCAGCGATCTTTCCATTGACCTGGGCACTGCCAACACCCTTATTTACGTGCGCGAGCGCGGCATCGTCCTGAATGAGCCATCGGTTGTGGCTATTCGGACACACGGTAACCAGAAAAGTGTCGTTGCTGTCGGCACCGAGGCCAAGCGCATGCTCGGCCGTACGCCGGGCAACATCGCGGCCATTCGTCCGATGAAGGACGGCGTCATTGCCGATTTCAGCGTCTGCGAAAAGATGCTGCAGTACTTTATCAACAAGGTTCACGAAAACAGCTTCCTGCAGCCTAGCCCTCGTGTGCTGATCTGCGTTCCATGCAAATCCACTCAGGTTGAGCGTCGAGCCATCCGTGAATCGGCCCTTGGTGCCGGCGCACGTGAAGTGTTCCTGATCGAAGAGCCAATGGCGGCTGCGATCGGTGCCGGCCTGCCGGTTGAAGAAGCCCGCGGCTCGATGGTCGTCGATATCGGTGGGGGTACCACCGAAATCGCACTGATCTCCCTGAACGGTGTGGTTTATGCCGAATCCGTACGGGTTGGCGGCGACCGCTTCGACGAAGCGATCATCACCTACGTGCGTCGCAACTACGGCAGCCTGATCGGCGAATCCACCGCCGAGCGCATCAAACAGGAAATCGGTACGGCCTACCCGGGCGGCGAAGTTCGTGAAGTCGACGTTCGTGGCCGTAACCTCGCCGAAGGCGTTCCACGTGCATTCACCCTGAACTCCAATGAAGTGCTGGAAGCTCTGCAAGAGTCGCTGGCCACCATCGTTCAGGCCGTGAAAAGTGCGCTGGAGCAATCGCCGCCGGAGCTGGCTTCCGACATCGCCGAGCGTGGCCTGGTACTGACCGGTGGTGGCGCCTTGCTGCGTGACCTCGACAAGTTGCTGGCCCAGGAAACCGGTCTGCCGGTGATCGTTGCCGAAGACCCGCTGACCTGCGTTGCTCGCGGCGGTGGCCGTGCATTGGAAATGATGGATAAACACACCATGGACCTGCTGTCGAGCGAGTGATCTCGCCCGATGCATCTATGCTGTTGAGCGCGCAGGCGGCACTTTGCAGTGCTGCCTGTTTGCGTTTACCTTCTGTCAGTCTGTATCCAGGCCGGTCTGCCGTATGAATAAACAAAACATTTGCCTGGGAGGAGCGGCTTATTAAACCGCTTTTCACCAAAGGGCCTTCACTGGGCGTGCGCTTGTTGGTGCTGGTCGTGCTATCGGTCGCGCTGATGGTGGTCGATGCCCGCTTCACACTGCTCAAGCCAGTGCGTAGCCAGATGTCGCTGGTGCTGATGCAGTCTTACTGGATCACCGACCTGCCGCAGCGGCTATGGCAAGGTGTGGCCAGCCAGTTTGGCAGCCGTACCGAACTGGTCGCCGAAAACGAAAAACTCAAAACCGAAAACCTGCTGCTGCAGGGTCGCATGCAAAAGCTTGCCGCCCTCACCGAGCAGAACGTTCGGCTGCGCGAGCTGCTCAATTCCTCCGCGCTGGTCAACGAGAAGGTCGAAGTGGCCGAGTTGATCGGCATGGACCCCAATCCGTTCACCCATCGCATCATCATCAATAAAGGTGAGCGCGACGGTGTGGTCCTCGGTCAGCCGGTGCTCGATGCCCGCGGCCTGATGGGCCAGGTGGTCGAGTTGATGCCATACACCTCCCGTGTGCTGCTGCTGACCGACACCACCCACAGCATTCCGGTGCAGGTGAACCGGAACGGTCTGCGGGCGATTGCCAGTGGCACCGGCAACCCTGAGCGCCTGGAGTTGCGTCACGTTGCCGACACGGCGGATATCAAGGAAGGCGATCTGCTGGTCAGCTCCGGCCTTGGCCAGCGGTTCCCGGCGGGTTACCCGGTGGCGACGGTCAGGGAAGTGATTCACGATTCCGGCCAGCCGTTCGCCATTGTCCGCGCCGTGCCGACGGCTGCGCTGAACCGCAGCCGTTACTTGCTGCTGGTGTTCAGCGACACCCGGACGCCGGAAGAGCGCGCAAACGATGCTGCTCAGGCCCAGGAAAGCCTGGATGCGCAGGGCGGCGGGCCAATCATTCCCGCGACCGTGCCCAAGCCTGTCGGCGTGATTGCCCCGGCTGCCACTGCAGTCCCGGCCGTTCCCGCCGCTGCACCTGCGACGGCTACCCCGGCCAAACCTGCTGCCGCTACCCCGGCCAAACCCGCTGCCGCACATCCCGCCGCCGCCAAGCCGCCCGTGACGACGCCGGCTGCCAAGCCACCGGCGACGCAACCCGCTGTCGTGAAGCCTGCTGCCAAACCGCCTGTCTCCGCGCCGGCCACCCCTGGGGGAAGAGAATAATGGTCGGTGCTACCGCCTCCCGAAACGGCTGGATGGTCTGGCTGACATTCGCCATTGGCATGCTGCTCAGCGTTTCGCCGCTGCCGCAATTCATGGAAATCCTCCGTCCGCTCTGGCTCGCCTTGCTGCTGGCGTTCTGGGCGTTGGCCCTGCCGCAGAAAGTCGGCATGGTCACCGCATGGTGCCTGGGCCTGGCCGAAGATGTGCTCTACGGCACGTTGCTGGGCCAGAACGCGTTGATCCTGACCCTTATCACTTTCCTGGTGCTGTCGCTGCAACAGCGGCTGCGGATGTTTCCGATGTGGCAACAGAGCCTGGTGATCCTGGTGATCTTCGGGCTCGCGCAGCTCGTTCAGCTATGGCTCAGCGCCCTGACCGGCAACCGTCAGCCAACGCTGGCACTGGTCTTGCCGGCATTGGTCAGCGCATTGCTCTGGCCATGGATCAGCTTCGGTTTGCGCGGTCTGCGTCGACGTTACAAAATCAACTAATTCGGTTCAGGCATTTGCCCACACCTCGACAAGGGAGATGTCTTGATGAAACGGTTGTACCTCGCCTCAGGCTCGCCGCGTCGGCGTGAACTGCTCACGCAGATCGGCGTGCCGTTCTCCGCCATCAGCGCGGACATCGACGAAACCCCTTTGAATCATGAATCGCCGTCGGCCTATGTCGAGCGCCTCGCGCGCGGCAAGGCTGAAGCCGGGCGCGGCGCAATCGTGTCCGACGCCGCATTCTGCGTACTGGGCGCCGACACCGCCGTGGTGCTGAACGGGAAAATTCTCGGCAAACCGGTGGACGAAGCCGATGCGTGCGCCATGCTTATGATGTTGGCAGGGCAAGAGCACGAAGTGCTGACCGCCATTGCCGTGCTTGACGGTGAGCGTTGCGAGTCGCGGGTTGTGCGCAGCCTGGTACGTTTTCGCCCCATCGGCCGCGATGAAGCGGCGGCCTACTGGGCCAGCGGCGAACCTCAGGACAAGGCCGGTGGCTATGGCATTCAAGGACTGGGCGCGGTGTTTGTCGCCGGGCTCAATGGCAGCTACTCGGCGGTGGTCGGACTGCCGCTGTGCGAAACCGCTGAGCTGCTCGGCCATTTCGGCATACCCTGTTGGCAAACCCTTAACGCGCGCTGAGCGTCGTACTGACAAGATGCGGCCATTATCGTGAACATGCCTGAACGAGACCCTGCCATGAGTGAAGAGATCCTGATCAACATCACGCCGATGGAATCGCGCGTGGCGGTGGTTGAAAACGGTGTCCTGCAAGAGGTCCACGTCGAGCGCACGCAAAAACGCGGGATCGTCGGCAACATTTATAAAGGCAAAGTCGTGCGGGTATTGCCGGGGATGCAGGCGGCTTTCGTCGACATCGGCCTGGATCGCGCCGCGTTCATTCATGCTTCGGAAATTTCCCTGCGTGAAGGCCCTGCGGTCGAGAGCATCAGCGCGCTGGTTCACGAAGGCCAGAGCCTGGTGGTGCAAGTCACCAAGGACCCGATCGGTTCCAAAGGCGCACGCCTGACCACGCAACTGTCGATTCCTTCGCGTTATCTGGTGTACATGCCGCGCACCGCGCATGTCGGTATTTCCCTGAAGATCGAAGACGAGGCCGAGCGCGAACGCCTCAAGCAAGTGGTCACCGATTGCGTGGCCAAAGAAGGCATCAAGGAGGCCGGCGGCTTCATCCTGCGGACTGCCGCCGAAGGCGCGGGCGCCGATGAAATTCTCATGGACATCCGCTACCTGCGCAGGCTCTGGGATCAGATCAACGAGCAGATCAAAACCATCAGCGCGCCGAGTGTGATCTACGAAGACCTCGGCCTGGCGCTGCGGACTTTGCGCGATCTGGTGAGCCCGAAGATCGAGAAGATCCGTATCGACTCCCGGGAAACGTTCCAGAAAACCACGCAGTTTGTCGCCGAACTGATGCCGGAAATTGCTGATCGTCTGGAGCATTACCCGGGTGAACGGCCGATTTTCGACCTGTACGGCGTCGAAGACGAAATCCAGAAAGCCCTCGAACGCAAAGTCCCGCTGAAGTCTGGCGGTTACCTGGTGGTGGACCCGGCGGAAGCCATGAGCACCATCGACGTCAATACCGGGGCGTTCGTCGGTCATCGCAATCTCGAAGAAACCATCTTCAAGACCAACCTCGAAGCCGCGACCGCTATCGCTCGCCAGCTGCGCCTGCGCAACCTGGGCGGGATCATCATCATCGACTTCATCGACATGGAAGACGAAGAGCACCAGCGTCAGGTGCTGCGCACGCTTGAGAAACAATTGGAACGCGATCACGCCAAGACCAACATCATCGGCATCACCGAGTTGGGCCTGGTGCAGATGACCCGCAAGCGCACCCGCGAAAGTCTCGAGCAGGTGTTGTGCGAACCCTGCAGCAGCTGCCAGGGGCGCGGCAAGCTCAAGACGCCGGAAACCGTTTGCTACGAAATCTTCCGCGAAATTCTCCGCGAGGCGCGCGCCTATCAGGCGGAGGGCTATCGTGTATTGGCGAACCAGAAAGTCGTCGATCGCCTGCTGGATGAAGAGTCGGGCAACGTCGCCGAGCTCGAAGGTTTTATCGGGCGCACCATTCGGTTCCAGGTGGAAACCATGTATTCCCAGGAACAATACGACGTGGTGCTGCTCTGAATCGCTGTGTTTCACCCCCACTAGAACGGCTGGCCTCAGCTTTTTGCACTGTTTTTGCCATGGGAGCCAACTGACATGGAGCGTCTGACACGCATTTTGGCCGCACTGACCCGCTGGGGTCTGGGCCTGTGCGCGTTGGCTTTGGTGCTGATGGCGCTTTACGTCAGTCTCGGCCGCGAACTGACGCCGCTGGTGGCCGAGTATCGGGCCGAAGTCGAAGCCAAAGCCGGCGCTGCCCTGGGCATGCCGCTGCACATCGGTGAACTGGAAGGCAACTGGCACGGCTTCGCGCCGATTCTGCTGGCCCACGACGTGATGGTCGGCGAGGGCGCCAACACCCTGCGCCTGGATCAGGTACGTGCGGTGCCGGATCTTTGGGCCAGCCTGCTGGCTCGTGAAGTGCGCATCGCCCACCTTGAACTCAACGGTTTGAAGATCAGCTTCAAGGAAGGCGAGGACGGTCATTGGGCGCTGGAAGGCCTGCCGGTGCAACAGGATCAGCCGCTGGACCCGGAACAGTTGCTCAATCGCATGCAGATGGTCCAGCAGTTGTCGGTGCTCGACAGTCAGGTCACCTTGCAGCCGCTGGATCACCCGCCGCTGACCTTGACCTACGTTGGCCTGAACCTGAAAACCGGCGTCTACCGTCAGCGACTCGACGCGCGGCTGACCCTGCCCGACGGTCAGCCAGTGGCCATGAGCCTGCGTACTCGCATTCGCGCCAGCCAGTGGCAGGACGGCGAAGCGGATGCTTACGTAAGCCTGCCGCAAAGTGACTGGTCGAAATGGCTACCCGAGCGCCTGACCCGGCAATGGAATTTTTCCGAGATCAAGGCCGGTGGCGAGCTTTGGGTCAACTGGAGCAAAGGCGCGCTGCAAAGCGCTGCGATCCGCTTGAACGCGCCGCAGATCAAGGGTGCCTACGCCGAGCGCAAGCCGGTCCAGATCAACAACCTGGCGCTCAACAGCTATTTCCAGCGCAGTGCCGAAGGCATTCTGGTGACGGTGGACTCGCTGTCCATGAACATCGGCGAGACCCGCTGGGAATCGCGCCTGCAACTCAAACAAAGCCAAGCCACCGACAAGACCGAAGAACTCTGGCATCTGCAAGCCGACCGCCTCGACCTCACGCCACTCACACCGCTGCTTAATGCCTTGGGGCCGTTGCCTGAAGGCGTCGCCACCGCCGTGGAGCGACTCAAGGTGACCGGTGGTTTGCGCAACGTGTTGGTCGACTTCCGGCCCAACGCCACCGACGACAGCAAGGTCAGTTTCGCCGCCAACCTCGATCGGGTGGGGTTTGACGCCTATCACGGCGCGCCAGCGGCGCGAAATGTCAGCGGCAGCATCAGTGGTGACCTCGGTCACGGCGAACTGCGCATGGACAGCAAGGATTTTGTCCTGCACCTGGACCCGATTTTCGCCAAGCCATGGCAATACATTCAGGCCAACGCCCGGCTGACCTGGAAGCTCGACAAAGAAGGCTTCACCCTCATCGCGCCGTACCTGAAAGTGCTGGGCGAGGAGGGCAAGATTGCCGGCGACTTCCTGATCCGCCTGCATTTCGACCATACCCAGGAAGACTACATGGACCTGCGGGTCGGCCTGGTGGACGGCGACGGCAAGTACACCGCCAAGTACCTGCCGGAAGTGCTCAGTCCGGCACTGGACGAATGGCTGCGCACGGCGATTCTCAAGGGTGCGGTCGACCAGGGCTTCTTCCAGTATCAGGGCTCGCTGAATCATGGCGCCGCCGACACGGCTCGCAGCATCAGCCTGTTCTTCAAGGTTCACGATGCCGAGCTGGCGTTCCAGCCGGGTTGGCCGCATGTCAGCAAGGTCAGTGGCGATGTGTTCATCGAAGACAGCGGCGTGCGCATTGTGGCCAGCCAGGGCCAGTTGCTGGACACACAAGTCAGTGACATCTACGTCAATATTCCCCACGCATCCGCCGGGCAAAACCCACACCTGCTGCTTGATGGCGCTTTCGCCGGCGGGTTGGGCGATGGCCTGAAAATTCTCCAGGAAGCGCCGATCGGCACCGCTGCCACCTTCGCCGGATGGGAAGGCGAGGGCGATCTGAAGGGCAAGGTGAAGCTGGATATTCCGCTGGCCAAAGGCGAGCAGCCCACTATCCTCGTCGACTTCAAGACCGCCAAGGCGCGCTTGAAACTCGCCGAACCGGCCCTTGAGCTGACTCAATTGAAGGGCGATTTCCGCTTCGACAGCACCAAGGGGTTGAGCGGGCAGAACATCACCGCTCGCGCCTTTGACAAACCGGTCACTGCGCAGATTTTCGCCGACGGCAGCCCGGGCAACATCAAGACCCGTGTCAACGCCTCGGGCCAGGTCGAGGTGAAGAAGCTCACCGATTGGTTGAGCGTTACCCAGCCGTTGCCGGTGTCCGGCCTGATCCCTTATCAGTTGCAACTGAACCTGGATGGCCCCGACAGCCAGTTGCTGGTCAATTCGAACCTCAAAGGCGTGGCGGTGGATTTGCCGGCGCCGTTCGGCATGGCGGCCGACGTCGGACGCGACACGATGTTCCGCATGACCCTGCAAGGCCAGGAGCGACGTTACTGGGTCAAGTACGGCGAGCTGGCGAGTTTCACGTTCGCGGCCCCCCCCGGCAACTTTGCCGACGGTCGCGGCGAATTGTTCCTCGGTGGCGGCGAAGCCGTGTTGCCCGGAGCCAAAGGCCTGCGGGTGCGCGGCGTGTTGTCGGAACTGGATGTCGGCCCTTGGAAAGACCTGGTGGACAAGTATGCCGGTCAGGACCCGGGCGGCAGCGCCAAGCAACTGCTCAGCAGCGCGGACTTCAAGGTCGGCAAACTCAGCGGTATCGGTACCACCCTCGACCAGGCTTCGGTGCAGTTGAACCGTAAACCGGCGGCGTGGGCCTTGCAGCTCGACAGTAAACAGGTCAAGGGCACCGCTGCTATCCCTGACGCGAAAGGCGCGCCGATTGCAATCAATCTGCAATACGTGCGTTTGCCGGCACCGGACCCGACGGTCCTGGCCGATGAAAACTCGCCGGATCCACTGGCCAGCGTTGATCCGACAAAAATCCCGGCGCTGGATATCACCATCAATCAGCTGTTCCAGGGGCAGGATCTGGTGGGGGGCTGGTCGCTGAAAGTGCGTCCGACCGCCAAGGGCATCGCACTTAATGCGCTGGACCTGGGCCTCAAGGGCATTCTGTTGCAGGGCAGCGGTGGCTGGGAAGGTGCGCCCGGTGCATCCAGCAGCTGGTACAAGGGCCGGGTCAGTGGCAAGAACCTTGCGGATGTGCTGAAAGGCTGGGGCTTTGCGCCCAGTGTCACAAGTGAAGAATTTCATATGGATGTCGACGGTCGCTGGCCCGGTTCGCCGGCCTGGCTGGCTACCAAGCGTTTTTCCGGGACGCTTGATGCGTCGCTGAACAAAGGCCAGTTCGTTGAAGTCGAGGGCGGCGCTCAGGCGTTGCGGGTGTTTGGCCTGCTCAACTTCAACTCCATCGGCCGGCGCTTGCGGCTGGACTTCTCCGATCTGTTTGGCAAAGGCTTGAGTTACGACCGGGTCAAAGGCCTGCTGGTCGGGACCAACGGCGTTTACGTGACGCGTGAGCCGATTCTGTTGACCGGCCCGTCGAGCAATATCGAGCTCAATGGCACGCTGGATCTGGTGGGTGATCAGGTCGATGCGAAACTGCTGGTGACCTTGCCGGTGACCAACAACCTGCCGATTGCCGCGCTGATCGTCGGCGCACCGGCCATCGGCGGCGCGTTGTTCCTGATCGACAAGCTGATCGGTGACCGCGTGGCGCGCTTCGCCAGTGTGAAATACACCGTCAAAGGCCCGTGGAAAGAGCCGAAAATCACCTTCGACAAACCTTTTTGAAAAGCCATCCTTCGGACCGATGGAGTAGCATGGCCGTTAGCCCCCTGCAGGCGCAGCCTTCGGCAGCGCCTGCGGGTATGTGTTGATTCCGGATAAGGGTAAGGCCATGTCGTTAGCGGTGATTCAAATGGTCAGCCAGAGCGATGTGCTGGCCAATCTGGCCCAGGCTCGTCGGCTGCTCGAACAAGCGGCAGCCGGTGGCGCGAAGCTGGCTGTGCTGCCGGAAAATTTCGCCGCCATGGGCCGCCGTGACATCGCTGACATCGGTCGCGCCGAGGCGTCGGGCGAAGGTCCGATCCTGCCCTGGTTGAAACAGACCGCTCGCGACCTCAAGTTATGGATAGTGGCCGGCACCTTGCCGTTGCCGCCGGTGGATCAACCGACGGCGAAAGTGCATGCCTGCTCGCTACTGGTCAATGATCAGGGCGAGACGGTGGCGCGCTACGACAAATTGCACCTGTTTGACGTGGACGTGGCGGACAACCGCGGGCGTTATCGGGAATCCGATGACTATGCTTATGGCAGTGGCGTGGTGGTCGCCGACACGCCCGTCGGTCGGGTCGGCCTGACGGTGTGTTACGACCTGCGCTTCCCGGAGCTGTACAGCGAATTGCGCGCTGCCGGGGCGGAATTGATTACCGCGCCGTCAGCCTTTACCGCCGTGACCGGCGCGGCGCATTGGGATGTGCTGATTCGAGCGCGGGCCATCGAGACCCAGTGTTATGTGCTCGCGGCGGCCCAGGGTGGAACGCATCCGGGACCGCGAGAGACCTTCGGGCATGCTGCGATCATCGACCCGTGGGGGCGAGTGCTCGCGCAACAGGACCAAGGCGAGGCCGTGCTGCTGGCCGAACGCGATAGCAGCGAACAGGCGTCCATCCGGGCGCGGATGCCGGTGTCCAGTCACCGGCGCTTTTTCTCGCAGGGCGCGCAGCGACCTGCCTCAGAACGATGAATTTAAGGCGTAAAGCATATGAGCGAGTTGTTGTCCTCAGTCAGTGAACACCTCCTGGCGCCCGGCGGCGTAACGATCGAGAGCCTGCAAGGTGTGCTCGGCGATCTGGCCGGCCCGGGTATCGATGCCGCCGACCTGTATTTCCAGGGGCAGATTTCCGAGTCGTGGGCGCTGGAAGACGGGATCGTCAAGGAAGGCAGCTTCAACCTTGATCAAGGTGTCGGCGTGCGCGCGCAATCGGGTGAGAAAACCGGTTTTGCCTACAGCAATGCAATCACCCTCGAAGCCCTGGGCGCGGCGGCGCGTGCCGCTCGTTCGATCTCCCGCGCCGGGCAGAATGGCACGGTGCAGGCGTTCACCACTCAGGATGTCGCCCAGCTGTACGGACCGGATAACCCGTTGGAAGTACTGACCCGCGCCGAGAAAGTCGAGCTGCTCAAGCGTATCGACGTCGCCACGCGCGCCCTCGATCCGCGTATCCAGCAAGTGACCGTGAGCATGGCCGGTGTCTGGGAGCGCATTCTTGTCGCTTCGACCGACGGTAGCCTGGCGGCGGATGTGCGGCCGTTGGTGCGTTTCAACGTCAGCGTGATCGTTGAGCAGAACGGTCGCCGCGAGCGTGGCGGTCATGGTGGCGGCGGTCGTACCGATTACCGGTACTTCCTCGCCGAAGACCGTGCCATGAGCTACGCCCGTGAGGCGCTGCGTCAGGCGCTGGTCAACCTTGAAGCCATTCCGGCGCCGGCCGGTACGTTGCCGGTGGTGTTGGGGTCGGGCTGGTCCGGGGTGCTGCTGCACGAAGCGGTCGGCCACGGTCTGGAAGGTGATTTCAACCGCAAGGGCAGTTCCGCCTACAGCGGGCGTATGGGTGAGATGGTTGCGTCAAAACTCTGCACCATCGTCGATGACGGCACGCTGGCCGGTCGCCGTGGCTCGCTGAGTGTCGACGACGAAGGCACGCCGACCGAGTGCACCACGCTGATCGAAAACGGCGTGCTCAAAGGCTACATGCAGGACAAGCTCAATGCGCGCCTGATGGGCGTGGCCCGCACAGGCAACGGCCGTCGCGAATCCTACGCGCACCTGCCGATGCCGCGCATGACCAACACTTACATGCTGGCGGGCGAAAGCGATCCGGCGGAAATCATTGCCTCGGTGAAACGCGGCATCTACTGCGCCAACCTCGGCGGCGGTCAGGTGGACATCACCAGCGGCAAATTCGTGTTCTCCACCAGCGAGGCGTACCTGATCGAAGACGGCAAGATTACCGCCCCGGTCAAAGGCGCGACGTTGATCGGCAACGGCCCGGAGGCGATGAGCAAGGTGTCGATGGTCGGTAATGATCTGTCGCTGGACAGCGGTGTGGGCACGTGCGGCAAGGACGGGCAGTCGGTGCCGGTGGGTGTCGGCCAGCCAACGCTGAAAATCGATGCGATCACTGTGGGTGGCACAGGATCGTAAGGGATGGAGCGTCGGGTGAGTCGCGTAACGACTCACCCGAGACGGGACTTAACGCAGGCCGCGTTGAGTCTCGTCGAGCTCACGGATGTACTTGAAGATTTTACGGCTCGACGCTGGTGGCTTGTTGGTCGCCAGTTCGTGCTGGGCCTGACGGATCAGGGAGCGCAACTGCTGACGATCAGCCTCAGGGTAGTCGAGCACGAACTTCTCCAGGACTGCATCGTCGCCCGCGATCAAGCGATCGCGCCAGCGTTCCAGTCCGTGGAAACGTTCGTTGTACTGCCGGGTGGAGGCATCGAGTTGATCGAGCAAAGTCAGAATGGCGTCAGTGTCCTGATCGCGCATCAGTTTGCCGATGAACATAAGGTGCCGTTTACGCGCGATATTCGCGGTGTGCTTGGGCGCATCGGCCAGGGCCCGGCGCATAGCGTCGGTCAAGGGCAGTTTTGCCAGCAAGTCAGGCTTGAGCGTTGTAAGGCGCTCGCCGAGGTCAACCAGAGCATGCAGCTCGCGTTTAACCTGGGATTTGCTTTTTTCTCCCGTATCGAGGGAGTCGTCGTAAGAATCAACCATGGTGGCCGTCCGCAAAGAAACGCCGCCATGATAACCAGTCGGGGGCCGCTTGTCCGGCCCGGTCGCTCGAAGGCCTTTACCGAAAGCAGAATTTGAGTGGAGAACAGCATGAGTGCAGTTGAAAGCGTCGGCCCACAAGCGTTGCCGGCACTGCAGGAACAAGTCGAGCAGATCATTGCTGAAGCCAAGCGCCAGGGCGCCAGTGCCTGTGAAGTGGCGGTGTCCCTGGAGCAGGGCCTGTCGACCTCTGTACGCCAGCGCGAAGTCGAAACCGTCGAATTCAACCGGGATCAGGGCTTTGGCATCACCTTGTATGTTGGCCAGCGCAAGGGCTCGGCCAGCACCTCGGCCAGTGGCCCGGACGCGATTCGCGAAACCGTCGCTGCGGCGCTGGCCATCGCCAAACACACCTCCGAAGACGAAGCCGCCGGCCTGGCGGACGCTGCACTGATGGCCAAGGATCTGCAGGATTTCGACCTGTTCCACCAATGGGACATCACACCGGAGCAAGCCATCGAGATGGCCTTGAGCTGTGAGGCGGCAGCATTCGCCACCGACAGCCGGATAAAGAACGCCGACGGCACCACCCTCAGCACTCACCAGGGCTGCCGTGTTTACGGCAACAGCCACGGTTTTATTGGCGGTTACGCCTCGACTCGCCATAGCTTGAGCTGCGTGATGATCGCCGAGGCCGATGGCCAGATGCAGCGCGATTACTGGTATGACGTGAACCGCCAGGGCAACTTGCTGATGGATCCTGCGAGCATCGGCCAGCGTGCCGCGCAACGTGCAGCGAGCCGTCTGGGCGCGCGTCCGGTGCCTACCTGTGAAGTGCCGGTGCTGTTCTCCGCTGAGCTGGCGGGTGGTTTGTTCGGCAGTTTCCTCTCGGCGATTTCCGGCGGCAGTCTGTATCGTAAATCGTCGTTCCTTGAAGGGACGCTGGGTCAGAAGCTGTTCCCGGAATGGCTGACCATCGATGAACGTCCACATTTGATGCGCGCCATGGGCAGTTCGGCGTTTGACGGCGATGGCTTGGCAACCTACGCCAAACCGTTCGTCGAAAAAGGCGAGTTGGTGTCCTACATTCTCGGCACCTATTCCGGTCGCAAACTCGGCATGCCGAGCACCGCCAACGCCGGCGGCGTGCACAACCTGTTCGTCACTCACGGCGATGAAGATCAAGCGGCCTTGCTGCGCCGCATGGGCCGTGGCTTGCTGGTCACCGAGCTCATGGGCCAGGGCCTGAACATGGTCACGGGCGATTATTCCCGTGGCGCGGCGGGTTACTGGGTCGAAAACGGCGAAATCCAGTTTGCGGTCCAGGAAGTCACCATCGCCGGCAACATGCGCGACATGTTCAAGCAAATAGTCGCCGTCGGTAATGACCTGGAATTGCGCAGCAACATTCGCACGGGGTCGGTATTGATCGAGCGGATGACCGTCGCCGGTAGCTAACGCTTACCGCCAGGCAAAAAGGCGCGCCACCCATTGGGTGGCGCGCCTTTTTTTATTGGGTTCACGCAGATGGTCACATCGCGGGCAAGCCCACCATGAACTCGGTGTGCGGTCGACCTTGTTTTGGTTCTCATTATCATCTAATAATAAATCTCATTACCGAATGAGCCCGGATCATGAGTTCTGCCTTGCACGAACAGCCCTACCTCGAAAACTGGCGCTGGATGAGTCGCCAGATCCGTTGCGCGATGGATCCCGACGAGCCTCGCCTGATCGAACATTACCTGGCCGAAGGCCGGTATCTGGCGTGCTGCACGGCGACCTCTCCCTGGACCATCGCCGAAACGTCTTTCCGTGTGCTGCTCGATACCGCCGCCGATGTTGCGCTGCCCTGGCACTGGCGGACCTATTGCCTGGATCAGGCATGGCGCCCGCTGCGCGAACTCGAACGCCTCTCCCTCTGCAAGTGCCGCCTCAAGCGCTGGCAAAGCTACACCTGGCAACTGGCGACCTGCGAGTTGCAGCCCTCGATTCCT
Organism: Pseudomonas sp. IT-P100; assembly: GCF_949767185.1. Taxonomy (NCBI): domain Bacteria; kingdom Pseudomonadati; phylum Pseudomonadota; class Gammaproteobacteria; order Pseudomonadales; family Pseudomonadaceae; genus Pseudomonas; species Pseudomonas sp. IT-P100. The sequence continues at coordinate 180,017 of NZ_CATKQK010000022.1, forward strand.
CTCATAGAACTGGTACAAGGATTTTCTGATGAACAAGACTCGTATTGAGCGCGACAGCATGGGCGAGCTTCAGGTCCCGGTGGATGCGCTTTACGGCGCACAGACCCAGCGTGCGGTGGAGAACTTCCCGATCAGCGGTAAACCGATGCCGGTGCAGTTCATCCGCGCACTGATCCTGGCCAAGGCCGCCGCTGCCCAAGCCAACGTCGAACTCAAGCAGATCAGCGAATCCCAGGGCAAAGCCATCGTCGACGCGGCACTGGGTTTGTTGCAGGGCGACTTCATGCAGCACTTCCCGGTGGATATTTTCCAGACCGGTTCCGGCACCAGTTCCAACATGAACGCCAACGAAGTGATCGCGACCTTGGCCAGCCGTCTGCTCGGCGAGCCGGTGAACCCCAACGATCACGTCAATTGCGGCCAGAGCAGCAACGACATCATCCCGACCACCATCCACGTCAGCGCTACGCTGGCGTTGCATGAACAACTGCTGCCGGCGCTGGTGCGCCTGGTGCAGGTGATCGAGCACAAGGCTGAAGAGGTTCACCACTACGTCAAAACCGGTCGCACTCACTTGATGGATGCAATGCCGGTGCGCATGAGCCAGGTGCTCAACGGTTGGGCGCAACAGCTGAAGGCCAACATCGGTCATCTGCAGGATCTGCTGCCGAGTCTGCAATCCCTGGCTCAGGGCGGCACGGCGGTGGGCACCGGCATTAATGCGCATCCCGAGTTCGCCGGTCTTTTCAGCCAGCAGTTGACCCAACTGACTCAGGTGCGATTCACGCCGGGCCCCGATTTGTTCGCACTGATCGGCTCCCAGGACACTGCCGTTGCGCTCTCCGGGCAACTGAAAACCACCGCTGTTTCGCTGATGAAAATCGCCAACGACCTGCGCTGGATGAACTCCGGCCCGCTGGCCGGTCTTGGTGAAATCGAGCTCGAAGCCTTGCAGCCGGGCTCGTCGATCATGCCCGGAAAGGTCAATCCGGTGATCCCGGAAGCCACCGCCATGGTCGCTGCCCAAGTGATCGGCAATGACACGGTCATCACCATCGCTGGCCAGTCGGGCAACTTCGAGCTGAACGTGATGCTGCCGATCATTGCCCAGAACCTGCTGAGCAGCATCGAGTTGCTGGCCAACGCCAGCCACCTGCTGGGTGAGAAGGCTATCGCCAGCTTCAAGGTCAACGAAGCCCGGCTCAAGGAAGCGCTGTCGCGCAACCCCATTCTGGTCACTGCACTGAACCCGATCATTGGTTACCAGAACGCCGCTGAAATTGCCAAGAAGGCTTATCAGCAAGGCCGGCCGGTGATCGATGTCGCTCTGGAACACACCGACCTGACACGTAGCCAACTGGAAGAGTTGCTCAATCCGGAAAAGCTCACCGCAGGCGGCGTGTAATCACCGCAACCGCTTTGGAGGCTCACCATGGAGCACTGGAAACGCACGATCGAAAGGGCAAACCGCTGTTTCATGCTGGGCGAACTGGTGGATGCCCGCGAAGCTTACCTGCAGGCATTGGCCCTGGCTCAGGTGTTGTTCGAGCGCTGGGCGGACGCCGACGAAGCGGTGGCGGCCTGCGTGATTTCCCACCACAACCTGGCGGACCTGCATTTGCGTCTGAACCAGCCGGAGGAGAGCGCCGAATACCTGTGCGCCATCCACCAGCGGCTATTGAAGACCATGCAGGACCCGCGGCTGGCGCCCGCATTGCGCGAAGCAGCGCTGCGTCAGAGCAGTAAAACCTACGTCGAACTGCTGAATTTCATCAGCGAGCACGGCGAATACCCGCGTACTCATCGTTTGCTGCACACCGATGCTGCGTCGCCCGCTGCGCCTCTACCTCATGGAGTCCATTGAAATGGCTTTTAGCTTGCCTGCCTTGCCGTACGCCTACGATGCCCTGGAACCGCACATCGATGCGCAAACCATGGAAATCCACTACACCAAGCATCACCAGACCTACATCAACAACCTGAACGCCGCCTTAGAAGGCACCGAGTTTGCGGAGTGGCCGGTGGAAAAACTGGTGGCTGCCGTTCAACAGCTGCCGGAAAAACTCCGCGCAGCGGTGATCAATCAGGGTGGTGGTCACGCCAACCATTCGCTGTTCTGGGAAGTCATGGTGCCCAACGGCGGCGGTCAGCCGGACGGTGAACTGGCCAAGGCGATCGACGACCAACTGGGCGGCCTCGACCGTTTCAAGGAAGCGTTCACCAAAGCCGCGCTGACCCGTTTCGGCAGCGGCTGGGCCTGGCTGAGTGTGACCCCGCAAAAGACCCTGGTCGTGGAAAGCAGCGGTAACCAGGACAGTCCGTTGATGAACGGCAATACACCCATCCTCGGCCTGGATGTCTGGGAGCACGCCTATTACCTGCAATATCAAAACCGTCGCCCGGAATACATCAACGCGTTTTATAACGTGATCAATTGGCCTGAAGTCGCTGCGCGCTATCAGGCTGCACTGGTTTAAGTCTTCTATAAAAACAATCCTGGGCTGACTATGGGCACTGAAACACTGGCGATCGGAAGTGGGCGGATGTTTCGTTACGCATTGGGGTCGCTGTTACTGCTGGCGGGTATGAGCTTGTTGGTCGCCCAGGGCCTGGCGTGGCTGAATCTTGAACCGAAACTGCTACGGGCCTTACAGGGCGGTGCGATCTGCGCATTGGGTACGGCCCTGGGCGCGGTACCGGTGCTGGTGATTCGGCGCATGCCCCAGGCGGTCAGCGATACACTGCTCGGCTTCGGTGCCGGGGTGATGCTCGCGGCGACAGCTTTTTCGCTGATCGTTCCGGGCATTGCTGCGGCTGAAAGCCTGGGGCTGACGCCTTGGGCGGCGAGCGGCCTGATCAGCTTCGGCATCATGCTGGGTGCGTTCGGGTTGTTTCTGGTGGATCGAAAGGTGTCTGGCGCATCGCCGGAAATGCTCGTTGGCACGCTGGAACGACCGGTCATTCCGCCACGGATCTGGTTGTTCGTGTTTGCCATCATTGCCCACAACATTCCTGAAGGCATGGCGGTCGGTGTCTCGGCGGGTGGCGGCATGCCCGACGCCGACAGCCTGGCCATGGGCATCGCGTTGCAGGATGTACCGGAAGGGTTGGTGATTGCGTTGGTGTTGGCCGGGGCAGGGATGTCGCGGGTCAAAGCGTTCCTGATCGGTGCGGCGTCAGGATTGGTCGAACCGGTCTTTGCGCTGTTGTGCGCCTGGCTGGTGACCCTGGCCGAGTTGCTCTTGCCGTTGGGCCTGGCACTGGCGGCCGGGGCGATGTTGTTGGTGGTGACGCATGAAGTCATTCCCGAGTCGCGCCGCCATGGTCATGACAAGCTGGCCAGCCTTGGGTTGCTGATCGGGTTTTGTTTGATGATGGTGATGGATACCGCGCTCGCCTGAAAAAAGATCGCAGCCTTCGGCAGCTCCTGCATGAGATTGCATTCACATGTAGGAGCTGCCGAAGGCTGCGATCTTTTTATTCGCCTTCGTCGAAGAAGTTGTTGATCAACGCGACCAGTGCATCCAGTGCTTCCTGTTCTTGCTCGCCTTCCGTGCTCAGATGGATCTTGGTGCCCTTGCCAGCGGCGAGCATCATCATGGCCATGATGCTTTTGCCATCGACCGTGGATTCCGGCGTGCGTCCGACCCGGATCGTGCAATCCTTGAACTGACCGGCCACGCCGACGAATTTGGCAGAAGCACGGGCATGCAGGCCCAGCTTGTTGATGATTTCGATTTCCAGAGCAGGCATCGCGATGTGAATCCTTTAGCTGAGGTCGCGGTGGCGGACCTGGACGTTCTTCAGGGATTTTTGCAGGACCTGGCCCAGACGTTCGGTCAGGTACACGGAGCGGTGATGCCCGCCGGTACAGCCAATGGCAATGGTGACATAAGCACGGTTGCTGGCGGCAAAGCGGGGCAGCCATTTGAGCAGGTAAGTGGAAATGTCCTGGAACATCTCCTCGACGTCCGGCTGGGCCGCCAGGTACTCGGCAACCGGCTGGTCAAGCCCGGACTGATCGCGTAGCTCCGGCTTCCAATAAGGGTTCGGCAGGCAGCGCACGTCGAACACCAGATCGGCGTCCACCGGCATGCCGCGCTTGAATCCGAACGATTCCACCAGGAACGCAGTGCCGGGTTCCGGTTGGTTCAGCAGGCGCAATTTGATGGTATCGCGCAGCTGATAAAGGTTCAGGTTGGTGGTATTGACCTTGAGATCGGCGAGGTCGGCAATCGGCCCGAGCAGGTTGGTTTCATCGTTGATCGCCTCGGCCAGCGAGCGATTGGCGCTGCTCAGCGGGTGACGGCGGCGGGTTTCCGAAAAACGCTTGAGCAAGGTTTCTTCGTCGGCATCCAGGTACAGGACGTCGCACTGGATATGCCGGCTGCGAACTTCTGCGAGCAGTTCCGGAAAACGGGTCAGGTGGCTCGGCAAGTTGCGCGCATCGATGGAGACGGCAACCAGCGGCTGCGCCAGCTCTGTGTGAATCAACGCACGCTCGGCCAGTTCCGGCAGCAACCCGGCGGGCAGGTTGTCGATGCAGTAATAGCCGTTGTCCTCGAGAACATCGAGCGCGGTGCTTTTACCTGAGCCGGAACGGCCACTGACGATGATCAAGCGCATGATTAGTGCCTGTTTTGCTCGTCCAGGACAACCTTATACAAGGCTTCATTGCTCGGTGCGCTGCGCAGGCGATCACGGACTTCCTTGCGATCAAGCATGCTGGCGATCTGCCGGAGCAATTCAAGGTGCGCATCGGTAGCCGCTTCCGGGACCAGCAGAACGAACAGCAGGTCAACCGGGGCGCCGTCGATGGCGTCGAAATCGATGGGGGCATCCAGGTGCATCAAGGCACTGATGGGCGAGGTGCAGCCTTTCAGGCGGCAGTGGGGGATAGCGATGCCGTTACCAAAACCGGTCGAGCCAAGTTTTTCACGGGCAATCAAAGCCTCGAAGACATCTTGCATCTCCAGATCCAGCACTTCTTTATGGATAAGGTTGGCAATTTGCTCGAGGGCTTTCTTTTTGCTGCCGCCCGGCACGTTCACGAGGGAACGGCCGGGGGTCAGGATGCTTTCAAGTAGGATCATGGGTTGGGAGTGTTAACGACCGGTCGCGCCCTGGAGGAGGCTTTGGGTCTTTTCCTTATGCTTTTTGAGTTGTTTATCCAGCTTGTCGGTCAGCGCGTCGATCGCCGCGTACATGTCGGTATGTTCCGCGTTTGCGACCACTTCATTGCCGGGAATATGCAGCGTGGCTTCGATTTTCTGCTTCAGCTTCTCGACCGTCATCGTGACTTGCACGTTGGTGATCTTGTCGAAATGCCGCTCTAATCGTTCGAGTTTTTCGCCGATGTAGGTGCGAAGAGGTTCGGTCACTTCCAGTTGGTGTCCACTGATGTTGACTTGCATACAGCTTCTCCTTCGTTGCCAGTGCATAAAGCGGTAGATCAGATGATCTACCACTGGAACGCTGTGGCGTGGCTCTACATCAACCGCTTGCGTTCGCTCGAAGGCGCGATCCCGAGGGATTCGCGGTACTTGGCGACGGTGCGGCGAGCCACCTGAATGCCTTGTGCCTCCAGTAAACCAGCGATCTTGCTGTCACTCAACGGCTTTTTCTGATTTTCCGCAGCAACCAGTTTTTTGATGATCGCGCGGATCGCCGTGGACGAGCATTCGCCGCCTTCGGAGGTGCTGACGTGGCTGGAGAAAAAGTATTTCAGCTCATATATGCCCCGAGGGGTATGCATGAATTTTTGCGTGGTCACCCGTGAAATCGTCGATTCGTGCATGCCCACCGCTTCGGCGATGTCATGCAGGACCAGCGGTTTCATCGCTTCGTCGCCGTATTCCAGAAAGCCGCGTTGATGCTCGACGATCTGGGTGGCAACTTTCATCAGGGTTTCGTTACGGCTTTGCAGGCTCTTGATGAACCAGCGGGCCTCTTGCAACTGATTGCGCATGAAGGTGTTGTCGGCGCTGGTGTCGGCGCGACGCACGAAACCGGCGTATTGAGCGTTGACCCGCAGTCGCGGTACCGATTCCTGATTCAGTTCTACCAGCCAGCGCTCGTTGTCCTTGCGCACGATCACATCGGGGACCACGTATTCGGCTTCACTGGACTCGATCTGCGAGCCAGGGCGTGGGTTGAGGCTCTGTACCAGTTCGATGACCTGGCGCAGTTCGTCTTCCTTCAGCTTCATGCGGCGCATCAGCTGGCTGTAGTCGCGGCTGCCGAGCAAGTCGATATAGTCGGTGACCAGGCGCTTGGCCTCGGCCAGCCAAGGCGTCTTGGCGGGCAGCTGGCGCAATTGCAGCAGCAGGCATTCACCAAGGTTGCGGGCGCCGATGCCGGCCGGCTCGAATTGCTGGATGCGATGCAGGACGGCTTCGATTTCGTCCAGTTCGATGTCGAGTTCCGGATCGAAAGCTTCGAGGATTTCCTCGAGGGTTTCGTCCAGGTAGCCCTGGTTGTTGATGCAATCGATCAGGGTCACGGCGATCAGACGATCGGTGTCGGACATCGGCGCCAGGTTCAATTGCCACAAGAGATGGCTTTGCAGGCTTTCACCGGCCGATGTGCGGGTGGTGAAATCCCACTCGTCGTCATCGTTGCTCGGCAGGCTGCTGGCGCTGGTCTGGTAGACGTCTTCCCATGCGGTGTCGACGGGCAGTTCGTTGGGAATGCGCTCGTTCCAGTCGCCCTCATCGAGGTTGTCCACCGTCGGGGCGGTTTCCTGGTAGGAGGGCTCTGAAACATCGGCGTTGGGTTGCTGTTCGGCTTTGTCGGCCAAGGGGTCGGCGTTATCGAAGTCGTCGCCTTCTTCCTGGCGTTCGAGCATCGGATTGGACTCCAGGGCTTCCTGGATTTCCTGTTGCAGGTCCAGGGTCGACAATTGGAGCAGGCGGATGGCCTGTTGCAGCTGCGGTGTCATCGTCAGCTGCTGGCCCATTCTCAAGACTAGCGATGGTTTCATGGCAGGGGCTTAACACCTTATTCGCCGGCGCACATGCGCCATCCACTACAGGGCGCCGGAGCGCCAAACATAAGCAAATTATATGCCTGAAACTGCAACGTTTGCCTAGAGCGCTGTAACAATAAAAAATTGTTGATTTTTTATCGAGACAAGCGCTCGGCGACTAGCCAGAGACGCCTTGGTGCTTACAGGCGGAACTCATGGCCCAGATAGACTTCTTTCACGAGGTCGTTGGCCAGGATGGTGGCAGAATCACCTTCGGCGATCAGCTGGCCATCGTTGACGATGTAGGCGGTTTCGCAGATATCCAGGGTCTCACGGACGTTGTGGTCGGTGATCAGCACGCCAATGCCCTTGGCCTTGAGGTGGTAGATGATCTGCTTGATGTCGCCCACCGAAATCGGGTCCACACCGGCGAAGGGTTCGTCGAGGAGGATGAATTTCGGGTTGGTTGCCAGTGCACGGGCGATTTCCACGCGGCGGCGTTCACCACCGGACAGGCTCATGCCGAGGTTGTCCCGGATGTGGCTGATGTGGAATTCCTGCAGCAGGCTTTCCAGCTCTTTGCGGCGATCGGCCTTGTCGAGTTCCTTGCGGGTCTCGAGGATTGCCATGATGTTGTCGGCAACCGAGAGTTTGCGGAAGATCGACGCTTCTTGTGGAAGATAGCCGATACCGGCCTTCGCACGACCGTGCATCGGCTGGTGGCTGACGTCCAGATCGTCGATCAGCACGCGGCCCTGATCGGCCTGGACCAGGCCGACGATCATGTAGAAGCAGGTGGTCTTGCCGGCGCCGTTAGGACCAAGCAGGCCGACGATCTGACCGCTGTCGATGGACAGGCTGACGTCGCGCACGACCTGGCGGCTCTTGTAGCTCTTGGCCAGATGCTGAGCTTTCAGAGTTGCCATTACGGGGCCTTTTGCTCTTCGGTTTTCTTTTTCGGCTGGATCACCATGTCGATCCGCGGGCGCGATTCGGTCACGTTGGTGCCTGTGGCACGGCCGGCGCTGGCGAGCTTTTTATTGGTGTCGTAGACGATTTTCTCGCCTTGGGTAACGTTGCCGTCCTTGTCGATGACTTTCGCCTTATCGATCAGCACGACGCGGTCTTGGGAGGCGTGGTACTGGATAGTCACGCCGTAACCCTGAACTGGTTTGGTGTCGCCAGCGGTCTGCAACTGCTCGAAGTAGGCCAGGTTGCCCACCGAAGTCACGACGTCAATGTCGCCGGCTGCGGTGCGGGTGATGGTGACCTTGTTGCCGGTAACCTTCATCGAGCCCTGGGTAATGATCACATCGCCGGTGTAGGTGGCAACGCCATTCTTGTCGTCCAGTTGGGCGTCGTCGGCCTGAATGCGGATAGGCTGCTGTTGATCGTTCGGCAGAGCCCAGGCGCTCACGCTTCCCAGTGCTGCGCCCAGACCGAGCAAAATAGGGAGAGTTTTAACGAGCCTCATACTGTCCTCTTACGTTCGATAGCAGGTGTATCCTGCTTTCTTTCAAATACGCTTTCATTCCCTTGCCAGTCGAGACACCACCAGCGCCGTCGATTCTAACGGGTTGATCGGTCTGCGCATATTGCTGCTGCGGGAACACTGTCATGCGGGTGGTGGTAATCAGGGTCTTGCGGTTTTTCTCGTCGAAACGGGTGATGCGCACCGAGTCGATCAGCTCGACCTGGGTGCCATCCGGATTGACTTCACCGTGTTCGCTCTGGACGTGCCAGGGGAATTGGGTGCCGCGGAACAGGTTCAGGTCCGGATTGGTCAACAGCGTCACTTCGGTCGCCTTCAGGTGTTCAACCTTGTCCGACGTCATTTCGTACTGCAGTTTGCCGTCCGGCAGGTACTGCACGCTGTGGGCGTTGAGTGCGTAATAGTCGATCGCGCTTTCATCGACCTTTGCCACCGGCTGGTCGAGGAAGCGTTCCGGGCTGATGTTCCAGTAGCCGACCGCCGCAAAAATTGCTGCGATGCAACCGAACACCAGGATGTTGCGAAATTTCTTGCTCAGCATAGTTGGCTCACAGGTACGCGGCGTTGGCCGCATCGAGGCGGCCCTGGGCGCGCAGGATCAATTCGCAGAATTCGCGGGCGGCACCCTCGCCACCACGGGCCTGGGTGATGCCATGGGCGTGTTCACGCACGAAGCCGGCGGCATTGGCCACCGCCATGCCCAGGCCTACGCGGCGAATCACCGGCAGGTCTGGCAGGTCGTCACCGAGGTAGGCGACTTGCTCATAGCTTAGGTTGAGTTGGGCGAGAAGTTCGTCCAGCACCACCAGTTTATCTTCGCGCCCCTGATACAGGTGGGGAATGCCGAGGTTCTTTGCCCGTCGCTCGACCACCGGTGTCTTGCGGCCGCTGATGATAGCGGTCTGTACGCCGGCTGCCATCAACATCTTGATACCCTGGCCGTCGAGCGTGTTGAAGGTCTTGAATTCGCTGCCGTCTTCAAGGAAGTACAAACGCCCGTCGGTCAGGACGCCATCGACGTCGAAGACGGCCAGTTTGATCTGTTTGCCGCGTTGCAGCAGGTCCGTGCTCATTACATTACTCCCGCACGCAGCAAGTCGTGCATGTTCAAGGCGCCGACCGGACGGTCTTCGCTGTCGACCACGACCAGTGCGTTGATTTTATGGTCTTCCATGATTTTCAGGGCCTCGGCGGCGAGCATCTCGGCGCGGGCAGTCTTGCCGTGGGCGGTCATGACCTGGTCGATCGTCGCGCTGTGAATATCGATGCTGCGATCCAGGGTGCGACGCAAATCGCCGTCGGTGAAGATCCCGGCGAGTGTGCCGTCGGCTTCCAGGATGACGGTCATGCCCAGGCCCTTGCGGGTCATTTCCATCAGCGCGTCCTTGAGCAGTGTGCCGCGCTGGACTTGCGGCAGTTCCTGCCCGGCATGCATGACGTTTTCCACTTTCAACAGCAGGCGTCGGCCCAGGGCGCCACCAGGGTGGGAAAAGGCAAAGTCTTCAGCGGTAAAGCCGCGGGCTTCGAGCAGCGCAACGGCCAGGGCGTCGCCCATGACCAGGGCGGCAGTGGTCGACGATGTCGGCGCCAGGTTCAGCGGACAGGCTTCGTGTTCGACATGCACGTTGAGATTGACTTCGGCGGCCTTGGCCAGCGGAGAGTCGGGGTTGCCGGTCACGCTGATCAACTTGATGCCCAGGCGTTTGATCAACGGCAGCAGGGTGACGATTTCATTGGTGGAACCGGAGTTCGACAGGGCCAGGATGATGTCGTCACGGGTGATCATGCCCATGTCGCCGTGGCTGGCTTCGGCCGGGTGCACGAAGAAAGCCGTGGTGCCGGTGCTGGCCAGGGTAGCGGCAATCTTGTTGCCGATATGTCCGGATTTGCCCATGCCGACCACGACTACGCGGCCTTTGCTGGCCAGAATCATCTCGCAAGCGCGTACGAAATCTGCGTCGATATGGGGCAGCAAGCCTTGTACGGCTTCCAGTTCGAGGCGGATGGTGCGTTGTGCTGATTGAATCAGGTCGCTGGATTGGCTCATGTCAGAAATCGTATAGCCTGATGAAAAGGCGGCGATTATAGCGGTAATGATCGAAACCCTCACGCAAGTTCGTCGCGCTTTGACATTCCCTGTTACCGAATCCCTCTAAATAAAGCTTTTTACCGCTCAGGTTGCTGAACAAGGCCAGGCTTGGCCCTTGGGCGCTTGGCCTTTGCAGTGATATAGTTCGCCGCCAGTTCGGCCTGCCCGGGAGGTATGTGCTTTCGCAAGGAAGTCAGGCGTCCGAGTGAGAGGCTGCATCGCAAGGAGTTTAGATGAGTGCCGATAACGCCTACGCGGTCGAGCTGAAGGGACTGACCTTCAAGCGCGGTGCGCGCAGCATTTTCAATAACGTCGATATCCGTATTCCGCGCGGCAAGGTCACCGGCATCATGGGGCCTTCCGGGTGTGGCAAGACCACACTGTTGCGTTTGATGGGCGCCCAATTGCGTCCGACCAAGGGCGAAGTCTGGGTCAACGGTCAGAACCTGCCGAAACTGTCGCGCAGTGATTTGTTCGATGCGCGTAAACACATGGGCGTGCTGTTTCAGAGTGGCGCACTGTTTACCGATCTCGACGTGTTCGAGAACGTTGCCTTTCCCCTGCGCGTTCATACCGAGCTTCCGGAAGAAATGATCCGGGACATCGTCCTGCTCAAATTACAGGCCGTGGGCCTGCGTGGCGCCATCGACCTGATGCCTGACGAGCTGTCCGGCGGCATGAAGCGCCGTGTCGCGCTGGCGCGGGCGATTGCCCTTGATCCGCAGATTCTCATGTATGACGAACCCTTCGTCGGCCAGGACCCTATCGCCATGGGCGTGTTGGTGCGCCTGATCCGTTTGCTCAACGATGCGCTGGGTATCACCAGTATCGTGGTTTCCCACGATCTGGCCGAGACGGCCAGCATTGCCGATTACATTTATGTGGTGGGCGATGGGCAAGTGTTGGGGCAGGGCACTCCCGAGGAGCTGATGAATTCGCAGGAGCCGCGTATTCGTCAATTCATGACCGGCGATCCCGACGGTCCGGTCGCATACCACTTTCCAGCGACGGATTACCGCGCAGATCTTCTGGGGAAGCGTTGATGCGCAAGATTTCACTATTAGAACGCGTACGTCGTTTCGGTCACGGCGGCATCGATGTGATGGCGGTGTTCGGCCGTTCGGCGATCTTCCTGTTCCATGCCTTGCTCGGCCGTGGCGGCATCGGGGGCGGTTTCGGCCTGCTGATCAAGCAGCTGCATTCGGTGGGCGTGATGTCCCTGGTGATCATTGTGGTCTCCGGGGTGTTCATCGGCATGGTGCTGGCGCTGCAAGGGTTCAATATTCTGTCCAGCTACGGTTCGGAGCAGGCGGTCGGGCAGATGGTTGCCCTGACCTTGCTGCGCGAACTGGGCCCCGTGGTCACTGCATTGCTGTTCGCCGGACGCGCCGGTTCGGCCCTGACGGCTGAAATCGGCAACATGAAATCCACCGAGCAGCTGTCCAGTCTGGAAATGATTGGTGTCGACCCGCTCAAGTACATCATTGCCCCGCGCCTGTGGGCCGGCTTCATTTCCCTGCCGGTGCTGGCGATGATTTTCAGCGTGGTGGGTATCTGGGGCGGTTCTTGGGTGGCCGTCGACTGGCTGGGTGTCTATGAAGGTTCCTACTGGTCCAACATGCAGAACAGCGTGACGTTCACTGACGATGTGCTCAACGGCATCATCAAAAGTATCGTCTTCGCCTTTGTCGTGACCTGGATCGCCGTATTCCAAGGCTATGACTGCGAGCCCACCTCCGAGGGGATCAGTCGTGCCACTACCAAGACCGTTGTGTATGCCTCGTTGGCTGTACTCGGCCTGGACTTTATTCTGACCGCCTTGATGTTTGGAGATTTCTGATGCAAAACCGCACCCTGGAAATCGGTGTCGGCCTTTTCTTGCTGGCTGGCATCCTGGCTTTGCTGTTGCTGGCGTTGCGGGTGAGTGGCCTGTCCCCGAGCTCAACCACCGATACGTATAAACTTTATGCCTATTTCGACAATATCGCTGGTTTGACGGTCAGAGCTAAAGTGACCATGGCCGGTGTGACCATCGGCAAGGTCACGGCGATCGATCTGGACCGCGACAGTTTCACCGGTCGGGTGACGATGCAATTGGAAAAGCGCGTGGATAACCTGCCGACTGACTCCACTGCATCTATTCTGACTGCTGGCCTGTTGGGCGAGAAATACATCGGTATCAGCGTGGGCGGCGAAGAAGGCCTGCTCAAGGATGGTGGAACCATCCATGACACCCAGTCGTCGCTGGTGCTCGAGGACCTGATCGGTAAATTCCTGCTCAATACCGTTAGCAAAGACGCCAAATGAGGAGCTTTTGAATGATCTCTACCTTGCGACGTGGCCTGTTGGTATTACTCGCGGCCCTGCCGTTGATGGCTAACGCCGTGGCGGCGCCTTCCGCGCACGATCTGGTACAGGACACCACGACCCGGTTGTTGGCGGATCTTTCAGCCAACAAAGAGAAGTACAAGCAGGATCCGCAGGACTTTTACACGGCGCTCAATACCATCGTCGGCCCTGTCGTGGATGCCGAGGGCATTTCCAAGAGCATCATGACGGTCAAGTATTCGCGCAAGGCCACGCCTGCGCAGATGAAGGCCTTTGAAGAAAACTTCAAGAAGGGCCTGTTCCAGTTCTATGGCAACGCCTTGCTCGAGTACAACAATCAGGGCATCGTCGTCGACCCTGCCAAGGATGAGTCGGGAGACCGCACCAGCGTTGGCATGACGGTCAAGGGCAGCAACGGCGCGATCTATCCTGTGTCCTACACGCTCGAAAAGATCAGTGGCGAGTGGAAGTTGCGCAACGTGATCATCAATGGCATCAACATCGGCAAGCTGTTCCGCGATCAGTTCGCCGATGCGATGCAGCGCAATGGCAACGACCTGGACAAGACCATCAATGGTTGGGCCGGTGAAGTCGCCAAAGCCAAGGAAGCCAGCGAGAAGCAAACGCCTGAGAAGCAAGCCCAATGAGTGTATCGGCCATTCGCATGAGCGAATCCGGCGAGCTGATGCTCAGCGGCATGCTCGACTACCGCACCGGCCCGGGCCTGCGCAAGCAGGGCCAGGCGCTGATCAAGGCCAGCAAGGCCGCCGCCTTGGTGGTGGATTGTTCGGCGGTGTTGAAGTCCAGCAGTGTCGGCTTGTCGCTGCTGCTGTGTTTCATGCGTGATGCTCAGGAGGCCGGCAAGCCGCTGAGCATCCGTGCAATGCCCGAAGACATGCGCGAAATTGCTCAGGTCAGTGAATTGACCGAGCTGTTGGCGCATCCCTAACCGCATCGATAGGAAAGCCCCCCGTCAGAGTCCTGCTTCGCGGGGTTCGCAGGCGCGGGGCTTTTTTGTATGATGTCCGACCCGCGCGCACAGGGCGCCGATTGAGGTTGAGCATGCAGGCCGTAGAAGTGAAGAGCTTCCTTGAAGGAAAGCTGCCAAACACCAAGGTGGAAGTTGAAGGCGAAGGCTGCAATTTCCAGCTGAACGTGATTAGCGATGAACTGGCGGCGTTGAGCCCGGTGAAGCGTCAGCAGCAGGTCTATGCCCATTTGAACCCATGGATCACCGATGGCAGCATCCATGCGGTCACTATGAAATTTTTCAGCAGCGCGGCCTGGGCCGAGCGCACCTGAGCCCAAGGGCGTCGAGATTCTTATGGATAAATTGATTATTACCGGTGGCGCTCGTCTTGATGGCGAGATCCGCATTTCCGGGGCGAAGAACTCTGCCCTGCCGATCCTGGCTGCCACCTTGCTGTGCGATGGCCCGGTTACCGTTGCCAACCTGCCGCACCTGCATGACATCACCACCATGATCGAGCTGTTCGGTCGCATGGGCATCGAGCCGGTGATCGACGAGAAACTGAGCGTCGAAATCGACCCGCGCACCATCAAGACCCTGATCGCCCCGTACGAACTGGTGAAAACCATGCGTGCGTCGATCCTGGTACTGGGCCCGATGGTTGCCCGTTTCGGTGAAGCCGAAGTCGCGCTGCCTGGCGGTTGCGCCATCGGTTCGCGTCCGGTGGACCTGCACATCCGGGGTCTTGAAGCCATGGGCGCGGTCATCGACGTCGAAGGCGGCTACATCAAGGCCAAGGCCCCTGAAGGCGGCCTGCGCGGTGCGCACTTCTTCTTCGACACCGTCAGCGTGACCGGTACCGAAAACATCATGATGGCCGCCGCTCTGGCCAAGGGCCGCAGCGTTCTGGCCAACGCCGCACGCGAGCCTGAAGTCGTCGACCTGGCGAACTTCCTGATCGCCATGGGTGCCAAGATCACTGGCGCCGGCACCGACACCATCACCATCGATGGCGTCGAGCGTCTGCACACCACCACTTACAAAGTGATGCCCGACCGTATCGAAACCGGCACCTACCTGGTGGCTGCCGCCGTGACCGGCGGTCGCGTGAAGGTCAAGGACACGGATCCGACCATCCTCGAAGCCGTCCTGGAAAAACTCCGCGAGTCGGGTGCCGAAATCACCTGCGGCGAAGACTGGATCGAGCTGAACATGCACGGCAAGCGGCCAAAAGCCGTCAACGTGCGTACCGCTCCGTACCCGGCGTTCCCGACTGACATGCAGGCGCAGTTCATCTCGCTCAACGCCATTGCCGAAGGCACTGGTGCCGTGATCGAGACGATCTTCGAAAACCGTTTCATGCATGTGTACGAACTGCACCGCATGGGCGCCAAGATCCAGGTCGAAGGCAACACCGCCATCGTCACCGGCACCGAGAAGCTGAAAGGCGCGCCAGTCATGGCCACCGACCTGCGTGCATCGGCCAGCCTGGTGATCTCGGCGCTGATCGCTGAAGGCGACACCCTGATCGACCGCATCTACCACATCGACCGTGGTTATGAGTGCATCGAAGAGAAACTGCAGATGCTCGGCGCCAAGATCCGTCGCGTACCGGGCTAGTTTTTTGCTGCATGGGCATAAGGATGTGCCCACATGTGGTGTAACAGCAGAGCGCAGTAGCTGTTGCGCCACATGGATGAATTCGTTTCAAGTCGGGGGGCTCCGCCCTCGATGTGTGTCCGGCGCCATTTGTGACCGGGCACGTACCTTGATAAGGACTGACGTTTCCCATGTTGACCATCGCACTGTCCAAGGGCCGCATCCTTGACGACACCCTGCCGCTTCTGGCTGAAGCGGGCATCGTGCCGACCGAGAATCCGGACAAGAGCCGCAAGCTGATCATCCCCACGACCCAGGCTGATGTGCGCCTGCTGATCGTGCGCGCCACCGACGTGCCGACTTACGTCGAGCATGGTGCCGCCGACCTGGGCGTCGCCGGTAAAGATGTGCTGATGGAATACGGTGGCCAGGGCCTGTACGAGCCTTTGGACCTGCGCATTGCTCTTTGCAAGCTGATGACCGCTGGCCGTGTCGGCGATGTCGAGCCCAAGGGCCGTCTGCGCGTGGCAACCAAATTCGTCAACGTTGCCAAGCGCTATTACGCCGAACAGGGTCGTCAGGTCGACATCATCAAGCTTTACGGCTCGATGGAACTGGCGCCGCTGATCGGTCTGGCGGACAAGATCATCGACGTGGTCGACACTGGCAATACGCTGCGCGCCAATGGTCTGGAACCTCAGGACTTCATTGCCGACATCAGCTCCCGGCTGATCGTCAACAAAGCTTCGATGAAAATGCAGCACGCCCGTATCCAGGCGTTGATCGACACCCTGCGCAAGGCAGTGGAGTCTCGACACCGCGGCTGATTCACCTGCGCGACTTTGAGTCGCGCCCGTCTATCCGCCTCATAGCCAGAATCTCAGGTGCCCAAGCGGAAACGACTGCTAAGTTAGGGCGCCTGAGTTTTTGCCATTCCTATGAGGCTCTCGCTATGACCGCACTGACTGCAATTCGCCGACTCAACGCTGCTGATCCGGATTTCGCGCATCATCTGGATCATCTGCTGAGCTGGGAAAGTGTGTCTGACGACTCGGTCAATCAGCGGGTGCTGGACATCATCAAAGCCGTGCGTGAGCGTGGCGATGCGGCGCTGGTGGAGTTCACCCGGCAGTTCGACGGTCTGGACGTCGCCTCGATGGCCGACCTGATCCTGCCGCGCGAACGCCTGGAACTGGCCCTGACCCGAATCACCGTACCTCAGCGCGAAGCCCTGGAAAAAGCCGCGACCCGCGTGCGCAGCTACCACGAGAAGCAAAAACAGGACTCCTGGAGCTACACCGAAGCCGACGGCACCGTGCTGGGCCAAAAGGTCACGCCGCTGGATCGCGCCGGTCTGTACGTGCCGGGCGGCAAGGCGTCTTACCCGTCTTCCGTGCTGATGAACGCGATTCCGGCCAAGGTTGCCGGTGTGACCGAAGTGGTCATGGTCGTACCGACCCCGCGCGGTGAAATCAATGAGCTGGTGCTGGCCGCCGCCTGCATCGCCGGCGTTGACCGCGTCTTCACTATCGGTGGCGCACAAGCCGTCGCCGCTCTGGCTTACGGCACTGAAAGCGTGCCGAAGGTCGACAAGGTGGTCGGCCCGGGCAACATCTATGTCGCCACGGCCAAGCGCCATGTATTTGGCCAGGTCGGCATCGACATGATCGCCGGGCCATCGGAAATCCTTGTGGTGTGTGACGGCAAGACGGATCCGGACTGGATCGCCATGGACCTGTTTTCCCAGGCCGAACACGACGAAGACGCCCAGGCGATTCTGGTCAGCCCGGACGCCGAGTTCCTCGACCAGGTCGCTGCCAGCATCGCCAAACTGCTGCCGACCATGGAGCGTGCCGAGATCATCGAAACTTCGATCAATGGCCGTGGTGCACTGATCAAGGTGCGCGACATGGACCAGGCGATCGAAGTGGCCAACCGCATTGCACCGGAGCACCTGGAGTTGTCGGTGGCAGACCCGCAAGCCTGGTTACCGCAGATCCGTCACGCGGGCGCGATCTTCATGGGCCGTCACACCTCCGAGGCCCTGGGCGACTACTGCGCCGGCCCGAACCACGTGCTGCCGACCTCTGGCACCGCACGCTTCTCGTCGCCGCTGGGCGTGTACGACTTCCAGAAACGCTCGTCGATCATCTTCTGCTCCGAGCAGGGTGCGTCCGAACTGGGCAAGACTGCTTCCGTGCTGGCCCGTGGCGAGTCGCTGACCGCCCACGCCCGCAGCGCCGAATACCGCATCGTTGACGAAGACTTTCCACAAGGGCAGGGGAACTGAGCATGAGTAAATTCTGGAGCCCGTTCGTCAAGAATCTGGTGCCTTACGTGCCGGGCGAGCAGCCGAAGCTGACGAAACTGGTGAAGCTCAACACCAACGAAAACCCGTACGGCCCGTCGCCCAAAGCCTTGGCGGCGATGCAGGCCGAACTGAATGACAACCTGCGTCTGTACCCGGACCCGAATAGTGATGTGCTCAAGCAAGCAGTCGCCCGGTATTACGGCGTGCAGGGCAATCAGGTGTTCCTCGGCAACGGTTCCGATGAAGTCCTGGCGCACATCTTTCACGGTTTGCTGCAACACGATAAACCGTTGCTGTTCCCGGACATCAGCTACAGCTTCTACCCGGTTTACTGCGGCTTGTATGGCATCACGTTCGACGCGGTGCCGCTGGACGCGCAGTTCCGGATCAACCCGGCGGACTATGCCAAGCCAAACGGCGGGATCATTTTCCCGAACCCGAACGCGCCGACCGGTTGCCTGCTGGCGCTGGACGCGGTTGAGCAGATCCTCAAGGCGAGCCCGGATTCGGTGGTCGTGGTGGACGAGGCTTACATCGACTTCGGTGGCGAAACGGCGATCACTCTGGTCGACCGCTATCCGAATCTGCTGGTGACTCAGACCTTGTCCAAGTCCCGTTCACTGGCCGGTCTTCGGGTAGGTCTGGCGGTCGGACATCCGGATTTGATCGAGGCGCTGGAGCGAATCAAGAACAGCTTCAACTCATACCCGCTGGATCGCATGGCGAATGTCGGTGCTGCGGCAGCGTTCGATGATCGTGAGTACTTCGACAAGACGTGTCGCCTGGTGATCGAACACCGTGAATGGGTGATCTCGCAGTTGCAGGGGAAAGGCTTTGAGGTGCTGCCGTCGGCGGCGAACTTCATTTTCGCCCGTCATCCGCAACACGATGCGGCGGGGCTGGCGGCGAAGCTGCGCGAGCAGGGCGTTATCGTTCGGCACTTCAAGCAGGAGCGGATTGCCCAGTTCCTGCGGATTTCCATCGGCACGCCGGAACAGAATCAGGCACTGATTGATGGTTTGGGGAATTTGTAAGACTTCAGTCAGTAATGGGTGCACTGATCGGCCTTGGAAGTCGGAGCCTGATCAGTGCCGTCGCTGTAACGGATCAGCTTTGTACGTCAAACTCGCCGGTAACTGTCCGCGGCGATGAGTCACCTGTGATGAACTCAAATTCACCTTTGGCCTTTTTCATGCCTTCAGTGAACGTCACTGTTATCGAACCGGTTTCAACATGGTGGATGTTCGTACCGTCAAAGAGAACCCACTTATGATCGTTCTTGTTGAAATCAGCTGGATATTTTTTTGTTACTTTTTGATTGTCGACGATTCCAGTCGGAAATCCGATAAAAATTGAAAGCGTGTTTTTTGTCCCGCTGATATATCCGGCAGGTTTTTCCCCCGCAAACTTGTGAAGCTTAACTTCGGCTGCACTAAAGTGAGGGTTCACACTGATTGTTGCATTAAAAGTACCTGAGTCCTTTTGAGATTTTCGTGTGGCCATGAATAAAGTTCCCTTCGGTCAAATTAAGAGCGGAAGACAAAAGTGTCATTCCTTCTGCGGTATTGACGTTAACGACGGGAGCTTTCGAAAGGCACTGTCATAAATGACAGTTTGTTAGCTTTATTTGGAATAAGTTTCTGTTCTTGAATATCAAATACTTCAGGTGTGGCAGGAAGATAGTTCTGGCCGCGAAGAACCCTGACGCGATTTAGCTGTTACGCCACGCCATCGTTCTCCACGGGCAAGTCGGACCGCCGCACCGTTGGCGCCTACAGAGGGTTACTCGTGATGCGGTTCGCCCAGGAACGTCAGCGAACTGAACACCCCGCGCGTCGCGACATCCGGATTGTCCTTCAGCACGATCTCCATCTGCGCCGAAATCACATTCAACCCTTCATTACGTACCACCACCTGCGCACGCCCGTCCTTATCTGTCTCGGTACTCAACGTATTCGGCGCACTTCGATAGTCGCCAATCAACTTCACCCCCGCCGCCGGCTTCCCATCCAATAACACCTGCACGGGCAGCAACTTGCCCGGCCCGACCGTCAAAGGATCAACCTCCGGCAAAATCAGCAGTTTCATCTGATCAAGTGACGGCAATTTCGCCCCCGGTTGGTAGATAGCCAGACTGTATTTGAACGTCTGGGTCGACTCGATTGCGCCCGGTACTTTGCTGCGTCCTTCGTTGATCCATTTTTTATCCGCCGTTTGCGACCACATGCCGTTGTTCAGCGCCACCGCCATCACGGCAGGCGGCTTCAGCGGTTGCAGACGTGCGTGATCGGCCAGGCGTTGCACGGTCACCGGGATCATTTTGCCGCTGGCGTCATACGCCCAGGCGCCGCTGATTTTTTGCGGTTTGAAGGCGTTGTCCTCGGCGCCGTGGCCGTAAACCACTTCGATGTTGCCGCGGCGTTCTTCGGTCCACAGGCCATGGGCCGAGACCTCGGTGGCGAAGAGCAAGCCGAGCAGTGCCATGGGTTTGATAGGGTGCATGGTGACGTCCTTTTAAAGTTCGAGTGTCAGGCTGACGGTGAAGTTGCGGGGTTCGCCGGGATTGACCCAGTAGTTGCTGTAAGAGCGCTCGAAGTATTTCTCGTCGAAAAGGTTGTTCAGGTTCAGGCCCACGGTGACTGTTTCGGTGGCCTTGTAATGGGCCAGCAGGTCAACGGTGTGGTAAGCCGGCAGTTCAAAATCAGTGCCGGCTTCACCCGAGCGATCGCCGACATAAGTGAATGCCGCGCCGAGGTCTGAACCGCGCAAGCGGCCCTCCTGAAATTCATAAACGCCCAGCAGGCTGCCGCTGCGCTTGGCGACGCCAAGGATTCGGCTGCCGGTGGGAATTACCTTGTCGCCCTCGGTGACCTCGGCGTCGATGTAGGCGAAGGCACCGATCACCCGCACGGCGTCGGTCACTTGCCCGGTGACTTGCAGGTCGAATCCCTGGCTACGGGCCTTGCCCATGGCGCGGCTGGTGTCCGTGCCCGGGTCAAGTGCAAGGACGTTTTCCTTTTCAATATGGAAGGCGGCGAGGGTGGTGCTCAAGCGGTCGTCGAACAGCTCGCTCTTGATCCCGACTTCGTAACCGACGCCTTCTTCCGGGTCGAAGGATTGGCCGCCAGCGTCCAGGCCGTTGTTCGGCTTGAACGAGGTGGAGGCGTTGGCGAACAGCCCGACTTCGGGTGTCAGCTGATAAAGCAGGCCGGCCCGTTGGGTCAGTGCGTCGTGGCTCTGGCGGCTGGTGGCACCGCGGCTGTGATCGTCGATGCTTTGCTCGAAATGTTCGAAGCGTGCACCGAGCATGCCGCGCAGTTTGTCGGTAAAGACAATCTGGTCCTGCAGGTTCAGCGCCCGGCTTTCGACGTGTTCAAAGAGGTCGGTGCCGGAGCGCTTGCCGTTAGGTTTCGGCTGACCGTAGACGGGCTGATAAATGTCGATAGCGTAGGGGCCGCCGGCAATGGTCGTGACCCGTTCGTTCTTGCGGAAGTTTTCATACTCGCTGCCAATCAGCAGTTCGTGCTGCCAACTGCCGAGGTCGAACAGACCGCGCAATTCGAGTTGGGTGATGCTGTCGTGCCAGTTTGTGTCGCGCTCGCGATAACGCCGATTCACAGTGTGGCCGTCGGCATTCAGCGGGCGACTTTCGGAAGCGTAGCCCCAGAGTTTGCCTTCCTTGTAATGGCTGGCCAGACGCAGCTTCCAGTTGTCATTGAGGTGGTGTTCGAGGGCTGCTTGCAGCAGATTGTTGTGGTTGTCGATGTTGCCGTCATTGGGTTCGCCAAGGAACGTCGAACGGGACACGCCACTCCATTTGTTATTCGGCGCGACGATGCCGCGATCGAACGTGGAGCTGTGACGGACGAATTCGCTTTCCACCAAGAGGCTGGTGTCCGGGTTCAGTTGCCAACTGAAGGAGGGCGCGACAAACACTCGCTGGCTGTCGACGTGATCGCGGAAGCTGTGGTTGTCCTCAACGGCCAGGTTGATTCGCGACAGCACGTTGGCGTCGTCATCCAGCGGCGTGTTGACGTCGAGGGCGGTGCGATAGCGATCCCAACTGCCAGCGCTGGTTTGCAGGGTGGTGAATGCTTCGGGTTGGGGTTTCTTGGTGACGATGTTGACCGTACCACCCGGATCACCACGGCCATAAAGGCTGGCGGCCGGACCTTTGAGCACTTCGATGCGCTCGATGTTGGCCACGTCCGGTGTGCTCGGGTAACCACGGTTGGCACTGAAGCCGTCCTTGTAGAACTCGGAGGTGGTGAAGCCTCGCACGCTGTATTCGTAAAGCGTCAGGCCGCCGAAATTGTTCTGCTTCGACACGCCGCCGGCAAAGTCCAGTGCGCGCTCGACGCTGCTGCTGCCGAGGTCCTTGAGCACGCTGGCGGGTATCACGCTGATGGATTGCGGGATGTCGCGAAGGGCCGTGTCGGTTTTAGTCGCGCTGGATGAACGGGTGGCGCGGTAGCCTTTGACCGGGCCTGTGGGGGATTCATAGTCGGAGGTGACGCTGATGGCGTCCAGTTCGAGCGGGCTGGAGTCTTCGGCGAAGACCGGATCTGCGAGCAGGCCAAAGGCAAGACCTGCCACAGAAACCATTGTTCGAGACGACATGTTATGTTGTTCCAATAGTAATATTGAAACAATATAACATGTCTAATGAGAATGTATGCTGTTAGCCCGAATCACTCGGGCTAGCGCTTATTCCTCTTCTTTTTCCTTCGCGGGTGCGGGTGGCGGACGCAGGCCGATTTCCGCCGTCAGCTTCAGCTCTTTGCCGTTGCGCATCACCTGAATCGTGACTTTGTCAGTCGGCTTGATGCGTGCGACCTGATTCATCGAGCGACGACCATCGCCCGCCGGTTCGCCATCGATGGCCAGAATCACATCACCCAATTGCAAACCGGCCTTCTGCGCCGGACCGTCACGGAAAATACCCGCGACCACAATGCCCGGACGCCCCGACAGACCAAACGACTCCGCCAGTTCCTGCGACAACGGCTGCACTTCAATACCCAGCCAGCCGCGAATCACCTGGCCGTGTTCGATGATCGACTTCATCACTTCCATCGCCAGCTTCACCGGGATCGCGAAACCGATGCCTTGGGAGCCGCCGGACTTGGAGAAGATCGCGGTATTGATGCCGGTCAGGTTGCCGTTGGCGTCCACCAGTGCGCCGCCGGAGTTGCCGGGGTTGATCGCGGCGTCGGTCTGGATGAAGTCTTCGTAGTTGTTCAGGCCCAGCTGGTTACGGCCGGTGGCGCTGATGATGCCCATGGTTACGGTCTGGCCGACGCCGAACGGGTTGCCGATGGCCAGGGCCACGTCGCCGATGCGGATGTTGTCGGAGCGACCGACGGTGATCGACGGCAGGTTTTTCAGATCGATCTTCAGGACCGCGAGGTCGGTTTCCGGGTCGCTGCCGATGACGCGGGCCAGGGTTTCACGGCCGTCCTTCAATGCGACCACGATCTGGTCAGCACCGCTGGTCACATGGTTGTTGGTCAGCAGATAACCTTCCGGGCTCATGATCACGCCGGAGCCGAGGCTCGATTCCATGCGCTTCTGCTTGGGCGCATTGTCGCCGAAGAAGCGGCGGAACTGCGGGTCTTCAAACAGCGGATGGTTCGGCTTGTTGATGACCTTGGTGGTGTACAGGTTCACCACCGACGGCGCGGCGATGGTGACCGCATCGGCATACGACACCGGACCTTGCTGCATCGTGGTGGTTTGCGGGGCTTGCTGCAGGTTGACGTCGAGGCTCGGAAGCCCGACCCACTGCGGGTAACGCTGGATGATCAACAGAGCGATAAGCACGCCGGCCAACAGCGGCCAGCCGGAAAAACGCAGCGCTTTGAGCATTAAGCACGTCCTGGAAGGTTGCAGGTGGTATGAGACCGCCCATAATGTCGCGCATTATACGAGGCCGCGCGCGCCTCTGAACGGGATATTTAGGAGTCTTTTATGGCCGTCGCCCTGAGCACCCTGGTCGAAGAAGCCGACCGTTATCTGAACAGTGCAAGGATTGCCGATTATTGCCCCAACGGGTTACAGGTTGAGGGGCGGCCGCAGGTGATGCGCATCGTCAGTGGCGTCACCGCCAGTCAGGCGTTGCTGGACGCGGCGGTCGAAGCCCAGGCCGATCTGGTGCTGGTGCACCACGGTTATTTCTGGAAGGGCGAGAATCCGTGCATCACCGGCATGAAGCAGCGTAGGTTGAAAACCCTGCTCAAGCACGATATCAGCCTGTTGTCCTACCATCTGCCACTGGACCTGCATCCGGACGTCGGCAACAACGTGCAGCTCGCGCGTCAGCTGGACATCACCGTCGAAGGTCCGCTCGATCCGGACAACCTTAAAATTGTCGGGCTGGTGGGCTCTCTGAACGAGCCGGTGACACCGCGTGATTTTGCCCGCCGCGTGCAGGAAGTCATGGGCCGCGAGCCGCTGCTGATCGAAGGCAGCGAGATGATTCGCCGGGTTGGCTGGTGCACCGGTGGTGGTCAGGGTTACATCGATCAGGCCGTTTTGGCCGGGGTCGATCTGTACCTCAGCGGTGAAGCGTCCGAGCAAACCTTCCACAGCGCCCGGGAAAACGACATCAGCTTCATCGCCGCCGGGCACCATGCCACTGAGCGCTACGGTGTGCAGGCGCTGGGCGATTACCTGGCGCGACGTTTTGCGCTGGAGCACATTTTCATCGATTGCCCGAATCCGATTTGATTAACACCACAAATCAAATGTGGGGGCGAGCCTGTTCGCGATGACTGCATGACAAGCGACATTGATGTGACAGATACAACACCGCAATCGCGAGCAGGCTCGCTCCCACAGGGGCCTGACCGCCCAAACGAGGGGGTATATTCATATACCCTTTCGATCTAGTTCGCGTCCTGATTAGAAGAGGACGCTGTGCTAGGATTCCTCGCTCGAACACGGCCCGCTGGCCGTCCATAAGATCGTTTTCGTGAGTAGCCATGGTCGACAAACTGACGCATCTGAAACAGCTGGAGGCCGAAAGCATCCACATCATCCGCGAGGTCGCCGCCGAGTTCGATAACCCGGTGATGCTGTACTCCGTCGGTAAAGACTCCGCCGTGATGCTGCACCTTGCGCGCAAGGCATTCTTCCCGGGCAAGCTGCCGTTCCCGGTGATGCATGTCGACACCCGGTGGAAGTTCAAGGAAATGTACGCGTTCCGCGACCGCATGGTCGAAGAGCTTGGCCTTGACCTGCTGGTGCACGTGAACCCCGATGGCGTCGCGCAGGGCATCAACCCGCTGACCCACGGCAGTGCCAAGCACACCGACATCATGAAAACCGAAGGCCTGAAACAGGCTCTCGACAAGTACGGCTTCGACGCCGCGTTCGGTGGCGCTCGCCGCGACGAAGAGAAATCCCGTGCCAAAGAGCGCGTGTATTCCTTCCGCGACACCAAGCACCGCTGGGACCCGAAAAACCAGCGTCCAGAGCTGTGGAACGTCTACAACGGCAACGTCAACAAGGGTGAATCGATCCGCGTTTTCCCATTGTCGAACTGGACCGAACTGGACATCTGGCAGTACATCTACCTCGAAGGCATCCCGATCGTGCCGCTGTATTTCGCCGCCGAGCGCGACGTCATCGAGATGAATGGCACCTGGATCATGATCGACGACGAACGCCTGCTCAATCACCTGAGCGACAAAGACAAGGCGCGCATCGTCAAGAAGAAAGTCCGTTTCCGCACACTGGGTGACTACCCGTTGACCGGTGCGGTCGAGTCCGAGGCCACCAGCCTGACCGACATCATTCAGGAAATGCTCCTGACGCGAACTTCCGAACGCCAGGGCCGGGTCATCGACCACGATGGCGCAGGCTCGATGGAAGAAAAGAAACGTCAGGGTTATTTCTAAGGGGTTGTCATGTCGCACGTATCTGATTTGATCAGCGAGGACATCCTCGCCTACCTGGGCCAGCACGAACGCAAGGAAATGCTGCGCTTTCTGACTTGTGGCAACGTCGACGACGGCAAGAGCACCCTGATCGGGCGCCTGCTGCACGACTCCAAGATGATCTACGAAGATCACCTGGAAGCCATTACCCGCGACTCGAAAAAAGTCGGCACCACCGGCGAAGACATCGATCTGGCGTTGCTGGTCGACGGCCTGCAGGCCGAGCGTGAGCAGGGCATCACCATCGATGTCGCCTACCGCTACTTCTCCACCGCCAAGCGCAAATTCATCATCGCCGATACCCCTGGCCATGAGCAGTACACCCGCAACATGGCCACCGGTGCGTCCACCTGTGACCTGGCGATCATCCTGGTCGACGCCCGCTACGGCGTGCAGACTCAGACCCGTCGCCACAGCTTCATTGCCTCGTTGCTCGGCATCAAACACATCGTGGTCGCCATCAACAAGATGGACCTCAACGGCTTCGACGAAACCGTGTTCGAGTCGATCAAGGCCGATTACCTGAAGTTCGCCGAAGGCATCGCGTTCAAGCCGACCACCATGGCCTTCGTGCCGATGTCGGCGCTGAAGGGCGACAACGTGGTGAACAAGTCCGAGCGCTCGCCGTGGTACACCGGCCAGTCGCTGATGGAAATTCTGGAAACCGTCGAGATCGCCAGCGACCGCAACTACACCGACCTGCGTTTCCCGGTGCAGTACGTCAACCGTCCGAACCTGAACTTCCGTGGTTTCGCCGGCACCCTGGCCAGCGGCATCGTGCACAAGGGCGACGAAGTCGTTGTGCTGCCGTCGGGCAAGAGCAGCCGCGTGAAATCCATCGTCACCTTCGAAGGTGAGCTGGAACACGCCGGTCCAGGCCAGGCTGTCACGCTGACCATGGAAGACGAGATCGACATCTCCCGCGGCGACTTGCTGGTGCACGCCGACAACCTGCCGCAAGTGACCGACGCCTTCGACGCCATGCTGGTGTGGATGGCCGAAGAGCCGATGCTGCCGGGCAAGAAATACGACATCAAGCGCGCCACGAGTTACGTGCCGGGTTCGATCACCAGCATCGTCAACCGTGTGGACGTGAACACCCTGGAAGAAGGTCCGGCCAGTGCGCTGCAACTGAACGAAATCGGTCGGGTCAAGATCAGCCTCGACGCAGCCATCGCGCTGGACGGTTACGCCAGCAATCGCACCACCGGTTCATTCATCGTCATCGATCGTCTGACCAACGGCACCGTCGCGGCTGGCATGATCATCGCTCAGCCGTTGGCGCATGGCAGCAGCACGCACCACGGCAAACTGGCACACGTCGCCACCGAAGAGCGCGCTCAGCGTTTCGGGCAGCAGCCGGCCACCGTGTTGTTCAGCGGTTTGTCGGGCGCAGGTAAAAGCACCTTGGCCTACGCGGTTGAACGCAAGCTGTTCGACATGGGCCGTGCGGTATTTGTGCTCGATGGCCAGAACCTGCGTCATGACCTGAACAAAGGTCTGCCACAGGATCGCGCCGGGCGTACCGAGAACTGGCGCCGTGCCGCGCACGTTGCGCGTCAGTTCAACGAAGCCGGTTTGCTGACGCTGGCCGCTTTCGTTGCACCGAGCGCCGAAGGTCGCGAGCAGGCCAAGGACCTGATCGGCAAGGAGCGTCTGCTGACGGTCTACGTCCAGGCCTCGCCGACAGTCTGTGCCGAGCGTGATCCACAGGGCCTGTACGCGGCGGCCGGGGATAACATCCCGGGCGATTCCTTCCCGTACGACGTGCCACTGGACGCCGACCTCGTGGTCGACACCCAGTCGTTGTCGCTGGAAGAAAGCGTCAAGCAAGTGCTGGATCTGCTGCGTCAGCGTGGCGCGATCTAAGCGTCAGCCGCGCAATAAAAAACCCGCCGATGAGTGATCATCGGCGGGTTTTTTTATTCGGCTCAACTCGGTCAACTGTGGGAGCTGCTAGCGATTGCGGTGATTCAGGCAATAAATCTGCTGAATGTGAACCCGCTATCGCCAGCAGGCTGGCTCCCACAGTAGGTCAGTGTTTATCGGGGTATTTGCGATGCATCTGCTCCAGCAACGCATCCTTGTCTAACCAAAGCTGATTGATCCACCCCTGAAACTGCAAGCGATACTCCCCATCCTGGTCATAGTTCTTGCCGATAAACTGCGGCGGAATCTTCAGCTCCTGAAAATGCACCACTACATCTTTCACGTTGCCACAGAGCAAATCCCAATACCCAGGCCGCCCGCCCGGATAGTGAATGGTCACGTTGACGATCGACTCCAGCTGCTCACCCATCGCATCCAGCACAAACGCAATGCCACCGGCCTTGGGCTTGAGCAGATACTTGAACGGTGATTTCTGCTGGGCATGCTTGCCTTCGGTGAAGCGCGTGCCTTCAACGAAATTGAAAATCCCCACCGGGTTGTTGCGAAACTTCGCGCAGGTCTTGCGGGTGGTTTCCAGGTCTTTGCCTTTCTTTTCAGGGTGCTTTTCCAGGTAAGCCTTGGAGTAGCGTTTCATGAACGGAAAGCCCAGCGTCCACCACGCCAGACCAATCACCGGCACCCAGATCAGCTCTTGCTTGAGAAAAAACTTCAGCGGCTGGATGCGACGGTTGAGCACGTACTGCAGCACCATGATGTCGACCCAGCTCTGATGGTTGCTGGTGATCAGGTACGAGTGCTGATAGTCCAGACCTTCGAGGCCACTAAGGTGCCAGCGCGTACGGCAGACCAGGTTCATCCAGGCTTTGTTGTTACTGATCCAGGCTTCATGGGTATGGCTCATCAACCAGAGCGTGAAACGCTGGGTGAGGGCAAAGGGCAAGATTTTGAAGATCGCCACGCAGAACAGAAACGAGCAGAGCAAAATCGTATTCAACGCCAGCAACAACGATGCAATCACGCCGCGCACGGCGGCAGGCAGGAAATCCAGCATTTAAAGATCCAGAGGTCGGTTGGCAGCTTGAATCGCGGTCAACGCGATGGTGTACACGATGTCATCGACTTGCGCGCCGCGCGGCAGGTCGTTCACCGGTTTGCGCAGGCCTTGCAGCATCGGCCCGAGGCTGACGCAATCGGCGCTGCGCTGCACGGCTTTGTGCGTTGTGTTGCCGGTGTTCAGATCGGGGAACACGAACACCGTGGCACGCCCGGCCACCTGACTGTTCGGCGCCAGTTGCCGGGCGACGGTTTCGTTGGCCGCGGCGTCGTATTGCAACGGGCCGTCGATCAGCAGCGAGTGCTGTTGTTCATGGGCGAGCAATGTCGCTTCACGCACTTTCTCGACTTCCTCACCGCTGGCGGATTCACCGCTGGAGTAACTGATCATTGCCACGCGCGGGGTGATGCCAAACGCGGCAGCCGAGTCGGCGCTTTGCAGGGCAATCTCGGCCAGCTCGCTGGCGCTCGGATGCGGATTCATCACGCAGTCGCCATAGACCAGCACCTCTTCGGGAAACAGCATGAAGAACACCGACGACACCAGGGTGCAGCCCGGCGCGGTCTTGATCAGCTGCAGGGCAGGGCGAATGGTGTTGGCGGTGGAGTGGATGACGCCGGACACCAGGCCGTCGACTTCATCCAGCGCCAGCATCATCGTGCCGATCACCACGGTGTCTTCCAGTTGTTGCTCGGCCATCGGCGCATTGAGGCTTTTGCTTTTGCGCAGGGCAACCATTGGTTCGACGTAGCGTTCGCGAATCAGGTCCGGGTCGAGAATTTCCAGCCCTGGCGGCAGCTCGATATCGTGCGCTCGAGCGACGGCTTCGACATCTTCCGGTTTCGCCAGCAGCACGCAACGGGCAATGCCGCGCGCCTGACAGATCGCGGCCGCTTGCACGGTCAGCGGTTCGCTGCCTTCGGGCAACACGATGCGTTTGTTGGCGGCCTGGGCGCGCTGGATCAACTGGTAGCGGAACACTGCAGGCGACAGGCGCATCTCCCTTGGCGTGCCGCAACGCTGGTGCAGCCAGTTGGCATCCAGGTGGCTGGCGACGAAGTCGGTGATGATCTCCGCACGCTCGCGGTCGTCGATCGGGATTTCCTTGTTCAGACCGTTCAACAGGTTGGCGGTCTCGTAGGAACCGGTGCTCACCGACAACACCGGCAAACCGGCCTGCAACGCGCCACGGCACAGGTCCATGATGCGCGGGTCGGGCAGGGTGTCGCTGGTCAGCAGCAGGCCGGCCAGCGGCACGCCGTTCATGGCCGCGAGGCTGACGGCGAGGATGATGTCGTCGCGATCGCCTGGCGTTACCACGAGTACGCCGGGCTTGAGCAGCTCCACGGTGTTGCGCATGGTGCGGGCGCAGATGATGATCTTGGTCATGCGCCGGGTTTCATAATCGCCGGCATTGAGAATTTGCGCGCCCATCAGGTCGGCGACGTCGCGGGTACGCGGGGCGTTCAGTTCCGGCTGGAACGGGATGCAGCCAAGCAGACGGAAATCACCGCTGCGCAGCAAGGGCGAATGCTCCTTCAGGCGCGAGGCGAAGGCGTCCATGCTTTCGTCGGTCTTGACCTTGTTGAGGATCACGCCGAGGACTTTCGGGTCTTTCGGACCGCCGAACAATTGCGCCTGCAATTCCACGCGGCCGGAGAGTTCGGTCAGCACTTCGTTTTCCGGCGCCGAGACCAGGATCACGTCGGCATCCAGGCTCTTGGCCAAATGCAGATTGACCCGCGCGGCGTAACTGGCGCTGCGGGTCGGGACCATGCCTTCGACGATCAACACGTCTTTGCCGATGGCGGCTTGCTGATAGAGCGTGATGATTTCTTCGAGCAGTTCATCGAGCTGACCGTCGCCGAGCATGCGCTCGACGTGGGCCAGGCCCAATGGCTGAGGCGGTTTCAAACCGTGGGTGCGCGCCACCAGTTCGGTGGAGCGTTCAGGCCCGGTGTCACCCGGATGGGGCTGGGCGATCGGTTTGAAAAAGCCGACTTTGAGGCCGGCGCGCTCAAGCGTACGTACCAGCCCGAGGCTGATGGAGGTCAGACCCACACCAAAATCGGTGGGCGCGATAAAAAAAGTTTGCATGCGGATTCTCTGGAGGAGCATGACAAAGGTGATCATCTATAGCTGACGATCTACCGAATTTCAGTCGCCAAGGTTATCGCTAACCGAGCCCTGTGCGCACCAACCACATTCAAAGGGCTGGCCTATTTTTTCAATACGTTGCGCAGGGTCCAGGACCCATGCGCGCGATTGCCAGGGTGGCTGGTGGCGCAGGTGCTGGGTATGGCCACAAGACAGTTCGACCACCCAATGCCCGTCCTCGTCCTGATGAAAACCGGTGACCGTCGAGCCTTTCGCTGCGATCCGTCTGTCCGGGTTGTGTTCGCTTTCGGACGATTGCTTCGCTAAACTTGGCCTTTCTAAATTCTTATGCAAAAGGTCTCGCCCCATGCTGATCGCCGCCAATAAGGCTGTCTCCATCGACTATACCCTGACCAACGACGCTGGTGAGGTCATCGACAGCTCCGCCGGCGGCGCGCCGCTGGTCTACCTGCAAGGTGCAGGCAACATCATCCCGGGCCTGGAAAAGGCTCTGGAAGGCAAAGCAGTCGGCGACGAGCTGACCGTAGCCGTTGAACCTGAAGATGCTTACGGCGAATACGCTGCCGAACTGGTCAGCACCCTGAGCCGCAGCATGTTCGAAGGCGTCGACGAACTGGAAGTGGGCATGCAGTTCCATGCTTCCGCTCCGGACGGCCAGATGCAGATCGTCACCATTCGTGATCTGGACGGCGACGATGTCACCGTCGACGGCAACCACCCGTTGGCCGGTCAGCGCCTGAATTTCCAGGTCAAGATCATCGACATCCGTGACGCCAGCCAGGAAGAAATCGCTCATGGTCACGTCCATGGCGAAGGTGGCCATCACCACTGATTTTCTGCGCTAAGCTCAGAGAACTGGAGAGGCGCCCGAGGGCGCCTTTTTAGTCCGCGGCTGTCCCTGGTGATATCGCCAAGTGGCTGTTTCGAGTAGAACACGGGAATCTGGAGTTCGTCATGAGTGCTTTTCACGACCTTAAATTGACAGCCCTGGATGGACAGGAGCTACCGCTGGCGCCCTTCAAGGGGAACGTCGTGCTGGTAGTCAACGTCGCCTCCAAATGTGGCTTGACACCACAGTACGCGGCACTGGAAAACCTTTACCAGCAATACAAAGGTAAAGGCTTCAGCGTGCTGGGCCTGCCGTGCAACCAGTTTGCCGGGCAGGAACCGGGCACTGAGCAAGAAATCCAGGAATTCTGCAGCCTCAACTATGGCGTGACCTTTCCGTTGTCCAGCAAGCTGGAAGTCAACGGCCATGATCGTCATCAGCTGTACCGCCTGCTGGCGGGTGAAGGCGCCGAGTTTCCAGGCGACATTACCTGGAACTTCGAAAAATTCCTGCTGGGCAAGGATGGTCGTGTCCTGGCGCGGTTCTCGCCACGTACGGCGCCGGATGATCCTTCTGTCATCCAGGCCATCGAAAAAGCCCTGAGCTGATTTTCGCGAATCAAGATCAAAAGATCGCAACCTTTGGCAGCTCCTACAGGTGTTCGCATTCCTCTGTAGGAACTGCCGTAGGCTGCGATCTTTTTGCTTCTGCCTTTTGACCCTTAATCACCCAGATCAATAGTGCTGTGCATCGCTCGCCACTGCACATATTATCGCCGTCATAAAATACCATCCCGTCGATATCGTTTTTGTGGAGCGCCCCATGCCCGTCAAAGCCCTGTTCAAACCGTTCCACCTCGGCACCCTTGAACTGCCGACCCGCGTTGTCATGGCCCCGATGACCCGCTCGTTCTCGCCGGGCGGCGTGCCCAATTCCAAAGTGATCGAGTACTACCGTCGCCGCGCCGCTGCCGGCGTTGGCTTGATCATCACCGAAGGCACCACGGTCGGCCACAAGGCCTCCAATGGCTACCCGAACGTGCCGCACTTCTACGGTGAGGCCGCGCTGGCCGGCTGGAAGAAAGTCGTCGACGCGGTGCACGCCGAAGGCGGCAAGATCGTTCCGCAGCTGTGGCATGTCGGTAGCGTGCGTCGCATCGGCACCGAGCCGGACGCGAGTGTGCCGGGTTACGGTCCGTCGGAAAAACTGAAGGACGGCCAGGTTGTGGTTCACGGCATGACCAGACAGGACATCCAGGACGTGATCGCCGCGTTCGCCCAAGCCGCCAAGGACGCGCAAAGCATCGGCATGGACGGTGTGGAAATCCACGGTGCACACGGCTACCTGGTGGACCAGTTCTTCTGGGAAGGCAGCAACCAGCGTACTGACGAATACGGCGGCAGCCTGGCCAACCGTTCGCGCTTCGCCATCGAGCTGATTCAAGCCGTGCGTGCTGCGGTCGGCGAAGGTTTCCCGATCATTTTCCGTTTCTCCCAGTGGAAGCAGCAGGATTACACCGCGCGTCTGGTGCAAACCCCGGAAGCGTTGGGTGAGTTTCTCAAGCCGTTGTCCGACGCGGGTGTGGACATTTTCCACTGCTCGACGCGCCGTTTCTGGGAGCCGGAGTTCGACGGTTCTGAACTGAACCTGGCGGGCTGGACGCGCAAACTGACCGGCAAGCCGACCATCACCGTGGGCAGCGTCGGCCTGGATGGCGAGTTCCTGCAGTTCATGGTCAACACCGACAAGATCGCGCAGCCGGCCAGCCTGGAGAAACTGCTGGAGCGTTTGAACAACGATGAGTTTGATCTGGTGGCGGTAGGGCGTGCGCTGCTGGTGGACCCGGATTGGGCGCAGAAAGTGCGTGACGGGCGTGAGGAAGACATTCTGCCGTTCAGCCGTGAGGCGTTGATGACCTTGGTTTAAGCGGCGACAGGCAAGGCCCCATCGCCAGCAGGCTGGCTCCCACATGTTCTGTGTACACCACAGACCCCCTGTGGGAGCCAGCCTGCTGGCGATGACTCCCTAGGCTCAGGGCAAGGTCGGTGCATTCGGCACCACGTGCTCCCCCACACAAGCCCCCCGCAACTGCCCTTCAAACTGCTCGATAATCGCCGCCCAACCCTGGCGACTCGCATGCTGGCGCGCATTGAGCCTTATGCAACGCAAGGTTTCGCGCTCCTCCAGCAACCACGCCGCCGCATCGCTGAACGCCTCTTCATCCCCCGGCATCGCCAGCACGCCGTTGTAGCCGTGGCGGATATGCTGCGCCGCCGCCGCTTGATCGTAAGCCACCACGCCCAGCCCCGAGGCCAACGCCTCAAGCACCACATTGCCGAAGGTTTCGGTCATGCTCGGAAACAGAAAAACATCCCCGGACGCATAGTGGCTGGCCAGGGCTTCGCCGCGTTGTGAGCCGCAGAAAATCGCTTCGGGCAGTTCCTGCTCCAGCGACGCTCGTTGCGGGCCGTCGCCGACGATGATCAGTTTCATGTTTCGCTGTGGATAAGTCGCTGCCAGCGTGTCGAAGCAGCGTTTAAGCAAGCCAAGGTTTTTTTCCGGCGCCAGACGCCCTACGTGAATCAGCGCAATATCCTTCTCGCCCAGACCCCACTGTTCGCGCAGCGATGGCAGGCGTTTGGTCGGGTGAAACAACTGGCTGTCGACTCCGCGAGACAGCAACGCCAGGCGCTCGAAATGCCGGCGCTCCAGTTCCATCCGCTGGCTGATACTTGGCACCAGGGTCAGCGTCGAACGATTGTGAAACCAGCGCAGGTAGTGGGTCAGCAGGCGGGTGAGCAAGCCGAGCCCGTACTGGTTGGAGTATTGCTGGAAATTAGTGTGGAAGCCGCTGACTACCGAAATCCCCAGGCGCCGTGCCGCGCGCAGCGCCGACAGGCCCAGCGGTCCTTCCGTGGCGATGTACAGCACGTCCGGGCGCTGGCGCTTCCAGCGTCGCAGCAGCTTGTGCATCGATGACTGACCCCATTGCAAACCCGGATACCCCGGCAGCGGCCAGCCCCGGCACAGCAGCAACCCATCGTCGCTGCCCAACTGCTGATCGCAACCCTGCCGTGGCCGCACCAGTTCAACCTGATGCCCGCGCGCGCGCAAACCGTCGCACAAGCGGCCAAGGGTATTGGCCACGCCGTTGATTTCGGGAGGGAAGGTTTCGGTGATCAGAGTGATATGCAGAGCTGTCGTCATGACCTCAGTGTCGGCTGAGGCCATGTCGTCGTTGTGGCGTTTTGATGATGGATTTGTGACAGGCTCAGCGTTGGGTCACCAGATTCTCCGCGCCGCGTTCACGCACCCAGAACAACGTCGCCCCCGCCACCGCCGCCGGCATCATCAGAATGTTGACCACCGGAATCAGCAGCACGAGGTAAACACTGCCGCCAAAACTCATGCTCTGCCAGCGCTTCTCGCGCAGCCAGGCGAGCATTTCGTTCCAGCCCAGTTTGTGGTTGTCCGCCGGGTAGTCGATGTACTGGATCGCCATCATCCACACCCCGAACAGCAGCCACAGCGGCGCGGCGATGATGTTCACCACGGGGATGAACGAGAGGATGAACAGCCCGAGCGCCCGCGGCAGGAAGTAGCCGAGTTTGCGCATTT
This sequence comes from Pseudomonas sp. IT-P100, assembly GCF_949767185.1. NCBI lineage: Bacteria > Pseudomonadati > Pseudomonadota > Gammaproteobacteria > Pseudomonadales > Pseudomonadaceae > Pseudomonas > Pseudomonas sp. IT-P100. Next base: position 215,222 of record NZ_CATKQK010000022.1, read on the forward strand.
CCCGAGCCAGGGTGCGTGGGATCATGGCGATCAGTTCGCCCCAGCTGAAAGAGGGGAAGTCGTCGGTGCCGCGTACCACCACTTCGACTTTTTCCGCCAGGAAGCCATTGAACGGCGCGGCGATGACGTTGGCCAGCATGGTGAAGGTAAAGAACACCATCAACACCACCAGCACGACAAAGATCGGCCAGAGCACGTAACTGAGAAAACTCAGCCAGTCGGGCAGGGACGGCATCAGCGTATCGACCCACAGGCTGAATTGATGGCCGGCCAGATAGATCAATCCGACGAACAGCACCAGATTGATTGCCAGCGGCAACAACACGAATAAACGCAGGCTGGGACTCAGGACCAGCTTGAGGCCTTCGCGCAGGTATTGCGGGCCGGACAGAACAGGGGCGGGCATATCGTGCTCCGAGCAGAGGGGAAACGCGCCGACCTTACCGGCTTTGCCTGACGGGCGAAAGCGCGGTCGCAGCATCGACATCAACTGTAACAAAGGCGCCTATATATAGACGGCAACCGGATAGAGACCGCCTATGAGCTGGATTGTTAAACCGTATTTCCTTAATCTTCGCCCCCTCGATACGCTGCACCCAATCTTTTTACAGGACTGTCGAGTTCAAGCCTTCCCCAAGTGCTTTCAACAGTCCTTTTTTATTCCCGCCGGCAACCCGGCGTTCCGCGCCAGGTGTTCCGGGCCGGTCAACAGGAGCAGGTCATGTCTGAAGTCCGTCATTCGCGAGTGATTATTCTCGGTTCCGGCCCTGCCGGTTACAGCGCCGCGGTCTATGCCGCCCGTGCCAACCTCAAGCCTCTGCTGATTACCGGCATGCAGGCCGGCGGTCAACTGACCACCACCACCGAAGTCGACAACTGGCCGGGCGACGTCCACGGCCTGACCGGCCCGGCGCTGATGGAACGCATGAAAGAGCACGCCGAGCGCTTTGAAACCGAGATCGTTTTCGATCACATCAATGCCGTGGACTTCGCTGCCAAGCCTTACACCCTGACCGGCGACAGCGCGACGTACACCTGCGATGCGCTGATCATCGCCACCGGCGCCAGCGCTCGCTACCTGGGCCTGCCATCGGAAGAAGCGTTCATGGGCAAAGGCGTTTCGGCCTGCGCGACCTGCGACGGTTTCTTCTATCGCAACAAGCCAGTAGCTGTGGTCGGTGGCGGTAACACCGCTGTCGAAGAAGCGCTGTACCTGGCCAACATCGCCAGCACCGTGACCCTGATCCACCGTCGCGAAACCTTCCGCGCCGAGAAGATCCTGATCGACAAGCTCAATGCCCGCGTTGCCGAAGGCAAGATCATCCTGAAGCTGAACTCGAACCTGGACGAAGTCCTGGGCGACAACATGGGCGTGACCGGTGCTCGCCTGAAAAACAACGACGGCAGCTTCGACGAGCTGAAAGTCGACGGCGTGTTCATCGCCATCGGCCACACCCCGAACACCTCGCTGTTCGAAGGTCAGCTGACGTTGAAAGATGGCTACCTGGTGGTGCACGGCGGTCGTGAAGGCAATGCGACGGCGACCAACGTCGAAGGGATCTTCGCGGCCGGTGACGTGGCTGACCACGTTTACCGTCAGGCGATCACCTCGGCGGGTGCTGGCTGCATGGCGGCACTGGATGCCGAGCGTTATCTGGATGACCTGCAGAACGCCAAGTTCTGAGAGCGTTGAAATGAAAAAAAACCGGCTTTGGCCGGTTTTTTTTGCCCACGAAAAATGCGGTCAACACAAACCCTTGTGGGGCAGCTAGCCTGCTAGCGATGGTGTGTCAGTCACATCGATGTAGCTGACACGCCATCGCTAGCAGGCTAGCTCCCACAAGGGTTAACAGGGTTTGCGGAAATGGCGATCAACCGCGAAAGCGCTCCTGAACATAATCCATGACCTTCAGCGATTGATAGATCGCATTGGCAGCCACCCGCCCGAACGGCCCACCGTTCCAGTCCAGCAGATACGGTTTGAACGACTGATACCGCACACTTTCCCCGCACACCGCTTCGGCGATCACCCGGCCTCCAATTGACCCGGTGTTCAGCCCGTGACCGCCAAACGATGTGCAAGCCCAGACGCCCGGTTCCAGTAGCCCGAGGTTGGGCATTTTGTTGGTCGAGTAACCCATCAGGCCAGACCAGGCCAATTCGATGTTCACTGGCGCCAGCTGCGGATAGACCGACACCATGTCGGCCTTGAGCATGGCCGCCAGGGCCTTTTCATTCTGTTCGTTGCGGGTGGTGATGCGTCCGCCCCAGAGCAGGCGGTCGCCTTCGACGACGCGGTAGTAATCCGAAGCGCGGCGGTCGTCAGAGAATGCGGCGCCTGAATCGAGGACGTTTTTGATCGAGTCGCCCAGGTGTTCGGTCAGCACCACATAGGTGGCGATCGGCAGGTAGGCGCGACTGAGTTTTTGCAGTTCCGGGCCGCCGTAGCCGCCGGCGCAAAATATCAGGTCCTGACAGCGGACACTGCCATGAGCGGTCCTGACGATTTTGTCGGCGCCTTCGCGCTGCCAGGCGAGCATTTTTGACTGCTCGAAAATCCTGCCTCCCGCAGTTTCAATGGCCAGGGCCAGGCCCAGGCAATAGTTAAGCGGGTGGAAGTGCATGGCGTTGGGATCTTCGACACCCTGAAAATAGCGAAGGGTGTGCGCCTGCGCGCGGACCTTGGCGGTGTCGAGGAAGTTGAGTTCATAACCGAAGTCGCGTCGCATGGTTTCGATGTGGTTTTTTACACCGGCGCCATCGTCGTAACGCTTGACCCGAATCGTGCCGGCGGACGGCGCACAACCTGCCAGCGCCAGTTCGGCGATGTTGCGGCGGACAATCTCCACACCTTCGACCGACATCTGAAACAGCGTCCGAGCCTGTTCCAGTCCCACTTTTTTGCGGATCGCGCCAGACCCTTCGGCCCAACCCGGCGACACCACGCCGCCATTGCGGCCCGACGCGCCCCACGCCACCTGATGGGCTTCGAGAAGGATCACGCGTTTGCCGCGTCGGGTCAGTTCCAGAGCGGCGGTGAGCCCGGCGATGCCGGCACCGATGATGCAGACGTCGCAGCTTTCGTCGCTGTTCAATTCGGACCTGGCCGCGCGGGGCAGCGAGGTTTGGGAATACCAGGTGTTGGGAAAGGACATGGTCAATCCTTGGGTAATTGCCTTACCTATGTGGGAGCGAGCCTGTGTGGCGAGGGGATTTATCCCCGTTCGGCTGCGCAGCAGTCGTAGATGCGCTTTAACGTTGAAATGCCGGGGCCGCTCCGCAGCCCAACGGGGATAAATCCCCTCGCCACATGGCTCGCTCCTACAGGGGAGGGGCGGGTGATTACTTGATGGTCGAGTAATCGACGCCGTACCACTTGTCCGACAGCTTGGTCAGCGTGCCGTCCTTGTGCATCGCGGCGATGATTTCACCGAGCCTGGCCTTGAGTTCCGGGTCACCCTTGTCGGTGGCGACGGCCAGCGGTTCATAGAACGCGATGTTGTCGTCGACGGCCCGCAACGGATAGCCCTTCTTGACGGCGGCATCCAGTGTGCTGCGTTGCGTGAGGATGGCGTCCAGACGGGCACCGTCGCCCAGGCGCAGGTCGTCCAGCGGCCCGACGGAACCGGCGTAGGTCTTCATTTTTTCGGTTTTTACGTCATAGACGACGGGCGGCACGTCCGTGGTTTCAATGGCCAGCGCCTGGCTGAAATAGTCCTCGGACGTAGTGCCCCCTTCAACGCCGATGGTTTTGCCATTCAGCGCCTTGTGGTCGGTGACTTTGGATTTGTCATGCACCGCGAACACGTAGGGAACGTAGTAATAGGTCCCGGGGAAGTCGAGAATCCGCGCGCGGCTCTTGGTCGCGGTCATCGAACCCACGGACACGTCCCAGCGGCCGTTCCACTTGCCTGCGGTGATCACATCCCAGTCGGGCGTGATGAACTTGGCCTCGACGCCGAGTCGCTTGGCGATCTCTTTGGATACGTCGATATCGAAGCCGTCGATTTCATTCTTGTCGTTGATGAACCCCTGGGGTGGCCAGGTCGCCGAGGTGGCGACGGTCAACGTCTTGCTGCTCTGGATCTTGTCCAGAACGGCACCGGCATTGGCGGCACCGACGAACAACAGCGACAGTGCGGCGGCGAGGGTGGTTACGCTTTTACTTCTGACCATGTCCATCTCCATGTTTCGTTATTGTTTTATGGGGGCAAAGCGGTCTTCAGTGACCGATGATCTGCGACAGGAATTTCTGCGCGCGCTCGGTCTGTGGGTTATTGAAAAACTCGGCGGGGGTGGCTTGTTCGATAACCTCGCCCTGGTCCATGAACAGCACGCGGTCAGCCACTTTGCTGGCAAACCCCATCTCATGGGTCACGCAGATCATGGTCATGCCGTCGGTGGCCAGTTCGCCCATGACATCCAGCACTTCGTGGACCATTTCCGGGTCCAGCGCCGAGGTCGGTTCGTCGAACAGCATCACTTTGGGATTCATGCACAGCGCCCGGGCAATCGCCACGCGCTGCTGTTGTCCGCCGGACAATTGCGACGGATATTTGTGCGCGTGTTCGGCAATGCGCACCCGCTCCAGGTAAACCTGTGCACGTTTTTTCGCCTCGGTGGCCGACACGCCTTGCACCAGTTGCGGGGCCAGGGTCAGGTTGTCCATGACGCTCAAGTGCGGGAACAGGTTGAAGCTCTGGAACACCATGCCGATTTCACTGCGCACGGCGCTGACGCTTTCCGCTTCGCTGGTGAGGGTGATGCCGTTGACCTGAATGTGGCCTTTCTGAAAATTTTCCAGGTGGTTGATGCAACGAATCATCGTCGATTTGCCCGAGCCCGACGGCCCGCACACCACCAGGATTTCGCCGGTGGCGACGTTCAGGTCGACATCGCGCAAGGCGTGAAAGTTGCCGTACCACTTGTTCAGGCCGGTGATCGAAATCATCGAAGGGCTGGCCGGCGCAGCAGAGGCCAGGTCCAGTCGCTCAGCAGTATTGGTTTGAGTCATCACGCATCAACCCCTTGCCACGGATCGGTTGACCCGTTTTTCGATTCGCGCCTGTACCCGTTCCAGAATGAACGACAGGGCCCAGTAAATCATCGCGGCGGTGATCAGCATTTCCAGGTGGCGGAAGTCCGCGCGACCCTGGGTCTTGGCCAGGTACATCAGTTCCCAGACGCCGATCACCGACACCAGCGAACTGTCTTTGAGCATGGCAATGAACTGGTTGCCGGTGGGCGGAATGATCACCCGCAAGGCCTGGGGCATGATCACCCGGCTCAGGGTCTTGAACGGGCTGATGTTCAGCGCGCGTGACGCTTCCCACTGGCCGACCGGAATGCTCTGGATACCCGCCCGGAAGATCTCGGTCATGTAGGCGCCGTAGCACAGCGACAGCGCGAGGATGCCGGCGGGCACCGCATCGACCACATAGCCCAGTTGCGGTAGACCCAGGTAAATCAGGTAGATCTGGATCAGCAGCGGCACGCCGCGAAAGAACGAGGTGTAGAACGAGGCCAGGGCATTGGCCAGCCCGTTGTTCGACAGCTTGGCCACCGCACCGATCAGCGCCAGCACGAAGGCAATCACGATGGCCACGGCGGAGATGTACAAGGTGGTTGCAGCGCCCTGGATGATCAGGAAGCCGACCTTGTCGAGGATGAAACTGTAGGAGAGGTCGAAGGTGTCAAAGAACGCGAGGAACAGAATCAGCAGCTCGATCCATACCACCGTGGTTTGCACCTTGAACTTCAAGCGCCCGAGGACGTGGAAATTCAGCGTGCCCAGTACCGCAATTCCCAGGCCGATGGCGATGTTGCGCGCGGTCAGGCTGTCCGGGGCATCGCCCAGCAATGGTTGCAGGAAATGGCTGAGGGCGCTGTTGCCCAGGTTCATGAGGTAGGCGCCGAGGAACAGCACCACGGCTACGCCGAGCAGGAATTGAGGATCGTTGGACTTTTTCTTATAAATTATATTGTCGTGATACATGCATGCCTCGGCTTGTAGGTGGTGATGATCTCGCTAGATGAAAGGGGTCTTTGGCCAGTATTGCGACGCAAAATCGGGGACGACAAGCGAACATAATTCGCTATGTCAGTCCCGGATCGCAGTTTGCTGTCAGGTCAGTTTCGCCAGGCACGCTTCGAGGATGTCCAGACCTTCCTCCAGCACGGCAGCCTCGGTGGTCAGTGGCGCCAGCAACCGGATGATGTGGCGCGACTTGCCGCTGGGCATCAGCAGCAACCCGGCCTCTCGCGCCAGGGCCAGCAGTTGCGTCAGCTGCGCCGGGGCCGGTGTGCCGTCGGCATGGGCCAATTCGATGCCACGCATGGCGCCGACGCCGGTCAGTCGCCCGAGAAAGGGCGAAGTCTTGTTGGCGCGCCAGGAGTGGTAACGGCTGACGATTGCTTCTTCCTGCTGCGAGCCCCAGGCATGCAGGTTGGCATCGGTCATTTCGTCGAGTGTCGCCAATGCGGCAGCGCAGGCAATCGGATTGCCTGAGTAAGTGCCGCCCAGTCCGCCCTTGGGCAAGGTGTCGAGCAACGACTTGCGCCCGACCACCGCACCGAGCGGCACACCGCCAGCAATGCTTTTGCCGAGCAGGATCAGGTCCGGCTCGATTCCCAAACGCGAAAACGCAAAACGCTGACCGGTGCGGCCGAACCCGGACTGGATTTCATCGGCGATCAACAGGATGTTTTTTTCATCGCACAAGCGTCGCAGCGCCTGAGCGAACTCGACGTCCATGGCCAGGAAGCCCGCTTCGCCCTGCACCGGTTCAACGATAAAGCATGCCACGTCGTCGACATCGATTTCGACACTGAACAGTCGATCCATCGCCTTCAGCGCTTCGGCGCAGGTCACGCCGTTGTCTTCGCTGGGGAAGGGCAGGTGGTACACCGGACCGGGCAGTACGCCGACTTTCTGTTTGTAGGGCGCGACTTTGCCGTTCAGGTTGAGCGTGGCGAGCGTGCGTCCGTGAAAGGCGCCGTCGAAGGCAATGACCGCCGTGCGACCGGTGGCGCCACGGACGATCTTCAACGCATTTTCCGCCGCTTCCGCGCCGCTGTTGGTGAGCATGCCACTGACCGGGTAATCCACCGGAATAAACGCGGCCAGGCGATCCATGAAGTCGAGATAGGGTACGTGCGGCGCCGCGTTGAACGCGTAGTGGGTCAGCCGGGTGGCTTGTTCGCGAATGGCCTCGACGATGTGCGGGTGGCAATGGCCGAGGTTCAACACGCCGATGCCGCCGACAAAATCGATATAGCGTTTGCCATCGGTGTCCCAGACCTCGGCGTTTTTGCCGTGGCTGAGCGTGACAGGATGAACGATGTTGATCGACCGGCTGATGGATTCGCTGCTCATGGATGACCGACTCTGAAGAAGGGAGGCTTCTTTTTATCTAAGCCGCGAGCAGCAGTGCCCGGCAAACGAAATAAAGTGGGCGGGTCAATCTTAAAAGTCGGGATGTGTGCTGGGCAGGTAAAACGCAACCTGTGGCGAGGGAGCTTGCTCCCGCTGGGTCGCGCAGCGGCCCCAAAAAATAGGGACAGCTACGCAGTCCAGCGGGAGCAAGCTCCTTCGCCACAGGTTTTTTGCGGGATTTGATCAGCGGCGTGTCAGGGGGGGCTGGGTGAACTTCACACCGGCCAGACCGTGGGCAATCAACGCACGAATATTTCCGTGATCGCTGCCTTCAGGCGTCGCCACGACAGAACGGTAATGCTCGCCAAACGCCAACAGCGCTTCTTCATCGCTCAGGCCTTCCAGCAACGCCAGGCCCAGAGTCTTGCACGAACCTTCGTTCTGCCCGGCCGCATTGTCCACACCGCCGTTGTTGAAGGCCTGAGGCTGGTAATCGTAGCCCGCGGCGATGAACGCGAGGGTGTCGGCAAAAACGTGTTCGCCGCTCTTGAGGCTGGCGCGCAGGGTGTTCAAATCACTCATTGGGTTTTCCTTTGGCGAACGCCGCTTGTTGTTCGGCGCTGGCTTCTTGCTGGTACTGGGCTTTCCACTCGGCGTACGGCATGCCGTAGACCACTTCGCGGGCGTCATCGAGGCTGACCTCGATCTGGCGCTCATCTGCCGCGGCCTTGTACCACTTGGACAGGCAGTTGCGGCAGAAACCCGAGAGGTTCATCAGGTCGATGTTCTGCACATCCTTGCGGCTGTCCAGGTGCGCGACCAGCCGGCGGAAAGCGGCGGCTTCAAGTTCGAGGCGTTGTTGATCGTTCATGGCGGGCTCTGTGCAATCGAATCGTGGCGCGGATGATAAAAGCCTGGCGCACGATGCGCCAGACGCGGTCAGCGGCTTGCGGCGAGGGTGATCGACACCGACTCGGCGAAACGCAAGGCGTGGGGCTTGTCGACTTCGACTTCGGCGTACAGCACCGATTCATTCGCCATGACCAGGTCGAGAATTTCCTGGGTCAGTCGCTCAAGCAGGGCGAAGCGATTGCCTTCGACGTGGGCGATGATCGCTTTGGTGATGGTCCGGTAATTGAGCGCGTGATCGATGTCGTTGTCACGCACGGCTTCCTGAGCGGCATACAGGATGGTCAGGTTGATCAGCACATCCTGCTTGTTGAGGATTTCATCCTCGTTGATCCCGATGAATGTCCGCAGGCACAGGTCCTTGACCCGGATGCGTGCCATTCCTGGTTGAAGTTGTGGCATTGCTACTTGCTCCGTCCAATCAATTGCAGGAACTCCTGACGGGTGTTGCTCGACTCGCGGAAGGCGCCGAGCATCACCGAGGTGTTCATGGTCGAATTCTGTTTCTCGACGCCGCGCATCATCATGCACATGTGCTGTGCTTCGATGACCACCGCGACACCCGCGGCACCGGTCACCTGTTGCACCGCGTCGGCGATTTGCCGGGTGAGGTTTTCCTGGATTTGCAGACGACGGGCGAACATGTCCACCAACCGTGCAATCTTCGACAGACCCAGCACTTTACCCGTTGGAATATAAGCCACATGCGCCTTGCCGATGAAGGGCAACAGGTGATGTTCACACAGCGAATACAGCTCGATGTTGTCGACAATGATCATTTCATCGTTGTCGGAGGCGAACAACGCGCCATTGACGATTTCTTCGACACACTGTTCATAACCGTGACACAGGTACTGCATGGCTTTGGCCGCACGCAGCGGTGTATCGAGCAAGCCTTCGCGGTCGGGATTTTCGCCGAGGCCGATGAGGATCTCGCGATAGTTCTGGGACAGGGATAACGTCATGGAACATCCTCGCGGGGCGATCTATTTGAGGTGCCGTCCGCCGTTGACGGTCAGGGTCGTGCCGGTGACATAAGGGTTGTCGAGCAAATAACGCAGGCTCTGGTAGATCACTTCGCTGCCGGGTTCGATGCCCAGCGCGGACTTGGCCAGGACCTTGGTGCGATAGGCTTCATCGTCGTCGGGGTTAAACAGTAGCAGGGCTGGTGCGATGCCGTTGACCTTGATGTCCGGTGCGTACTTCGCGGCGAAGGACAACGTGAGACTGTCGAGCCCGGCTTTACTCGCGCAGTAGCCGATGTGTTTACTGCTGCCCTTGCGGGTGACGTCATCGCTGATGTGCACGATGTCGGCGGGGCTCGAGCGTAGCAGCAAGTCGGCGCAGTGCAGGTTGATCAGGTAGGGCGCCAGCATGTGCACGCTGAACAGGCGGGTGAAGGCAGCGGCGTCGGTTTCCGGCGTTTCGGCCAACCATTCGGAGGCGTTATGGATGATCGCGCGCAGGTGGTCAGTGTGGTTTTTCAGTTCGCTGATGAACGCGAAGATCCCGGCTTCGGTGGAAAAGTCCCCGAATACCGCCGTCGCCCCCAAGTCGCGCAACGCCTGTACGCCGGGGCGTTCAGTGCGATAGCTGAAGATCACGGCATGGCCGTCTTCGAGCAAACGCTGCGCACAGTGCAGGCCGACACGCTGGCCGGCACCGGTAATGAGGATCGGGGCGGATGAATAAGTCATGAACGGCTCGCGTCGCGGTAAGAGCAAAACTATACCAGCGACGGGAGTGGTGTACCTATCGTGGAGCCTGCTTTGTGCGAGCGAGCTTTTGTGGCGAGGGAGCTTGCTCGCGCTGGGCTGCGTAGCGGCCCCCTGTCGTGAGCGCTGCGCACTCAAGCGGGAGCAAGCTCCCTCGCCACAAAAAGCTCGCGCCCACAGGAGGATTGTTAGTGGTTTAGAGTCGAGGCATCGGCGGGCACCGGACGCGCGGGAGTGCTGTTCAGCCAGCCTGCAAGGATCCGGGTCGACAGCGGAATGAAGAAGTAGACCATCAACGGCGTCAGGCACAGCGTGCTGATCAACACCCGAGGCAGCAGGCTCATTTCGCCGAGCAGCGGCCCCAGTACAACGTTGAACATCAGCGACACCGGGAAGAACGCCAGCCAGATCGCCACGGCCTGTTTCCAGCGAGGGGGACGTTGGCCGGCAGCGCCGAACCAGCCTTCGATGCCGCTCACCCGGTGTTCTGTCTTGAGCGCAAACAGGTCGCTGCCGCGTGCAAGCCAAGCGGTACGCGAGGCGGAATGCTCCCAGGCGTGCATCGTCTGCTCGTTGGCGAAGCGGAAAATAATCTGAAATTCGTCATCCTCGGGCGGCGGGGCGAGCACGCCTGAGCCGAGATAACCCTGGAAGTCGGTGGCCAGTTGTTCGCCTTCGCGCAACCAGGCCATCAGGTCCTGATAACGCCCATCGGCGACGCGGCGCGCAACCATCAGCGTGACGGGTGGGGTAGACATTGTGTATCTCCGTATGGACTAACGCGTCACTCCGGGTAGGAGTTTCGCCAGGCGCAGCGCCGGGGTGGTGGGCTGCGTCTCGGAACAAGCAAGGATTATTCCGATTCTACAGGTTGTGCCCCTGATAATCGTTGTTCATCTATGTGTTGAATGATCATGGGGCAACCGAGTTAGAATGGGATCCAATCCTTGCAAGGACGTTGACCTGCCTTATGCCTGTTCTGACTGACGATGTCGCTGGTACTCAGACCTCTGTTCCGCTTGAACAGGAAGAGCTGTTTCCGATTCGCGAGGTGTCTCGGCTGACAGGCGTCAACCCGGTCACGTTGCGGGCATGGGAGCGCCGTTATGGTCTGATCCAGCCCAAGCGCACCGAAAGCGGGCATCGCTTGTACGCGATGGCCGATATCGAGCGGGTCCACAGTATCCTTGGCTGGATCGACCGCGGCGTTGCCGTCAGCAAGGTCGCCAAGATCCTGGCCAGGACCGCGCCGCTTCAGGCGCTGGCGCACCTCATCCCCAATGAACTGGTGCAAGCGGATTACGCGCAGTGGCAGGAACAGGTCAAAGTCGCCGTCAGTGCGTTTGATGAGGTGCAACTGGAGCAGGTTTATGGGCAGATTTTTTCCAGTTATCCCCTGACGGTGGCGTTCCAGGACATTCTGATTCCGCTCTGGCAGCAATTGCTGCAACGCCATGAAGGGTTCGGTCAGACAAGCGAGTGGCTATTCCTGGATGGCTTTCTGCGTTCGCGCGTGTTGCAGCGTCTGCTGTTGGTACGTGTCATGCAGCCGCGCCGCGTGATTGTCGCTGCCCTTAACGATCAATGTCGCGAGCTGGAAGTGCTGCTCACGGCGCTGTTTCTGAGCAGTGTCGATTCGGCGATTCAAGTGCTGGCGCTCGGACAGCCCTTCGACGAATTGACCCTGATCTGCGAAAGAGTCAAGCCACAGGCGTTGGTGCTGGTGTCCAGTCATGCTCCTGCCCCTGAGCTGCCGCGGCGTTTGAATCGGCTGGCCATGAGCCTGGATTGCCAGTTGATGCTCGCCGGCGATGCGTCGGATCTGGCGCAAGAGAGCCTGAACGGCTCGTCCATTGGTTGTCTGGGGAGCGAGGGAATGGTGATGCGCCAGCGTCTGAAACAGTTCCTGGCAGGCAACCTGGATACCTGAATCAGAGGTGCAGGGCAGGATGCGTCAGCCGATGCTGCTGAAGGATGTACTGGCGCAGGCGCTCGGTTTCGTCGGTGTCGCTCTGGCTCAACTGATACGCGTAGAAACCGTTATCGGTTTCCTTCTCGAAGGTGCCGCGCATCGCGATCCGCTCATAGCCTGAAGGGCTGAACCACAACGCGAAATGTTTGGGTGGTTTGGTCTTGTTGCGGACTTCCAGCAGGACGCCCTTGAACGACACCTCGTGCACCCACATCGTACCCGGCTGGCCACTGGCATTTTCCAGCGCGACCGGCTCGTCGAGTACCAGGCGCCATGGCCGGACCATCGGCCCGTCTTCATAGATGCTGGGGACGCCGAGGCGCAAATGCAGCGCATGAAACTCGTCTTCCACCAGATGCAGCGGGAAGGTCATTTGCTGATTTTCGAAATTGGCCTGGATGGTGACTTGCTCATGTGCGGCAAGCCGCGTGAGCAAGTCACGGATTTGCGAACCACCGTTGACGAGCAGGCTCGACGTCGCATCCCGCACATTGAGTTGCGGGTTGTGTTGCATGGTCTGGATGAAATCCAGCTCATCCTGGGTCAGGAGTGCGTCGCGTTGCATGATCTGCTCGAATGAAATAGTTACAAAGTCACCGGTGATTGTAGTTAATGACAATCAATTCTTGGATTTGTTTTCGCCGTTCGTCGCTTTTAGCGCGGCAAGCTCTTTTTCAAGCTCGGCGACTTGCGCCTCCAACTGTGTAACCCGCTGCTGCGCCTTGACCTGAACAGTCACGTCTTTTTGCACGCCGACAAAATAAGTCTGGCCGTCGCTCGGGTTTTTCACCGTCGAAAGCGACAGCTCATTCCAGAAGGGGGTGCCGTCCTTGCGGTAATTTCGCAGGATTTCCCGGCAGGAGCCGCCACTGTCCAGCGCCTCGCGAATCAACTGCAGTGCGTCCTGATCGCGGTCGCCTGACTGCAGGAAGCGGCAATCCTGGTAGAGGATTTCTTCGCTGGTGTAACCGGTCAGGCGTTCGAATGCCGGGTTGACGTAAATCAGAATGTTGTCTTGCTCGCCTTCTTTTTCGGCGATCACGATGCCGTCATTGGAGGCGTTGATGACCATTTGAAGCAATTGCGCGTTGATCATTGAAGAATCCCTTCCTGATTGATTGACGTTCTGCATTCTAAAAGAACAATGAGGTCTGTGCTGTTAATATCCCGGTCTTTTAAGCTTCAGGATCAGATTGATGAAAGTCGCCATCCTTTCCGGCTCGGTGTACGGCACGGCTGAAGAAGTCGCCCGCCACGCCGCGAACATTTTGAAAACTGCGGGATTCGAAACCTTTCACAACCCGCGTGCGAGCCTCGCCGATGTTCAGGCATTCGGCCCCGATGTCTTTCTGGCGGTGACGTCGACCACCGGCATGGGTGAACTGCCGGACAACCTGCAATCCCTGTATTTCGCCATTCGCGATCAGTTGCCAGCGGCCTGGCGTGGTTTGCCCGGTGCTGTCATCGGTCTGGGTGATGCGAGCTATGGCGACACGTTCTGCGGCGGCGGCGAACTGATGCGTGAACTGTTCGGCGAACTGGGCATCCGCGAAGTGCTGCCGATGCTGCGCCTGGATGCCAGCGAAAGCGTTACACCGGAAACCGATGCCGAGCCTTGGCTGGCGGAACTGGCCACGGCCCTGCGCGGCTGACTGGCCGTTCGCCCAGCCTTATAAGGCTCGGATTTTATGACGGTGAGGAGGGGGCGTTGTAGAGGCTCGCTGCGCCTTTGCTGGCGTCGGTACCTTGACATGGATCCATGCTTGTTCGCGCACTGACTCGTTAGGCCATCAAGCTGGCTGCCAATGCAACTACGCGAACCTCGAGGGCTGACTAGACTCGGTAGTCATTGGAAACACTCCATAATAAAAAAACGAGGTTCCCTGCCGTGAGCGTAGCCCCCCTCCAATCGTCCCCCAGCGTCAAGGACCAGGTCAGCGCCGCCGAGTGGCAGACCCGCGTCGATCTGGCGGCCTGTTATCGCCTGGTCGCCCTGCACGGTTGGGATGATCTGATTTTCACCCACATTTCCGCGAAGGTGCCCGGCACCGAAGACTTCCTGATCAACCCGTTCGGGCTGATGTTTCACGAGATCACGGCGTCGAGCCTGGTGAAGGTCGATCAGGCCGGCAACAAGCTGATGGACAGCCCTTACGAGATCAACCCGGCGGGGTACACCATCCACAGCGCCGTGCATGAAGTACGTCACGACGTGGTGTGCGTGCTGCATACCCATACGGCCTCAGGCGTTGCGGTTTCGGCGCAGAAGCAAGGCGTTCTGCCAATCAGCCAGCAGTCGTTGTTTGTCCTGTCCAGCCTGGCCTACCACGCCTACGAAGGCGTAGCGCTGAACCATGAAGAGAAGGCGCGGTTGCAAGCCGACCTCGGTGAAAACAATTTCCTGATGCTGCACAACCACGGCCTGCTGACCTGTGGCGGCTCCATCGCCGATACGTTCCTGATGATGTTCACCTTTCAGCGCGCCTGCGATATCCAGGTGATGGCGCAGAACGGTGGCGCGGAACTGATCGCCATCGAACCGCAGATTCTGGCGGGCGCCAAGGCGATGATCGCGGGTGTCACCAAAAGTGCACAAGGCATGGGCGGCGCACTGGCCTGGCCAGCGTTGCTGCGCAAACTCGATCAACAAGACCCGGGTTATAAACTCTGATGCCACTTGCCGAGATCCCTCTGTGTGTCTGGCGCAAACGCGGCCAGACGTTCGTGTTCCGTGGCCAGAACCTCCGTTACTGGACGGCGGGGCAGGGTGAGCCGCTGTTGCTCATCCATGGCTTTCCGACTGCCAGTTGGGACTGGCATTACCTGTGGCAGCCGCTGGCCCAGCGCTATCGGCTGATCGCCTGCGACATGCTTGGCTTCGGCGATTCCGCCAAACCGGTGAACCACGAATACAGCCTGCTGGATCAAGCCGATCTGCAACAGGCATTGCTGGCGCATTTGAATGTCGAACAGCCGGTGCACGTGCTGGCCCACGATTATGGCGACAGCGTGGCACAGGAACTGCTGGCCCGGCATTATGAATCGCGCATTCATCTTGCCAGCTGCGTGTTCCTCAATGGCGGCCTGTTTCCGGAAGCCCACCGCCCGGTACTCATGCAAAAACTGTTGCTCAGCCCGCTGGGCTGGATGATCGGCCGAGCCTTTTCCCGGGATGCGCTGGTGAAGAGTTTCCGGCAGATCTTCGGGCCGCAGAGCCGTCCTAGCGAGAGTGAGATGGATGACTTCTGGAGCCTGGTGGACAGCAATCACGGGCCCCGGATCATGCACAAGCTGATTGCCTACATTCCCGAACGTCGGGTCCAGCGCGAGCGTTGGGTCAGCGCGATGCAGCGCGGTGAGGTGCCGTTGCGGGTGATCGATGGCGAGGCCGATCCGATTTCGGGCCGGCACATGGTCGAGCGCTATCGGGAGTTGATCCCTGAGCCGGATACCGTGCTGTTGCCCGGCATCGGCCACTATCCGCAGACGGAAGCGCCCGCGCAGGTGCTGAAACACTATCTGGCGTTTCGCGACCGGTTGATTTCGCTGCCGTTGAAGGCGGCCTGCTCGTGAGTCAGGTCTGAAAAGATCGCAGCCTCGTTTCACTCGACAGCTCCTACACAACGATCCAAATGTAGGAGCTGTCGAGTGAAACGAGGCTGCGATCTTTCCCCTATCACCCCAATCCCCAGCGTCATCATCCCCCAGCCTTATCGCGCACCATTCAGCCTCCCCCGTGTTTATTGTGACCCGCGGCGCCTTGCCTGACACTCGGACTCATTGTCCCTTGGCCTGCTGGAGGTCCCCCAATGAATGAGCCTGTGCGCTTCGAAGATAAAGTCGTGATCATCACGGGAGCCGGTGGCGGCCTCGGGCGTGCCCATGCGCTGCTGTTCGCGAAACAGGGCGCGAAGGTGCTGGTCAACGACCTTGGCGGCTCGGCTCAAGGCGAAGGCGCCAACGCATCTGCGGCAGACCGTGTCGTGGCTGAGATCCGCGAGGCCGGTGGCACCGCCGAGGCCAACCATGACTCCGTCACCGAGGGTGACAAACTGGTGCAACACGCCCTCGACGCCTTTGGCCGTGTCGACGTGGTGGTCAACAACGCCGGGATCCTGCGGGACAAGACCTTCCACAAAATGGACGACGCCGATTGGGACGTGGTTTACCGCGTCCACGTCGAAGGCGCCTACAAAGTGACCCGCGCCGCGTGGCCGCACCTGCGCGAGCAAAACTATGGTCGTGTGATCTTCACGGCGTCGACCTCGGGCATCTACGGCAACTTCGGCCAGTCCAACTACGGCATGGCCAAGCTCGGCCTCTACGGCCTGACCCGCACGCTGGCTATCGAAGGCCGCAAAAACAACATCCTGGTCAACGCCATCGCCCCCACCGGCGGCACCCGCATGACCGAAGGCCTGATTCCGCCGCAAGTGTTCGAGCAACTCAAGCCGGAGCTGGTCAGCCCGCTGGTGGTGTACCTCGCAAGCGAAAACTGCCAGGAAACGTCCGGGTTGTTTGAGGTCGGCGGCGGCTGGATGGGCAAGGTGCGCTGGGAGCGTAGCCTGGGTGCAGGGTTCGATCCACGGGTCGGTTTTTCTCCGGAAGACGTCGCGGCGCACTGGCAGCAGATCTGTGATTTCGAAGGCGCGGCGCATCCGAAGGACAACATTGAAGCGCTGAAGGAAATGATGGGGAATTTGCAGAAGTACGCGCTCTGATTCCTTCGCTTTCGCCAGGGCTCGCCTGAGACCTGCCATCCCTCAAAAAACCATCGCCCATAAAAAAGGCCGCTGCAAACGCAGCGGCCAAGGTAAGACGTTGGATCAAGGAGCTACAAATCAACGTCAGTGAACACGGGGCGATGAGTCGAAACCTTCGATTCATCTGAAATCTGTCGCCAATGGGCGCGAACTGATCACACAGCTATCGCTGTGTGTCGTCAGGCCGTTTGCTGTGAAAGCCCGCGAAGAATAAGCGCTTGAACCCAAAGGAAAAATAGCGATTCCGAACATGCAGTGTTGCAGTCCGGGTAACAGTCTGGCGTTCATGCATCCGGCTGATGAGCCTCCATCCACTTCATCCATACCTCGCGCATCACTCCACGCGGCAAGGCCATTCATCCTTTAGAGGTACACAACGAATACCTCCTTCGTGCGCTTATCGCTCCCGAGCTGCGGCAGTAGGGTGGGGCCTTCTGTCACTCACCGGGGAAGACGCATGACAAAAACAACAATGCGCGCCATCTTCACACCGCAGGCGCTGGCCGCTGCGGTTGCCTTGGGTTGCTGTGCCCAGGCGCAGGCCGTTTCATTCAACATTGGCGAAATCGAGGGGACATTCGACTCCTCGCTGTCCGTCGGCGCGAGTTGGGGCATGCGTGATGCCGACAGGTCGCTGGTGGGCACCGTCAACGGCGGGACCGGCCAGGCGTCCACCGGTGACGACGGGCGGCTGAACTTCAAGAAGGGCGAAACCTTCTCGAAGATCTTCAAGGGTATTCACGACCTGGAGCTGAAGTACGGTGACACCGGGGTGTTCGTCCGTGGCAAGTATTGGTACGACTTCGAATTGAAGGACGAAGACCGCGAGTTCAAACCGATCAGCGACCACAATCGCAAGGAGGGCTCCAAGTCTTCCGGTGCGCAGATCCTCGATGCGTTCGTCTATCACAACTACTCCATCGCCGATTTGCCGGGCACTGTGCGCGCCGGTAAACAGGTGGTCAGTTGGGGCGAAAGTACCTTCATCGGCAACTCGATCAACAGCATCAACCCGGTCGACGTTTCAGCGTTCCGCCGTCCTGGTGCGGAGATCAAGGAAGGCCTGATTCCGGTGAACATGCTGTTCGCTTCTCAGGGGCTGACCGACAAACTGACGGTGGAAGGTTTCTATCAACTGGAGTGGGACCAGACCGTTCTCGACAACTGCGGCACCTTCTTCGGCGGGGACGTGGCGGCAGACGGCTGCACCACAGGCTATACAGTCGCCAGCCCGGCGATTGCGCCTTTGCAACCGATCGCTGCCGCTTTTGGCCAAGGGTTCCAGGTCGGCAGGGAAGGCGTGATCGTGCCTCGTGGCGGCGACCGCGATGCCCGCGACTCCGGGCAATGGGGCACCGCGTTGCGCTGGCTGGGCGACGACACCGAGTACGGCCTGTACTTCATGAACTACCACAGCCGCACGCCGAACGTCGGCACCACCACCGCCGGGCTGGGAACGCTTGCACGGATTCCGGCCATCGTCGGTACCGCCAACGCCATTGCCCCCGGCACCGGTTCGGCGCTGGCCCAGAGTGTGATGCTCGGTCGTGGCCAGTATTACCTCGAATATCCGGAAGACATCCGTCTCTACGGCGCGAGCTTCTCTACTACCTTGCCCACCGGCACCGCATGGACCGGCGAGATCAGCTATCGCCCCAACTTGCCGGTGCAGGTCAACAGCACCGATCTGACACTGGCCATGCTCAACCCGATTGCCGGCGGCGCGGCCTCGCCGATCGCCACGACGCCCGGCGCGGACAACAAAGGCTATCGCCGCAAGGAAGTGACGCAGATCCAGAGCACCCTGACGCACTTCATCGATCAGGTCGCGGGGGCGGACCGTCTGACGTTGGTCGGTGAAGCGGCCGTTGTTCACGTCGGCGGGCTGGAGGACAAAAGCAAGCTGCGTTATGGCCGCGATTCGGTCTACGGACAGTACGGTTTCCGTGGCGATACCGACGGTTTCGTCACCTCGACGTCCTGGGGCTACCGCGCCCGCGCAATCCTTGATTACAACAACGTCATCGCCGGGATCAATTTCAAACCCAACCTGTCGTGGTCCCACGATGTCGCCGGTTACGGCCCCAACGGTCTATTCAATGAAGGCGCCAAGGCGATCAGCGTCGGCGTCGATGCGGACTATCGCAACACCTATACCGCGAGCTTGAGTTACACCGACTTCTTCGGCGGTGACTACAACACTCTGGAAGATCGCGACTTCCTGGCGCTGAGCTTTGGCGTGAACTTCTGATCTGGCTGAGAAGGATGATTTCAATGCGCAAAATGATTCTGCAATGCAGCGTTCTGGCTCTGAGCCTGTTGGCCGTCGATGTAATGGCCGCAGTGTCGCCGGAAGAAGCCAACAAACTCGGCACCAGCCTGACGCCACTGGGCGGTGAAAAGGCTGGCAATGCCGACGGTTCGATTCCGGCCTGGACCGGCGGCCTGCCGAAAAACGCCGGTGCGGTGGACAGCAAAGGTTTCCTCGCCGACCCGTTCGCCAATGAAAAGCCGCTGTTCACCATCACCGCAGCAACCGTCGACAAGTACAAAGACAAACTCTCCGACGGTCAGATTGCGATGTTCAAGCGCTACCCGGAGACCTACAAGATCCCGGTCTACCCGACCCATCGTACGGTGGCCTTGCCAGCGGACATCTACGAGTCGGCCAAGCGCAGCGCGCTGAACGTGACGCCGATCAACGACGGCAATGGCCTGGCCAATTTCACCGGCAATCGCTACTACGCGTTTCCGATTCCGAAGAACGGCGTCGAGGTCATCTGGAACCATGTCACCCGTTATCACGGTGGCAATTTGCGTCGCACCATCACCCAGGCCACGCCGCAATCCAATGGCGACTTCACGGTGATCCGTTTCAAGGATGAGGTCGCGGTGCCTTCGCTGCTGGGGGATTTGAAACCGGGCAGCGACGAGAACGTCCTCAGCTATTTCAAACAGGAAGTGACCGCACCGGCGCGGCTGGCGGGGAACGTGCTGCTGGTTCACGAGACGCTCGATCAGGTCAAGGAACCGCGCAAGGCCTGGATCTACAACGCCGGCCAGCGTCGCGTGCGGCGTGCACCGCAAGTAGCCTATGACGGCGTCGGTACATCGTCCGACGGGTTGCGCACCACTGACAACTTCGACATGTTTTCCGGCGCACCGGATCGCTACGATTGGAAGCTGATCGGCAAGAAGGAAATGTACATCCCTTACAACAGCTACAAGCTCGACTCGCCCAACCTCAAGTACACCGATGTGATCAAGGCCGGGCACATCAATCAGGACCTGACACGTTACGAGTTGCACCGGGTCTGGGAGGTCGTCGCCACGGTCAAGCCCAACGAACGGCACGTGTATGCCAAGCGGCACATGTACATCGACGAAGACAGTTGGCAGGTGGCGCTGGCGGATCACTACGACGGTCGTGGCCAGCTCTGGCGTGTCGCCGAAGGGCATGCCCAGTTCTACTACGATCACCAGGTGCCGGCCTATACCGTTGAAGCGCTGTATGACCTGATTGCCGGTCGCTACATCGCACTGGGGATGAAGAACGAAGAGAAGCGCAGCTTCGAATTCGGTATTGATGCCAAGGCAGGTGACTACACGCCGGCAGCGCTGCGGAGTACAGGGGTAAGGTAATCATTCCTACAGCCCCTACGGAAAAAGGTGACTTTGCGGTCACCTTTTTTATAGGTGTCGATCAGCGTGTTGAATACTTCTTCAACAAGTCGTGTGGGGAGGACTAGGGTGGCGCCACAATTATAAAAAGGCGCACCACTATGACTGCCATGGCCCCGTGTCTGGACCGTACTGGACTCTTGCCCCGCTTGTCTTCCCATCACCTGACTCGCGAGCGGTTGATCGAGCCGTTACTGGCCTCGACAGCGCGGGTGAAACTGCTCTGTGCGCCGGCCGGCAGTGGCAAGAGTGCGCTACTCATCGAATGCCTGCTGCGGGCGCCCGAACCGTGTCACGTCTGTTGGCTGCCATTGGCGGGTGCGTCATTGAGTGTCGGCGAGTTTCTTCAGCGGTTGGCTCGGGCGTTGGGATCGAGCTCCGCGGACGAACAAGGATTGCTGGCGTATCTGGCGCAATTGCAAACGCCGACCTGGGTCTGCCTGGATGACTATTGCCGCACGCCCGACCCGGAGCTGGATCTTTTGCTCGACCGGCTATTGGCGATCAGTAACCCGGTGATTACCTGGTGGCTGAGTGGTCGCCGCCGCCCTCCCTGCAATTGGCCACGCCTGTTGCTCGCCGACGAACTGTACGACTGCGAGCGCGCCACGCTGGCTTTCACTCAAACTGAAATCGCCCGACTGTTGCATCACCTGGAGCCAGAGCAGGCCGCCAAGCGTGCCAGCAGGATCGTCGAACTGAGCGGCGGCTGGTGCGCGGGTGTGCGGATTGCGTTGCTGCAAAAATGCGACGGGTCGCGCAACGAGCCGCTGCATGCTCGGCCGGACACGCTGCACGATTACCTTGAGCACGAACTGTTCAGCATTCTGACCCCGGAGCTCACGGAAGCCTGGCGGGTGCTCGCCCATCTGCCGCGTTTCAATGCCCGGCTGTGCGACCACCTGTTCGGTGCGGGGGAGGGCGCGCAGTACCTGAATACGTTGCAGGCGTTGGGTTGCTTTATCGAGCCCTGGCAGGACTCGACAGACTGGCTGCAGATTTTCGCGCCACTCACGCATTTGATGCGCGAAGAACAATGGCCGGAGGGACGCTCCTGGCATCGCCGCGCCTGTCAGTGGTTCGCCGCTGAACTGGACTGGAAAGCGGCATTTGAACAGGCCTTGCTGGCGCAAGAGTTCGAAGTTGCGGTCAGCCTGTTGCAGCATTTCAGTTTCGAGCACCTGTTCGAGGAGCAGACAGTGGTGCTGTTGTTGCGTCTGCATGAACGGCAAGGCGAGGAGCTTACGCTGAGCTCGCCGCAACTGGTGGGGCTGATCACCGCAGCGTTGCTGTTCGCCGGGCGGTTCGAGCAGGCGGGCGAATGCATCGAGCACTTGTCGCGCTTCATGCCTCAGCCGTCGGCGCTCCAGCAACAGCAGCTGATCGCGCGCTGGCAAGCCTTGCAGGGTTGGCTCTTGCATTTGCAGGGGCGCATGGAGCCATCGCGGACGCATTTGCTGGAGGCGCTCAGCGAGCTCGGCCCCCCGCTGTGGGGCGCCCGGCTGATGTGCCTGTCCGGCCTGACCCAGCAAGCGTTGCTGCGGGGCGAGCTTGAGGTGGCGCAGGCCCTCAACCGTGAGGCGTTGTGCCTGGCGCGCGCGCACGATTCGCTGGTGTTCGAAGGGTTGCTGGAGCTCGATCACGCGCAAGTGCTCGAACAACGGGGAGCGCCCGGCAGGGCCGAGCACTTGCTGGCGAACATGAACGATTTGCTTGCCAAGCGGCAACCGCTGGCCGAACCGTTGCTCGGGCGGATTGCCTTGCGTCGCGGGCGTTTGAGCTTGTCTCAGGGACAGGATGCACAAGCGGCCGAGTACTTCGAAAGCGGGCTACAGATGTGCCTGCGCAGTCAGGACAAGCGCGTGCTTTATGGCTTTCTCGGCCTCGCGCAATTGGCCGCCAATCGCCAGGACTACGCGCAGGCCTTTGTCCTGCTGCGTGACGCCGAGCGGTTGATGCAACAGCGGCGGATTCCAGACTCGGTCTACCGCAGTGTCCTGCTGCAAATCAGCTGCCATTTCTGGCTACAGCAGGGCCGCCCGGAATTGGCCCATGAAGCCCTGACCCGGGTGCTGCGCCACTATCATGGTGCCCATGCACGACAGGCTCCGCCGGCGACGCTGGAGCTGATTCCCGGCCTTGAATACCTGCTGGTGCTGACCGAAGTGTATCGCGGGCAGGCGCAAGCCCCTCTGGTGCAGCTCGAGGCCCAGTTGAACTGGGCACGACAACGGGGAATGTCGGGGCTGCAAGCGCAATTGCACCTGGCACTGGCAGAAGTGGCCTGGCTGACGGGCGATACGCCTGCTGCCCGCCAGTCGTTGCAGGAAGGCCTGGCAATGGTCGAGCGTTGTAACCTTCAACAGGCTCTTCGCGACTTTCGATTACGCCAGCCACGCTTGCCGGAGGCGATGGGTCGTACTGATTCAGCGCTTACCCCTGAATCGGCGGCTTTGGGCCAGAACCGGTTAAGTCAGCGTGAAATAGAAGTCCTTGAGTTGGTTGCCCTGGGGA
This sequence comes from Pseudomonas sp. IT-P100, assembly GCF_949767185.1. Lineage (NCBI taxonomy): Bacteria > Pseudomonadati > Pseudomonadota > Gammaproteobacteria > Pseudomonadales > Pseudomonadaceae > Pseudomonas > Pseudomonas sp. IT-P100. Next base: position 238,151 of record NZ_CATKQK010000022.1, read on the forward strand.
ACTCCAATCAACAAATAGCCGATCTGTTGTTCATATCGTTACATACAGTTAAAACCCATGCGCGCCGGATTAACGGGAAATTGGGGGTTGCGCGTAGAACTCAAGCAGTGGCCAAGGCAAAAACGTTGGGTATCGTTGTTTGATGGGTGGTTATATGTTTACGAATGCATACAAGTTTTAGAGTTACTTGTGTTGTTGGAGTGTTTTATAAAGTGGGCGTCGGCCCGTCAATTTGTATTTGTCTTTTTGAATGTATCTTGGCCGATCCCTTATTTATGGAAAGGATGCTGTTTGTGAAAAATTATTTGTTGGAAGAAGTCAGTAAAAAGTTGGCTGAGGTTTTCGGTGATATGAGTATTGCGATCAATGCCGATGAAACCTACCTGAATTCGGTAGTGGTCAACGACGAAGGAAAGCAGATGGTTGATTATTCCGAGAGCTTGAGCTGGGCGATCATGGAGAAAGTGCAAGAGAATGAACTGCCGGCGTTCAATGATGAGTACGCAGGTATTTTCTTCAAGCGATGGACTTTTGATAAAAATGATCGAGTGACCGAGTTGGATATCGCCGACCTTAATAAAGCAGGTCGGGTTGTAGTCGAATCCTACCGAAACAAGTAATCGCTCCAGTAGGCGATCAACTTGATTAACCTGTGACGGCGGATGGCTCATATCCCATTCGCCAACTTACGGCCCGCGTCGTCGTCAGCAATCGCTGCGCCGCCGGGCCGTTTTCGTCGGCGTGAAACAATGATGCCGGACCAACGATGGTCATGACCGCCGCCACGTTGCCGACGGCGTTGAAAACAGGTGCCGACAAGGCATCGACGCCCGGCATCAACAAACCATGGACATGATGCAAACCGCGCTCACGGATCTGTTCGCACAGCGCGGCATACGCCTGATCGTCCGCCAGCGCATGGGGAGTAGCGTTGCGCAGTTCTTGCTCGCGCAGGTCTACGGTTTCTCGTTTCGGCAAATAGGCGCCGAACACCAATCCGGTCGACGAGCTGAGCAACGGCAACACCGAGCCCAATTGCGTCACCACCGTCACCGCGCGCACCGCCGGTTCGATATGCACCACGGTCGCGCCTTGATTGCCCCACACCGCCAAAAAACACGTCTCGTTCAATTCATCGCGCAACTCGGCCAGGGGCAGGGCGGCAACTTTGAGCACGTCCATACTGTTGAGTGCGGCCAACCCCACACGCAAGGCCTCGCGACCCAGGCCGTAATGATTGGTGGCGGTGTTCTGCTCGGCAAAACCGCTGGCGATCAAGGCCTGCAAATAGCGGTGGACCTTGCTCGCCGGCATCTGCACGTGCTCGGCCAGGCGCGACAGGGACGTCGACGGTGACAGCTCGGCCAGTGCCTTGAGAATGTCGGTGCCGACCTCGGCCGAGCGGACTTTCTGTTTGTCGTTGTTGCGCGGCGTTTCCATGGAGGCGGTCTGATTCCGGGACGAATGGGCGTCTTTATAGCTTGACGGTCAATACCAATCAAATTACGTTGTGCGTAATCGAATTACGACAAAAACAACCCAGGCGTGCCGGAACCTCTGAAACAGAGTGACAGGCCATTGCCTACTCCCTGTTCAGGAGGCTCCATGAACCTCGATTCAACGGCGCCAGCGCTGGCCTACCAGTCCGGCTTCGGCAACGAATTCAGCAGCGAGGCGTTGCCTGGCGCATTGCCCGTCGGCCAGAATTCCCCGCAGAAGGCGCCATACGGTCTCTACACCGAACTGTTCTCCGGCACTGCATTCACCATGGCCCGCAGCGAAGCGCGGCGCACCTGGATGTACCGCATTCAGCCATCGGCCAATCACCCGGCGTTCGTCAAACTGGATCGGCAACTGGCCGGTGGCCCGTTGGGTGAAGTGACGCCCAATCGCCTGCGCTGGAACCCGTTGGATATTCCGACCGAGCCCACCGACTTCATCGACGGGCTAGTGAGCATGGCGGCCAATTCGGCGGCGGAAAAACCGGCCGGAATCAGCATCTACAGCTACCGCGCCAACCGCTCCATGGAGCGTGTGTTCTTCAACGCCGATGGCGAGCTTTTGCTGGTGCCAGAACAGGGACGGCTGCGCATCGCCACCGAACTGGGCGTGCTGGAACTTGAACCGCTGGAAATCGCCGTGTTGCCGCGCGGTCTGAAATTCCGCGTCGAGCTGCTCGACCCGCAGGCGCGCGGCTACATTGCGGAGAACCACGGCGCGCCATTGCGCCTGCCGGACCTCGGCCCCATCGGCAGCAACGGCCTGGCCAATCCGCGGGACTTCCTGACCCCGGTCGCCCATTACGAAAACCTCCAACAGCCGACCACCCTGGTGCAAAAATTCCTCGGCCAGTTGTGGGGCTGCGAACTCAATCATTCGCCGCTCAACGTGGTCGCCTGGCACGGCAACAATGTGCCGTACAAGTATGACCTGCGCCGTTTCAACACCATCGGCACGGTCAGCTTCGACCATCCGGACCCGTCGATTTTCACCGTCCTGACCTCGCCGACCAGTGTCCACGGTCTGGCCAATCTGGACTTCGTGATCTTCCCGCCACGCTGGATGGTGGCCGAGAAAACGTTCCGGCCACCGTGGTTCCACCGCAATCTGATGAACGAGTTCATGGGCCTGATCAAGGGCGAGTACGACGCCAAGGCCGAAGGCTTCGTACCCGGTGGCGCGTCGCTGCACAGCTGCATGAGCGCCCACGGCCCGGACGGCGAAACCTGCACCAAAGCGGTCAACGCCGAGCTCGCACCCGCGAAAATCGACAACACCATGGCCTTCATGTTCGAGACCAGCCAGGTGCTGCGTCCAAGCCGATTCGCTCTCGATTGCCCGCAACTGCAAACCAACTACGACGCCTGCTGGGCCACGCTGCCCGCCACTTTCGACCCGACCCGGAGATAACCCATGACTCAGACTTCCATCACTCGTAGCTGGGTTGCCTCTGCCAACGGCCATGCGGATTTCCCGCTGCAAAACCTGCCGCTGGGCGTGTTCAGCGTGAAGGGCTCTGCTCCGCGCAGCGGTGTGGCGATCGGTGACCACATCTTTGATCTGGAGGCGGCACTCGATGCCGGGCTGTTCGACGGCGCGGCAAAAACGGCTGTCGAAGCCACCCGTGGCGGTCAGCTCAATGGGTTTTTCGAACTCGGTCGCGAGGCTCGCGTCGCCCTGCGTGAACGCTTGATCGAACTGTTCAAGGAAGGCAGCACCCTGCACGGCAAGATCGAAGCCCAAGGCGCGAAACTGCTGCCGCTGGCGGCAAACTGCGAAATGCACCTGCCAGCGAAGATCAACGATTACACCGACTTCTACGTCGGCATCGAGCACGCGCAAAACGTTGGCAAACTGTTCCGTCCCGATAACCCGTTGCTGCCGAACTACAAGTATGTGCCGATTGGTTATCACGGCCGTGCATCGACCATTCGCCCGTCCGGCACCGATGTTCGCCGGCCGAAAGGCCAGACCTTGCCGGCCGGTCAGACCGAGCCGACCTTTGGCCCGTGCGCACGCCTGGATTACGAACTGGAACTGGGTATCTGGATCGGCCAGGGCAACGAGATGGGTGACGCGATCGCCATTGGCGATGCCGCCGATCACATCGCCGGTTTCTGCTTGCTCAACGACTGGTCGGCCCGGGATATCCAGGCGTGGGAATACCAGCCACTGGGGCCGTTCCTGTCGAAGAGTTTCATCACCAGCATCTCGCCGTGGGTGGTGACGGCCGAAGCGCTTGAGCCGTTCCGTCGTGCGCAACCGGCGCGTCCTGAAGGCGATCCGCAGCCGCTGCCGTACCTGTTCGACAAACGCGATCAAGCCGCTGGCGCCTTCGACATCGAACTGGAAGTGCTGCTGCTCACCGAAGCCATGCGCGAGCAGAACCTGCCGGCCCATCGCCTGACCCTGAGCAACACCCGACACATGTACTGGACCGTGGCGCAACTGGTGGCGCATCACAGCGTCAACGGCTGCCAGTTGCAGGCCGGCGACCTGTTCGGTTCGGGCACGTTGTCGGGGCCGGAGAACGGTCAGTTCGGCAGTCTGCTGGAAATCACCGAAGGCGGTAAAAAACCGATCGAACTGGCCTCTGGCGAAGTGCGTAAATTCCTCGAGGACGGCGACGAAATCATTCTGCGTGCCCGTTGCAGCCGCGACGGTTTTGCCTCCATCGGTTTCGGCGAGTGCCGCGGCAAAGTGCTGCCGGCGCGTTAAGAGGATCGGGTCATGGAGCTCTATACCTACTACCGCTCGACCTCGTCTTACCGGGTGCGCATCGCGTTGGCGTTGAAGGGGCTGGATTACCAGGCACTGCCGGTCAACCTGATCGCACCGCCGGGTGGCGAACATCGCCAGCCAGCGTATCTGGGCATCAACCCGCAAGGCCGGGTGCCGGCCTTGCGTACCGATGAAGGCGAGTTGCTGATTCAGTCTCCGGCGATCATCGAGTACCTGGAGGAACGTTATCCACAGGTGCCGCTGCTGTCCAAAGACCTCGCCGCCCGCGCGCATGAACGGGGTGTGGCAGCGGTGATTGGTTGCGATGTGCATCCGCTGCACAACGTCAGCGTGCTCAACCGGCTGCGGCAGTCGGGGCACGATGAAACGCAGGTGGTCGAGTGGATTGGACACTGGATCGGCCAGGGCCTGGCGACGGTCGAGCAGTTGATTGGCGATGAGGGTTATTGCTTTGGTCCGACACCTGGCCTGGCGGATGTTTACCTGATCCCGCAGTTGTACGCGGCTGAGCGCTTTAGCATTTCCCTTGAGGCGTATCCGCGGATTCGTCGGGTGGCGGCACTTGCAGTGTCTCACCCGGCCTTCATCAAGGCTCACCCGGCGAACCAGCCAGACACCCCTTGAGTCATAAACAAGCGCAAAAGATCGCAGCCTTCGGCAGCTCCTGCCGGGTGTACACCCTCTCAATGTAGGCGCTGCCGAAGATCTGCGATCTTTTGCGTTTAATGGACGACCGAGTTGGGCGGCAGGTGGCCTAATCGCTCGGTCAGGCGAATCCGCTGAATCGGGTCGTCGCTGAGCAGCAGCGCATGCTCCAGATCGAAACGCTCGGCGTTCGGGCAGTCCAGCCGTTGATACAGGCTGGCCCGGGCCAGGTAATCGGAGGCGCTCGCGTTGCCCAGCTCCAGCACACGCTCGGCGTCGATCAACGCACCAATGTAATCATCGTGAGAAAGGTGCAACTGACGCAGGTTGCGCGACAGTCGCTGCAGCATCTGCACGGGCTCGGCGGTGAGTAAATGCTCGGCGTTGAGTTTCATGTTCGGGCCGTACTGGCGCTGCAACAGTTCACGGCAATCGTTGGGGTACAACCGGCGTCCACCGCAAGGGTCGAGCAAATGATCGGCTCCCGGAACCCGCAGCAGAAAATGCCCGGGAAAGTTGACCCCGACCATGGGGATTTCCAGGCCTCTGGCCAGTTCCAGCGCAATCAGCCCCAGTGCCAGCGGTTGCCCCCGCCGGCGTTCCAGCACTTTGTCGAGTAAGGCTGCTTGCGGGCGCAAGGGGGTAAAGTCGTCCTGGGCGAAGCCCAGGTCATTGAGGCGTCGCAGCAGCGGTTGGGCCAGTTCGCTCACGGGCAGCATCGGCAGACCGTAACTGACGCGTTGTTGCAGGTCCTTGAAATGGGCCAGGACCGCCGCTGGATTCACTTCCTTGTCATGCTCGACAGACATCCACAGCGCTGCCTCGAACAGCGCGGGCGGTGATCGTTGCAGACAATCGAAGAAGTGTTGGCGAGGCGTCATCAAAATCTCCGGGGAATGCCTCGTTTTAGCCTCGTCTGCGGCGTTCGTCCAGTGGCACGCCGGGTTATGTCCGAAAGCGCTGGATCGCGGCAATCCTTATTCCGGTGCGCTTCTGCAATTTTTGGGCGCGAGCCTATACTGGCGACTACAAGAAGTGATTCGGGAGCCCCTACGATGTTCGCTCTCATGCAAAGCACTCGCCTTGAATCGCTGCATCTGAGCGTCGACCCGGTCACCGGGTTGAAGGCGGTCATTGCCATTCATAACAGCCGTCTGGGGCCTGCCCTGGGAGGCTGTCGTTACCTTGCCTATCCCGATGACGAGTCCGCGGTCGAGGATGCCATTCGCCTCGCCCAAGGCATGAGTTACAAAGCGGCGCTCGCCGGTCTGGCGCAGGGCGGTGGCGTGGCGGTGATTGTGCGACCGGTCCATGTGGAAAACCGCGCGGCCCTGTTCGAAGCGTTCGGCCGCTGCATCAATCAACTCGACGGCCGCTACATCACGGCCATCGACAGCGGCACTTCGGTGGCGGACATGGATTGCATCGCCCAACAGACCCAACATGTCACCAGCACCACCTCGGCGGGCGACCCGGCGCCTCACGCGGCGATGGGCGTGTTCACCGGCATTCGTGCCACCGCCATGGCTCGCCTGGGCAGCGATAACCTAGAAGGCCTGCGCGTGGCCATTCAAGGCCTGGGCAATGTCGGTTTCGCCCTGGCCGAACAACTGCATGCCGCCGGAGCCGAACTGCTGGTCAGCGACATCGATCACGGCAAGGTGCAACTGGCCATGGAGCAACTTGGTGCTCATCCGATCGCCAACGACGCGCTGCTCAGCACGCCTTGCGATATTCTCGCGCCGTGCGGCCTCGGCGGCGTACTCAACAGCAATACCGTCACGCAATTGCGATGCTCGGCCGTGGCCGGTTCGGCGAATAACCAGCTGACTCATCTGGACGTTGCGGATCAACTGGAACGGCGGGGCATTCTTTACGCACCGGATTATGTGATCAATGCCGGCGGGCTGATCTACGTCTCGCTCAAACACCGCGGCGAAGAGCTGACGACCATTACCGCCCACTTGTCGAAAATCAGCTCGAGGCTGACCGAAGTCTTCGCCCATGCCCAGGCGGAGAAACGTTCCCCGGCGCGGGTGGCGGACGAGTTGGCGGAGAAAGTGTTGTACCAATGAAGGCTCACAGCGTCCTTCATGCCGCTGGCAAATTCTAGAGTCCTGACTACGCTGCAAGCGGGATGGCGCAACGCCACCCGCCCGGTTGATGAAGGCCTGCCTGCGTCTGGGGCAATCATGACTGGCGCAATGCTTTTTCGTGATTTCAAGGAGCGAATCATGTCTTCCAGTTCATCTCTCACCTGCAATTTCACGATCAACTCCAGTCTCGATATTGGCGTGTCGTTTGTCAGTGACGATAACGGCGCCAATTACGGCGGGCAGATCACTATTTTCACCCCTGGCACCGCAGGTCCGGTGAGCACCGGTTTATGGGACAGCGACGGCAACGTCTTCTTCACCCTCTACCAGTCTGAAAACCCGGCCATCAACTGCGTGATCAACTCGGGTTCGACGCCCGGTTCCTGGGACCCCTATATCGAGGTTGCCCAGCAAAACGGCCTGACCTGCACCATCACCGGCCCAGTGCCACAACCCGGTGAAAACACATTTGGCTATACCCTCGACGTAGTGCCGAGCGCCGGCGTTGGTCAGGGCCCCGTGACGGCTCAGACAGCCGGATCGCCGACGCCTCAACACGTAACGCGAATGTTGCTTCCTGCGGGCGGCAAAGAGGCATGGACGCTGATCATGCAGGGCAATGCTGCGGTGCCCGATGAAATCAGCGTTGGCTCACCGGTTGTCATGGCGTGGGCGCGGTTTGACGACGGGACACAGGTGGCCGGCGGGGTCTACAAGTCCGACACCCCGACGGATTACAACGTCAAGTTCATGTGGGTGCTGGACGCCAACGGTAATCAGTATCCCGGTTGGCCCATCGATGTCAGCGATCACGAGGACTTCCTCAACAATGGCTATCTGTTTTCACTGACGCCCGACAGTGATGAGGTCTACCTGCTGAACGTCGTTGAACGGCCATGGGTGAAATCATGACGACTACTTACACGTTCTCCGTCAGTCTGTTCGACGCGAGCGCCAACCCGAACGGGTTGCAGGTTTGGCAGAGCGGCACGTTGACGTTCGACACCGATTCGATGACGGGCGCATTGGCGCTACCGGGTTTTTACAAAGATCCGATCCCATACGAGGGAAGCGCCGTATCACCGTCAACGTCGGCAGGCACGACCATCAAGGCCTCGGGTAAAAGTACCGAGGCACAGATCACCTTCACCGTGACCTATAACTTTGATGGTTTTCTTTTCAACGGCAGCTATGTCGGCGGTTTGATCAGCATGCTCGACTACGGCGCACAAGAGACCTACCTCTACGTCATCCAGGGGCTTTCTTCGCAGGGGCCATCGGGGGCTTCATTCCGCGGAGGTTCGACAGCGGTGGACAAGAGAACCCCGCGAACGGCCTGATCCCCGGTTTTTCGCAGGCATGAAAAAGGCCCTGAGTCATTCGACTCAGGGCCTATTCAATTCGGGTGTCGCTTACTTGGGTGTCTTGGCTGCTTTAGCTGGCTTGGCAGGCTCAGCGGCTTCGACTGCTTCAACAACGGGTTCCGCTATTTCAGCCGGCGCACTCAGCAGTTCGGACAACGCATCCGGCTGGCTCTTGAATGCCTTGGCGAACACATCGCGGTTCTTCGCCATGTAGATCCCGGCTTCTTCCACTTGCTGCTCGGTCAGGGACGGAACGGCTTTTTGCAACACTTCAGCCAGCAATTCGGCCAGTTCGAGCATTTTGTCATGACGGTCAGCTTCGGCTTTATCCATGAACAAGCGCTCCAGATCTCGGCTGCTGCGGTATACCACTTCGACGGCCATTCACCACCTCACATGCCTTCACGATAGTTGTCTGTTTCGACCACTGTATTTATATACAGCGAAAAGGATAAGCGAATCCCTGCGCTTTGGGTAGTGGCTTTTTAATGTAGACCGAATTCAGGGTTTGTCAGGTGGGCCGTGGCGCTCCAATGGCGAGGGCTAGCCCCCACAGGGTGCGACCAAACGCCACGGAGCGCGTTTTAGAGCACCTCGCCATCATGTCGCAGGCGCCTCTGGCCTTTTTTCTGCATGCAGAACAACCGTCACGTCCAACCCGCATCATCCGCTCGAACCGAGCTAAGGAAGAATCATCGTGAAAATCAACTGGGCCGAGAACCTGCGGCAAAACGTGCACCAACTGGCCGAGTCCCTGGGCAATCTGTTCGTCGAGACTTTCCACTACCTGGCGCTGTTCGCCATAGGTGCAGTGACCGCGTGGGCAGCGGTGATGGAATTTCTGGGGATGATCGAAGAGGGGCACATCAAGATCGACGATATCTTGCTGCTGTTCATCTACCTCGAACTGGGCGCGATGGTCGGGATTTACTTCAAGACCAACCACATGCCGGTGCGCTTCCTGATTTACGTGGCGATCACTGCGCTGACGCGGCTGCTGATCTCCAACGTCTCGCACCACAACCCGCCTGACCTGGGCATCATTTACCTGTGCGGCGGGATTCTGCTGCTGGCGTTTGCGATTCTGGTGGTGCGTTACGCCTCGTCGCAATTCCCTTCGGTGAAGATCGAACACCCGCAACGCAAGATCGGTGCGGGTTCCGGTGAGCATCCCGAAGTGGAAAAGGGCGAGATTTAAAGGCGCATGGCGGGCCGCGGCTGGCCTTTGGCTGGCGGCGGCAGCTTGTGGTTGTCGCCGTCGGTCATGGCTTCGAGGATGGTCATGGCGCACTGGCCCTGTTCGATGGCAATGCCGAACTGGATGCTTTGCACCAAACGTTTGAGGCGCTTGGGGTCATTGCGTTGTTCGGCGCTGATCATCCGTTTGGCCACGATACGACCACTGTTGGAGAGGGTCAGCATGATGCTGCCGTCCAGACCCTGAATGCTCAGGTTGATCTGGTAATCCGGTGCAAAGGCATCGGTAATGAGCTGAAAGGGGTTGTCCATGATGCGTCACCGCCTGATTGAACGTGCAGTTGTTGACCGGCCATGGTCGGGTTGGTTCGCAATACCGGACCATCGGCAGGCGCTCGCTGAGGTTCTCAAAAAATCCTTTTTGCCTCGTCAGGGGTGTAGCAAGGGGCATGCCGGAAAAGTTGTCGGACAATGATCGCGGGATAAAAGAGGCGGGCTCTATGGCCCGCCTTCTTTTTGCCTGCCCGTTTCAGGGCATGAATGAGTCGATGATCGCTGACAGTGCAATCAGACCGATCAGCACTCCACCCAGCTGACAGCCAGGCCGCCTCGTGAAGTCTCTTTGTATTTATCGTGCATGTCGGCGCCGGTGTCGCGCATGGTGCGGATCACCCGGTCCAGGGAAATGAAGTGTTTGCCGTCGCCGCGCAGGGCCATTTGCGTGGCGTTGATCGCCTTCACGGCAGCGATGGCATTGCGCTCGATGCACGGCACCTGCACCAGGCCGCCGACCGGGTCGCACGTCAGGCCGAGGTTATGTTCCAGGCCGATTTCGGCGGCGTTTTCCAGTTGCTCCGGGGTAGCACCGAGTACGTCCGCCAAACCGGCGGCGGCCATGGCGCAGGCCGAGCCGACTTCGCCTTGGCAGCCAACTTCGGCACCGGAGATGGAAGCGTTTTTCTTGCAGAGAATTCCTACGGCTGCAGCGCCCAAAAAGAACGCCACGACATCATCGTCCGACGCGTCCGGGTTGAACTTCATGTAGTAGTGCAGGACGGCGGGAATGATCCCGGCCGCGCCATTGGTAGGCGCGGTGACCATCCGTCCGCCGGCGGCGTTTTCTTCGTTCACGGCAAGGGCGAACAGGTTCACCCATTCCATCGCCGACAGCGTCGAAGTGATGACATTCGGCTTTCCGATTTCCAACAGGCTGCGGTGCAATTTCGCCGCCCGACGCGGAACATTCAGACCGCCGGGCAGGATCCCTTCGTGGCGCAAGCCCTGCTCGACGCACTCGCGCATCACCGACCAGATATGCAGCAAGCCCTGACGGATGTCGGCTTCGCTGCGCCAGGCCAGTTCATTGGCCATCATCAACTCGGAAACCCTGAGTCCATGCTGATTGCACAGCTTGAGCAATTCGGCAGCGCTGGAGAAATCGTACGGCAGCACTACGTCGCTGGTCGGAGCGATGCCGGATTCGGCTTCGGCCGCTTCGATGATGAAACCACCGCCGATCGAGTAGTACGTTTGCTCCGACAGCTCACCGGTTTCGCCGAAGGCTGTCAGAGACATGGCGTTGGGGTGGTAGGGCAGGCTCTCATCAAGCAGCAGCAAATCGCGGTGCCAGTCGAAGGCAATGGTGGTTTGGCCGGCCAGATTCAGTTCGCCGGTCTCCAGCAATGTGTTGATGCGGCTGTCGATGCAGGTCGGATCGATGCTGTCCGGCCATTCGCCCATCAGGCCCATGACGCAGGCCCGGTCGGTAGCGTGACCGACTCCGGTTGCGGACAGGGAGCCGTACAGGCGGATTTCCACCCGACGGACGGCATTGAGCAGATTCTGCTCGATCAGTGCCTGGGCGAAGGTCGCGGCGGCGCGCATCGGGCCGACGGTGTGGGAACTGGACGGACCGATGCCGACTTTGAAAAGATCAAAAACACTGATAGCCATGCTAAAGCCTATACAAGCAATGGAAGAGAAATCGCCGCCATTTTTGTAGGACAAGCGCAATGTCAGCGATACTGCGCGTCTCGGTCCTACGTGACTAACGAAACTTCCTAAGACAGCCTTTAGCAGGACTAAACAATGAGTCGCCAATTGCACGCCCAGACTTACGTCTGGCTGCACGTGTTTTCCTGTGCCGCGCGGCACTTGTCGTTCACCCGTTGTGCCGAAGAACTGCACATCACACCGGGTGCGGTCAGTCAGCAAATCCGCCAACTGGAAGAACGGCTAGGGTTCCGACTGTTTCACCGGCGTGCGCGGGGGGTGGAGTTGAGCGCGCATGGCCAGCGACTGGCCATTACGGTCAACGAGGCTTACGGCAGCATTGACGCCGAATTGCGACGACTGGACGCCGGAATGATCAGCGGGATTTTGCGGGTGCGCTCGATTCCCTCGTTCCTGAGCAAATGGCTGACCCCGCGTCTACCGCGCTTGCAGCAGCGGTTTCCAGACATTCAATTGCGCCTGGTGGCGGAGGACAGCAGCGTGCCGTTGCACGAGGGCGACTTCGACCTGGCGATCGATCTGAACGATGGCAGCTACCCCGGCCTGTTATCCACAACCTTGCTCGATGAGCAGATCTTCCCGGTCTGCGCGCCAAGTCTGTTGCGCGGGCGGCCGCCGTTGCATGGCCCGGCAGACCTGTCGCACTTTCCGCTGTTGCACGACATCACGGCCTGGCGCGGCAGTTATGAGTACGCGGAATGGGAGTTCTATCTCAACGCCATCGGTTACGAAGGCGCGGATGTGCGGCGCGGGCACACCTTCAATCGCAACCACCTGACCATCGAGGCGGCGATTGCCGGTATGGGCGTGGCGATTGCGCGGCGCACCTTGCTGAATGATGAGCTGGAACGCGGAGCGTTGATTGTGCCGTTTGGTCTGGCGGTGCCGAATCACAAGCGTTACATGCTGCTGTATGCGCCGGGGGCGCTGAGCCATCCGGGCGTGCGTGCAGTGCATGACTGGCTGGTGGTGGAGGCGGGCGTTTTTCGAAGCCTGCACCCGCTGGCAGAGCGGCAGATGTGAGTATTTGTGACAAAGAAGTGAAGCGACCCAACTCCCGACCTTAACAGCGCTTTTGCTCCTTGTCCGGCTTTTTTTGCGAATGAAAATTTATCTTTTTTCAGGGGTTGAAATGTTCGGCGCACAGACCGATTGTGTAGGTAAGAGGTCACGGTGATGACGCCCAAGGGCCAGCCGAAGGGCCTCTCGCGAGCTAGCTGAAATAAGGGATGAACTATGCAAATCCAAGTCAACAGCGATAACCATATTCAAAGCAGCATCCGACTGGAGGAGTGGGTACGTACTACCATTGAGAGCACGCTCGAACGTTATGAAGAGGACCTGACACGCGTCGAGGTCCACCTGCGGGACGAGAACGGCGACAAGCCCGGTCCCCACGACATGCGCTGCCAGCTGGAAGCGCGGCCAAAAGGCCACCAACCGATTTCTGTTACCCACAAAGCCGCAAACCTGGAACTGGCGATCGACGGTGCGGCTGAAAAACTCGAACACGCGCTGGAACACCTGTTCGGCAAACTGCGGGGCAAACCACGTGCCGCTATAGTGCCGTTCGAAAGGCCCACTGCCGATGCGCTGCTGGAAGACGAGTTTCTCGAGAACGAACAGGCTGCACAAAACGGCTGACGCCTGAATCACTATTTGTCTTTCCACCTCTGAAAACGGGCCTGCTGATGCAGGCCCGTTCTTGTTTCAGGGGTTGGCTAATTCTCAGGTTGATCAATACCTGTGGCGAGGGGATTTATCCCCGTTCGGCTGCGAAGCAGTCGTAAATGGATATCAGGCACCCCGTGATTGCAGATTTTGGGGCCGCTTCGCAGCCCAACGGGGATAAATCCCCTCGCCACAGTGATGTTTGCCTCCAGGCATCGTTGGATCAAACGCAGGAAAAACCGGATCTTTTTTGCGTATGAGAATATTTATCATTAATATTGCGACCTTGTTGGCCCCCTGACTTTCTCGCGGCCTCACCCGTTTCAAGGTCGAAACATGAAAGCACTCCCCGTTTCCTATCGATTGGCCGTCACGTCGCGAGTGCTCGCTGCCGTGGTGGGCGGCTATATCGTTGCGGCGCTCGCCAGTGTCAGCCTGAGTCTGTGGGTGCCCATGGCCCGCGCCGACGCCGTGGTGACCGGGATGATGACCTCGTTTCTGGCCTACCTGTGCGCGGTGATCTGGTGCTTTGCCTGTCAGAGCGCGTGGCGAGCCTGGTTCGGGGTGATCGTGGCGAGCCTGATGCTGGCCGCGGTGTCAGGGCTGGCTTACTGGGTGGGCCACTCATGAAAGAAGGCTTTCGTCAGGCGATGGCCTGGCTGCATACCTGGGCCGGGTTGATCTTCGGCTGGTTGCTGTTCGCGATTTTCCTGACCGGCACACTGGCCTACTTCAAGGACGAGATCAGCCACTGGATGCAACCGGAAATTCCTGCCCGTTCGGTGACCTCCGAAGCCAGTCTGACCCTGGCGCAGAACTACCTTCAGCAACACGCCGCCGGTGCCTCGCGCTGGCTCATCGACCTACCCGATGCCCGCGAGCCCGGCCTGTCAGTACGCTGGCAGCAGACCCCGGCCAAGCGTGGCGAACGTGGCCAGTTCACGGAAAAACTCCTCGACCCGCAAACCGGCGCCGAAGTGCAGGGCCGCGAAACCATGGGCGGCGAGTTCTTCTACCGTTTCCACTTCCAACTGCAAATGCCCTATCCGTGGGGCCGCTGGTTGTCGACCATCGCCGCCATGGCGATGTTCGTCGCGCTGATCAGCGGGATCATCACCCACAAGAAAATCTTCAAGGACTTCTTCACCTTCCGTCCGCGCAAGGGCCAGCGCTCCTGGCTCGACGGGCACAACGCGGTGGGTGTGCTGGTGCTGCCGTTTCACCTGATGATCACCTACAGCAGCCTGGTGATTTTCATGTCGATGGTGATGCCGGCCAGCATTCTGGCTTCGTACAACGGTGATGTGCGGGCGTTTTTCGATGAGGTGTTCCCGGCATCTGCTACCCCGGAGCTGGCGGGCAAACCGGCTGAACTGGCGCCGCTGGCACCGCTGCTGGAAAAGGCTCGGGAGCAGTGGTCGGGCGGGCGGGTCGGGCGGCTCACCGTGAACAATCCTGGCGATGCGAACGCTTCGGTGGTGCTCGTGCGTGACGGTGCCGATCGCGTGGTCCATGACTTTGGCCGCGCGGCGACCTTCAACGGCGTGACCGGACAGTTGCTCGGCACCACGCCGGAGCAATCGCTGCCGAGGGCGATTGCCGGCAGTTTCTACGGGTTGCACATGGGCCGTTTCGCCGACCCGGTGCTGCGCTGGCTGTACTTCATCTGCGGGTTGGCCGGCACGGCGATGATCGGTACCGGGCTGGTGGTCTGGCTCGGCAAGCGTCAGCTCAAACATGCGAAAAGCGGCGTGATGCCCTTCGAGTTGCGGCTGGTGGAGGTGCTGAACATCGCCAGCATGTCCGGGCTGATGGTCGCCGTGGCCGCGTTCTTCTGGGCCAATCGCGGATTGCCGGTGGACATGGCCGGGCGGGCGGATTGGGAAGTGAACAGCTTCTTTATCGTCTGGGGCCTGAGCGTGTTGCATGCCATGGTCCGTCGTGGCCGTGCGGCGTGGGTCGAGCAGTTGGCGCTGGCGGCGCTGCTGTTTGGCGCGGTGCCGCTGCTGAACGCCCTGACCACGCCCTATCACTTGGGCGTCACGCTGGTGCAGGGCGATTGGGCGATGGCCGGTTTCGACCTGACGTGCCTGGGCAGCGGTGTGTTTTTCGCCTGGGCTGCGTGGAAAATGCAGCGCTCGGCACAGGCTGCAGTCGTCACCCGACAGCGTGCGCAACCGATCACCCTTGAGCGCGAGGCGAACTGAATGTTGCTGGCCCTGTTGCTCTGTTACGGTGGTTTCACCGCGCTGTGTTTATCGATGGACCGGCATCATGCCGAGCTGTTGGGCCGCAAGCCGTCGACCCGTCGCCGCCAACTGATGAAACTTGGTGGCTGGCTGTTACTGGCCTTGTCGCTGTGGGCGGCGGTGGCTTCGACCGGTTGGGGGCTTGGGTTGGTGGAGTGGTTTGCGGTGCTGATGCTCAGTGCATTGCTGCTGGTGCTATTGATGCCCTATCGACCGCGTCTGGTGTTGTCACTGGCCGGTCTGAGTCTGCTCGTCAGCCCTGTTGCCGCGTTTGCGCAGTATTGACCTGATGATCACCCGTCCTCCTGATTCCCACGACGAAGAGCCTCGCGGCGCGCGTGCGCATTTCCTGCAGGTGTTCTTGTCCCAGCGTTCGCAAATGGAAGCGCTGGTGAACCGTCGTGTCGGATGCCGGGCAACGGCAGCGGACCTGGTGCAGGACTTGTTTTTGCGCTTCTGGCGCCGGCCGCTGGTGCAGGTCGAAGAGCTCAGCACGTACCTGTTGCGCTGCGCCGGCAACATCGCCATCGACCACTTGCGCAGCGAGGGCGCGCGGGTTCGGGTCAATGAAGGCTGGCAACCGGATCAACCCGACAGCCATGGCAGTGAACCCCAGGCCGCACTGGAGGCCGGCAATGATTTGCGCCACGTCGAAGCCGCGTTGCGCGCGTTGCCCGAGCGCACGCGGCAGATTTTTCTGCTCAATCGCATCCACGGCCGTAAATACGCGGAGATCGCCAAGGCCATGGGGTTGTCCCAGAGTGCCGTGGAAAAACATATGATGCGCGCCCTCGAAGCCTGCAAGGCCAGCCTGCGGGATCCCGAACCGCGCATGCCAGGGAAAGCACCGTGAACCAGCTTGACCGCGTCACCCCGACGCTCGCTCAGGAGCAGGCCGCTTTCGCCTGGCTGAGTCTGTTACATGACCAGCCGAGCAGTGGCGACCAGGCCACGTTCAGCCATTGGTTGCAGGCCGATCCCGCGCATGCCGAGGCCTACGCCCGGGCGCAAGTGGTGTGGGAGTTGAGCGAAGGCCCGGCGCGCACGCTGGCCAACGAAGACGCATTCGCCTTGCAGCGCTACCTCAACAGCATGGGTCAATCGCGTCGCAGCGGTGTTCGGCGTTGGTCCGGTGCGCTGGCGATGGCGGCGTGCCTGTTGTTGATGCTCAGCCTCGGTTCAGGCTGGCAGCCGCTGCGCTGGGTCGATGATCTTGGCGCTGATTATGTGTCGGCACCGGGGGAAATTCGCACCGTCACGTTGGCGGATCAATCGCAAGTCACCCTGGATGCCGACAGTGCCATCGCCGTGGATTTCACTCGGGGCGAGCGCCGCGTCCAGTTGCGGCGCGGCGCTGGTTTCTTCAGCGTCACGCATACGGGCGAACCGTTTGTGGTTGCTGCGGAAAAGGGGCAGGCGCGGGTGCTGGGGACGCAGTTTGAAGTGCGTTTGCAACCTCACGGTGCACAAGTGACGGTGTTGTCCGGCCGGGTCGGTGTGACAGCGGACAATCACACCGAACAGCAGATTCTGACCGCCGGCCAGCAAGTGGCGTATGGCGAAGGCTCGGCGGACAAACTGCGAGCCGTGGACAGCGAAGCGCAGTTGGCGTGGCGCCAGGGCTGGCTCAATTACTACAAGGTGCCACTGGCTGATGTGGTGGAGGATCTGCGACGTTACTACCCGGGGCGGATTGTGCTGCTCAATGATGAACTGGCGGCGCGGCGCATCAGTGGCAGTTTTCCGGGCAAGGACCCGCAGGCGGTGTTGAGTTCGTTGCAGGGGGTGATGGGGTTTGAGCAGCACTCTGTGGGGCCGTTGATTATTTTGCGGTGAAGCAAAGTCAAAAGATCTTTTCAAATATTTTCAAAATCAGGGTGAGGTAAACCCGGGCGCCATCCGTGTAGTGACTGAAACTGCGAGTCATTCGCATCCGTACGGTTCTACACAGGTCATGAGCAATGAAGTCCAGGGCAAAATCGGGTTCGGTCAAACAGTGGTTGGGTGCCTCAGCACTGAGCATTTCGGCATTGGCGTTGTTGCCATTGAGCGTGGCATTGGCCGCTGAGGCCGGCACGGCGCAGCAGCGTTCGCAGTTCAATTTTGCGATGGACGCCAAACCGCTACCCCAGGCCTTGAGCGACTTCAGCCGGATTACCGGCATCAGCGTGGTCTACACCGACGAAGCACCGTACGGCATTACCGCGCCAGCGGTCAGCGGGCAGATGAGCGCCGAACAAGCGATCCAGCGTTTGCTCAGCGGTTCGGGATTGACCTTCCGTCGCACCGATGATCACACCCTGGCGCTGGAACCGCAGCCCACCGAAGGCGCGTTGAACCTGGGCGCGACCACCATCACCTCGGTGATGGATCAAACCATGAGTTACCAGCCGCCGCCCACCAGTTCGGTGATGCGCTCGTCGGCCTTGCTCCAGGAAATCCCCCAGACCGTCAACGTGATCCCGGCCCAGGTCATTCGTGATCAGGCGCCACGCAACCTCGACGACGCGCTGGCCAACGTCAGCGGCATCACCCAGGGCAACACGCTGGGCAGCACCCAGGATTCGGTGATGACCCGTGGCTTCGGCGATAACCGCAACGGCTCGATCATGCGCGACGGCATGCCGGTGATTCAGGGGCGAGGCCTCAACGCCACGGTCGATCGGGTCGAAGTGCTGAAGGGCCCGGCCTCGTTGCTCTACGGCATTCAGGACCCGGGCGGTGTGGTCAACATGGTCAGCAAGAAACCTGAACTCGAGCAGTACAACGCGTTGACCCTGCGCGGCTCGACCTACGGCGACGGCAAAAACGGCAGCGGTGGTGGCCTCGACAGCACCGGCGCACTCGGTGAGTCCGGGCTGGCGTACCGCATGGTGCTGGACCACGAAGACGAAGATTACTGGCGCAACTTCGGCACCCACCGCGAAACCCTGGTGGCGCCATCGCTGGCCTGGTTCGGCGAAAGCACCAAGCTGTTGTTCGCCTACGAACACCGTGAATTCCTGACCCCGTTCGACCGCGGAACGCTGATCGACCCGCGCGACAACCATCCGCTGGACATCTCCCGCAATCGACGCCTCGACGAGCCGTTCAACAATATGGAAGGGCGCTCGGACCTGTATCACTTCGAGGCTGACCACGAGCTCAACGACAACTGGAAAGCGCACTTCGGCTACAGCTGGAACCGTGAAACCTACGACGCCAGCCAGGTGCGCGTCACGGCCATCAACACCGCCAAAGGCACGCTGACCCGCAGCATGGACGGCACGCAAAACGCGATCAGCACCGACCGCTTCACCACCGCCAGCCTCGAAGGCAAGGTCAATGTGCTGGGCATGCAGCACGACCTGGTGTTCGGCGTCGATGACGAGTACCGCAAGATCTACCGCGAAGACCTGATCCGCCAGAAAAGCCTGACCACCTTCAGCTACCTCAACCCGGTCTATGGCCGTGAAGTCGCCGGCACCACCGTCAGCCCCGCCGACAGCGCGCAGACCGATAGACTGCGCAGCGATTCGCTGTTCCTGCAGGACTCGATCCACCTCACCGACCAGTGGATTCTGGTGGCTGGCGGCCGTTTCCAGGAGTACGACCAGTACGCCGGCAAAGGCGTGCCGTTCAAGGCCAACACCGACAGCAATGGTCAGAAATGGGTGCCACGTGCGGGACTGGTGTATCGCTACACCGACGCGTTGTCGTTCTACGGCAGCTACACCGAATCGTTCAAACCCAACTCGACCATCGCCCCGTTGAGCGGCAGCAGCACCGTACTCGACGGCAGCGTTGCGCCGGAAGAAGCCAAGTCCTGGGAAGTGGGGGCGAAGCTGGACATTCCGGGGCGTGTGACGGGTAACGTCGCGTTGTTCGACATCAAGAAGCGCAACGTGCTGGTGGCCAATTCCGAAGGACCGGTGACGATCTACAGCGCCGCCGGCGAAGTGCGTTCCCGTGGGCTGGAAGTGGATTTGACCGGCCAGCTCAGTGACCGCTGGAGCATGATCGGCAGCTATGCCTACACCGATGCCGAAGTCACTGAAGACCCGGATTACAAAGGTAAAAAACTGCAAAACGTCGCCAGGAACACCGGCTCGCTGTCGGCGGTCTACGACTTCGGCACCATTGTCGGTGGCGATCAGTTGCGGGTCGGCGCGGGCGCGCGGTATGTCGGTGAGCGGGCGGGCAACGCAGTGAATGATTTCGACCTGCCGAGCTATACCGTGGCCGATGCATTCGCCACCTACGACACCAAGGTCGAGGGGCAGAAGGTGAAGTTTCAGCTCAACGTGAAAAACCTGTTTGATCGCACTTACTACACGTCGGCGGCGAGCCGGTTCTTTGTGTCGATGGGGGATGCGCGGCAGATTTCGCTATCCAGCACTTTGGAATTCTGACCGTATACCGCGTCATCGTTCTTCGCGGGCCTGCCCGCGATGGCGGCCTCTCAATCAGCGCAAAAACGCCTGGCGATACTCGCCAGGCGTCCCGCCGAGAACCTGCCGAAACCGGTTGGTAAAGTGACTCGCACTGGCAAACCCGCAGGCCAGCGCAATCTCCCCCAACGGCTGCGATGTCGCGCGCAGTAAATCCTGCGCCCGGCTCAAGCGCCGCGCCAACACATACTGATGCGGCGGCAATCCAAAGCTCTCCCGAAACATTCGCGCAAAGTGATATTCCGACAGCGCACACAAGCCCGCCAACTGCCCCAGGCTGATGGCTTCGGCCAACTGATGGTCGATGAACTCGACCAACTGCCGTCGCTGATGTGCAGCCAAACCACCCTTGAGCCGCAAACCCTCGCGCATCCCGACCTGGCAGAGCAACACGTGGCTGAGCATCTCATGGGCCAGGCTGCTGGTGAGCAGGCGTTCGCCGGGTTCATCCCAGTTGAGCGTGAGCATCTGGTGAAAGCGTCGGGCTTGTTGCGGGTCGTCGAGAAACGTCCCTTCGCGCAATTGCAGCTCGCGAGGCTCGCGGTCCAGCAGGGTGACGCAGCCGAGGGCGAACTGTTCGGGGCTGAAATACAGGTGCGCCAGGCGAATGTCGCCGTTGATCACCCAGCCTGACTGATGGTCGGCGGGCAGGATACACAGTTTGTCCGGGCCGCCCTTGGTGCCGGGCTGGTCACGGCGAAAGGTACCGGTGCCGCCCGCGATGTAACAGGACAAGGTGTGATGGCTCGGCGCCTCGTAATCCTGGGCATCGTGATGGTTGCTCCACAAGGCTGCAGCCATGCCGTCACCGAGCTCGGCGCTGTGCTCGAGGCGAGCATTGGGCGAGCGGTTGAGGGCTTGAAAGACTTGCAGGGTTTCCAGTGCGGGCATGATCGTTTCTCCAACGCTTCGCATCCTACTCCGTAGACATTGGCCTGCCAGCCTCCGGGCCGACAAAAGCGCAAGTTTATGCAAGTGCGTGTGCGTTCGGCGCAGCACACTGGATCCTTAATCAGGCAATGCCCTGTGGCGAGGGAGCTTGCTCCCGCTTGAGTGCGCAGCACTCACAAAAAAGGGGTCGCTACGCAGCCCCGCGTCGGATCGCCGCCCGGAGCCAAGCTCGCTCGCCACAAAAGCAGACCGCATTGCACCATCCGGAGCCTTCGCCATGAACCTTTCGCTGTACCTGCTGACCGTACTGATCTGGGGCACCACCTGGATTGCCCTGAAATGGCAATTGGGGGTGGTGGCGATTCCGGTGTCGATCGTCTATCGCTTCGGCCTCGCCGCACTGGTGCTGTTCGTGCTGCTGTTGCTCAGCCGCAAGCTGCAAGTGATGAACCGTCGCGGGCACTTGATCTGCCTGGCGCAAGGGCTGTGCCTGTTTTGCATCAATTTCATGTGCTTCCTGACCGCCAGCCAGTGGATACCCAGCGGCCTGGTGGCCGTGGTGTTTTCCACTGCCACGCTGTGGAATGCCCTGAATGCGCGGGTGTTCTTCGGCCAGAAGATCGCCCGCAACGTTCTGTTGGGTGGTGCACTCGGTTTGCTGGGGCTGGGTTTGCTGTTCTGGCCAGAACTGGTTGGCCACACCGCCAGCCCCGAAACCTTGCTTGGCCTGGGGCTGGCGTTGCTTGGAACGCTGTGTTTCTCGGCGGGCAACATGTTGTCGAGCCTGCAGCAAAAGGCCGGTCTCAAGCCGCTGACCACCAACGCCTGGGGCATGGCCTACGGCGCGGCGATGCTGTCGGTGTGGTGCCTGGTCAAAGGCATTCCCTTCGACATGGAATGGAATGCACGTTATATCGGCTCGCTGCTTTACCTGGTCATTCCGGGTTCGGTGATTGGTTTCACGGCCTACCTGACGTTGGTCGGGCGCATGGGCCCTGAGCGTGCAGCCTATTGCACGGTGTTGTTCCCGGTGGTGGCGCTCAATGTGTCGGCGTTTGTCGAAGGCTACCAATGGACCGCACCGGCGCTGGCAGGGCTGGTGTTGGTGATGCTGGGTAACGTGCTGGTGTTTCGTAAACCCAAGGCGCCGATGGTGCAGGGGAACGGCAAGCTGGCGTAATTGGCCGGGCAGACGTCAACCACGTCTGCCCGTGTCAGTCAGCCTTTCCAGACTTGCGGATTGACCAGATCCTGCGGCCGCTCGCCCAGCAGTGCGCTGCGCAGATTGGCCAGCGCACGGTTGGCCATGGCCTCGCGGGTTTCGTGGGTCGCCGAGCCGATGTGCGGCAAGGTCACTGCGTTTTTCAGTTGATACAGCGGCGATTCGGCCAACGGTTCCTTCTCGTATACATCCAGCCCGGCGCCACGGATCTGATTGTTTTGCAGCGCTTCGATCAGCGCCGGTTCGTCCACCACCGGGCCACGGGCGATGTTGATCAGAATCGCACTGGGCTTCATCAACGCCAGTTCTCGGCGGCTGATCAGGTGTTTGGTTTTCTCGCTGAGCGGCACCACCAGGCAGACAAAATCGGCCTCGGCCAACAGCTCATCCAGGCTGCGGAACTGCGCGCCGAGTTCTTGTTCCAGCGCGGTTTTGCGGCTGTTGCCGCTGTAGATGACGGGCATGTTGAAGCCGAGCCGACCGCGACGGGCGATGGCCGCACCGATATTGCCCATGCCGACGATGCCCAGGGTTTTGCCATAGACGTCGGTGCCGAACAGCGGGGCGCCGACGGTCGCTTGCCATTGGCCGGCCTTGGTCCAGGCGTCCAGCTCGGCAACACGGCGGGCGCTGCTCATCAGCAGGGCGAAGGCCAGGTCCGCGGTGCTTTCGGTGAGGACATCAGGCGTGTTGGTCAGCATGATCCCGCGTTCGTTGAAATAGGCGACGTCGTAGTTGTCGTAGCCGACCGACACGCTGGACACCACTTCCAGTTTGCTCGCGTTCTCCAGTTGCGCCCGGCCAAGCTTGCGACCCACGCCGATCAGGCCATGGGCGTGGGGCAGGGCTTCGTTGAATTGAGCGTTGATGTCGCCGTTTTTCGGGTTGGGCACGATGACGTCGAAGTCCTGCTTGAGGCGTTCGATCATGTCTGGCGTGATGCGGCTGAAGGCGAGGACGGTTTTTTTCATGGGAGGAGGGCTCGTCGGGCGGGGAGAATGCCAAGCACGCTAACATTCTTCCCGGATAGTGTGCGAGTCCCCCGAAGCTACCGGGCGTCCGCAGCCCTTCATAGGCGCCAGCAAGCCGGCGCCTACGGGTGGGTGGGGTTAGTTCGCCAGTCGAGCCCCTGCCAGACTCCCGCTCAACTCATACGCCGCCAGTTCCGCCTGATGCGCCGCCAGGATATCCGGCAACGAACCGCGCAAATACTCGACCCAGGTCTTGATCTTCGCATCCAGGTACTGCCGCGAGGGGTAGATCGCGTACAGGTTCAGTTCCTGCGACCGGTAATTCGGCATCACCCGCACCAGCGAACCGTTACGCAACCCTTCAATCGCCGCATACACCGGCAACACGCCGACGCCCATGCCGCTGGTGATCGCGGTCTTCATCGCGTCCGCCGAGTTCACCAGAAACGGCGAGCTGTGGATGGTGACCATTTCCTGACCTTCAGGCCCGTCGAAGGTCCACTTCTCCAATGGGATCACCGGGCTGACCAGGCGCAGGCACGCATGGTTCAGCAAGTCGCTGGGTTTATGCGCGCAACCGTTGGCTTTCACATACGCCGGCGAGGCGCAGACGATGCTGTAGGTGATGCCCAGGCGTTGGGAGACGAATCCCGAATCCGGCAGTTCGCTGGCAAGGACGATCGACACGTCGTAACCCTCGTCGAGCAAGTCCGGCACACGGTTGGCCATGGTCAGGTCGAAGGTCACGTCAGGGTGAGTCTTGCGATAGCGGGCAATGGCGTCGATCACGAAGTGCTGACCGATGCCGGTCATGGTGTGCACCTTGAGTTGCCCGGCCGGGCGCGCGTGGGCGTCACTGGCCTCGGCCTCGGCTTCTTCGACGTAGGCCAGGATCTGCTCGCAGCGCAACAGGTAGCGCTTGCCGGCCTCGGTCAGGGCGATGCGGCGGGTGGTGCGGTTGAGCAGGCGGGTTTGCAGGTGGGCTTCCAGGTTGGAGACCGCGCGCGAGACGTTGGCCGTGGTGGTGTCGAGTTGCACGGCGGCGGCGGTGAAGCTGCCGGCCTCGGCCACGTAACTGAAGGCGCGCATGTTTTGCAAAGTGTCCATGGGGTGCTCTCGGGTGCGATGGCAAATTGTGACACAACGTTTCAGGATCTGAGACCCCGACCAAGGGATTATCGCGTGAACGGTAACAAAGATTCACAGGAATCCCGGCTTATCGCCAACAAACCCGCCCCCTAGAATTGCCCGCTCCCACAAGGTTCATCGTGCTTTCCCTCTTTCAGGAATTTTCAGCAGTGCCGCGTCGCATCAGCAGAGCGCTTCAGACGCTCAGTGTTTTGGCTTTAACCCTGGCAATCAGCGGCTGCATCGGAACCGGAGGTATTGCCCCGCAGGGCAAGGCACTGGAGGCCAATTCACTGGCCACCGACGAAGCCATCCAGAGCGCCGCGCAGGACGCTCACTGGCCCACCGCACAATGGTGGCAAGCCTACGGCGACCCGCAACTGAATCGCTGGATCGACCTCGCCCTGCAAGGCAGCCCGACCATGGCCATGGCGGCCGCGCGAGTGCGCCAGGCCAAATCCATGGCTGGCATCGCCGAATCCGCCGAGTCGCTGCAGATCAATGGCCAATCCACCCTCAAGCGCCACAACTGGCCCACCGATCAGTTCTACGGGCCGGGCGAGCTGGCCAATACGACGACCTGGGACAACAACGCTGCACTGGGCTTCAGTTACGCCCTCGACCTTTGGGGCCGCGAAAGCAATGCCACCGAGCGCGCCGTGGACATGGCGCACATGAGCGTGGCTGAAGCGCGCCTGGCCCAGCTCGAATTGCAGAACAACATCGTGCGCGCCTACATCGATCTGTCGCTGCATTACGCGCAACGGGACATCGTTGCTGCGACCCTGAAACAGCAACAGCAAATTCTCGACCTCGCACAGAAGCGTCTGAACGGCGGCATCGGCACGCACTTCGAAGTCAGCCAGGCTGAAACGCCGCTACCGGAAACCCACCGCCAGCTCGATGCCCTTGATGAGGAGATAGCCCTCAGCCGCAACCAGCTCGCAGCCCTTGCAGGCAAGGGGCCGGGCGACGGTGCGCAGTTGCAGCGGCCGACGCTGGCGTTGGCCACGGCGCTGAAATTGCCGTCGTCGCTGCCCGCGCAATTGCTCGGCCAACGCCCGGACGTGGTCGCCAGTCGCTGGCAAGTCGCGGCGCAAGCGCGGGGCATCGATGTGGCTCACGCCGGTTTCTACCCCAACGTCGATCTGGTCGGCAGCCTCGGCTACATGGCCACTGGCGGCGGAGCGCTGGAGTTTTTGACCGGCAGGAAACTCAATTACAGCGTCGGCCCGGCGATCTCGCTGCCGATTTTCGACGGTGGCCGTTTGCGGGCCGAACTGGGTGAAGCCTCCGCCGGTTATGACATCGCTGTGGCGAAGTACAACCAGACGCTGGTCAACGCGCTGAAGAACATCTCCGACCAGTTGATCCGCCGCGAGTCCATGGACAAGCAGCAAACCTTCGCCGCCGAGTCCGTGGCCACCGCGCAGAAAACCTACGACATCGCGATGATCGCCTGGCAACGCGGGCTCACCGATTACCTCAACGTGCTCAACGCCCAGACGTTGTTGTTCAAACAGCAGCAGGTGCAGCAACAGGTTCAGGCTGCGCGGCTCAGTGCGCATGCCGAACTGGTGACGGCGCTCGGCGGTGGACTCGGTACGGGCAACGATGTGCCGACTGCCGAACAGACCCAGGTCCCGAAAACCCCGAGCCTTTTACGTTGAACACACTACCTGTGGGAGCCAGCCTGCTGGCGATGAGGGGGCCACCACCAACATTGATGTCGACTGATACTCCGCTATCGCCAGCAGGCTGGCTCCCACAGGTTTTACTGAGCAGGATTCCATGACCCCCTTGCCCGCACCTCTGCGCTGGCTGTATTCCCTCGAATGGCGCCGGGGTTTCTTTGACTGGGCACGCAGTGACGGCGTGACCTGGGTCTACATTTTCAAGGTGTTGATCGCCGCGTTCATGACCCTGTGGCTGGCGATGCGTCTGGAATTGCCGCAGCCGCGGACGGCGATGATCACGGTGTTCATCGTCATGCAGCCGCAAAGCGGTCAGGTGTTCGCCAAGAGTTTCTACCGTTTTCTCGGCACCTTGACCGGGTCGGCCGTGATGGTCGCGCTGATTGCCTTGTTCGCGCAAAACACCGAACTGTTCCTCGGTTCGCTGGCGATCTGGGTCGGCATCTGCTCGGCGGGTGCCGCACGTTATCGCAACTTCCGTGCGTATGGTTTTGTCCTGGCCGGCTATACGGCGGCGATGGTCGGGTTGCCCGCGCTTGCACATCCGGACGGCGCATTCATGGCGGCGGTCTGGCGCGTGCTGGAAATCTCGCTGGGGATTCTCTGCGCCACCGTGGTCAGCGCCGCAATCCTGCCGCAAACCGCCAGTGCGGCAATGCGCAACGCCTTGTATCAGCGCTTCGGTGTGTTCGCCTTGTTCGTCACCGATGGTTTGCGCGGTCGTAGCAAGCGGGACGCTTTTGAAGCGAGCAATGTGCGCTTCATCGCTGAGGCGGTCGGCCTGGAAGGGCTGCGCAGCGTCACCGTGTTCGAAGACCCGCACATGCGTCGGCGCAACGGTCGACTCAGTCGTCTGAACAGCGAGTTCATGGGCATCACGACGCGCTTCAACGCCTTGCACCAACTGCTTGAACGCTTGCGCAGCAGCGATGCCGATCACGTGGTCGCGGCCATCAAACCGGGCTTGCAAGACCTGGCGGAAGTGCTCGACGGTTTCAGCGGTCGTGCCTTGACCAGCCCCGATGCGGCACGGTTGGTCATCGCGCTGAGCGTTTACAAGGAAGGGCTGCCGGCCAGGGTTCGCAGCCTGCGGGCGAGCTTTCAGGAGCGCAACCCGAGTGACGCCGAACTGCTCGATTTCCACACCGCGTACGAGCTGCTCTACCGTTTTGTCGACGACCTGCACAGTTATGCGCAGACCCACGCGTCCCTGGCCGATCACCGCCATGAACGCGAGCGATGGGACGAGCCATTCACCCCGCAAACCAACTGGCTGGCATCCGCCGCTTCGGGGATTCGCGCGGCATTCATTCTGGTTGTACTCGGCAGCTATTGGGTCGCAACGGCGTGGCCGAGCGGGGCGACCATGACCCTGATTGCAGCGGCGACTGTCGGGTTGTCCGCCGCAACGCCCAATCCAAAACGCATGGCGTTCCAGATGGCCTGCGGCACGTTCCTCGGCGCGCTGATCGGCTTCGTCGAGATGTTTTTCATCTTCCCGTGGATCGACGGTTTTCCCTTGCTGTGCGTGATGCTTGCGCCGGTGATCGTGCTCGGTTCGTTCCTGACCTCGCGCCCGCAATACGCCGGCGTCGGTCTCGGCTTGCTGATCTTCTTCAGCACCGGTTCGGTGCCGGATAACCTCACCGTCTACAACCCTTACGCCTTCATCAACGACTACATCGCCATGGTGCTCGGCATGCTGGTGTGCGCGGCGGCGGGGGCGATCATCCTGCCGCCCAACAGTCGCTGGTTGTGGCGTCGGCTGGAGCAGGATCTGCGTGGACAGGTGGTGTACGCGATCAGCGGCAAGCTCAAAGGCCTGGCCTCAAGTTTCGAAAGCCGCACGCGTGACTTGCTGCATCAGGCCTATGGTCTCGCGGCCGGCCAGCCGCAGGTGCAACGGGACTTGCTGCGCTGGATGTTCGTGGTGCTGGAAGTCGGTCACGCGATCATCGAACTGCGCAAGGAACAGGCGATTCTGCCGGTGCACCCGGCGTATGCCGAATCGCAGCCGTGGCGCCAGGCCATCCGCGTAATGGGCCGCTCGCTGGTGCGGCTGTTCCTGCAACCAAGCCAGAGCAATCTGGAGCGCGGCCTGATCGCGGTGGACCATGCGATCAGCCGCGTACAAGCCACCGACGAACCCTTCGCCCCGCACTTCGATACCTCGGCATTACGTCGGGTGAAGAGCTACCTGCACTTCATCCGCACTTCGTTGCTCGACCCGCAATCACCGCTCGCCGCCTACGTGAACATCCCGCCTCAAGGACTTGAACATGCCTCGTGAAATCGCCTTCCACGGCGTGTACATGCCGACCATGACGCTGATGTTTTTCATTGCCGCGGCGCTGGCCTGGGCGCTTGACCGGTTCCTGTCCGGGTTCGACCTGTACCGTTTTTTCTGGCACCCGGCGCTGCTGCGCCTGAGCCTCTTTACCTGTCTGTTCGGCGCGCTGGCGCTGACTGTCTACCGTTGACTCTCTATCACTGAAGAAGGCCCTGATGAAAAAGCTTTTCAGCCTGCTTGCGACCCTGCTGGTGCTGGCCCTCGCGCTATGGATCGGCCGGACCCTGTGGGTGCATTACATGGACACGCCGTGGACCCGCGACGGCCGGGTGCGCGCCGACATCATCAACGTCGCCGCCGACGTCACCGGTGAAGTGGTGGACGTGCCGGTGCGCGACAACCAGCAGGTGAAAAAGGGCGACCTGCTGATGCGCATCGACCCCGAGCACTACCGTATCGCGGTCAAACAGGCGCAGGCGATGGTGGCTTCACGCAAGGCGACGTGGGAGATGCGCAAGGTCAACGCCCATCGCCGCGCCGACATGGATGCCCTGGTGATCTCCAAGGAAAACCGCGACGACGCCAGCAACATCGCCGACTCGGCCCTCGCCGATTACCAGCATGCGCAAGCGCAACTGGAAGCGGCCGAACTGAACCTCAAACGCACCGAAGTGCGGGCGGCGGTGGACGGTTATGTGACCAACCTCAACGTCCATCGCGGCGACTACGCGCGCATCGGCGAAGCGAAAATGGCCGTGGTCGACATGAATTCGTTCTGGGTCTACGGCTTCTTCGAAGAAACCAAGCTGCCCCACGTGCGCGTCGGTGATAAGGCCGACATGCAGTTGATGAGCGGGGAAGTGCTCAAGGGGCATGTGGAAAGCATCTCGCGTGGTATCTACGACCGCGACAATCCGGAAAGTCGTGAGCTGATTGCGGATGTAAACCCGACCTTCAACTGGGTGCGCCTGGCACAGCGCGTGCCGGTGCGGATTCACATTGATGAAGTGCCGGAAGGGGTGCTGTTGGCGGCGGGGATTACGTGCACGGTGGTGGTTAACTGATCTTCGCACCGCCGCTCCCACACTTGACCGAGTTTTTCCTGGATAAATACGATCGAATGTGGGGGCGGGCTTGCTCGCGAAGGGCGCGATTCGGTCTCACGCCTTGCAGAAAGTTTCATGCAAATGCCGCCAAAGAATCTTGCCTTCCACCTTCTCGAACACCACGGTCGAGCGGCGATCGGAGTGCAGGCCTGTGGCATCGGTCTGTTGCTCGCGGTAACTCACGGTTGCACCACCGTCATGTAACGCGAGGCCACGCAATTCGCTCAGCTCGATCCGGAACCCGAGTTTCTTGCCGCCCGCCAGCGTGAACAACTCGTTCAACGCCGCAAAATCCAGCACCCGGCCCAACGGCGAGACCATGGAAAACTGCGGGGAAAAACGTGTCAGCAGGTGTTCAAGTTCAGTGGCATCCCGTTCTTCGGCCAGCCATTGTTCGATGGCCACATGGGCCTGGATCACTTCGTCAAAGTATTCGGTGTAGTCGGTCATGTTGTTTCCTGAAAAATGTGCAGAACCTGTTCTGACGCCATCGCCAGCCTGCTGGCGATGGCGTCAACTCGGTTTCAGAGCTGCCCACGCAACCCAAACCGCTTCATCAACCCCGACTCCAGCAACCCCTTGGGCAACAACCCCGCCAACAACGGCAACGCCCGGCTGCCATTGCCCAAACGAATCAGCCGCGGCGGCTTGCTCTGCTGCACGGCCTTGAGCAAACCGGCGGCAAATTCACTCGCCGGAGTGGGGTTGTCCTGAGACGCCTTGGCTCGCGCCCGGATGCCTTCTCGCAGTGGAAACCACGGCGACTGCTCGCTGATCAATTGCTCGGCCTCAGCCCCTGCATTCTTGGCAAAACTGGAGGCGATAGCACCCGGTTGTACCTCCATCACCCGCACGCCAAACGGCGCCAGTTCCATGCGCAACGCATCGCTCAAGGCGTGTACCGCCGCTTTCGACGCGCAATACGCGCCCGCGAACGGCGTGACCAACACGCCGGACACACTGCCGATATTCACCACGATCCCTTTGGCCCGGCGCAACACCGGAAACAGCGCGCGCGTCACGCCGACGATGGCAAACACATTGGTTTCGAACTGCCGTTGCATGGCCGGTACGCCGCCGTCCAGTAGCGGGCCCATCGCCCCATAACCGGCGTTGTTGATCAGTACATCGAGGCCGCCATGCCGTTGATTGATCTGTTCGCTCAACTGTTCGAGTGCCGCGCCATCGTTGACGTCCAGCTGCACGGCAGTGAACCCGGCGGCGGTCAAAACCGCCACGTCCTCAGCCTTGCGCGCACTGGCCCAGACTTCATAGCCGGCACCTTTGAAGGCATCGGCCAGGGCGCGGCCAATGCCGCTGGAACAACCGGTAATCAACGCAACGGGCATGGCGCGGTCCTTGTGCAGAAGAGAGAAAAGGGATCAGTCGGAGAAACTACCCTGCAAACGCTCGGCGCGAAACTCCAGGGTTTGCGGGCGATAGCCGGGGCGCAGCGGCGGCATGGGCAAACAGTCTTCCCAGTTCGCGCCGGCCTGCAATTCACCGGGACCGCGATAACGCGGCGCGGTGTATTGGTTGTCGGCCAGATTGACTGTGTCGCCCGGTGCGTACGCGGCGATGCGCCAACGCAGCTCGGTCAGCGGCACGTCGTTGCCGTTGTTCATTTTCAACAGCAGCGGGCGATCCGCCGGGCAGTGCTCCGGCGCATAAGTGATGCGCAACTCAAGCCGTGCCAGTTGCTTGACCTCGCGGTTGTCCATCCAGATCACCCAGGTGGCTACCACACCCAGTCCAATGGCGGCCGCCACCGAGACAGGCAAGGCCTTGGCCGGGTAACGCAGCAACAGGATCAGCCAGGTGATGACCAACAGGACGCCGATAAACATGTCGCACAACCTCGCAGGAGAGAGGCTCATCCTACCTAAGGGCGGGTGTGCTTGGCGATGGGCGTGGTGAGGGCGACCGTTTGTCGAGCCTGTAATTTGTGACAGTAGCCATGCGTGGGTTTTCAGCATTAGCTGGTGCAAATCGACATGAAGACGCCTGATGCGGCCTCACCTGGCTTTCATACATCGCGACACCCCAGAGATGACGGTCGTTGAACCGCGGGGGCTGGCTGTGCGTTCGGTGGATTACTACCGTGCCGTGGAGGGGGCGGATGCCGAAGCGCGGGTCAATCGCACGGTTCATGACCCGGTAGGCAGGGTGATTGCGCAGAGTGATCCGCGGTTGTTCCTGTATGCCACGGCACCGGCCAATCTGGTTACGATTCATGGACTCTCGGGCACGGCTTTGTGCACCCTCAGTGTCGATGCCGGTCTGCATGTGAGTCTGTTCGGCGAGGCGGGTCAGCCGGTTCACAGCTGGGATGGTCGGGGTTCGCAGCACTGGATGCACTACGATAATCAGCTGCGATTGACGGCGCTGTTCGAGCAAGCTGCGGAGGGCGAGGCGTTTTGCGCGGAACGTTTGACTTACGCGGCCAACGATCAGGCATTCGCCGATCACAACCAATGCGGCCGATTGATCTGCCACGAGGACCCGGCTGGGGCTGTGCTGTTCAATGACTACGGATTGAGCGGCGCGATACTCGAGCAAGAGCGGTGTTTTGCCAAGGAGTCGTCTCCCGGTTTCGCCACGCACTCACGATTCAATCCGTTGAACGATCTGCTGTCCCGAACCGATGCACAAGGTAACGAACAACGCTTCAGCCAGACCGTGGGCGGCCATTTATGCGCCGTGGACTTGCGCTTGAACAACACGCTGGAATGGCTGCCCATGGTCAGCGCCATCACCTGCAACGCCCACGGCCAGGTCGAAAGGGAAGTCGCCGGAAATGGCGTGATCACCACCCTCGAATACGGAGCCGAAGACGGGCGTCTGCAACGGCTGCTGTCCCGACTCGGTCAGGATGATCCGTTGCAGGACCTGCGTTATACCTACGACCCGGTCGGCAATGTGCGAAGCATCGAAGACGCCGCGCTGCCGATCCGCTACTTCGCCAATCAGCGCATCGAGCCGGTCAGTCATTACTTTTATGACACGCTTTACCGGCTGATCGAGGCCACAGGCTGGGAGGCCGGTTGGGTCAAACACGGCCCGTCATCGGCGATGACGGCGGACCCCGCCATGCCCGGCAACTACCGCCAGACCTACCGTTATGTCACCGGTAACAACCTGCTCGAACTGACCCACGTCGGCCCGCAAAACCACGGCCATCGGCTGGTTGCGGATGCCCACAGCAACCGCTGCCTGCCGGTGCGCGATGGTATCGAGCCGGGTGAGGAGGATTTCCGCAACAACTTCGACGCCAATGGCAACTTGCTGAAGCTGCAACCGGGGCGGACATTGCATTGGGATGTGCGCAATCAATTGTGTGAGGTCCGGCCGGTGGAGCGCGACGGTGCCGAAAGCGACAGCGAGCGCTATGTCTACGGTGCTGATGGAATGCGCGTTTGCAAGGTGCGCTCTCTGCAAACCAACGCCCGAACGGTTTTCGCCCAAACGCTCTATCTGCCCGCTCTGGAAATCCGCACCCACAGCGGCACTGGCGAAGTGCTGCACGTCATCGAGGTAGCGACCGGGCGCGGCAGCGTGCGGGTGTTGCACTGGGAGGTGGGAATACCGAATGAGATCACCAACAATCAGCAGCGCTACAGCCTGACGGATCATCTGGGCTCGAGCACGCTGGAGCTGGATCAGGACGCCAACGTCATCACCCAGGAACGGTATTACCCGTTTGGCGGCACGGCGTGGAGTAATGGCGCAGCGGTGCAGGTCAGTTACAAAACCGTGCGGTATTCGGGGAAGGAGCGGGACGCGACAGGGCTTTATTGCTATGGGTTCAGGTATTACATGCCGTGGTTGCAGCGGTGGTTGAATCCCGATCCGGCGGGAACTGTTGATGGTCTTAATTTATATCGGATGATTAGAAACGCACCGATAAATGAGATCGATGTCATGGGGTTGGCATCATCTGGAAATTTTAATGGTCTGAGAAGTACCTTTGCTAGTTTGCGTAAATGGGTTGTTTCAAAATGGAAGGGCGGGAGGGCTGACCAGTCAAGAAAGCCAAGTGCGCCAGGACCGAGTGCCTCTGTATATGACCGTGCAATCTTTACTCTTGCGCAAAGGGAGGGTAAGGCGAGCAGTATTGCGGATTTGAATGTATTTAAGGGGAATATTAACAATAACGTCGCGCAGCAGAACTTGAAGATTGAAGGTTTTCTTTATCGTAGTCACCACGTTGGTGCAATTAGTTCTACGGGGCTGATAAGAGCAAATGGAGCAGCAGAGCCAAGCGGTGACGAATTCTTTGCGCAGATTTTTCAGCACAGTGGAATGCAATCTGGGCTTGCAGGAAAGGTACTGTCTTTCACTCCTGATATTAATGTTGCTAGGCGATTCTCGAAAAGAGATGGGAATATTTTGGTTCGTGTTAATACCCGCTCGGATTCGGTAAAAGCGGGGTTTAGAACTACTGCCGATATAGTTCTGACAGACGCCGAGCGACTGATTGAAAATAGAGTAATTAGAATTCCCAGTCTGGTTAATGTGTTGGGGTATTTAGGGCAGGGGGAGATTGAGACTTTTTATATGGGAGGGGATATCCCGAGTGAGGCTGTTCAAGTTAATTATGAGGGTGGGTGGATCTCTGTTCAGGAATATGAAAATAAAAAGTCCAAGTTGTCAGCTCGGTTTGGAAAAGATTTACAAGTTGTGAAGTAAAAACTATCTACTTGGTGAGCCGTGAAAAAGCCCCCGCCCAACCCACTGCGGATAGGGAACGCAGTGGTCTGGACGGGGGCTTGTTTTTACCAACTACTTACTGCGCGATGGTTTTCACCGACACGCCGCGCTCGATCGGCGTAGACCGACCATAGATATCTTCAAACCGCTCGATATCGTCCTCACCCAGATAGCTGCCCGATTGCACTTCGATGATCTCGAGTGGAATCTTGCCCGGGTTGCGCAAACGGTGAACCGAAGCAATCGGAATGTAGGTCGACTGGTTTTCAGTCAGCAGAAACACATTCTCATCGCAGGTCACTTCGGCGGTGCCGCTGACCACGATCCAGTGTTCGGCGCGGTGGTGGTGCATTTGCAGCGACAGGCACGCGCCCGGTTTGACCGAGATGTGCTTGACCTGGAAGCGCCCGCCCATGTCGACCGAGTCGTAGGAGCCCCACGGACGATAGACTTCGCAGTGGTTCTGGGTTTCGCTGCGACCCTGTTCGTTGAGGGTGTTGACCATCTGTTTCACGCCTTGGACCGAGTCCTTGTGCGCGATCATCATGGCGTCCTTGGTTTCGACGACCACGATGTTTTCCAGGCCGATCACCGACACCAGTTTGCCATTGCCATGGATCATGCAGTTCTTGCTGTCCTGAATGACCACGTCGCCTTTGGTGACGTTACCGTTGACGTCTTTGTCATTCACTTCCCACAGCGACGCCCAGCAACCGACATCGCTCCAGCCTGCAGTGAGTGGTACGACGCAGGCGCGCTGGGTTTTTTCCATGACCGAGTAATCGATGGAGTTGTCCGGGCAGCAGGCGAAGGTGGCTTCGTCGATGGTGACCGTGTCGGCATCCTGTTCGCTGCGCTCAAGGGTCAGCAGGCAGGTGTCGTAGATGTCCGGATCGTGTTTTTTCAGCTCTTCCAGGAAGCGGCTGGCACGGAACAGGAACATGCCGCTGTTCCAGAAGTAACCGCCGGACTGGACGAACTCGGTGGCGCGTTTGACGTCAGGTTTTTCAACGAAGTGCGAGACGCGGCTGACGCCTTCAGGCAGCAGCGAGTCGTTGGTCGACTTGATGTAGCCGTAGCCGGTTTCCGGTTTGGTGGCCGGGACGCCGAACAGCACCATTTCGCCGTTTTCGGCGGCGACAGTGGCCAGGGCCAGGGCGCGTTGCAGGGCTTTCTGGTCTTCCAGGACGTGGTCGGCTGGCAGCACCAGCATCAGCTCGTCACGACCTTCATTGACCAGCATCATCGCGGTCAGGGCAACGGCCGGCGCGGTGTTGCGACCGAACGGTTCCATCAGGATGCGCTGGGTGTCCAGTTTACGGTTGGCCAGTTGCTCGTTGACGATGAAACGGTGGTCCTTGTTGCAGACCACGATCGGGGTGTCCATGCCTTCGAACACGAGGCGTTCCAGGGTTTGCTGGAACAGTGTGTGTTCGCCGGTCAGGGCGAGGAATTGCTTAGGGAACTGCTTACGGGAAAGCGGCCAAAGACGTGAGCCACTACCACCTGACAAGATCACCGGAATCATGTTGTTACTCCTTGAAAATCGTATGGGTCAGAGCTACTGCGTTCTGTCGTTTCACTCTTGTTCTTATTCCGTAGCCCGACTGACGACCCGGTCCCACAGGGGGACGGGGTCAATCAGGCAAATTTTTAGCGCGTCGAAACCGGGCGTTTTACCCAGACTGGCGACAGGCTGCTGCCGTTGCCGGTGACGTACAGCACCGCTGCTTCACCGCGTTCCAGGGCAACCGGCTTCACGTCGCCCACTTTCGTGGCGCCATCGTATAGCGCCAGGCTGACTTTGACCGGGTTGATTTCACGCTCGCCACGGCCCTTGGCGGCCACGGATGGCACCACTTCGGTCTTGCCGTCAGCGGTTTTCAGGGTCAAGGCCTTGTCGCTCAGGTTCTGCACGCGAACCAGGGATTTTTGCTTGTTCTTGAACGGCGGTTCTTCGATCAGTTGTGGTGCGCCGCTGGCGTTGTTGACCAGGGTGTAATAGTGATCACCGGCCAGTTTCACCGGCAGGGTCTGGCTGCCGACCTTGGCGCTGTAGTCGCCGCCCGGCATGAAGCTGAAGTCGGTGCTGGACAGCGGCGCGACGTCGGCCAGGTTGGTGCTGCCGACGGTGGCGCTGACTTCAGCGTTGCCGGCGTTGTAGACACGCACGAAGCTCGAGCCTTTCGGTGCAGTCGGGCCGTAGAGCGCGGAGTCACCCGCGAAGGCGGACATCGACAACACGCTCATGCCAGCAACAAGTGCAAAGGTCTTGGCGAGACGGCGAGGAGTAGTAGTGAAAGTCATGGTGTACCTCTCTTTCAGTTTTGCGCCCGGTCGGGCGTCTCGGATTTAGTGTTTGCGGCTACGTTTTGTTGGCGAGCGCCGGCTTCTTTGAGCTCTGCGACCCACTGTGGGTCGGCGTCGCCGATTTCGTTGTTCACAGGCAGATAACGTTCAGGAAACTCCCAGATCAGCACTTGTGGCGGGCTGTTCTTGAAAGCATCGCTTTTCAGGTAGCTGAGCATCGGCAGAATTGGGCCGTGGCCGTCTTCGGCGTAATTGACCACGTCGCTCTTCAGCGCTTGTTTCAACGCACCGACGAAGTTCCAGTTCGGGTTGGCGCTGTAGCTGGTGCCGATCAGGGCCACCGGCACTTCGGTGTTGGCGAACAGCGCGTCATCACCGCCAGCCTGATCGTCGGCCACCACGGTGTTGCGTTTCTGCAACGGCTCGGTCGCCGGCATCAGGTTTTCGAACAGCGGATCGAGCGGCAGGAACAAGCGCAGGTCACCCTTGTGGGTCACTGTCTCTGCCGGCTCGGTGACGAAACGTTGTGGCTCGCCGCTGAGCGGGGTTTTTTCGGCAATGGTCTTGGCCAGAGTCTCGGCGGCGATTTGTGCGCCTTCCGGGGTCCAGTGGGTGTCGGTGCGCAGGAACACTTGCTGACCGTCGAGCTTGGCCTTCAGCAACGGGCCGTACAGGTCGGGGGCGAGGATCTTGTTGGCCGCCACACGGGCGTGGAAGTCCTCATAGAGGTTGGCGTGAATGCTCGAAGGCTTCTCTTCGCCCAGGTGTTCCGGGTACAGGCGAGTCTTGGCCGGCACAATCGCCATCACCAGTTTCACGCCTTTGGCTTTCAGTGCCTGGCGTACGCCTTCGACCAGCGCGTAGTTGCCTTGCAGGTTCAGCTCTTCGTTGACGATCGGGTTGAATTCCTCATCGCTGTACAACCACTGGTCACGGCCGAGCACGACGCCCGGACGACCTTCGTTGAACAGTTTGAAATCCAGCGCGGCCCAGAGGTTGGTGCCCAGGCGCTTGATCGGGAACTCGTCGTCGTAATGCGTTTCCACGGCTTTCGCCCAGCGGCCGTTGAGCACCGTCGCGTCGGCGTTGGTGCTGAAGCCGAGGAAGCTGCGCGTCGACCACAGGCCCAGCACCAGCAGGGTCACCATGAACAAGGTGATGTAGAAGATACGTAATGAGCGGGTCATGGTCAGATCCCTCAGAACTGGAAGTAAAGGAACGGCGAGAAGCTTTGCGCCGAGAGTTTGAAAATCGAGGCGATGAATAGCACCAGTACCAGCGTGCGCATCACGTAACGCGACCAGTCCGCCGTCCAGTAGGCCGGTTGCACGGTGGCTTCAACGCCGACGGTGTAACCCGGTTCGTGGATGCTGGCCGGGTTGTCGCCCGGTACGGCTTTGATCATTCCAGGCGTCGCGGCAGCCGGGCCATCGGCCTCGACGTTCACAACAGGCTTGGTCTTCTCAGGCGGCAGGTTGCTGTAGAAGTCACGGATACCGAAGAACGCCAGGGTCATATAAGCCACCACCAGTGTCGCCACTTGCAGACCGGTGAGGCTGGCCTGGTTGAGTTCCGACAGCGACCATTCGCCAAAGCTGAACATCGCGCCGTACATACGGCCGGCGACGTGCAGGTTTTCCGAGCGGAAGATCACCCAGCCCATGACCACGAGCAGGAACGTCAGTGCCCAGCGGATCGGGTTGATGCTGCGTGGCGAGGTGTTCAGGCCCAGGGCTTTTTCAATTGCCAGCCACATGCCGTGCCATGCACCCCACACGATGTAAGTGATGTTCGCGCCGTGCCACAGACCACCGAGCAGCATGGTCAGGAACAGGTTGCGATAGGTCATCAGCGTGCCTTTGCGGTTACCGCCCAGCGTGATGTACAGGTAGTCACGCAACCAGGTGGACAGGCTGATGTGCCAGCGACGCCAGAACTCGGTGATCGACTGGCTGATGTACGGCTGCTTGAAGTTTTCCATGAAGCGGAAACCCATCATCAAGCCCAGGCCGATGGCCATGTCGCTGTAGCCCGAGAAGTCGAAATACAGTTGCGCGGTGTAGGCCAGGGCGCCGAGCCAGGCATCGCCCGTGGTCGGGTTCTGCAAGGCGAAGCAGTGGTCGGCCACCACCGCGAGGGTGTCGGCGATGAAGACCTTCTTGATGAAACCCTGCATGAACCGCGTGGCACCTTCGGAGAACTTGTCGAGGGTGTGGGTGCGGTTGTTGAACTGGTCGGCGAGGTCGCGGAAACGCAGCACCGGACCGGCAATCAGGTGCGGGAAGATCGCCACGAACGCCGCGAAGTCGATCAGGTTGCGCGTTGCCGGGGTGTCACCACGGTAGACGTCGATGATGTAGCTGATGGACTCGAAGATGTAGAACGAGATCCCGATCGGCAACAGCACATGGGTCAGGATGAACGGCGACAGACCGACCGAAGTCATCATCGCGTTGATGCTGTCGACGCCGAAGTTGGCGTACTTGAAGTAGCCGAGAATGCACAGGTCGACAGCCACGCCGAGCAGCAGCCAGCGCTGGGCCGGTTTGGTCCGAACGCCTGCGGCGCCGACTTTGAGGCCGATCCAGTAGTTCCACAGCGTGACGGCGGCGAACAGCGCGAGGAAGTCCACGCGCCACCAGGCATAGAACACATAGCTGGCGATCAGCAGCAGCAGGTTGCGATAGCGTATTCCGCTCAAGTAATACATGCCGAGAAAGATCGGCAGGAACAAGAACAGGAACACGTTGGATGAAAATACCATCCCGGTCTCTCCATGTTTAACCAACAGTCAAGGGCCGCAGCCCCCCCAAACCCCCCCATAGAATTCGGGACGGTTGTATTGCATGTTGCGCACTAGCCTGTGGCGAGGGAGCTTGCTCCCGCTGGGGTGCGAAGCGCCCCTGAACCTGATGAACGCGGTGTGTCAGTCAGTCCGCGTTTACTGGGTTACGACTGCTTCGCAGCCGAGCGGGAGCAAGCTCCCTCGCCACAGGGGAATACAGTGAACGTTAAGAGCCTTTACCTTTTTCGTTGGCCGGATCGTAGACCTTGGTCAGGTCACCCCCGAGGCGGAAGGTCTTGAATGGCTGCATCTCGTGCTTCTTCTCAAGCACATCCGGCGAGCAGGTGTAGAGCGTGCAGAACGGTTCGAGCCAGGCGAATTTCGAGTCGACCTTGAGGTCGGTCATGTCCTGTTCCTTACCGTTCTTCTTCTCGAATTCTTCCGGGTCTTTGACACCCGCGAGCACTCGGTCACCCAGGCGTTTCAATGCGCCGTTGTTTTCCTGACGCAAGTCCACACCGTTGACCTGAGCGAAACTGGCGATCATCGCCAATGGCGGCAGGGCATAGTTGTGATAGGCGAGGGCGCGTTGCTGGCGCTTGAGTTCGTTCGGCAGGAAACCCTGGGCGTCGATCTGATTGGCGCCGACCTTGAATTCCTTCACCGACCAGTCGAACAGGTCGCGGCGGTTGGTGGCGATGGACGTTGCCATCACCGACCAGGCGGACCAGTACGAGTGGTTGTTGGTTTTTTCCAGCGGCAGGTTGTCCCAGTCACTGACCACCTGATCTGCCATTTTGCTGAACCAGGCTTCAATCAACTGCGACTCTTGCTGATGGTTGGCCAACGGATGCGAGTCGGAGAATTTCAGGCGCAGGTACGAAGACGCCATGCTGCCCAGCGCCCATTTGCGCATGGACTTGCCGGTGTGGTTGAAGTCCTTGGACATCAACGCATCGGCCTTGGCCCACGCGGTCAACCAGTTCAGCGTGCATTCGAGCTGTTCCGGGCGACCGTCACGCATGTACTGCATCACGCGCTTGCTGGTGCCGCGCTCGATCTTGGTGATGTCGGCGGTGGTGTCGCGGAAGGCTTTTTCCGAGGCTTTGTTCAGGGTCGAACGTGCCTTGTCGGAGCCTTCGTATTTGCTGCGAAATTGCAGCGAACCGGTGTAGGGCGTCGGCATGGCGTCACAGCCTTCGCTCTTGTCGCCGGTTTTGATTTTTTCGATCGGCGCGAAGTAACCCTGGGGTGGACGCAGGGGCGCGGCGGCCTGGGTCGCACCGGCAAACATGGCCAGGCTCAACAGGGACGGTGCGATCAATCTTTTCAAAGTTCGGGTTTGCATGATTGCCTCATTGCCCGGCTTGAGCGGTACGTTGCTCAGCGCCTGGGAACACGTTGCGTTTGCAGATTTTCGCTTCGACTTTCTGTGGCGCGGCACCTGCTTCAGGGCCCTGGACTTCGACGGCCAGCAGATTCTGCGAGGCCCAGTCTTCGTCCGTGCGCAACTCGAAAGCGAAACGCCCGTCGGTTTCGGAGGTTTCCGGTTTTTCGATCTTGATGTCCTCGTGGCGACCGTTCATGTACCAGAGGGTGGCTTGCAGGGTTTTCACCGACGTATCGGCGAAACGGATGTCAACCTGGTGACCGCTGTTTTGCAGGTTCAGGTTCTTGCTGTTGACCATCAATTCGTTCTTGCCCGGTTTCAACGTGGCACTGCCGCTCATCTGTGCATCCTTTCCTTCGCAGCCGTTGTCCAGCAGCGCCATCATCTGGCGGTAGATGGTTTCCTGGTCGAGGCGATAGAGCGGCGAGAATTCCCAGATCAGAATCTTCGGCGGCTTGGTCTGGAACTCTTCGCTGCCCAGGTACTGCAGCATCGAACCTTCCAGGCCACCGCCAGGGAACGCCACGTTGAGGATGTCGGCGCCGATGGCCTCTTCGAGGAAACCGGCGAAGTTGTAGTTCTTGCCACTGTGGCTGGTGCCGACCAGGGTGATCTCGGGATTGCCGGAGTCACTGAACAGGTCGCCGTCCGCCGCTTCGCCTTTCGGCTCGGTGGTGAATTGATCCATGTACTGGATCGCGTAGCTGGTGCCACAGAGTTGACCGGCCATGTTGTGTAACGTTCCGGTCTTGCCCATGCGACCCGACTTATGGCTCTCGAATTCGCGTTTCGGAATGCCGGCAAACTCAGGCAGTTGCTTGATTTTCTCACCGACGATTTTCGCCGTGCGCTGGGCGCCATACGGCGTCCAGTGCTGATCGCCGCGGAAGTAGAAGTCGTGGGCGGGCAGGGTGTCGGGCAGCGATTCGTTGGTCAGCGGCGACAGGTCTGGCACTACGTAACCCATCTGCTCGAAACGGCCGAGCATGGTCTTGTAGTTCTTCAAAGCCTTGTCGAAATCGAATTTGGCCTTGTCTTCCGGATTGAGCTTGTTGCGGTTCACCAGGCCACGCGTGGGTTGATAAACAACGACGAGCTCCACGCCTTTGCTCTTGAACGCATCGTGCAGTTCTTTCATGCGTTTGTAGCCGGCGGGGGTGGTGTTGAATTCGGTGCGCAAGTCTTCCTGCGTACGGAACAGCCAGTCGCCCTGGGCCTGCACCAGCGTGGTGAAGTTCTGCTGATAACGCGTGGTGTAGTTCTTCGCGTCGTGGGCTTCGGGGCACAGGTTGCAGCACGGTTCGGCGCTGAAGTTCGGTGCCTTGACTTCATCGGCACGGACGCCAGCGCTGGCTGCGAGAATGCCGGCGGTCAGGGCCGACAAGCTGAGTAATTTGATCAAGTGTGGGTGCATAAGATTATCCTCAGTCCCGCATTTCGGTCTGGCGTTCGACAGGGTCGATCAGCACGGCTTTCTGCTGGCGTACCAGCAGGTCGAGAATTTCATCCTGACGCTCGCCGAGAATCCCGTTGAAGCTGATGCCGCTGGATTTCGTCGGGGCGAGCATGGACACGCGATACAGCTCGACGCTCAGCGGCGAGTCGATGGACAGCGGCCCGCTGCCGTTACCGGCCAGTTCGCCGCCGACGATGATCAGCGACACCTGGGCGTCGAACGGGTCGAGCTTGATGTCGCGGTCGGTGTCGGTCAGGTCCTTGATGTGGCCGTAGACGCCGGTCAGCCCGTTGGCCATGGCCAGGTTTTC
This sequence comes from Pseudomonas sp. IT-P100, assembly GCF_949767185.1. Classification (NCBI taxonomy): domain Bacteria; kingdom Pseudomonadati; phylum Pseudomonadota; class Gammaproteobacteria; order Pseudomonadales; family Pseudomonadaceae; genus Pseudomonas; species Pseudomonas sp. IT-P100. Next base: position 280,321 of record NZ_CATKQK010000022.1, read on the forward strand.
GTAGAGGCGGATGTTCACGCTGTTACGAATACGGATGCCGTGGCGACGGTTGCTGATCACCTTGTTGGCCCACAGCAGGTTGTCGGCACTCTCGTAGAGGGTGATGCCGTCGGTGTGGTTCTTGTAGATCTCGTTGTAGGCGATGACGTTGTTGACGCTGTTACGGTCGATCACCAGGCCCGACAACTTGTTGTCGTAGCTGCGGTTGTTGAAGATGAAGCTGTCGTTGACCTCACGGGAAATGATGATCCCGTGCTTCTTCTTGGTCCCGTAGACGGTGTTGTCGGCGATGATCAGCCCGTGGGAACGGTCATGCGGGTCAATGCCGTAGACGATGTTGTCTTTGTAGGTGTTGCCCTTGACCACGAAGTCGCGGGTTTCGTAGCAGTAGAAGCCGTACCACATGTCCGAGAACTCGGAGCCGACGATCCAGCCGCTCGGTTCTGGGCGCTTGAGCACCTTGGCCATGTTCGGCGTGTACTGGGAAATACTTACGCCGTAGGACTTACTGTTGGCGTAACCGAAACTGGCGATCTTGCTATTGGCGATGTAAGTCTGGGTGCCGCCCCAGGACAGCAGGAACGGACGGAATTCCTTCGGCGACTTGAAGGCCGCCGGGCCGTTTGCTTTCTCGCTCCAGCCCGTGATTTTGGTATCACGCACAAACAGCTGACCGTCGTTGACCAGGAATGAACCGGCCTCTTGGGACAGGCGCAATTCCTGGGTCTGCTTGTCGATTTCCAGGATGCCTTTCTCACCGACCACGATCGGCAACTTCGCCAGGAACACGCCCGGCGAGGTTTCGCTGAAGTACTGCTTGGGCAGCTTCTTGGTCAGGTCCTTGAGGTTCATGTAGCCGTCGTCGATGAAAATCGCCTGCGGGATGCCGTGCTGACGCACCACCCATTCGGCCATTTTGTTATCGCCGCCGATGAAGTCCTTCAGGGCGTTTTCCTGCATCATCCGGCGTACGCTGATCTTGCCGGCCTTGGTGCGCACGACTTTCGCAGCGATGGCTTCGGCGGTGTAGCCGGAGGTGTCTGGCAGTTTCGGTTTTTCCAGCTCCAGCGGCGCGGTTGGCGCGCTGCTGACGGTGTAGGTCTTGGCCTGCTGCAATTCCTTGGCCGTGGTGACCGGCTTGACCGGTTCCACATTGGCGAAGCACGCCGAGCTTGCCAGCAGCATCGCGCCGGCCAGCAAGGTCAGTGAGCCTCTCTTCGGACTGTTCATGTCAGGAACTCCCTTAGCGGTTCGCATCAGAAGCGCCAGATCACGTCGACAAACGCGCGGTGCATGTACGAGTCGACTTCCTTGCCGTAGGCATCGCCTGGCTTGAACACACCGCCACGCAAGCGCACGAGGGCCGAAGGCTCATCGATCGACTGGCTCAACGCGGCAGGCAACAGGCCTTGCTTGAAGTACTTGGTGACCACGAGGTCCATTTCCTGGCCGAGGTCTTTGTTGCCATCTTCCAGCGGCAGGGACGTGCTGGAGAGAATCGCTCCGGTCGGGTCGGTGTCGTTCTCGACGGCGTTGATGCCGTTGCTGCCGACCGGCTTGTTGCCGTCGACGCGCCAGAACTTGTGGTAGATCACACTGGCGTCGTATTCGTCGTTGAGCATCCACGAACCGAACAACGTTGCGGTTTGCATGTTGTTCATTTCGCCACGGAACGCTTCGCCGAAACGGTGAACCCGCGAACGCGTACCGGTGTAGTTCGAACGGTTGCTTTCCAGGCCGTTCTGTTCGTAATCGGCACTGGCGCGGGCATAGGCTGCACCCACTTGCCATTGCGGATCGAGGCGCAGGCGCACGCCGATATCGGTGGCCCAGCCGTTGAGGTCTTCACCGCGCTTGGCTTCTGTCGGACGGGTACCGTCGGCGTTGAGCTGATTCACCGTGTCGGTGTCGCCGCTCATGCCGGTGACGCTGCCCCAGTAATTGACGGTGTTGGTGTTGCGGTAGTTGTAGGCGTCGCTGTCGGCGGTGAGGCCGAGCCAGCTGATGTCGCCGTTCTGTTTCTTGTCCAGCGAGTCGCCGGCCACACCCGGTTCCGGGTAGTCGAGCTTGCCGTCATCGTGGGTGTGATGACCGCGAATCCCGACCCAGTTGCCCGGCGTCCATTGGTACGCGGTATCGGCGTAGACGTGCAGGCGATCCTTGTCTTTCGGTGCCAGCTCTTTCAGGTCGGTGCGGTATTCGCTGAAGCGTTCGGCAATACCGACGTTGGCGCGCAACAGGGTGGTGTCGAAGGTCCAGTTCAGGGCTTCGATGTTGGTGTCGCGCCATTGGCCGTCGTCGTTGCGCAGACGTTGGCGACCGAGCTTCAACTGCTCGCCCGGGTACGGCGTGAGGCCGCTGTAGCCGACCCAGAATTCGCGCATGGCCAGGTAGTTTTTCTTGGTCTTGCGATCACCGTTGTCGGTGGTCTGGGTGCCGTCGTTGTCGGACTGCTGCAAGGTGTCGGTTTCGATGATGTCGGTGGACGTCACGGCCTGACCCATCGCGTAGGCGCTCCACGCGCCGCTCTCGCCATAGACCCAGGGGCGCAGGTCGAGGCCGACGCCGCTGACGTCGCCGCCACTGGCGGTGCCGAGGTCACGGTCGTCTTCGGACTGGCCGGTGACTTTCACGTCGAGACCGTGGTTCTTGGTGTCGGTCAAGGCCGCCAGGGTTGGGCACGACCACAAGAGGGCGAATGACAGGCCGATACCGGCCTTCACGAATGGATTCAACTTCATAGGGATTCCTCGCCGTCTTCTTCTTCCAGGGCATGCAGTTCCAGCGTGTTCTGACTCAAGGCACCACGAACGGCCTGTTCTTGTTTCAACAGGCGTTGGGCCTCGGCGAGCTGGGCAGGCGGCAGTTGGGTTTCGAGTGTTTGTGCAAGCTCGGTGGCTTGCGGCGTGTTCTGTGCCTTGGCCAATTGGCTGAAGACGTAAGCGTTAAGCGGGTTGGGCCGGGTGCCCTTGCCTTGGGAAAACAGCTGGGCGATGGCGAAGTCGGCACTGTTCTGGCCGTTGCGCGCAGCGGTCAGCAGGTGATCCAGGGCTTTCTGCGAATAGACCTTGCCCAGGTAACCGCGGCGGTAAATCTGGCCGAGGTAGTAATCGGCGGCGACTTCTTTGCCGACGGCTTTCTGGAAATGCTCTTCGGCGACTTTCGCGTCGGCCGGCACCCATTTGCCTTCGTAGTAAAGCTTGCCGAGCAACAGTTCGGCGCGCGGCTGGTCAGCGGCGCGGCCGTTGTCCAGGTACTTCATCATCGTGTCGACGTCACCGAGTTCCGGGAAGTCGTAGAGCAATTGCGCCAGGCTGACCCAGGAAGCGGGGTAGGCGGGGGCGATGTCTTCGAGCAGCGACTGAGCGGTTTTTTCGTCGGTCTTGCCCAGGCTTGCATCACCGAGCACGCGCGCGACGCTGTCCACGCGTTGAGCGGAAACGGTGCCGCGGGTATGCGCCGCTTGCATCTGCTTGATCAGCTCGGCCTGCTGTTCCGGCTTGCCTTGCTTCTGGTAAACCGTGGCCAGCTCGACATAGCAGATGTCGGTGGTGTTCAACGCGGCTTTGCAGATGGTGACGACTTCGTCGAGGTGCTGGTCGTAGGTGCCCTGGGTGCGATAGAGCAGCACTTGGGCCAGGCCCGCTTCCGGTTTGCCTTCGGCGCGCCATTGACTGATCTGCTGTTGCGCGTTGACGTTGGGGAAACTGTGCGGGTATTGCAGGTACAGCATCGCCAGCGGAATCAGGGTATTGCCTTCGCCATTGGCCGAGGCTTTTTTCAACAGGCCTTCGGCTTCGTGCTGTTCGGCTTCGGTGGAACCGGGCTTGGCCACCAGCAGGCGACCCAGGCGAGCCTGGGCGCGCGGCGAAACGTCGGCCGCGGCGCGATAAGTCGCCTCGGCCTGTTTGATCTGCGCCGGGTCGCGGCTGTCGACCTGGATATCGGCGAGGCCTACTTGCGCCTCGCTGTAGCCCAGGTCGGCCAGTTGCTTGTAGTTCTGCTGCGCCAGCGTGGTGTCGCCGCGCTTCAGGGCTTCATTGGCCAGGCGCTGGTCGGGCAGGCCAGCGCAACCGGCCAGGCTCACGGCCAGGGCCAAAGCACACACCGCACCCCTGTGGGAGCCAGCCTGCTGGCGATTCAAGCGGCTCGGTACATCAAACAAACCGCGGCGATCCCATCGCGAGCAGGCTCGCTCCCACAGGGACTGCGGCGTATTCGAGATTTTTGTGATGGTCACGGGCATGTCCTCTGCTTAGATACCGGAAGCCATGGCTTTATCGATCAGCCAGTTCAGGTTCGGGCCACGGTCGCTGTTCACTTCAACCGGGCGGCCAGCGAATTTGCTGTCCAGCGGCTCGTCAGGCTGGATCAGCACGCGGATGTCGGACGACAGGTCGGCGCTTTTCAGGCTGGTGCTGCTGACGATCTTGCCGGTGCGGGTTTTGTCTTCGCCGGCAATCTGGAAGCTGACGTTGGTGCCTGGACGCACGTCGCCGAACTGGCGATAGGAGAAGCGCGCTTCGACGTTGGCTTCGCTGTTGCGCGGCACCAGTTGGAAGATCACGTCGCCCTTGCTGGCGTACTGACCGTTGGCGACCAGCTGCTGGGCCACGGTGCAATCGCACGGCGACGTCAGGGTGCCGGTCATTTGCTTGCCGAACAGTTCTTCGACCTTGGCCGGTTGCAGTTGATTGTCGTCAAGATGGCCCTTGAGCACGTCGAGCATGCTGGTGCTGAAGGTTGCGAGCGGAGCGCCTTTGGCGGCAATGCCGTCAGCCTTGATCAGGCTCTGCACGGTGCCGTCACGCGGCATGGTGATGTTCATGCCCGGCACGCTGACCAGACCGGCCTGCGCATGGCTGACGAAGTACATGCCGTACACCGATTTGAAGATGAAACCGAACGCCGCCAGGCCGACGATGAAAATCGCCAGGCTGAAGGTCACTGCACGCAGACGACCGAACGCGGTCATGCCGTGGCCGCCATCCTTGACCTTGCGCGCCTTGGTGAAGTTGTCGCGCTGCAGGGTCGCCAGCACTTCACCCATGCTGACGATGTCGCCGGCCAGGTGAGAGGTGATCAGGTGACGCAGGGTCGAGATGTCTTGCGGTTCCAGGTTCTGGAACTGGCAGCCGGCACGACCGGTCTGGCGGTCGACGGAGCGCACTTGCAGCTCCACGTCCATGGCCAGGCCAAGGTTATCGATGACGAACTGCAGGCGAGCCTTGTACACGTCGCCGATTTTCAGTGGCAGTTGACCGGCGTTGAAGGCCAGGCCGCCGGCAGAGAGGTCGATCACTCGAGCTTCCATCGGGGTCCGGTCCGGACCGAAGAAGCGCAGCTTGGCCGGAATTTTCACTCGGGCGTGTTGGCGCTGGGCTTCTGACTCATGCACTACGTTGGCGTTGACGGCGGTATTCATAGGGGCGATTTCCTGGTTAATTCAATAAGGGGGCGGTCAGACCATCATCAGCAGCACGGCAACAAAAATGCTGCCGGCGGAGAAGGTCATGGTCCGAGACGACCAAGTGTTGAACCAACGTTGAAAGCTGGCGAGATCACGGGTCAGTTTGGTGTCCTGGCGAGTCCAGGATTGTTGGTCGAGGCGGAAGAACACGTAGATCTTCACCAGCGCGCCGACGATCTGGTTGTAATAGAGAATCGCCGGGTAGGCCGGGCCGATCCGGTGACCGGAGCAGGACAGCAGCAGGGTCAGGATCAGGCGGGTAATGCCGATCCACAGCAGGTACACCAGGATGAACGCGGTGCCGTACTTGAAGGACGCGATGATCGCGACCGTCAGGCCCAGCAGCGAGGTCCACATCGACACGCGCTGATCGAACAGCACCACCGAGGTGAACAGGCCGAGGCGTTTGACACCCAGGCCCAGAGCGCGGGCGTTCTGGCGCAGGTTGTTGCCGTACCAGCGGAACATCAGTTTGCGGCTGGCCTTGATGAAGCTTTTTTCCGGCGGGTGTTCCACGGTGTGGATGGCCGCGTCCGGCACGTAGAACGTGTCGTAGCCCAGGCGCATCAGGCTGAACCAGCTCGACTTGTCGTCACCGGTCAGGAACTTGAAGCGACCCAGGCGCCAGTGTTGCAGCGAGTCGCTTTCCACGTCTGCGATGAAGTCCGGGTCGGTGACCACGGTTGCGCGGAACACCGACATCCGGCCGGTCATGGTCAGCACGCGCTTGGACAGCGCCATCGAGCACATGTTGATGTGACGCTGGGCGAAGCGCAGTTTGTGCCACTCGCTCATGATGTAGCCGCCGCGCACTTCGCAGAACTCGTTGGTGGTCAGGCCGCCGACGTTGCTGAACAGCTTGAACCACGGCACGGTCTTGAGCACGACGCCTTCGGCAAGCACGGTGTCGCCATCGATCACGGCAACCACGGCACGGTCGTCCGGCAGGTGGCGGGAGATGGCGCGGAAACCGTAGGCCAGGCCGTCACGCTTGCCGGTGCCGGGAATGCGCACGAAGTCGAGCTTGACCCGCTCCGGTGGATTCATCTTGGTCCAGAGGCTCTTCACCAGCTTCTCATCGGACATTTCCACGATGGAGCAGACCATGGTGGTCGGCAGGCCGCAGTCGATCGCTTCGCGAATCACCGAGGCATAGACCTGGGCGGTGGTCAGCGCGTCGATACGAAAACTGGTGACCATCAAAAACACATGGGACGGGTCTGCCGCTTTACCCAGCTTGCGCACTTTGCGCCGCAGGTGCGGGTAGACCACGTACAGAAACAGCATGCCGCGCAGGAAGTGCGTGGCACCCATCGAATAGCGCCAGATCCCGATGAAGCCGATGAGGAAGATAAAGTCCTTCGAATCGGAATCGAATGTGGACGCAGGCAACGCCATGGCGATGCCCATCAATAAACTTAGGTAAAACAGCCAACCGGCGGCCTGAAGTAGGCCGTGCTTTAGCCTGTGCATAATCTGCATCCGTCTCGATCTCGGGCGAGCCTGTGGGGTGGCCCGATGGGGTTAAGGCAGGCGAAAAAGCCGGGAGGGTTTGCAGGCTGGGGAACGCCGCAAACCCTCCCGATGCCGCTTGTTACCAGCAGATGCCTTCAGTCCGGCCACTCACGCTGGTGGCTTGAGACATGAAGCCGACCAGGTCGATCACTTGCTTGCCGTGCGGAGCGTTCTGCGCCAGGGCGCGGAATTTCTCGTCACGGTTGCCGAGGATGATCACGTCGGAGTTGTTGATCACTTCGTCGAAGTCGGAATTGAGCAAGGACGAGACGTGAGGGATCTTCGACTCGATGTAGTCCTTGTTCGCGCCGTGAACGCGGGCGTATTCGACGTTGGCGTCGTAGATGCTCAGGTCGTAGCCTTTGCCGATCAGCATTTCTGCCAGATCAACCAGCGGGCTTTCGCGCAGGTCATCGGTGCCGGCCTTGAAGCTCAGGCCCAGCAGGGCAACTTTGCGTTTGTCGTGGCTGGAAACGATGTCGAAGGCGTTTTGCACCTGGGATTCGTTACTGCGCATCAGCGAGTTCAGCAACGGCGATTCCACGTCGAGGGCGCCGGCGCGGTAGGTCAGGGCCCGCACGTCTTTCGGCAGGCACGAGCCGCCGAACGCAAAACCGGGGCGCATGTAGTACTGGGACAGGTTCAATGTCTTGTCCTGGCAGACAACTTCCATCACTTCCCGACCATCGACGCCGCACGCCTTGGCGATGTTGCCGATCTCGTTGGCGAAGGTCACCTTGGTGGCGTGCCACACGTTGCAGGTGTACTTGATCATCTCGGCAACGGCGATGTCCTTGCGGATGATCGGCGCGTCGAGTTCTTCGTACAGCGATTGCAGAACGTCGCCCGATGCCTTGTCGAACTCGCCGATGACGGTCATCGGTGGCAAGTCGTAGTCGGCAATCGCGGTGCTTTCACGCAGGAACTCAGGGTTCACCGCCACACCGAAATCGACGCCGGCTTTCTTGCCGGAGCAATCTTCGAGAATCGGGATGACAACGTTTGCGACCGTGCCTGGCAGTACGGTGCTGCGAACCACGATGGTGTGGCGGGTGGTTTTGTCACGCAGGACAAAACCGATCTCGCGGCATACCGCTTCGATGTAGTTCAGTTCCAGATCGCCGTTCTTCTTGCTCGGCGTGCCGACGCAGATCATCGACAGGTCGGTGTCGCGAATCGCTTCTGCGAAGTCGGTCGTACCGCGCAGGCGGCCGGTTTCGATACCCTTGGCCAGCAGTTCGCCCAGACCCGGTTCAACGATCGGCGATTTGCCGGCGTTGATCATATCGATCTTGTCTTTGGCGACATCGACGCCAACGACGTCATGGCCCCGTGCAGACAGGCAACCGGCACATACTGCACCGACGTAACCCAAACCAAATATGCTGATGCGCATCGCATTTACCTCTGTATTTATCAAGCCATTACATGGCCGGAGTTAATGGTGTTCAGCGGTCATAGTGCACTCGGAAGTTTGGGCGACAGGCGCCGCAATGCCGTGTGCAGGCATACTAAGTTCCGAGTGTCTAAATAAGTGCACTCAAGGTGTGCGCAACTAGGCCTTATTATTATGGTCTGCCCTGTTATGCAGCCGAGTCCTCTGGTCAGAGGTCATCCGTGCAAAGGTCTTGCGCGCTCAATGCCAGGCCATAAGCCCGTAAATCAAGCGGTTCGGGTGCTCGGGAGAGCACGTTTATAGGGGCGCAGCCTTGGCCGTGTAGGGGATAGTAGTGATGCGTTATCTCCTGTCCTTCATGTGTTGCCCAAATCAGGGATTATTTAGCCGAAGTTATTGTGACAACTTCGCTACGTGGTCTCTTCTCTGCGTAAGTTATCTCGTACATGTTCAGAGATAATCGTTACCGGTGGTATGAGCTACGCATTTGGACATAGTTCCTGTCCGCCCATCGCGAATTCTGAAATTTCTTGAAATATTGAGAAAGATGGCACTACTTTCAAATTGATGGCACGTGCTGTCTCACCCTTGTTACACGGGGCGATAAGCAAGAAAGATAGTTTTGTGCCACTACCGATAAAAAATTTCAGTGCCACTACTGAAAAAATTCATCGGCGTCGAGTGAAACTAAAGTTAGGAAAGTGACCGATGGTTTTCTGGCGCCAAGAGGTTGGCGATTCGGGCGGGAAATTGTTGGACGATCAGACGCAGGCGCACGACGGAAAATTTGCGGTCGTGCGCCGATCAGGTGCGTTACTCGGGGGCGTGATCGCGAAGAAACACCAAGTTGTCCGGTTTGGATTGTTCGGCGCTGTATCGATAGCCCTGAATATCGAATTGCTTGAGGGCTGCCGGGTCGTTGATGCGTTCTTCGATGACAAAGCGGCTCATCATGCCCCGGGCTTTTTTCGCGTAGAAGCTGATGATTTTGTACTGGCCGTTTTTCAGGTCCTTGAACTCGGTATTGATGATGCGAGCCTTCAAGGCCGTGCGTTTGACCGCCGAGAAGTACTCGTTGGACGCCAGGTTCAGCAGTACGTCATCACCTTGGTCGGCCAGGGCTTCGTTCAACCATTCGCTGATGCGCGTGCCCCAGAAGGCATAGAGGTCCTTGCCGCGGGCGTTGGGCAATTTAGTGCCCATTTCCAGGCGATACGGCTGCATCAGGTCCAGTGGGCGCAACAGGCCATACAGGCCGGACAACATGCGCAGATGCTGTTGGGCATAATCGAAATCGGCTTCGCTGAAGGTTTGCGCGTTCAACCCGGTATAAACGTCACCCTTGAACGCCAGCAATGCCTGCTTGGCGTTTTCCGGTGTGAAGGCCGGGGTCCAGCTGCCGAAACGTGCGGCGTTGAGCCCACCGATCTTGTCGGAGACGTGCATCAGCTCGCTGATCTGCGCTGGCGTCAGGTCGCGCAACTGCAGGATCAGCTCTTGGGAATGGTCGAGGTATTGCGGCTGGGTGAAGCGCTGGGTCGCCGGCGGTGTTTCGTAGTCGAGGGTCTTGGCGGGGGAAATCACCATCAGCATGAAGTCGTCTCCTTTAATCGTGGGGGCGATTCTAGGGGGTTGTGCCTAATGACTCCAGCTATCAAGGCCATAGGTGATCGGCGGTGAGCCCGTTTTTCTTGGCCGGTGGGACGCACTGTATCGGCTATAGTGCCGCGCGGGTTTTGTTATGGAGACATCCCATTGCGTATCGTTTTTCTTTTATCAGCCTGGCTGTTGAGTTTCGGTGCCGTTGCGGCGCCGGGCGATGTCGCGACGCTCGATCGCAGCACCTGGCCTGAACAGCTCAGCAATCCGACGCTGTTCGATGTCGCCTCGCGCGCAGAGATTCTGATGTTCGCTCGCGTGCTGCTGGCCAGTGAATCGCTGGACGAGGCGAGTCTGGCCCAGCGCCTGGGCCTGCGCACGATCAACCTGGATTCGGTCAATAACCTGCGTCAGCGCCTGTGGCAACGCTTGCTGACCAACTACAACTTTGCCCAGCAAAGCTGCGATCAGGATGCTTCCTTCTGTTTTCTGGTCGAAGACATGGCCACCTTGCGCGAGCAAGCCGCCAAGTTTCAGGTCAGCGAGGACAGCTACTACATAAAGTGGGCGGAACCGAGCCGGCTGTTCCATGCGCAGTACCTCGACGAGCAGTTGCGCAAGGCTGCGCTGTTTCCGCAAACCAGTAGCGAAGTCGATCGTTTTGGCGACTACGAGCGCAACGGCGAACAGATGCATGACCGGCTGTTCCTGCTGACCTTCGACAGCGCCGCGAATGCCGCGCCGGACAACACGGAGTGGGTCACCGAGTACCTGCGCAAGGCGAAGATGACGGGTACGTTCTTCGTCCTCGGCAAGGATATTCAGGCGCGCTTGAGCGAGCGTTCAGTGGCGAGCCTGCAGGCCACTTATTCGACGCAGTGCATCGGCGTGCAAGGCTGGGAGTTTCGCTCCCACAGCCACTGGCAGGACTGGCAGGACTCGGTGCGGCGCAGTGCCGAACTGGTCAAAAGCAAATTGCCGGAGAACTATGTACCGCTGTTCCGTCCGCCCGATGGCCAGCGCCGTTCTGACGCGGAAGGCTTCTTCCGGTCCCAGGGCTTGCAGGTGGCGCTATGGGACATCGATGCCCAGGACGGCGCCGGCAAGCTCAAGGCCAACCAGAGCGCCCAGCGTGTGTTGACCCTGATGCTGTTGTGGCGGCACGGGGTGATCAACTTCAACATTAAGCAGGACGGGGTGAAAACGGCGATGCCCTGGCTCATTACGCAAACGGCGCCAAGCGGGATCGGTTGGGAAGACTGTCAGGACGCGTTTCGCTGAAACGGGAAAAGCCCGTAAACATTGGGCGAGGGGTGATTTCAGGCAAGAATTCGGTGCAGGCGGACTTCCGACTTTAACGGCACATTGCCTTCACGCCAAGGGCTATTCGTCACTCTGAAAAATAAACTTCAAAAAAGCGTCAAAGTGCTTTTTTCTGTCACAGGTTTTGGAGTATTACGAAGACAGACCGCCGAAACCTGCAACACAGGTGGCGTCTCCCAAGACCCCAGTTTGTGTGCAGTTCACTTGAATCATCACAGGTGGATTCGGCAGTCACTTCGAGGCGCAGCACCGCCAAGGTATTGCGTCGAATGGCTCCCACAAAGGTGACCGAGTATGGATGATCACGGACGTAGTTCTTCCTCCAACCAGCCAATCCTTTATGTACTCGATACCAACGTATTGATTCACGATCCAAACGCCCTGCTTAACTTCGAAGAACACCACGTCGCGATCCCGATGACCGTGCTTGAAGAGCTGGACAAGCTCAAGAGCGGGCATCACAGCGTGGCTGCGGAATGCCGCCAGGCGATTCGCCTGATCGACAAGACCCTGGGCGATGCCAGCCCTGAAGACGTTGAACTGGGCGTACCGATCCAGCGTGGCAAAAGTGGGCCGAAGGGTTTGCTGTCAATTCTGATGAGCAAACGTACTGAACCGAACATCATTCTTCCCGAGCACCTGAACGACAACATCATCATCAACCAGTTGATCGACCTGCACGCGCGCGAACCCAAGTTGCCCGTGGTGCTGGTCACCAAAGACATCAACATGCGCCTCAAGGCCCGTGCCTGCGGGATCGCGGCCGAGGACTACAGCACCGACCAACTGGTTGACGACGTATCGCTGCTGCCCAACGGCTATCACAACATGGTCGGGTCTTTCTGGGACCTCGTAAGGAATGTCGAAACCCGTCAGGATCACGGCCGCACCTGGCACCAGGTGAAGATGATCGACAATCTGCCGGCAGTGCATATCAACGAGTTCATCATTGACGAACAGGGTTTTGTCGGCTGGATCAAGGAGATCGACGAAGACAAACTGCTGATTCTCGACCTGCATCAGGAACCCCTGTTGCACCAGGAAGCCTGGGGCCTGAAACCGCGTGACATCTATCAGAGCCTGGCGCTGTACGCCTTGCTTGATCCGGATATCCACCTGGTCAACCTGTCGGGTGCGGCCGGTTCCGGTAAAACCATCCTGGCATTGGCGGCGGCCATCGAGCAGACCATGGTCAGCAAACGCTATCGCCGGATCATCGCGACGCGCAGCGTGCAGGGCCTGGACCAGGAGATCGGCTTCCTGCCCGGCACCGAAGCGGAAAAAATGGAGCCTTGGCTGGGCGCCATCACCGACAACCTCGAAGCCTTGCACATGGATGACGAAAACACCCATGGCAGCGTCGACTACATCCTCAGCAAAGTGCCGTTGCAGTTCAAATCCCTCAACTACATCCGGGGTCGCAGCTTCCAGCAGAGCCTGATCCTGATCGATGAATGCCAGAACCTCACGCCGCACCAGATGAAAACCATCATCACCCGTGCCGGCGCCGGTTCCAAAGTGGTGTGCCTGGGCAACCTGGCGCAGATCGACACCCCTTACCTGTCCGCGACCAGCTCCGGGCTGACTTACCTGACTGAACGCTTCAAGGACTTCCCGAACGGCGTTCACATCACCCTGCAAGGGGTGCCACGTTCGATTCTGGCCGAATACGCCGAATCGCATCTGTAACCACGTCACCGAAACCGGGCGGCCCCAAAGCCGCCCGGTTTTTTTATGCCTGACACAGCTCCTACAGGGGGATGTCAGCCAACGGATAATCTTGCGTGCGGAAATTTGACCCACAGGTTTACAATCGAGGCTCTTGATCAGGAGTAACCCTGTGCTGACTCATCTCGATTCCCAAGGTCGCGCCCACATGGTCGACGTCACCGAAAAAGCCGTGACGTTCCGTGAAGCGACGGCCCAGGCGCTGGTGCGCATGCTGCCCGAAACCCTGCAAATGATCGTCAACGGCGGCCATCCCAAGGGTGATGTGTTCGCCGTGGCGCGCATCGCCGGCATCCAGGCCGCGAAGAAAACCAGCGACCTCATTCCTCTGTGCCACCCGTTGATGCTCACTGGCGTCAAAGTCGAACTCAGCGCTGAAGGTGACGACACCGTGCGCATCGTCGCGCGCTGCAAGTTGTCCGGGCAGACCGGCGTCGAGATGGAAGCGCTGACCGCCGCGAGCGTTGCGGCGCTGACCATCTACGACATGTGCAAGGCCGTCGATCGCGGCATGACCATTGAAAGCGTGCGCCTGCTGGAGAAACTCGGCGGCAAGAGCGGCCATTTCCTGGCGGATCAACCATGAACGTTACCGTGAAGTTTTTCGCTCGTTATAGAGAGGCACTGGGCGTCGACTCGGTGAAGGTCGAAGGCGATTTCGCCACCGTCGATGACGTTCGCGCGCTGTTGGCCAAGCGTGATGGCGCCGAGGTGTTGAGCGAACAGAACCTGATGTGCGCCCGCAACGAAGACCTCTGCCAACTCGACGAACCGGTGAGCGATGGCGACGAAGTGGCGTTCTTCCCGACCGTGACCGGGGGCTGAGCCGTGGCCATTCGTGTGCAATCCACGGCGTTCGATCCGGGCGCCGAAGTCAACGCCATGCACGCCGCCAATGTCGGTGTCGGCGCGGTGGTGAGTTTTGTCGGCTACGTGCGCGACTTCAATGACGGGCTAGACGTTGCCGGGATGTTTCTTGAGCACTATCCGGGCATGACCGAAAAGGCCCTTGGCAAGATTGTCACCGAGGCCGAGCAGCGCTGGCCGTTGCTCAAGCTGGAAGTGCTGCATCGCATCGGCGCGCTGGAGCCTGGCGAGCCGATCGTCTTCGTCGGCGCCGCCAGCGCCCACCGCCAGGCGGCGTTCGACGCCTGCGCCTTTGTCATGGACTACCTGAAAACCCGTGCGCCGTTCTGGAAGAAGGAAAACACCAGCGATGGTGCGCGTTGGGTTGAAGGGCGTGACAGTGATCATGCGGCGGCGGATCGCTGGAAGCAGTGATCAAACGTTTTTGTCGGCTGCTCTGGCCCCATCGCGAGCAGGCTCGCTCCCACAGTTGATCTGCATGAACTCAAAATTTGTGTACGACGACGTTCCCCTGTGGGAACGAGCCTGCTCGCGACGGGCTCATTAGCTTCACCCAATACCTTCATTGCTCACCACCCGACTATCGGCCGGCACATTTTCCTTCCTCTAATTGACGCTTTATACATAAAAGTCCAGTATGGAATTATAAGTACAAAAAAACGCATTCCCCCGTTTCTGCTCTTTCTTCTGTCTTGCCAAACCAACAACAACCCGCGAGAGAACGAACATGAAGAAATTCCCCCTCATCACCGGTCTGGCCCTGAGCCTGTTGGCGTGCAGCACTTTGTTCGCCGCCGAGAAAACCCTGCGTATCGGCATCGAAGCGGCGTACCCGCCGTTTGCGTCCAAAACCGACAAAGGCGAAATCGTCGGTTTCGACTACGACATCGGCAATGCCTTGTGCGCGCAGATGCAGGTCAAGTGCGTCTGGGTCGAAGGTGAGTTCGATGGCCTGATTCCTTCCCTGAAAGTGAAGAAAATCGACATGGCGCTGTCGTCCATGACCATCAACGAAGACCGCAAGAAGTCGGTGGATTTCACCCACAAGTACTACTTCACCTCATCGCGTCTGGTGATGAAAGAAGGCGCAACCGTGGATGATCAGTACGCCAGCCTCAAGGGCAAGACCGTCGGCGTGCAGCGTGCGACCACCACCGATCGTTACGCCACCGAGGTGTTTGAACCCAAGGGCATCAACGTCAAGCGTTACGGCAACAACGAAGAGATCTACATGGACCTGGCGGCTGGTCGCCTCGATGCCATTTTTGCCGACACCATCCCGCTGAACGACTTCCTGTCGATGCCCCGTGGCAAGGGTTACGCCTTTGTTGGCCCGGAGCTCAAGGACCCGAAATACGTGGGTGAGGGGGCCGGGATTGCGGTGCGCAAGGGCAACACCGAGTTGGTCAGCCAGTTGAACACGGCCATCGACGGCATTCGCGCCAGTGGCGAGTACCAGAAGATTTCGGACAAGTATTTCAAGTCTGATATCTACGGCGACTGAGCAATCGCATCGCCAGCAGGCTGGTTCCCACAGTTGAATGCATTTCCAAGGTTGGCCAGCCTGTGAGTACATTCCAGGGTGAGAGCCCGCCACTGTGGGAGCCAGCCTGCTGGCGATGCGGTCGTGGGATCATGCAAATCTCTGGAAACAGCCCGAATTTAATCCCTTCTTAACCGCCTTATCGTTTATTTCCCGACATCTATTCCATGCGCCCCGGGCTCTCCAAGGTCCGGGCCAGCGTGTAGACTTCCGGTCAATCGATATCTAGAAGGGAAACGCAATGAGCGAGGAAACGATGCGGTTGGGCCGTGAGCGGCGCTACCTGGTGTTGCTGGGCATCATCTGCCTGGCGCTGATCGGTGGCGCGCTGTACATGCAAATCGTACTGGGCGAGGCACCGTGCCCGCTGTGCATCCTGCAACGCTATGCCTTGCTGCTGATCGCCATCTTCGCGTTCATCGGTGCGGCGATGCGCACCCGCCGCAGCATCACGGTGTTTGAAACTCTGGTGGTGATCTGCGCCTTGGCAGGCGTCGGCGTAGCCGGACATCACGTCTATACCCAGTTCTATCCGGCGGTCAGCTGCGGCATCGATGTGTTGCAGCCGATTGTCGATGGCCTGCCGCTGGCGAAGATCTTCCCGCTGGGGTTCCAGGTCGATGGTTTCTGCTCCACGCCGTACCCGCCGATCCTCGGTCTGTCGCTGGCACAGTGGGCGTTGATCGCTTTTGTACTGGTGGTGGTGCTGGTGCCGTTGCTCACTTCGCGTAACCGCAAGACGCTGCACTGAGGTCATTCGCCGCATCGCTGAATAACACCTGAAAACGCCCCGGCCCTCGTTGAGAGGGCCGGGGCGTTTTGCCTTTCAGGGGTGCGGAAAAAAAGACCTTGATGCGCGACAAGAACGGGTGCGGCACATGTGCGACATGTTGTCACAGTGCGAGTGTCGCAAGACGTTTCAACGAGTCGGATTGGTACGTGTAGACGCAATGAAATTGGTCTGATTATTTCGCTGCTGGCCTCAACGCTCTCAACCTGGAACAGGCCGTTTTAACAGGCTCTGGCAAATTGCCAGAACCCTTGTCACATGGGGGCTTGGGCTGGGTCGAAGGGGAGGGCAGAGCCTTCGATACTGTCTGAACTGCGTGCGGTAGACCTACTATTTTTGGTGTTTTTGTTGAGAATCAATTTCGATAACATGGCGCACTTTTGCAAAAAACGTCAAGGATTGTTGCTGGAATGGATAAAAATTATTTCGGGATGAGACATGGTTTATGAATCGTTACATATCTACAATCGCCCGCACTGAATTCCCGGCACTGCTCACCCTGATTCAGGTGCATGAGCAGCAATAGGACGTCGAGAAGCCGGATGGCTTCATGCGATGCCTCTGGTGTCGGTGCCTTCCAACTATCCGCACCAAATGGAATTGGTCTGTAACAAGGCCTTTGACCACGAATTCGAATAAGAACTCACCGCTGGCCCAGGATTTGTCGAGCAGCGTCTGACGCGCGACGGGCAGCCACTTATTCAATCCAAGAAAATGCCAACCCTTGGCAGGGTGAAGTGTTGGCGATCAAAACCCAACTGCATTGCGCAAGCTGCTTTAGAGGTCGTGAGATGAGTAAAAACAGGTACCCCAGACTACTAGGCTTATTGCCGCTGATCGGCACATTGCTGCTGTCAGGCTGCAACATGACCTTGCTCGATCCCAAGGGCCAGGTTGGCCTGGACGAGCGAAACCTGATCATCACCGCAACGCTGCTGATGCTGTTGGTCGTGGTTCCGGTCATCATCATGACGTTCCTGTTCGCCTGGAAATACCGCGCGTCCAACACTGACGCCGTCTACACGCCAAAGTGGTCGCACTCCACCAAGATCGAAATCGCGGTGTGGGCTGTTCCGGTGCTGATCATCATTGCCCTGGGTTACGTCACCTACAAGTCGACCCACGCGCTGGACCCGTACAAGCCGCTGGAATCCGACGTCAAGCCAATCACCATTGAAGTGGTCGCGCTGGACTGGAAGTGGATGTTCATCTATCCGGAGCAAGGCATCGCCACCGTCAACAAGATCGTGTTCCCGGCGCACACGCCGATCAACTTCAAGGTGACTTCGGACTCCGTGATGAACTCGTTCTTCATCCCGGCGCTGGGCGGCCAGATCTACGCGATGGCCGGCATGCAGACCAAACTGCACCTGATCGCCAACCAGAACGCTGAAATGGACGGTATCTCCGCCAACTACAGCGGTGCTGGTTTCACCGGTATGAAGTTCAAAGCTATCGCCACTTCCCAGGAAGATTTCGACGCCTGGGTCAGCGAAGTCAAAAAGGCACCTAAACAGCTTGAAAAAGCTGAATACGAAGCCCTTTCCAAGCCAAGCCAGAACAACCCAGTCGAGCTCTACTCCTCGGTCACGCCGAACCTGTTCCAGATCATCGTCGACAAGTACGAAGGCATGAAACCGGGCAAGCCGCTGCACCACGAGAAGAAAGAGCACGAAGTGGCCGCCACGGAAGGGATGGACATGAGTTCGCATTCAGCTGCCGGGGCAGAGGAGTAAACGATGTTTGGTAAATTAAGTTGGGAAGCGGTCCCGTTCCACGAACCGATCGTGATGGTGACCATCGCCATGATCGCGCTCGGTGGTCTGGCACTGTTCGCTGCAATCACCTATTTCAAGAAGTGGACCTACCTGTGGTCCGAGTGGCTGACCTCGGTCGACCACAAGAAAATCGGCGTGATGTACATCATCGTTGCCATGGTCATGCTGCTGCGCGGTTTTGCCGACGCCATCATGATGCGTACCCAGTTGGCCATGGCCACCGAGGGTTCGCCTGGCTACCTGCCACCTGAACACTATGACCAGATCTTCACCGCTCACGGTGTGATCATGATCATCTTCATGGCGATGCCATTCTTCACCGGCCTGATGAACCTTGCAGTGCCGCTGCAGATCGGCGCGCGTGACGTTGCCTACCCGTTCCTGAACTCCCTGAGCTTCTGGCTGCTGGTCTCCGGCGTCGTGCTGATCAACCTGTCCCTGGGCGTCGGCGAATTCGCCAAGACCGGCTGGGTTGCCTATCCACCGCTGTCGGGCCTGCAATACAGCCCGGGCGTGGGGATGGATTACTACATCTGGGCGCTACAGCTCTCCGGGTTGGGGACGACGCTGACGGGGGTCAACTTCCTGGCCACCGTGCTGAAGATGCGTACCCCTGGCATGAAGCTGATGGACATGCCGATCTTCACCTGGACCTGCACCTGGGCCAACGTTCTGATCGTGGCTTCGTTCCCGATCCTGACCGCTACCCTGGCACTGCTGACACTTGACCGTTACATGGATTTCCACATTTTCACCAATGAACTTGGTGGCAATCCGATGATGTACGTCAACCTGTTCTGGGCCTGGGGTCACCCCGAGGTTTACATCCTGATTCTGCCGGCGTTCGGGATCTTCTCCGAAGTCATCTCGACCTTCACCGGCAAGCGTCTGTTCGGCCACCACTCGATGGTCTATGCATCGGGCGCGATCTCGATCCTGGGCTTCATGGTCTGGCTGCACCACTTCTTCACCATGGGTTCGGGTGCCAGCGTCAACGCCTTCTTCGGTCTGGCGACGATGCTGATTTCGATCCCGACGGGGGTGAAGCTGTTCAACTGGCTGTTCACCATTTACCAAGGGCGTCTGCGTTTCACCAGCCAGGTTCTGTGGACCCTGGGCTTCATGGTGACCTTCGCCATCGGCGGCATGACCGGCGTACTGCTGGCCATTCCGGGTGCGGACTTCGTCCTGCACAACAGCCTGTTCGTGATCGCTCACTTCCACAACGTGATCATCGGCGGTGCGGTATTCGGTTACATCGCCGGCTTCGGCTTCTACTTCCCTAAAGCGTTCGGCTTCAAGCTGCACGAAGGTTGGGGCAAGGCAGCGTTCTGGTTCTGGATCTCGGGCTTCTTCGTCGCGTTCATGCCGCTCTATGCACTGGGCTTCATGGGCATGACCCGTCGTCTGAACGCCACCACCAACCCTGAGTGGGTGCCGTACTTGTACGTCGCCATGTTCGGTGCGGTGATGATCGCTGTGGGCATCGCCTGCCAACTGATTCAGCTGTACGTCAGCGTGCGTGACCGCAACAAGCCGGAAAACATGTGCGAACACGGCGACCCGTGGAATGCCCACACGCTGGAATGGTCGACCTCGTCGCCACCACCGTTCTACAACTTCGCCGTGCTGCCAAAAGCGGAAACCATCGATCCGTTCACCGAAGCCAAGGAAAACGGTACCGCGTACCAGGCTCCTGCTCGTTACGAACCGATCCACATGCCAAACAACACCGCGACCGGCCTGGTCATGGGTGCTCTGTTGACCGTGTTCGGTTTCGCGATGATCTGGCACATCTGGTGGCTGGCCATCGTTGGCCTGGTCGGCACCGTGGGCTACTTCGTGATCCACGCTGCCCGCGATGATCAAGGCTATATGGTGCCGGTCGACGTGATCGAGCGCATTGAAGCCGAGCAGCACAAGCGTCTGGTCGCGGCCGGGAAAATCCCAGCCTCCGCCACCCGTGTTGAAACCTCGTTGGAACAGGCTTAAACCATGTCGAACTTAGTGACCAATGCTGGACACACCCATGTCGATGGACATGGGCACGATGACCATCACCACGACTCGGGCGAGATGACCGTATTCGGTTTCTGGCTCTACCTGATGACCGACTGCATTCTGTTTGCGTCGATCTTCGCGGCGTACGCGGTACTGGTTAACAACGTAGCGGGTGGCCCGTCGGGCCACGACATCTTCGAGCTGCCATACGTACTGGGCGAAACCGCTCTGCTGCTGTTCAGCTCGATCACCTACGGCTTCGCCATGCTGGCGTTGTTCAAGGGCAAGAAGAACCAGGTCCTGGGCTGGCTGGCCATGACCTTCCTGTTCGGTGCCGGCTTCATCGGTATGGAGATCAACGAGTTCCACATGCTGATCTCCGAGGGCTTCGGTCCTAGCCGCAGCGGCTTCCTGTCCGGGTTCTTCACCCTGGTCGGCACCCACGGTCTGCACGTGACCAGCGGTCTGATCTGGATGGCGATCATGATGTACCAGGTGCAGAAAAACGGCCTGACGGCGACCAACAAGACCCGTCTGAGCTGCCTGAGCCTGTTCTGGCACTTCCTGGACGTGGTGTGGATCTGCGTATTCACCGTTGTTTATCTGATGGGGACTATGTAAATGGCTAACGCTCATTCCCACGATAGCCACGACGCTAGCCACGGCAGCGTCAAGTCTTACGCTATCGGCTTCATCCTGTCGGTGATCCTGACCGTCATTCCTTTCGGCCTGGTGATGTACCCGTCGCTGCCGAAATCGCTCACCCTGTGGATCGTCCTGGCGTTTGCGGTGATCCAGGTGCTGGTGCACCTGGTGTACTTCCTCCACTTGGACCGTTCCGCCGCGCAGCGTAACAACGTGATTGCATTTGTGTTCGCCGCGATCGTGATTGTCCTGCTGGTTGGCCTGTCGCTGTGGATCATGTTCAGCATCCACACCAACATGATGGCGAAGTGAGGTAAATCCGGATGTCCTTGAAGCACTTTATCCAAATCACCAAACCGGGGATCATTTTCGGTAACGTGCTTTCAGTGGCAGGCGGATTTTTCCTGGCCTCGAAAGGGCATGTCGATCTGGCCATCTTCCTGGCCGCCATGATCGGCACGTCCCTGGTGGTCGCTTCCGGTTGCGTGTTCAACAACTGCATCGACCGCGACATCGACCTGAAGATGGAACGTACCAAGAACCGGGTGCTGGTCCAGGGCCTGATCTCCCTGAAACTGGCCCTGGTCTTCGCGACCGTCCTGGGTGTTGCCGGCGTTGCGCTGTTGTACAAGGTGGCCAACCCGTTGGCTGCGCTGTTCGCGGTGATCGGTTTCGTCATCTACGTCGGCTTCTACAGCCTGTACCTCAAGCGCAAGTCGGTTCACGGCACGCTGGTGGGCAGTCTGTCGGGGGCGATGCCGCCGGTGATCGGTTACGTCGCTGTGACCAACAGCTTCGACATGGCCGCACTGACGCTGCTGGTGATGTTCAGCCTGTGGCAGATGCCGCATTCCTACGCCATCGCGATCTTCCGCTTCAACGATTACCTGGCCGCCTCGATTCCGGTGTTGCCGGTGAAGCGCGGGATTCAAGTGGCGAAGAAGCACATCCTGATCTACATCCTGGCCTTCCTCGTGGCGACCTTGATGCTGACCTTCAGCGGCTACGCCGGCATGAGCTACCTCGCCGTCGCCGCGGCCATGGGCATGTACTGGCTGTACATGGCCTGGACCGGCTACAAGGCAGTGGATGACACGGTCTGGGCACGCAAGCTGTTCGTGTTCTCGATCTTCACCATTACCGCGTTGAGCGTGATGATGTCCCTGGACTTCAAAGTGCCGAGCGAGTTGTTGCTGACGTACGCGCCTTAAGCGTCGGATGCTGTAACGAAAAACCCCGCCCTTTGAGAAAAGGCGCGGGGTTTTTTATTGAGGGTTTTCCAGTGGATTGAAAGCCAGGACAGCTCGTCAGGTAGATCATTCATCGGTTGCCTGACTATAAGCAAATTGCCTATAGTTTGTCAGTGCGAACCGTATTCTTCGAAACCTCTTCCTTCACTGCCACCGTTGGCAATTATCTGACGGACGATGCGTATCGCGCGTTGCAAACCCATATGCAGCTGAATCCGCAGGCCGGCGACGTCATGCCTCGAACAGGCGGCTTCCGAAAGTTGCGCTGGGCAGATGGCCGTCGAGGTAAAGGCAGGCGAGGTGGCTTGCGGGTTATCTATTATTGGCTTATGAATGATGGCCAGTTCTGGATGTTTGCAATTTATGACAAAGATGAGCTTGAGAATTTGAGCGCCGACCAAGAGAAAGCGCTCAAGAAAGCCATAGAGACAGAGTTGAAAGTACGGGGTACCCCATGAAAAAGCGCGACCTGTTTGCAGAATTGATGCAGGGCGTTGATGAGATGGCGGCTCAACGCGAAGGCAAGATCACGTTGCGCAATACGTCAATTGAGGACATCCCTGCGCCTGAGGTAGGGGCGCAAGAGATCGTTGCACTGCGAGAAAAGTTACATATGTCTCAAGCCGTTTTTGCCAAGCGTATTCGAACCAGTCCGAGCACCCTGAGGAATTGGGAGCAGGAAAAATCGAGACCTAATGCCCAAGCTGCCTTGCTGATCAGGCTGGTGGAGAAATTCCCAGACATGGTTGATCGACTGGCAGCTGTTTGAGCAAATGATGGAATTGCTAAAAAAGCCCCGCCCTTTGAGAAAAGGGCGGGGCTTTTTCATTTACGTCCCGTTGTTACACGGTGCATCGAGCACCTTCGCCACATCATCGATGATGGCCTTGCTCATATCCTGCAGAAAATGCGATGCCCAGGCATACCGGTCGCTATCGCGGGACGCCACGGTTGATGCGGAACAGCGGTTGGTTGGCGTGGAAGGAGAAGGGGTGATGCCGATGGTTTCCAGGTCTTGAGGGTTGGTCATTGGGCACCTCCTGTGGTTGGGAGGTGACGGGGGACAGCTGGCACAGATGCATAAATTTTGAACGGATTGTGGGCGTGCATAAAGGAGAACTCCGATGGGTGCCTACATCGTGTTTGAGTTATCAGGCCCGGTCGCTGAATTGGCAGCGATGCATCGAAGTTAGCGTGCGGGAGGCGGGGATCACAATCGTAGCGATCTGGCGGTGGATGTCATGCCGCCAGCAATTGCTATGTCCGACGCGGTCCCCTGTGGCGAGGGAGCTTGCTCCCGCTCGGCTGCGCAGCAGTCGCTTAGGCCTATAAATTCGGTATATCAGAAGAAAATGCAGGGGATCGCTTCGCACTCCAGCGGGAGCAAGCTCTCTCGCCACAGGGGAGTGATGCGGTTACTTTTTGCAATCGTCTAGCAACCGGAGAAACCGCTCCCGCACCTGAAGGTTATCGCTGTGCGCCACGTTGAAACGCAGAAAGTGACTGGCATCCGGCGCTTTGCTGAGCAGGGTGCCAGGCGCCAGCACCAGGTCGATGTCCAGACCCTTCCTCGCCAACGTTTCGGCATGATGCCCTTCGGGCAGACGCGTCCAGATGAACAACCCTTCATGCGGCAGCGAAGAAACGGAACAACCCGCCTCCACCAGCCAGCTCGACACCCGACTGCTCGATTCGTAAAGCCGATCCACCGTGCGCCGCGTGTGTTTGGCGTAGCTGCCATCACTGAGCATGGTGCAGATAATCTGTTCCGCCAGTTCCGACGTCATGCCACCGCAGGCCATTTTCAGGGTGACCATCCGGGCTGCCAGTTGCGGCGAAAGCACCGCATAGCTGACCCGACTGTTCGCCGTCAGGGTCTTGGAGAAACCGGAGACATAACTGACATTGTCCAGCCCACCTGCTGCCAGGCGCGGCGTGGTTCGTTGTTGCATATCGCAATACAAATCATCTTCGACGATGTGAAAGCCATAACGGTGGCTCAACTCCAGCAAGCGATAGACCTGCGCCGGGGAGAACGAGTGCCCGGTCGGGTTGTGCAGGGTGTTATTGGTCATGTAGAGCACGGGCCGATGGGTAATCAGCAATTGTTCCAAGGCGTCCAGGTCCATGCCCTCGGCGGCACGGGGAATGGTGATGACCCGAGCGCCATGCAAGGCCAGGTTGGTGTGCATGGTGAAGTAGCACGGATCGTCGAGCAGCACCGTGTCGCCGGGTTTGACCAGCAGACGCATCAGCATGTCGATGGCCTGCACGGTGTTGGCGGTGGTGATGATCTGGTCCACCGGCACTTCGATGCCCAAGGTCGCCAGTTTGACCCGCAACGCTTCGCGCAGTGGCAGGTAACCGGCAGCGACGCCGTATTCGCCCATGCGCAGGGAGGTTGCGCGCAGGGTGCCACGCACGGCTTTCAGCAATTCTTCTGCCGGTAGCCACGAGGAAGGCAGGAAACCGGCACCCGGGCGCAGCGCGCCATTGTCCTGCAGTACCGCGCGGCGGACCACGCTCAGTGTGTCTTGAGGTTGCAGGTCCGGGCCGGCATCGGTCTTGAGCGTGAGGCTGGAACGGTGCACGTAATGCCCCGAACCCTGGCGTGAAACCACCAGACCCTTGGCCCGCAGGCGATCCAGCGCATCCACCACCGTGGACTTGCCCACGTTCATCAGCTCGGAGAGTTCGCGAATCGGCGGCAGCCGCGAGCCGTGAGGCAGCCCGCCCTGGCTGATCGCCACCGACAATTGATCGACGATCTGCTGGACCAGCGGCACTCCCGGCTGGAACTCGATGGCGGCGATCACTGCTCGCTGAACCTGCATTTTACTGGTCTCTCCGGCAGTAAAGTTCGTTTGATTCTATACGAACTTGCTCTGATGAAAACAAGCGACTCTCTCTACCATCACCTTACAGACTTTCCTGATTGTTCGCGCTGGACGCCTGAACAGTCGCTGGTTCCAGAGGTGTTGCATGAGTGTTCAAACAACGGTCGCCGTCGCCAAACCGGTGATCAACATTCGCCTGTTCACGATCCGGATCATCACCGCCGTGTCGCTGTTTGCCGTGCTGGGCAAGGCCAACGTCTGGCTCGACACCGCCACCAACAGCATCCTCGCCCTCGGGTATCGGGCCTTGCTGTTGCTGCTGCCGCTGACATTGCTGGTGCTCGGCCGTCGGTCACTGAGCGTTACGCTCATGTGCGCCGCCCTCGGATTGGTGTTGCTGGCAGTCACCAGCAACCAGGGCATTGTGATGTTTGCCGCAGCGTTGTTCGCCTACGGCATTGCCATTGCCGGTTACCTGATCAAGAGCGAAGCCGCCCAGACCAAAGAGGGCGCGGCCTACAACCGTGTCGCCATGAACATGGGCAGTCTGGTGGCGGGGTTGATCCTGCTTTCCCCGCTGCTGACCCCAACCCTGTTTTTCCTCGGTGCCGCGGGTTTCGTCCTGCTGTGCCTGCCCATCGCCATGGGCGCGACCTTCACCACGCAGTCGGTAGTCGCCCAACCAAACACCCACGACGGCAGCGGCTGGCGCAACAAGCTGCCGTGGGTGATCGCTGGCGTCATCATGGGTATCAAGCTGTTCGGCGTGTTCTCGATCCTGCCCCAGGCGATCCTGCTCAAGACCGGTGAATTGCCGGCCTGGTACGGCTTGATGCTGATCCTCAACAGCGCCGTGGTGGTGTTCGCCCAGGTGCCGGTGATGAAACTGATCGAGCGTACCGGGCGCTTCAAAGTGGTTGCTGTCATCGGGATCATCATCGGCGGCTTCGCCGTGCTCTCGTCGCCGGATGCGTTCCACGTCGAAACCCTCGCCGGCGCGTTGATCTGGGTGGCGCTGCTGTCCATCGCCGAGTGCGCGTTCAGCTATCTCGATTACTTCTCCGTCAAACAAAACAACATGTTCGTCAAGGAAGTGTCCCTGGGCGTTGGCGCCGGGCTGACGGTGTTGATCATGCGAGTCATGCCACCGCCCTATAGCGCACTGGTACTGGCCGCTATCGGCGCGGGCGGCATCCTCGCCTGGTACTGGCTCAACCGTAGGGCCAACGCGTCACTGCACGACTGAGTCACCGCGTTTGCGTTTTTTACTCCACAGGTCGGAGGTTTCATGAACACCACGTCATGCGTAGTAGTGGTCGGGTACAACGGCAACCGGGTTCACGATATCCAGAAGCTGCGCGACCTCTGCAAGACACTCTATAACGCCAGGTTGATCCTGGTGGTCGAGCAGATTCAGCCCGATGACGATCAGGTCGCGGATCACGTCTGCACGGCCTCGATGGCGCCGCAGGACATCGCCGATTCCGTCGATCTGCTGGTCGGTTGCCTGGGTGCCGATCGCTGGAAGCTGATCGGCGTCCTGCCATTTTCCGACCGTGGTGTGTTGCTGGGTGCCGCGTTGGCCACCCGTTTCGACCTTCCCGGCATTACCCCCGGCGAGGCGCGGGCGGGGCTGGACAAACAGATCTTTCGCAAACTGGAAGCGGCCGCCGACACAGCGCCGGAGGACTACCGCCCGGTGTTTTCCGCACGTATCGAAAGCCTGGGGGAACTGCGTCAGCGGGTGGTCGAACTGGGCGGCAAGGCCTTCATCAAACCGGCCTGCGAAGGCGCCAGCCGAGGTTGCCGCGTTATCCATCATCCGTCCGAATGTGACGACGCCTGGCAGGCGCTCAAGCCCTATCGCGAAGGCGGCATCGTCCTCGAAGAGTTGATTCAGAACGCCCGTGAATACAGCTGGGATTACGTCGCGGGCAGCACCTGGGTCACCGAGAAAACCACCACCGAAGGCGCCTATCGCGCGGAGATCCAGCAAGTGGTGCCGGCGCCGCTGGCGGCTGACGTACAGGCGCGCCTGGCGGCTGCCGGCCGACATATGTCTGGACTGGTGTCGCTGGAAAACGGCGCCTATCACAACGAGGTCTTCCTGCGCCGCGACGGCCTGACCTCGGCGGTGGAAACCAACATGCGCCCCGGCGGCATGCACATCTGGGACCTGGCGCGTCTGGCGTTCATCGATTTCGATCCATGGGAACGCTGGGTCCGCTGGGCGGTGGAAGGCAAGGTCGACCATCACGACCCCGTTGCCCGTGGCTATTGCGGCATTCGTCTGCTCCGGGCGCCGGCCGGTGGTCTTTTGCGCTACGTGCCGGACATCGAAACCCTGGCCCGGGAGCTGGACATCGAGCTGGTCGAGGCGGTGTACGCCAAGCGCCTCAGTGATTCAGTCACCGCACTGGTGAAGGACAACACGTCGTTTATCGGCCACATCGTTTTGTTCGACGAAAACTACGGGCAGCTCAGCGACAACCTGCTGCGCCTGGCAGAGGCGATCGAGTCGCGCGTCGAAGTCACCTGCCTGGCGGCGCCGGCGAGAGCCGTGGGTTAAGCCTTCGGGATCAAAGTTCCAAGCATTATTGGTTTAAGAGGGTTGAGTGAATGATTGAGCAAAAAATGTCGTGTGACGAGCGGTTCATCGCCCTGGCGAAAGAACTCAACTACGACATCTACGGCGAGAACACCGTGGGCGGACGTTACGCACCGCTGGTGCGGCATCACGATGAAATCTACGTCAGCGGCCTGGTCCCGCGCATGAGCGGCAAAATGCAATACCCGGGCAGGGTCGGGCTTGAGCTCAGCCTGGCGGATGCCCAAGCGGCCGCCAGCATCAGCGCCATGCGCGGGCTGGCACTGATCGTCGATGCCATCGGTTCGCTGGACAAGATCAAGTCGTTGATACGGGTCACGGTGTACGTGAAGTGTACGGCGGACTTTGTTGATCTCAGTGAAGTGGCCAACGGTGCATCGGATGTCTTCAGTCATGTGCTGGGCGATGCGGGGAAACATACGCGAACCACTGTCGGCGTTTATCAGTTACCGAAAAATGCCGCCGTGGAAGTTGACATGATTGTGGCACTGCGGCCTTCGGTGTTGTGAGTGTTAGTTGCTCGGCTTTACAGTGATTGATTGTTCGCCTAGTGTCTGGTCACTCAAAGTCGATAATAAGTCGGTGTGTGCGGATGAATAACATTCAAGGTGGGTTTTTTTCATATAAGGACTTTCGCCAGAGTTTGAACCAACCGCCGGTCAATGCCCGGGTGTGGAAGGGGGATGAACTCACAGGCATGCGTCAGAACCTCAAGGACAGCGAGGTCGATATTGTCGCGCTGGCCCACGACGACAGCACCGAAGGCTGCAAGTTGACGCCAGGGATGGCGGTGTCCATGCAATGGTTGAAACCCGGCACGACGCTGAACGGCCATGCGCATTCGTGGTGGCACCTGTTCATCATTCAATCCGGCAGCGGCGCGTTGACCCTGGGCGATGCCGATGCAGTAAACGTCAGCCCCGGCGACGTGTTGCTGGTGCCAGCCTGGACCCGCCACGGTTTCGTCAACACCAGCGCCACTGAGCCGCTGGCGATGCTCAACATGAGCAACATGCCCCAGATGGCGCAGCTCTCCAGTGCGGCAGACGCCACGGTCTGACACGCTCGATCTTCCCCTCTGTTACCCACCAGGGAGTCCGCATTCGCAGACTCCCTTTTTTGTTTCTGTCCGCTGGATCTTTGAAGTTCTGTATCCGTAGAAACAGATAATTTCTGTATCTGTTCAGCGCTTAACCAACTAACTACGATCGTTTCCAATGCAACGGATTATTGTGGTTAAGCAAGGGAGCGTTCTATGGAAAGTACGAAGCTGAAACTTTATGTTGGCGCGGATTTTGTCAGTGCTTTTGCAATGTCGGCCTATGTGGCGTTGAAAGAAAAACAACTTTCGTTTGAACTTGTCACGCTGGACTTGAAAACGCGTGAGAACTATCAGGCGAGTTATCAAGATGTCTCGTTGACCTGCAAGATCCCCACCTTGGTTCACGAAGGTTTCGCATTGTCGGAATCGTCGGCCATTGCCGAATACCTGGATGAAATAGCGCCGGGGCATCCCAAACTGTTCCCGCTGGACATCAAGCAACGCGCCCGCGCCCGTCAGCTCCAGGCCTGGTTGCGCAGTGATCTGCTGGTCATTCGCAAAGAGCGTCCGGCCGACCTCATTTACTTCGGCAAGAAAGAAACCCCGTTGTCGGATGAAGCCCAGGCAGCTGTCGCAAGGCTGTTCTTTGTCGCCGACCGGTTGCTGGAGGAGGGCGCGGACCATCTGTTCGGAGACTGGAGCATCGCCGACACGGACCTGGCAATCATGCTCAACCGACTGGTCGCCAATGGCGATCGCGTTCCTGCGCGGCTCGCGGCCTATGTGCGCCGGCAATGGGATCGCGACAGCGTCCGGGCCTGGATGGACATAGAGCGCGTAGCGCCTGCCATTCAGTAAAAACCGCCAGGCAATCACCAGGAGCGCTGCCATGCAGGGACTGTCGGAGCAGGAAAGATACAAACCTTATAACTCACGCACCATTCGCGACACGCCGTACTGGCAAAAACTGACGCCAGCGCTGCAGGAGGCCATGACCGTAGTGGCCCGGGTCATGCCATTTCGCACCAATGACTACGTCCTCGGCACGCTGATCGACTGGAACAACATTCCGGATGACCCGATTTTCCGCATGACCTTCCCCCACAAGGACATGTTGCTGCCGGACGAGTACGCGTCGCTCAAGCAACTGATCGAACGGGATGACGCCGTCGCCATCAAGCGTCGGATCGAGGCGATCTGGCTGCGCATGAACCCGCATCCGGCCGGGCAGTTGACACACAACGGCGCGACCCTCGACGGAAAAGTCCTGCCAGGCATACAGCACAAGTACCGCGAGACCGTGCTGTTTTTCCCCGGTGCCGGTCAGACGTGTCACGCGTACTGCACGTTCTGTTTCCGCTGGGCGCAGTTCATCGGCGAGGAAGAACTCAAGTTCAACGCGCGTGAGTCCCAGGAGCTGGTGAACTACCTGCGGGTGCACACCGAGGTGACCGACGTGCTCATCACCGGGGGCGACCCGATGATCATGAACACCCGATCGCTGGCGGGGTACATCGAGCCGCTGCTGGAGCTGCCCCACCTCAAAAGCATCCGCATCGGCACCAAATCCGTGGCGTACTGGCCGCAACGGTTTGTCAGCGACAAGGACGCGCCGGAACTGTTGGAGCTGTTTAAACGGATCGTCGCGGCGGGCAAACACCTGTCGGTCATGGGGCACTACAACCACCCGGTGGAGATCCGCCAGGGCATCGCCCGCGAGGCCGTCGAGCGCATTCGCTCCACCGGGGCGACCTTGCGCATGCAGGCGCCGGTGATCCGCCACATCAACGAAAACCCCGCCGATTGGGCGGCGCTCTGGACTGAGGGCGTGCGGCTGGGAGCGGTGCCTTATTACATGTTTGTCGAGCGCGATACCGGGCCGAGCCACTACTTCGCGATGCCGCTGGCACGGGCTTTCGAGATTTTCCAGGCGGCTTACCGAACGGTGTCCGGGCTGGCGCGTACGGTGCGCGGGCCATCCATGAGCACGTTTTACGGGAAGGTGTTGATCAACGGCATCGAGACCGTGGCCGGGGAAAAAGTCTTCGTGTTGCAGTTTCTTCAGGCACGCGATCCGCAGTGGGTATTGCGCACCTTCTATGCGCGGTTCGATCCGCACGCGACCTGGTTCGATGAGCTGCGGCCGGCGTTTGGCGAGCGCTCGTTTTTCTTTCAGCCGGAGCCAGTAGCGGTGCCCGAATTGATACCGGTCCTGCTCGAAACGGCGTAGGACGATTAATCAGGAGATAGGGACATGAGCAGTATTCCGTTTGATCAGCGAGAAGGTTTTATCTGGCTCGACGGCGAGTTCGTCGAGTGGTCCGAGGCGCGCTTGCATGTGCTGACCCATGGTTTGCATTACGCGAGCACCGTGTACGAAGGGGAGCGTGTCTACAACGGCAAGATCTTCAAACTGCGTGAACACAGCGAGCGCCTGTATCGCTCGGCGCAGTTGATGGATTTCGCGATTCCCTACGAGCTGGCCGAACTGGAAGCGGCCAGCCATGAACTGCTGCAACGCAACAACGTGGTCGACGGTTATCTACGGCCGGTGGCGTGGCGCGGCAGTGAAATGATCTCCACGTCGGCGCGCTTCAACCGTGTGCACGTGGCGATCGCCTGCTGGCAATGGCCGAGTTACTTCGACCCGGCGGGGCACATGGGCGGCATTCGCTTGAAGACCGCCGAGTGGCGTCGTCCGCCACCCAGCAGCAGCCCGTTCGAAGCCAAGGCGTCCGGGCATTACCAGATCGCCACACTCAGCAAGCACGACGCGGAAAACAACGGCTATCACGATGCGCTGATGCTTGACTGGCGCGGCCACGTCGCCGAAGCCACCAGCGCCAACGTGTTCTTCGTCAAGGACCGGACGTTGCACACGCCGCTGCCCGATTGTTTTCTCAATGGCATCACCCGTCAGACCATCATCGAATTGGCCGGCGCGCTGGATTACCAGGTGGTGGAGCGCACGATTCTTCCTACGGAGCTTGGCGACTTCGATGAGTGCTTTCTGACGGGCACCGCAGCCGAAATCACGCCCGTGCAAAGCATCGACGAACAACGCTACCGACCGGGCAACGCCTGTCGCGAATTCATTGCCGCTTACACCTCAACCGTTAACGCCTGATAAACCGCCAGGAACACCACCATGTCAGATCAAGGGATTGTTGCGTCTACACCTTACGTTTCACTGGGCCATCGCCATGATGAATTGTCGTCCCGTGGCTGGACGGTGCTGACCCCAGCCGAATTTGCCTACGATGTCGTCGGCACGCTGCTGGAGTTCGGGCGGATCATTCCGCAATTCAACGGGCAGACGGCGTTCGCCATTACCCGCAAGCCGGGGTATGAAGCGTTGCCGTACTCCCAGAGCATGAACGGCATCGGCCCGCACACCGAAGCGCCGGTCTATGGACCGCCGCCGCGTTATCTGGCGTTGCATTGTCACCAACAAGCGACATGCGGTGGCGGGCATACGGGGCTGGTGGACGGGTATGAGCTCCTGCGGTTCCTTGAACGCACCGAACCCGAGCTGCGGGAATGGATCGACGACACACCCGTGGAGTTCGTCGCCACCGCCAAACCCGGCGAGGCGGCGCAAACCAGGGTCAAGGAGTACATCCTGACGCCTACAGAGGACGGGGACATTTTCCGCTTCAGCTACAACCAGTTTCACTACGGCGATGTGAATCCTTCCGAGGACGATTTGCAGCAATCGAAGGTGACGAGCAGTTCATCGCCCTTGGCCAGGTTCGCGCTGCTCGGCGAGGAATATTTCATCCAGCACAACACGCCGGTGCTGATTCCCGACGGCTGCATGCTGATTTGGGACAACTGGCGAATGATCCACGCCCGCAGTCGATACACTGACCCGGCGCGAAACCTGACCCGCTACTGGCTGGCCTGATTCATCCGTCGCTCACTATTTCATCGGCGTACCCCTCAGCGGGTACGCGTCCTACAGGTATCGCGTCATGCAAACAGCAATCGAGATCGCCAAGGTCGATCATCAACTGGTCGTGCGGCTTAATCAGGCCTGGACCAAAAGGGCCACGGTGTGCGCGCCGGACAAGGCCTCGGCCAGCGAAGCGTTCGATCCGGCACGCCCGGATTATCCAGAGTGCATGGTGCCGTTCTTCCATCACCCGAAATTCCAGGCCCTGAGCGACGAGCTCAAAAGCACCGTGGTGACCTGGGGCTGGATCGGCTACAACCTGCGCACGGTCACGGCCGAAGAGCACGTCGTGAATCCGGCGCTGAGCGTCATTGCCAATCAGTACCTGGGCAAAAACGACTGGCATTTTCGCGAGGCGATGCAGCAGACGTTGATCGACGAGCACTACCACACGCTCATGCATCTTCGGGCCATCGAGCGAACCAAAGAGGACCGCGCACTCGATCAGGATCTGGAATTGCCGCCCTCGGTGACCTATTTGCGGCTTGTCGCATTGCGTGAAGAATTGCCCGAGCAATGGCAGCGTGACCTGGCGGCGATCACCTTTGCGGTGGTGGCCGAGATCAGCGTCAACGCTTACCTGGATCTGCTGGCCGACGATCAAACCATTCAACCGCAAAACCGCCGCGTGGCAGAGTTGCACAACCGCGACGAATACGCTCACAGCAAGATTCTCGCTGAAGTGGCGAAGGTCATGTACACGAACATGCAGCCGACTCAGCGGGCATTTTTCGCACAGACGTTGTCGGTGGCGCTGAGTGCCTTTGTCGCCCAGGACTACTCGATGTGGGAGGCGATTCTGACGCAACTCGGTGTCGAGGATGCGGCGCTGATCATTGCCGACACCCGGGAGAGCAACAAGAACGCCACGATCATGCGTGACTACAGCGGCCTGCATCGTCTGGCGCAGGATCTGGGGATTAGCGACGAGATCGATTTCGACTTCCGTCCGACCCTCAAAACAGCGGCTGTGGCCTGATTCAGGAGGTGAAAATGTCCGTTCCTGTGTACGAAGTGTTCGCCATCCGTGTCGGCGCCAATGCCCAGCGCACCGCGCGGGAGAATTTTCTTTATGACGCCTGCTGCGGTGATCCCAATGCGTCGATGCCACTGGATTACTACTTCTGGGTCATTCGCAACGAGCAGCAGGTCATCGTGGTCGATACCTGTTTTCAACCGGCTACGGCGGATCGGCGCAACCGTCAGAT
This sequence comes from Pseudomonas sp. IT-P100, assembly GCF_949767185.1. NCBI lineage: Bacteria > Pseudomonadati > Pseudomonadota > Gammaproteobacteria > Pseudomonadales > Pseudomonadaceae > Pseudomonas > Pseudomonas sp. IT-P100. The sequence goes on from NZ_CATKQK010000022.1 coordinate 313,876, forward strand.
GTATCGCCTGCCGGAAGAATCCCTGCGCCAACTGGACATCGATCCGGCGCAGGTCGAGAACCTGATTCTTACCCATTTGCACTGGGATCACGCGGGCAACCTGGGGCTGTTTCCAAAAGCCACGGTGCATTTGCAGGAAGCGGAACTGCGCTTCTGCACCGGCCCGAAAATGGCCCATCGGACGGTAAACAAAACCTACGAAGTCGAAGACGTCATGTCGGCGTTGCCACCGCTGTTCGAAGGCCGGTTGCGCTTGCATACCGGCACAGTCGAGGTCGTTCCCGGGGTGACGCTGCACCCGGTGGGCGGCCATACGCCGGGTAGCCAGGTGGTGCGGGTGAATACAGGGCGAGGGTGGATTGTTCTGGCGTCGGATGCGGCGCATTTGTGGGCGAACATTCGCCAGCGCAGTCCGTTTCCGATCATTGATGATCTGGCGCAGTCGCTTGAGGCGTTTATTGAAATCGACCGTTTGGCTGACAGCGAGGACCACGTTATTCCCGGGCATGACCCACTGATCGCCGAGCGATTCCCGCACTGGAATAACGATCCGCATATCATTTGCCTGCACCAGCCAGCGATTTGAAAATCCCCCCCGTGGGTGTCAGCCTTGCTTTGCCAGTAAGCGGCCAAGGGTTTGCAACGCCTCATCGATTTTCGGCGAATACGGTGCCCCACACCCAATCCGCACAAAGTGGCCAAAGCGCTGGGTATTGGAAAAGATATCCCCAGGTGAAATCTGAATGCCCTCATTCAGTGCCTCACGAAAAAGCGCCATGGCCGAACAGTGTCCAGGCAGTTCCACCCACAGCAATGTACCGCCCCGAGGGGCGGTCACGCAGGTGCCGGGTGGGAAATAGCGGGTGATCGCGGCACTCATCTGTTGGCGTTGTTGCGTCAGGGTTTTCCTCAGACGACGCAGGTAACGCTCATAGGACGGTGTTTTCATGAACGCACCTGCTGCCAGTTGCGACAACGTCTCACAGCCGCGGGTCTGGGTGTGTTTGAGCATTTCCACGCGCTCGTGCCATTTTCCCGCGCTGATCCAGCCCAGGCGCAGGCCCGGTGCCAGGGTTTTGTTCAGCGAGGCGCAATAGATCACGTTGTTACTGCAGTCCCAGTGTTTGAGCGTGGACAACGGCTGCTCGGTATCCACCAGGTCACCATAGGTGTCATCTTCGATCAGCACGGTGCCGTGCTCGGCACACAGTTGCACCAGCCGCGCCTTGTTGGCGTCGGGCATGATGCTGCCCAGGGGGTTTTGCAGGTTGGGAATGACGATCAGCGCCCGAATCCGTTCGGGGCTTTGCAGCAGTTGTTCCAGTGCGAACAGATTGATGCCCGCGTGGGCCGTTGCCGGGACTTCCAGTACCCGCAGGTTCAGGCTTTCGAGAATTTGCAGCAGGCCGTAGAAGGTCGGCGACTCCACGGCCACGGTGTCACCGGGTTGGGTCACGGCACGCAAGGCCAGGTTGATGGCTTCGGTTGCGCCGTTGGTGATCACAATCTTCTCGGCAGTCAAATTGGCTTTGGCGGTCAGCGCCCGTCGCGCCAGGATGCTGCGCAATGCGAGGTTGCCGCAGGTCGAGCCTTGAACACCCAGCAAATGATGATCCTGACGCAGCGCCTTGATCATATGCTCCTGCAAAATCTTCAACGGATAGAGCGCCGGCGCACAGTACGCGCTGGCGAAATTGACCTTGATCGTCGCACGCTGGCTGGCCTTGAGTACCGATGACACCTGCTCGTGAATGCCGAGATAGACGTCGGTGTCGAGAGGCAGGGGCGTGGTCGCGACAGGTTTGGGCAAGGTGTCCGGCTGGCGAATGTAGTTGCCGGAACGCGGGCGGGCTTCCAGCACGCCGTAGTCCTCCAGCTCCCGGCAAACCTGCACGGCGGTCGACAGGCTGACGGCGTGTTTTTCCATCATCAGCCGAATGGAGGGAAACCGTTCACCGGTTTTCAAGGTGCCGCTGCGGATCGCGTCGAGGTAGTGGTTGGCTAACTGACGGTACAAAGGGGTCGTGTGCATGATGACCTCAGCAATCGCACCACTGAAGTCTTGAGCTGGAAAGTGAGTTGACGCTCCCCGCAGGCGGACCCGTGGTGCTCAAGGGTGAAGGGAAGTGTTTATTCGGGTGTCGATACTGTGAGAGTAATCGTGCTTTTAGCGGAATCGCGGGCAATAAAAAGCCCCGCTCTAGGGCGGGGCTCTCAAGTGTGCAAGTGAGCTACCTGTGGCGAGGGAGCTTGCTCCCGCTTGAGTGCGTAGCACTCACAAAAATCGACAATTGCAGTCAGATTCTTGGGGCCGCTACGCAGCCCAACGTCGGAACGCCGTCTGGAGCAAGCTCACTCGCTACAATGAATCGTGTTACTGCGCGGCGATGCTGTAGCCATCGAATGCGGTTTGCTGCTGGAGCGCAGTAATGATGTTTTTGCGATTGACCGCTTGTTCTGTCCCGGCGCTGTCCAGGAACGTTTCGTTTTCCAGTTCGGCTTCATCGCCCTCGCCGACGAAAGTGAAGCCCAGGAATTCCAGTGCTTCACGGTCAACGTTCAGTCGCGAGCGTGGAGTACGCAGCGGCAGGGTGACGCTCACGCCATCCTTGCTGATGGTAAACACTTCGACTTCTTTCTTGGCTCGAGCCGTTTTGCTCTTGCCACTGGCCGGGTTGCTGATGGCTAGATGCGTCTGGTTCAGCACCTTCAATGCCAGGCCGTAGACGATTTCCTGAAACGCCGGATCGTCCTTGAAGCTGGAAAGAATGCGGCTGATCGAGAATTTGCTGCTCAGGTCTTCGAGGGCCGCGATGTCGGCGGCTTCGGCGTCCTTGAGTTGCTTGAGCTCGCCCATCAGTTCATAGGCTTTGTCGTCGTCGAAGCGGTCGTGGGCCTGGCGAATCGCGGCGCGCAGCTCGCGGATCTGATCGCTTTCACGAGTTGACTGGAAAGCATCCAGAACCATCTCGCTGATGGTCTTGGCCTGGGGCACGTGCTGTGAAAGATTGATGGAGTTTTCGTATTCCGCTTTGGACGACAAGGTGACTACGGATTCAGCGGTATTGGAATCGGACATTGAAATTTCACTACTTCTTTAAACTTGGGTTGAGGCGAGAAAGCGCTGGGCCTTTTCAGGCCGCCTAATCTATTGGACCGAGGCGGCGTTGTCACGGATTCCCGGCGGGCGCGGTCTTCAGGGACCGGAACACCTGATGAAACCGGATCGAACGTCCGCAGAACAAACCGCTCGCAAAGCCTGATGCACAGGCCTTGAGCAACACCATCGGCAGCGTGGCCGAGTGCTCCGGATCAACCTCGGCCTGATAGCCAAAGAAATAGTTAACAGCGAAAAACAAAAGGTAGAGCAACAGGGTTTTTGCGGTGCCCGGCACGATCAGCGCGGTTTGCGATTGATCCAGCTCGATACCCTTGTGAGAAAAAACCAGCAGTGCGACGCCGATACCTGCGATGACCGCAGCCAACCAGCAACTGATTGAAAGTGACGGGTTGAGCGTCAGATTCAGCGAATACAGCGACCAGCCCAACAAAATCGGCGGTGTGATCAGCAATGAAGTTTTGCTTTCGTGAGTCGGGGAGAGGGCTTTGATGCCGTAGTAACAGAGCAGTAAAAACAGTGCGTAAACCCACAGCGGGGTGTTTTGCAGGGTATTGAGCATCGAACAGCGTCCTTGCCGAAAAGTGATGTCGGGATCGGTTGCGGCAACTATTTCCCTGGCGAATTCAGATTCATGGAGCGCACCGCCCATTGCTCTGCGGTCTGTTGATCGACCGGTAACGTGAAGCGAAAGGTCGCGCCACGTCCGGGCACATCGATCAGCTGGATATCGCGACCGTGCAGTTGCAGGATCCGATGCACGATTCTCAGCCCGAGTCCGCCATCGCGTCGTGCACCGCCAATGTTGAACGGGCGCAGGAACAACCCTTCGCGCAGTTCCGGTGCGATGCCGGGGCCGGTGTCGCTGACGGTGACTTCGATAAACGATCCTTGTGGGCGCAGGCTCAGTTCGATGTCCCCACCTTGAGGGGTATGACGCAGGGCATTGTCGAACAGGTTGGTGAGAACCCGCTCGATCAGCCCCAGGTCTGCGCAAGCAGCCGCCACGTTGGGCGCGAAGCTGGCCTTCAGTTCAACCTGGCGCGCTTCGGCGGTGAGTTCGAATTTCTGGAAGATGTCCTGCACCAGGTCGGTCAGGGAGAAGCGCTCCAGCACGGGCTGCACGAAACCGTGTTCCAGGCGCACCAGCTCCAGTAACGATTGCGCCAGGCCACCGACCTTGCGGCTTTGGTCCAGCGCGATGCCCAGGTAGCGGCGACGGTCGGCGGGGGACAGCGTGGCGTCCTTGAGCGACAGGGTTTCCAGATAACCGTGCAACGACGCCAAAGGCGTACGCAGGTCGTGGGAAATGTTCGCCACCAGTTCGCGGCGTTCCTGATCCTGGCGGGTCAGCGAGCGCCATTGTTCGCTGAGGCGCGCCTGCATCTGCCGGAAGGTGGCGTCGAGGATGGCGATTTCGTCGTGGCTGGCGGTTTTTTCCGCCGGTGCTGGCACGGGTGGCGTCGCCGGGACGCCATCAATGTCGAACTGGCTGACGGTTTCGGTCAAACGGCGCAATGGCCGGGTGATCAGGGCAAATGCGGTGAGGCCGGCAATCAGGCAAAGCAATGCGACCAGTCCGATGGACAGCAGGGCCGTGTTGAGGGCTGCGCTGGTGGCGCCCCGTTCCGCCAGGCGATCGTGGTCTTCGCCGAGCAACACCACGTAAAGATAACCGACAGGTTTGCCGTCGACCTTCAGCGGTGCCGCGCTGAACACCTTGCGCGCATCGACGCTGCGCGGGTCGTCGCCGAGAATCGGCAGAGGATCACCCTTGAGCAGGCGCTGGATGGGCGCCAGATCGACCCGTTCCCGGTGAATCCGGCCTTCGGGCGCCGCGCTGCCGACAATCCTGCCCCCGATGTCGAGCAGATAGACCTCGACACTGGGATTGACCAGCATCAGCTTGCTGAACAGGTCTCGCACGGCGTCGGGCATCAGGCCCCGGGTGTCCATCAGCACCGTGTCGCTGGCGATATGTTGGGCCAGGTCCCGGGACAGCCCTTGCACCACTTCCTGTTCATGCATCTGGTTGGAACGCACCTGCATCCAGGCCGAGGTGCCGCAGCACACCAACAGCAACACGGCAAAAACCAGAGACAGCCGTTGCGTCAGGGTCAGCTTCATGGCTGTTCTTCCCGGGCGGCGAATTTGTAGCCACGGCCCCACACCGTGAGGATGCGCACCGGTTGTGCGGGATCGACCTCGATCTTTGCCCGCAGGCGGTTGATGTGGGTATTGACCGTGTGCTCGTAGCCTTCATGGCTGTAACCCCACACGGCATTGAGCAGGTCCATGCGCGAAAACACTTTGCCAGGCTGGCGGGCGAAGAAATACAGCAGGTCGAACTCCCGTGGCGTGAGGTCGAGACGCCGACCGTCAAGGGACACCTCGCGGGTGATCGGATCGATGGAGAGGCCGTCGATGATCAGGCTGCCGGCGTCCATTTTCAGGTTGCGCGCCATGGCGTCGACCCGACGCAGCAGCGCCTTGACCCGGGCGACCAGCTCGAGCATGGAAAAGGGTTTGGCCAGGTAATCATCGGCACCGAGTTCCAGGCCCAGTATCCGATGCACTTCGCTGGAGCGCGCACTGGTGATGATGATCGGCGTGTAGCGGGCCATGGCGCGGGCGCGGCGACAGATTTCCAGGCCGTCGACACCCGGCAGCATCAGGTCGAGGATCAGTGCGTCCCAGTTTCCCTGCTGCAGCAGTCGCATGCCTTCATTGCCATCGGCGCAGTGCACCACCTCGAACTGCTCATCGCGTAGATGCAGGCAGATAAGGTCGGCGATATGCAGGTCGTCCTCAACCACGAGGACGCGTTTGGTCGGTTCCATCAAGCTCAATCCTTCGGCGCAATGAGCGCATTGTGCGGGTTTTCCGGGGCCAGAGTTATCACGAATTGTTTAAGTTCCCGTGAGGATTTGGCGATCAACCCAAGCCTAGGCTGTGTTCCATGAAAGGCACTTTGGATTATTGGAGACGGCCATGTTTTCACGGCGACAATTTCTACTGGCGAGCGGCGGGCTGGGGGCTGCAGCCCTGGTGATCGGTGTATTGCCAAAATTTGCCGCCCGTTCCGCACTGGTCAGCGAGGCCAGTGCCGAGGAGATTTTCGAGGTGACCCACAGCGACAGCGAGTGGCGCGCCCTGCTCAGCGCCGAGCAGTACGAAATACTGCGCGAGGAGGGCACCGAACGGGCCTACAGCAGTGCGCTGAACAACGAGCACCGTGAGGGCCTCTTTGCCTGTGCCGGTTGCGACCTGCCGTTGTTTTCATCCACCAGGAAGTTTGACAGCCGCACCGGTTGGCCGAGTTTCTGGGCGCCGCTGGACAAGGCCGTGGCGACCCGTCAGGACCGATCCTTCGGCGTGCTGCGCGAAGAGGTTCACTGTCGGCGTTGCGGTGGTCATCTGGGGCATGTCTTCGATGACGGGCCCAAGCCCACCGGCCTGCGTTATTGCATGAACGGTCTGGCGATGACCTTCAAGCCACAGGCGGCTTAACCCTCTCTTTCATTTCATGCAGGTCGACGCAATGTGGCTTCTGGTTCTCGCTTATCTCGGTGGTGTGCTGACGATCGTCAGCCCGTGCATCTTGCCGGTACTGCCGTTTGTCTTCGCTCGCACCGGGCAGCCGTTCATGAAGAGCAGCTTGCCGCTGCTGGCGGGGATGGCACTGACCTTCGCGCTGGTCGCCTCGTTGGCAGCGGTGGGGGGCGGCTGGGTGGTGCAACTCAACCAGTACGGGCGCTGGCTCGCATTGGTATTTGTTGCATTGTTCGGCTTGACGTTGTTGCTGCCGCAACTGGCTGAGCGCCTGACGCGTCCGCTGGTGGCGGCTGGCAGTCGTTTGTCGGAAGCCGCCGGTGCCGATTCGCGGCCGCGTCCCGGCGCTTCGTTCCTGATCGGCGTTGCAACCGGCCTGCTCTGGGCGCCATGTGCCGGGCCGATTCTGGGGCTGGTACTGACCGGCGCCGCGCTGCAAGGGGCAAGCATCGCAACCACCCTGTTGCTGTTGGCCTATGCCGCCGGCGCCGCCACTTCCCTTGCGGTGGCATTGCTGTTGGGCGGCAAAGTCTTCGCCGCGATGAAGCGTTCCATCGGTGCTGGCGAGTGGGTCCGTCGAGGTTTGGGCGCGGCGATGCTGGCAGGTGTGGCGGCGATTGCCCTGGGGCTTGATACGGGGATTCTGGCGCGGGTTTCGACGGCGTCCACGGGCGGTATCGAGCAGGCGCTGGTTGGGCGGTTGGCCAGGTCACCCAATGAAACCGGGACAAATCCCGGTGGTGCAATGAAAGCGGCAGACCAAAAGCCGGGCGCGCTGCCGATCGAAGGCAACCTCCCACCGCTGGACGGCGCCGTGCAATGGCTCAACTCACCCCCTCTCACTGCTCAGGCGTTGAAGGGCAAAGTGGTGTTGGTGGATTTCTGGACCTACTCCTGCATCAACTGCCTGCGCACACTGCCCTATGTGAAGGCGTGGGCCGAAAAGTATCGTGATCAGGGCCTGGTGGTGATCGGCGTCCATGCGCCCGAATTCGCTTTCGAACGCAATGTTGGCAACGTCACCAAAGCCATGAAGGACCTGGGCATCACCTACCCGGTGGCCATCGATAACGACTACAAGATCTGGCGTGCCTTCAACAACGAATACTGGCCCGCCCACTATTTTGCCGACGCTCAGGGGCGCATTCGCTACCACCACTTTGGCGAAGGCGATTACGCCGAGTCGGAGCGGGTGATCCAGCAATTGCTGCGTGAGGCGGGCGCCGCCAAGGTGGCCGACGGGTTGATCAATGCCAATGCCGAGGGTGTTCAACGCGCGCCGGACATGAACGAAGTGCTGTCACCGGAAACCTATGTCGGCTACCAGCGCTCGGAGCATTTCGTCCCCGAAACCAGTCTGGTTCCCGACAAGTCGACGACCTATAACCCGCCGTCGCAACTGGCCCTGAATGACTGGAGCCTGGGCGGTCAGTGGACTGTCGGCTCGGAGCGAGCCACCTCAAGCGCGCCAGCCAGTCGCATCGTCTACCGCTTCCACGCTCGCGATCTGCACCTGGTGTTGGGGCCTGCCGCCGATGGTAAACCGGTGCGCTTCAAAGTCCTGATTGACGGAAAAGCCCCCGGTGATGCCCACGGTACGGACGTCGCCCCCGATGGCAGTGGCAGCGTGACCGAGCAACGTTTGTATCAATTGGTGCGCCAACCCGACGGTGTCACGGATCGAACCTTCAGCATCGAGTTTCTCGACCCCGGCGTCTCGGCGTATGCCTTTACCTTCGGCTGATAGCCGCTTCATTTACTCAGGAAACAGCCTCATGAAAACCCTGTTCACCTGGCGCCGCACCCTGTTGGGGCTGGCTGCCGCAGGCATCATCGGTCAATGTTCGGCATTCTCTTTCGGTGCAGCCGAAGAAGCGGTCATCATTCCCCCTCCGGCCCTCGACGAAACCAATCAGGCCCACAGCGAAACGGCGGTCTTCGCCGGCGGTTGCTTCTGGGGTGTGCAAGGGGTGTTTCAGCATGTCAAAGGCGTGAAGAAGGCGGTCTCAGGCTATGCCGGCGGTGCCGCCAACACCGCTCGATACGAACGCGTCAGCGACGGTGATACCGGGCACGCAGAATCTGTCGAGGTCACCTTCGACCCCACTCAAGTCAGCTACGGCACCCTGTTGCAGATCTACTTTTCCGTCGCGCACAACCCGACCGAACTCAATCGTCAGGGGCCTGACCGCGGTACTCAGTACCGATCGGCGATTTTTCCGGAAAACAGCGAACAGCAGCGTGTCGCCCAGGCTTACATTGCCCAGCTCGATGCTGCCAAATCCTTCAACAAACCCATAGTGACCAAACTGGAAACCTATAACGGTTTCTATCCGGCGGAGGAGGAACATCAGGACTTTCTGACCGAGCATCCAACCTACCCGTACATCGTGATCAACGACCTGCCGAAAGTGGCGCAGTTGAAACAGTTGTACCCGGAGCGGTATCAGGAAAAACCGGTGCTGGTGAAGTCGGGGATGTGAGAGGAGGGGCGAGCACAACGCTCACCCCGTAATCACATTCTTGCCCGCCACCTTTGACCGATACAACGACTGATCTGCCCTGGCCAGCAGTCCGGTCTGCTGTTCTTCATCGAAGCGCTGAACCACACCAAAACTGAGGGTCAGTTGAAAGTCTCCCACGGGCGGCAAGTCGGCGAGGCTTTGGCGGATGGTTTCGGCAAGGGTTCTGGCCTCGGCCAGCGGCGTGTTGGGCAGGACCATGATGAATTCATCGCCACCCCAGCGCGCCAGCAAATCGCCGTCGCGGACGCAGCGCTTCACACTCTCGACCACCTGCACCAATGCGGCATCACCCAACGCATGACCGTAGTGATCGTTGATGTTCTTGAAGTCGTCGATGTCCATCGCAATCAGCGACAGCGGCTGTCGAAAGCGTTGGGCGCGGTTACATGCCTGGGGAAGGGTTTTACTCAGGCGATATCGATTGGCGGTTAAGGTCAGCGCGTCGGTTTCCGCCAGTTTGCGGTTTTCTTCGAGTTGGATCTGTAGCTGCTGGTTGACCCGGGATAACTCTCGAGTGCGTTCTTCGACGATGGCTTCGAGGGATTGATTCCTTCGTTCAAGCGCTTCGAGCAGGAGTTTCTTGTCCTCAATGCTGCGGTGCGCACCGACCATGCGCGCGACCGAACCGTCGGCATTACGTGCAAGTACGTGGCCACGATCTTCGATCCAGATATAGCGCCCGTCCTGTGTGCGGCAGCGATACTCGGCTTGATAACCGGGAGCCCGTTGGCTCAGGTAGTCGTCAAACAGGGCCATGACCCGCGGGTAATCGTCGGGGTGCATCACGTTTTCCCAGGTCAACACCGTGTTGTCGAGGGAGTGAGGTGCGTAGCCAAGCATTTCGTACCAGCCGGGGTTGCGGTAAACGAAACCGGTATTGGCGTTCCAGTCCCAGATGCCGTCACTGACCAGTTCCATAATGGTATGAAGCATGTTTTCGTTCAAATCAGACAGATTGAACTTCAACGCTTCGATATCCGAGTCCCCACCCATCATTGCTCTCCCTGACCAAAGTGACCCGTCAGTCGAGGAGATTAGTCGATGGCACCTTCAGCCCGCTAGTGCTTGCCCCACATCCGCATGGCAAAGTCGACGAAACTGCGCAATTTCGGCAAACGGTAGCGATCCTGAGCGTACATCAGGCTCATCGGCCGGTTCGGCGGCAGGTAATCCGGCATCACGGCCACCAGTTTCCCGTCCTTGAGGTCTTGCTCCACCAAGGCGTCGGGCAACAACACGATGCCCATGCCGGTGCGTGCCGCCTGATGCAAGCCTGCGGAGCTGTTGATCAGCATGGGGCCACTGACCGCCACAGTTACCTCGCCTTCGGCCCCGGTCAGGCGCCATTCCTTTTCCACCGAGTGCCAGTCATCGCCGGCCGGGTAGGCAAAGGACAGGCAATCGTGGTGTCGCAGGTCATCCGGTTTTTCCGGGTTGCCCCGGCGCGCCAGGTAGCTCGGTGAGGCGCACATGGTCAGCGTGTAATCCTCGAGTGGGCGGGCGATCAGGTTGGTCGTTTCCATGTTGCCCAGCCGAAACGCTACGTCGAAACCGTTTTCCAGCAAGTCCGGGCGCCGATTGGTGAGGACCACGTCCAGTTTGACGCGCGGACAAAGCAGGGCGAACTCGCTTAACGCGGGCGCGAGTTTTTCGGTGCCGAACGTCAGCGGTGCGGTGAGGCGCAGGGTGCCGCTCGGCTCGTCCAGGGCTTGCTCGGCCAGGCGTTCGGAATCGGCCACCAGCCCCAGTACTTCGAGGCAGCGCTGATAGTACGCGGTGCCGAATTCCGTCAGCCGCTGGCGCCGCGTCGTACGGTTGAGCAAGCGCACGCCCAGGCGTTGCTCCAGTGCCCGCAGGTGATTGCCGACCATGGTGGTCGACATTTCGCAGTGAAAAGCGGCGGCGGTCATGCTGCCGGATTCCACCACTCGGACGTAAACGGTCATTGCCTGGAACAGGTCCATTATCAAGCCCGACTTTAAAATGATTGAAGTGTTGCAGCGTTTATCCAGCTCAGGTGGCTAACCATACTGCAAAAACACCGACTATTGATGGAGCTTGATGTCATGACCGCCGCTTGCCTGATGAGCACTTACCAACCACTGGCCTTGAGTTTCACCAAAGGCCTGGGCACACGCCTGTGGGATCAGGCCGGTCGTGAATACCTGGACGCGGTGGCGGGCGTGGCGGTGACCAATGTCGGCCACTCCCACCCCAGAATTGTTTCCGCCATCAGCGAACAGGCGGGGCTGTTGTTGCACACCTCCAACCTCTACAGCATCGACTGGCAGCAGCGGCTGGCGCAGAAACTGACCCTGCTGGCGGACATGGAGCGGGCGTTCTTCAACAACTCCGGGGCCGAAGCCAACGAGACCGCGCTGAAACTGGCACGGCTGCATGGATGGCACAAAGGCATCGAGCAGCCCTTGGTGGTGGTCATGGAAAATGCCTTTCATGGCCGCACGCTCGGTACGTTGTCCGCCAGCGATGGCCCTGCTGTACGCCTGGGTTTCAATGAGCTGCCGGGAGATTTCGTCAAAGTTCCGTTTGGCGATCTCAAGGCACTGGGCAAGGTGCAGCAGGCCCACGGCCCGCGCATTGTGGCGATCCTGATGGAACCGATTCAGGGTGAGAGCGGTGTGCAACTGGCCCCGCCGGGTTACCTCAAGGCCGTTCGTGAACTGTGCAACCGGCGCGGATGGCTGCTGATGCTCGACGAAATCCAGACCGGCATCGGTCGCACCGGCCAGTGGTTCGCGTTCCAGCACGAAGGCATCGTTCCGGACGTCATGACCTTGGCCAAGGGCTTGGGTAATGGCGTCCCCATCGGCGCCTGCCTGGCTCGAGGCAAAGCCGCCAACCTCTTCACCCCTGGCAGCCACGGCAGCACCTTCGGCGGCAATCCGCTGGCCTGTCGCGTGGGTTGCACCGTGCTGGACATCATCGAAGAACAGGGCTTGCTGGAAAACGCCAAAGTACAGGGCAAACGCTTGCTCGACAGATTGCACACAGAGCTGGCCGATGACCCGAACGTGCTGGCCATTCGTGGCCAAGGCCTGATGATCGGCATCGAACTCAAGCAACCGATTCGCGACCTGACCCTGATCGCCGCGCGGGATCACGGTTTGTTGATCAACGTGACGCGGGGCAAGACCATCCGCTTGCTGCCGCCGCTGACGATTGATGAGCGAGAGGTGGAGATGATTGTCAGAGGGGTTTGTCGGGCGGTGAGTGCAGCCTCAGTTTTTACTCAATAATGATATCTGCACGTCCGATTCAAACGCCATCCTTTGGCCGCTTCAGGCTTTTCACGAATGCCGCGACCTCATTCCCATTCATCAGTTTGATTTTTGAACCCGCGAAAGCTTCGTACAGCCGCTGATGCGCCAGAAAACCACTGGAGTCTTCGTGGGAGCGATAACTGCCGGCCCACGCCAGCAGCGCCATCAACAACTCATCCTCCTCCGGTCTGTGTTCTCGCTGGCGAATATTGGCAACGCACTGTTCATCATCAATACACAACCAGATCAACGCTGTAGCGCGGTGGATAATTTCGCTGACGATCCAGCCGTAAACACCTTCGATCACCCAGCGTTTTTCGTCTGCCGCGATCCGCGCCATGCCCAATGCTTCGGCGCGTGGGCGGGCGATGCTGTGTTCGTCGGACAACCAGTGGATCGAATCGAGATCGATCCACGGTGATCGCAGATGTCCAGCCAACCGCTCGGCCAGCCAGCTTTTGCCCGAGCCGGAGTTGCCGATGATCAGTGTCCGAGCGAGATTCATATCCAGTGGCCTGCGTTAACGTGGGGCGGGAGCGATGACCGTCAATCCTCAACCTCAGGCGCCACCATCCGCGTCTTCGGCGACCCATCCGAGTTGTGCTGGAAAATCTCCTGTGGCTGTCCTTTTTCATTAAAGAACACCTGCCCGATCCCCGCCGAATTCCACAACCGTTCACCCGCCTCGGCGTGCTCCGGAACGTGCGGCACGATGCGCATCCGCCGGCGCTTGGTCAGCCAGTTCAGCGGCGAGCGCGGCGAATACAGCCAGCGATTGAGCCGATCGAACCATTCCAGCAGCGCCGGTGGGAATTCGTTCTTGATGCCGCTGCTGGTGATCTGCCAGATCCTCGGCCCAGCCTTGCGATGTCGGATCAGTACTTCATAGACGAAGGAATAATGCACATCACCCGACAGCACCACATAGTTACCCGGTGTGCGCGAGTGTCGGAAAATGTTCAGGATCACCTGCGCCGCGCCGCGATGGGCCATCCAGTTTTCGGCGTCCACCAGCAACGGATAACCGAACCAGCTGAACACCCGTTGCACGGTTTCGATCAGCTTCACGCCGAATACCGGTGCGGGTGAAACAATGATCGCCGAAGGGTGATCGAGCAATTCCTGTTGCAGCTCGCTAAGGGCTTCCCAGTCCAGCAGGCCCGAGGGCTGCTTGAGCGTCATCTCACTGCGCCAGCGTCGGGTGCGGGTGTCGAGCACCACCATCGCAGGCGTGGTCGGCAACACGTAGTGCCAGTGCTGAAACTTCAGCAACTCATCGATCAAGGCGTCCTGCACGGGACTGTCGAGATAGCCATCCTCCCCGGTCGCGCTGAAACCGTCCGTCTTCTCCAGCAACGCACCGAACGCATCCGGATTGTTGCCCCAGCCCTGGCACAACATGTAAGCGATCAGCGCGTTGCCGATGATGCGCTTGGAGAACGGATGGCCGTAGGCCGTTTCTTCCCACTGCGCGGAAAGGTTCCAGTCATCGGTAATATCGTGGTCATCGAAAATCATCAGGCACGGCAGATGCGCGAAGGCCCGTGCAACACCGCCCAGGCCAGCCTTGAAACCATCGATGCGCGTCTGCTCCAGCGCATAACGCTCGCGTCGTTCGGGAATCAGTTTCGGCGGTTTCGGTGCGATCAGCGTCCAGGGTGTCGGCGACCACACCAGCAGGTACATCGCCATGACTTCAGCGAACGTCACCAGATGATTGTCGGCACTGCTGCTGGTGAAAATCGGCTTGCGCGCACCGCCGAAAAATCGCTCACGCAGGGTTTCGTTGCTCTGCAGCGCCGGTAACAAATCCGCACGGTGGTAATAACTCGCCGCATGCTCATAGAGCCTGGCGCTGTCGCTGACCACCGCGCCTTCCAGGTATTCGCCGAACAGTCCCAAGCGCGCGATCAAGGCATGAATGGCCCGCAACATCGGCCCCGCGACATCGTCGGCGTATACCTGATCGCCGCTCATCATCAGCAGTGCCGGGCGTTCTGTGGCTTCGTGCTCCGACTCCAGCAAGCGATCAACGCAAAGCAAACCGTCGGCGGCGGGATGGTGAGGTTTGCGACAGGAGCCATGCAGCAACTGATCGATCCGGGAACGCAAAACAAAATTCGGGCAACGTGCTTCGCCATACAACAGATGCGGCGCCCACTCGGCGATGCCCGTTGCAGCGTCACCTATCAGCAGGTCGTACTCGATCAGCGTGTCGCAGGGCAGGGGGGCGTCCAGTGGCACATCGATCAAATGAATGAAAGCGCGAGTACCGACCGGGATGATCGTGCATTGCCCGGCGTCGAGGCGAATGTCGCCCACACCTTGCAGACGTAACGTCAGCGACAGCGCTCGGGTTCCTACCAGCCAAAGCACCAGGCGCGACGGCTCCAGGCGCCGCAGCATTGGGCCGACGAGGACGGGTGGCAATGGGGTTTGATGGTCAGGCAATGGCTGCGGTTCGGACATCCGGGGTCAAGGCTCTTGGCGCGTAGGGGGGTGATGATAACGCTATACATCTTTGTTTGTGGGGGCAGGGTCTGATCCCGACAGAATTGCAGGGTGAAGCAATATTTTAAAAAAGAGCGAAAACTGACAGATAACTGCTATCTGGCGTTATAGGGTTTAAGTTAGTCACTTGTTTGGTGATGGTTTGTCTTTCTCGGTTGGTGAGTAAGGCTTTGTGCATTCAGTTGTTTTCAGGAAGGCTAGTAGTGAAGGTTTCGAATAATGCGGCTTCTTCATGTTCAATAAGCACCGATCGCAAAGATGCTCGCGCGGGCGATATAAACAAGTTGGCTGATAGGCTGATTGAGGTAAGTCAAGGCGTTTCCAAAATGGTCGTGAGTTTTAACGATCCGAGACTGTCAAATATGCAGAAAACCATGCTCGCTGAGCAGTCAAAGCCGTTGCTTACCAAGATGGCAGATGGCTTGACAGATATTAATAGTCATAAAGCTGAATCACCCAATGGGTCTAATCTCTACAACGACTTTAAGGAGCGGCAATTGGACTCATACGCGAAGAAGGTACAGGCGGATTTTTGTGAACTAAAAAATCTAAGTAATAATTATGAAAAAAAAGGTGTGAAATTTACTCCTGATACCAAAGGCGAAGACGGAGGACGGGCGTGGAATGATAAAACTAGAGAGTGGGAATAATTGAACTAGCTACTTGGTTGTTGCCTTTGCGGTGACCCAGCTTTAGTCAGTGATAGAGCGGCAAGATGAATGTCTTGCCGTACTTGAAATTCGATAAGCATCTGCTGCATGGCCAGGAAACCATCCTGTCGAGTAACATCCTCGGATGAACGTCAGTGTTTTACGAAACATCAACACACTGAAATCGCTCAATCCACCGACGATACTGACTGGCGATCACATCCAGCTCCGCCCCCGACAACTTATTCGCCCGATAAACCAGAAACGGTTCGCTCCAGGCCCACTGGCAGCGGTGCGCCGTCGCGCGCAAAGGCTGCAACAACTGCTCAAGGGCAAAGCCATTCGCCCCATTTTCGCTGTAAGCCTCAGGCGTATTACCAGCAGTGGCCGCGATCATGATCGGCATCCCCTCCAGCCGGCGACCCTCGGTTTCATAAGCGATGTAATACATCCGCGTCAGCACACTGTCCTGCCAGGTTTTAAGCAGCGCCGGTGTCGAGTACCACTGCACGGGAAATTGCAGTACCAGCCGTTTCGCCGATAGCAAACGTTGCGTTTCCAGCGTCGTATCCACTTGGTCGCTGGGGTAGACCCCATACAGATCGACGACGCTGATCCCCGGCAGATCCTTCACCGCCTCCAGCATCGAGCGGTTGGCTCGGGATTCGCTCAAGTCAGGGTGAAAACTCAAAATCAAAGTGGTGTCGTTCATGGCTTCTCCGGTTCAAGTGAAGGGAGCCACAGCGTGCCAGCCTGCTGTACATTGCTCCAATGGATGGTTTGTCTAATTAGGTATTGATTCAATGAATCTACGTTCAGTGGACCTCAACCTGTTGACCGTGCTCGATGCGTTGCTCGACGAAGCGCACGTCTCCCGCGCCGCCGAGCGTGTGGGCTTGTCGCAACCGGCGGCGTCCAATGCATTGGAGCGTTGCCGGCACCTGTTCCAGGATCGCTTGCTTGAGCGCGTACCGGGCGGCATGCAACTGACGCCAAAAGCGCAGGCCTTGCGCGGCCCGTTGAAACAGATCCTGGGCTCGGTCAGCACCTTGGTCGGCGCCGCCAGTGCCGACCTGAGCACCCTGCGCCAGACCGTACGCATCGTCATGGCCGACTTCCCGGCGATCGTCATCGCCCAGCGATTGCACCAACGACTGGCGGAACTGGCACCGGGCATCGACCTGGTAATCCAGCCCTGGCAGGGCGGTGAGGCGGCTCAGGAAAGTTTGAGTCGCGGCCAAAGCGATCTGGCCATGTCGGTGTTCCCGCCCCTCGGGCCGGACTTCACCCGACGCTTGCTGTTGCACGAACATTTCGTGGTGGCGATGCGCACCGGGCATCCGGCAATCGCGGACTTCGATCTCGACCGCTGGCTGAGTTATCCACACGTGCTGGTCTCCGGGCGGGGCGCCACCTGGGGCCCGCTCGATGAACAGTTGAAGGGCCGAGGACGGTCGCGGCGAATCGGTATTGTCGTGCCGAGCTTTGTCATGGTTCCGGATCTGCTGCTGGGCTCGGACCTGATTGCGATGCTGCCCAGTCAGTGCCTGTCGATGCCGATGGCCAAGGCGCTGCACACCGCGGAGCCGCCGATTGAGGTGGAGGGGTTTGCGTTGCATCTGGCCTGGCATAAACGACGCGATGAAGACGCGGCGGTGCAGTGTGTGGCGCGGGTGCTGGAGGCAGTGATAGCTGCTGACTGACATCCGCCTCGCCGTTGGCGACCAACCAGCGAAACACCTCGCTCACGGACACCGTATGGCTACGCTCGATCCAGCGCACCACGGCCGGGCCGTAGTGTTCGGTGTAACGAGTGAGCACCAGTTGGCGGCAATCTGCCGACAGGCGCAGGGTGATCTCCCGACAGCGCAGATTCGCCTCGGCGTCACGGGTCATCCTTTGTTGAAGAATCAGGCGTTCAGAAACCATCGGCCGGTGCTCCTGTGCATTGAGGCTTGGTGTTGTCGGGCGAGCCTTGTTTGCCATCGGCCACATAAGCCGACCGATGCTCGGCCACCACGTTGCGCAACGCGCTGTAGTAGTCCGGCAGTTTTTGCAGGCTGTCGGTCAGCGGCAAGGCTTCGGCTCGACCGTCGACGATGCCGCCGACCGTGTTGATCGTGGACAACGTGTCGGCGGTGTCGCTATGGCTGCCAAACGGATCGACGACGAAACCGAGCACGCGCCCGGCCGCATCGCGGCTGTTGGACGTGCCGAACAACGGCAACTCGACGATCGGGCCGTTACCGATGCCCCACACGCCGAAAGTCTGCCCGAAGTCTGCGTCGTGGCGCGGGATGCCAACCATGCCGGAAACGTCAATCAAGCCCACCACGCCCACCGTTGTGTTGAGCACGAAACGCCCCAGGGTATTGACCGAGCGCCGCGGGTTGCCTTGCAGCACGTCATTGATGAACACCTTGGGCTCACCGAAGTTCTCTACGAAGTTATGCACACCCGTCTGGAAAAAGTCCGGCAAGTAGCGATAGCCGCGAGCGACCGGTGCGAGGGCGTAGTTATCAACAACCCGGTTAAACGCAAAGACCCCGCGATTGAACGGTTCCGCCGGGTCGTTCACCGAATAGGCAATGTCGGCGCAGCTCACCTGGGCGGTGGACGACGGTTGGCTGCTGCAACCGGCCAACCCGGCGGCCAGCACGACAATCGAGGTGTTGCGGGCCAGCCAGGGAGCACATTTGAAAGGCAACATGGACGCGAGTCTCGGGAGGAATTCGCGCTGATGCTGGGCCCCGGGCCTTGCGCAAAGATGTCCGCTTTATTGCGCCGCTGTCGTTTTATTGCAGGATTGAAATATATGACGCGCTGCCGTGAATGGTTTTAGATGGCGGTTCCATTCGCTCTTAAGTGACCTTCGGTGAACAGCCTGCTAATTGTCGATGACGACCTCGAAGTCCTCGATTTGCTGAAAAAATTCTTCGTCCAGCACGGCTACCGTGTCGAGGTCGCCACCGATGGCGCATCGCTGTGGGCGGCCATCGAGCGCCAGGCGCCAGACTTGATCATCCTCGACGTGATGTTGCCCGGCGACAGCGGGCTGATCCTGTGCCAGCAATTACGCATCCGCCACGCGATACCGGTGATCATGCTCACCGCCATGGGCGAACTCAGTGATCGGGTGGTTGGCCTCGAGCTGGGCGCCGACGATTACCTGACCAAACCCTTCGACGCCCGTGAGTTGTTAGCCCGGGTCCGTGCCGTGCTGCGCCGCGTGGACGACCGCCGCCCACTGACACAGGAACGCCCGCGACCCTTGATCGACTTTGCCGACTGGCACCTCGACGTCACCCGCCGTGAACTGCGCTCGCCGGACAACGTGATGATTCCGCTCTCGGCCGGCGAGTTCGATTTGCTGCTGGTCTTCGTCGAACACCCGCAACGCATCCTCACCCGTGAACAACTGCTGGACCTGGCACGCGGGCATTGCCACGACGCGTTCGATCGCAGCATCGATGTGCAAGTCAGCCGCCTGCGACGCAAACTCGAGTCCGACACCAAGCGCCCGGCGATGATTCGCACCGTGCGCAATGGCGGTTACCTGTTCACCCCCAGCGTGACACGGCGATGAGCTGGCTGAAGCGGATTCGCCGCGACACGGTGGCGCGCTGGATCGCCCTGACCATCATCCTGGCGATGCTCATTTCGCTGGCGCTCAACGGGCTGTTTATCCAATTGGCCGGCGTCTGGGCACGACCGCCCCTGACCGAAATCGGTCTGCTGGAAAAAGCCGCCGCCATCACCCGCGTCATCGAGGCCGCGCCAGCGCCACTGCGCAACCCGTTGGCACAGGCCGCCAGCGAAAGCGGCTTCACCGTCAGTTGGCATCCCGACCGGCGCGATCTCAATCTGCCGGAAGCGGAAGATGCGAAGTCCGACATCGGCGCGCAGATCCTCCAGCCGATGCTCAAAGCCCCTGACCGGCGCATCGAGGCCTATGAGCCCGCCGACTGGGCCGAACACACTGAAGACGCGCATTACGCGCTGTTGATCGAACTGGCCGACTCGACCTGGCTGATGTTCTCCGCGCCCTCGCGCAGTTGGGGCCTCGACGAAACGCCGCGCTACCTGATCGTCATTGTGCTGGTGCTGATCTCTACCGCGCTGGTCGCGCTGATCGCCACCCGCCGTCTCGCCACACCCTTGCAACGCTTCGCCGAAGGCGCCCGACGCTTCGGTTCGGACTTCCGCGCCCCGCCCATCGAACCCTTGGGCCCCCAGGAAATCCGCCAGGCGATCCTCGCGTTCAACGCCATGCAGGCTCAGCTGCAACACTTCATCCGCGACCGCACGCAAATGCTCGCCGCCATCTCCCACGATCTGCGCGCACCGCTGACGCGGATGCGTTTGCGCGGTGAATTCATCGAAGACGCGCAGCAGCAACAGCGGCTGTTTCGTGACGTCGATGAAATGCAGGCGATGATCAATTCGGCGCTGGATTTTTTTCGCGATGACGCACGGCTTGAACCGGCGACCCAGTTTGATCTGGCGGAACTGCTCCAAACCTTGCTGGATGATTACCGGGATCAGGGGGTCGAGATTGCCTTCAGCGGGCCGTTGCGGCTGGTGTATTTCGGGCGGCCGTTGGGACTCAAGCGGGTGATGACCAACCTGTTGGATAACGCGATCAAATATGGACGCGAGCCGGCGATTGAACTGATGCCTGATGCCGGAGAAGTGCGGATCAAGGTACTGGATCGTGGGCCGGGCATTCCGGAGGCCAGCCTTGAGCAAGTATTTGCGCCGTTCTTCCGCATGGAAGGCTCGCGCAACAAAAGCACCGGCGGCGTGGGATTGGGATTATCGGCGTCGCGGGCGATTGTGTTGGAGCATGGCGGAGAATTCAAACTGCGCAATCGGTCAAAGGGCGGGCTGGAAGTACGGGTGATTTTGCCGGTATAACCGAGTACCGGGTTCGGACTACAGTGAATTATCCAGGGGCGCGCAAAGGCGCTGATCGAAGGAGAGAACTGATGAACAAAATCATCCTGCCAACACTGGCCCTGTTGATGCTGGTGCAATTCCCCGCCCACGCGATCAATGACAAATACCGCAAACAACTCGAGCAATCCGGTTGCACCCAAGTGAGCGAACTTCAGGGCTGCGATATCCACAAGAGCAAAGCGGAAAATGCCAAGGCCGGGTTCACCAACCCCGCGACGGACAGCGCCAATACACAAACGCCTTACGCCGGGCAGTGGGTTGCCAAGAGCGATGCCGGCGCGACCGTTGCCACGATTCGTATCGATGCCAAGGAGCAAGTCTGGGTTAATGGCAAACGGGTAAATGCCCAGCGCACCGATGGCACGCTGCAGTTTCGCCAGGGCAAAGTCACCTTCACGATTCAGGGTGATCGGCGGTTACAGAATGAAGACTATTGGACCGACAGCGATGCCGGGACCAAAGGGCCGATTCAGATCGAGTAACCATTACATCCTGGGACGCGGCATCGTTGAGGGCATGCGTTGTTGGGAGGGGATAATCCTGCCACTGTCTCCGTTGGCGGGCGGTCTCACCTGGCCGTCCTGGCTCGTGTCATGGCAGGACGATCCGCTGAGGGCCACGAACACGGCGAACAGGAGTGGCAGGATCAGGTGCTTGAGCATGGATATTCTCCCGTGCCGGATCATTACAGCTTAATCCCTGTTCCGCGCGTGCCACTTTCCGTTGGTCCGACCATCCATTCCCAATACTTGTGCCAAGCTGAAGAGTGTCAATCCGCCTGCCGCCCTCAGGAAACACACGACATGAAGCCTGCCAATACGTCGAACATCCGTCGAGAGTTCTACAAAGCTGTCGGCTACTACCTTCGAGTTGTCTGGCCCATCCTTTCTACCATGCTGATCGTCATCGTCCTGTGCGGCCTGATCATCAGCTATCTGGAAGGTTGGGATCCTTTTGATGGCATCTATTTCGGCTTCGTGACCGGCTTGACCATCGGCTATGGCGAGCTCGTGCCGAAGTTGCCGCTTTCGCGGATATTGGCAATATTGCTCGGGTTCAACGGCGTGCTGCTCACGGCGATCTTTGCGGCGATCAGCGTGCGTTCGATTGAGATCGCGGTGCGGGTGACCGATGGAGATAAATAAGGCGGAACACTACACAATCCCCTGTAGGAGCGAGCGGGCTCGCTCCTACAGGTTTTCAGCCAGCAGATGAAGAAACCTACGCCTCCCAACCGGCCCCACTGACCGCCTCTTGCGCCAACGGGTGCAAGTCCGCCCCGTGATGCTCGGTCTGCCAGGCCAGCAACTCCTTGCGCATCCCCGGCGTCCAGTACATCTGCAGATGATTACGCACACCGAGCACCGCCGCTTTCTGGTCCGGTTCGCTGGCGAAATACTGGGCGATCTGGTTGACCATCTTGATCAGGTTTTCAGTACTCATCGGCGCACCTCCGCTTTGGCGCCACGGGCCTGACGGCGTTCCCTGAGCAAACGGTCCTGTTCGTCGCTGAAGGCCTGATAGCGTTTTTGCCACTCGGAAGGGTGGTAGACGCGGCTGACTTCCACGGCCGTGACTTTGTACTCCGGACAGTTGGTGGCCCAGTCGGAGTTATCGGTGGTGATGACGTTGGCCCCCGACTCAGGGAAGTGGAACGTGGTGTACACCACGCCCGGCGCCACCCGTTCGGTGACCCGCGCACGCAGTACGGTCTGGCCGGCGCGGCTGCCGATGCCGACCCAGTCACCTTCGTTGATGCCACGGCTCTCGGCGTCGGTTGGGTGGATTTCCAGACGGTCTTCATCGTGCCAGGCCACGTTTTCGGTACGCCGGGTCTGCGCGCCGACGTTGTACTGGCTGAGAATGCGCCCGGTGGTCAGCAGCAGCGGATAGCGATTGTTGACCTTCTCCTCGGTCGGCACATAGCCGGTGAGCATGAAGCGCCCCTTGCCGCGCACGAACTCATCGATGTGCATGGTCGGCGTGCCGTCCGGTGCCGCAGCGTTGCACGGCCATTGCAGGCTGCCGTGGCGATCCAGTTCGGCGTAGCTGACGTTGGTGAAAGTCGGTGTCAGGCTGGCGATCTCATCCATGATTTCTGACGGGTGCTTGTAGTTCATCGGGTAGCCCAAGGCCTGGGCCAGCGCGACGGTGCCTTCCCAGTCGGCCTTGCCGCCCAGCGGTTCCATGACCTTGCGCACCCGGGAGATGCGTCGCTCGGCGTTGGTAAACGTGCCGTCTTTTTCCAGGAACGAAGCGCCCGGCAGGAATACATGCGCGAACCTGGCGGTTTCGTTGAGGAAAATGTCCTGCACCACCACACACTCCATGGCCGACAGCGCCGCGGTGACGTGCTGGGTATTCGGATCGCTCTGGGCGATGTCTTCACCCTGGCAATACAGACCCTTGAAGCTGCCGGCCAGCGCCGACTCGAACATGTTGGGAATGCGCAGGCCCGGATCAGGTTGCAGCGTGACGTTCCACGCCTGTTCGAACTGCGCCCGAACCACCTCGTTGGAGATATGCCGGTAACCGGGCAACTCGTGGGGGAACGAGCCCATGTCGCAGGAGCCCTGAACGTTGTTCTGCCCCCGCAGCGGGTTCACGCCCACGCCTTCGCGGCCGATGTTGCCGGTGGCCATGGCCAGGTTGGCGATGCCCATGACCGCGGTGCTGCCCTGACTGTGCTCCGTGACGCCGAGGCCGTAATAGATCGCCGCGTTGCCGCCGGTGGCATACAGGCGGGCGGCGGCACGGATGTCGGCAGGTTCCACGCCGCAGATGGCGCCAAGCACTTCCGGCGAGTTTTCCGGCCGGCTGACCAGCTCGCTCCAGCGGGCGAAATCACTGCCCTCGCAACGAGCGTCGATAAAGGCCTGATTGAGCAAACCTTCGGTGACGATCACATGGGCCAGTGCGTTGAGCATGGCAACGTTGGTGCCCGGACGCAGGGCCAGGTGCAGTTCGGCGCGGGCATGCACCGAGTCCACCAGATCAATGCGGCGTGGGTCGATGACGATCAGCCGCGCACCTTCACGCAACCGGCGTTTGAGCTGCGAGGCGAACACCGGGTGAGCATCACTCGGGTTGGCGCCCATCACCAGGATCACGTCGGCCTGCATCACCGAGTCGAAACTCTGGGTGCCGGCAGACTCGCCCAAGGTTTGTTTCAAGCCATAACCGGTCGGCGAGTGGCAAACCCGCGCACAGGTATCGACGTTGTTGTTGCCGAACGCGGCGCGCACCAGTTTTTGCACCAGATAGGTTTCTTCGTTGGTGCAACGGCTGGAGGTAATACCACCAATGGAATCGCGGCCATATTTTTGCTGCAACCGGCGGAATTCGCTGGCGGCGTAGGTCACTGCTTCATCCCAGCTGACTTCCTGCCACGGGTCGTTGATGTGCTGGCGGATCATCGGTTTGGTGATGCGATCCGGGTGAGTGGCGTAGCCCCAGGCAAAGCGCCCTTTGACGCACGAGTGGCCATGGTTGGCCTGGCCGTTCTTGTCCGGAACCATGCGCACCAGCTGGTCGCCTTTCATCTCGGCGCGGAACGAGCAGCCCACGCCGCAATAGGCGCAGGTGGTGATCACACTGCGTTCCGGCTGACCCAGCTCGACCACGCTTTTTTCCATCAGCGTCGCAGTCGGGCAGGCCTGCACACAGGCGCCGCAGGACACGCATTCCGAGTCGAGGAAGTTGTCACCCCCCGCGGCGGCCACGCGGGACTCAAAGCCGCGCCCGGTAATGGTCAGCGCAAAGGTGCCCTGGGTTTCTTCGCAGGCACGCACGCAGCGGTTGCAAACGATGCACTTGCTCGGGTCGTAGTCGAAGTAGGGGTTGGACGTGTCTTTCTTGTCGTCCAGATGGTTGTCACCTTCATAGCCGTAACGCACTTCCCGCAGGCCAACCTGACCGGCCACGGTTTGCAGTTCGCAGTTGCCGTTGGCCGAGCAGGTCAGGCAATCCAGCGGGTGATCGGAGATGTACAGCTCCATGACGTTGCGCCGCAGGGTCGCGAGTTTCGGCGTCTGCGTGTGCACGGTCATGCCTTCAGTGACCGGCGTGGTGCAGGACGCCGGATAGCCGCGCATCCCGTCGATCTCCACCAGGCACATGCGGCAGGAGCCAAAGGCTTCCAGGCTGTCGGTGGCGCACAGTTTCGGAATGGTGGTGCCCAGCAGCGCCGCGGCGCGCATCACCGAGGTGCCTTCCGGCACGCTGATGCTGCGGCCGTCGATGTTCAGGGTGACCTGCACGTCGCTTTCGCGGGCCGGGGTGCCCAGATCGATATCGGTTTTCGGGTCGAAGAGAGTAATCATTGCTCGGCCTCCGAGGCTTGCAGACCGAAGTCGGCGGGGAAGTACTTGAGGGCGCTGGCGACCGGAAAGGACACCATGCCGCCCAATGCGCAGAGCGAACCGTATTGCAGGGTGTCGCACAGGTCCTTGAGGATGATCACCTGCTGATCACGACCGGCCTGATCTGGCGCGGCCAGCAGGCGGTCGATCACCTCAACGCCCCGGGTCGAGCCGATGCGGCACGGCGTGCATTTGCCACAGGATTCCTCGGCGCAGAACTCCATGGCGAAGCGCGCCATGTGGGCCATGTCCAGCGTGTCGTCTGCCACCACCACACCACCGTGACCGAGCATCGCGCCCATGGCGGCGAAGGCTTCGTAATCCAGCGGTGTGTCGAATTGCGACGGCGGCACCCAGGCACCGAGCGGGCCGCCGACCTGCGCAGCCTTCAACGGCCGGCCACTCGCCGTGCCACCGCCGTAGTCTTCCACCAGCTCCCGTAGCGTCAGGCCAAAGGCCCGTTCCACCAGACCGCCGTGACGAACATTGCCCGCCAGCTGGAAAGGCATGGTCCCCAGCGAACGGCCCATGCCGTAATCACGATAGAACTGCGCACCCTTGGCCAGAATCAGCGGCACCGAGGCCAGGGTCAGCACGTTGTGCACCAGCGTCGGCAGACCAAACAGCCCCTTCAACGCAGGGATCGGCGGCTTGGCGCGGACGATCCCGCGCTTGCCTTCAAGCGAGTCCAGCAGCGCGGTTTCCTCACCGCAGATGTAAGCGCCGGCACCGACCCGCACTTCCATATCGAACGCCTGCCCGCTGCCGCCGACATTGGCGCCCAGGTAACCGGCGGACCGGGCAAGGCTCAGCGCCTGACGCAACGTGGCGACGGCATCCGGATATTCCGAGCGCACATAAATGTAGCCGTAAGTGGCGCCGACGGTGATGCCGGCGATGGCCATGCCTTCGATCAGCAGGAAGGGGTCGCCTTCCATCAGCATGCGGTCGGCAAAAGTGCCGGAATCTCCTTCGTCGGCGTTGCACACGATGTACTTCTGCGCCGCCTCGGTGGCGCGCACCGTGCGCCATTTGATTCCGGCCGGGAACGCCGCGCCGCCACGGCCACGCAGGCCCGAATCGAACACCGCCGTGGCAGTCTGCTCGCCACCAATGGCGACGGCCCTGGTTAAA
Organism: Pseudomonas sp. IT-P100; assembly: GCF_949767185.1. Taxonomy (NCBI): domain Bacteria; kingdom Pseudomonadati; phylum Pseudomonadota; class Gammaproteobacteria; order Pseudomonadales; family Pseudomonadaceae; genus Pseudomonas; species Pseudomonas sp. IT-P100. The sequence continues at coordinate 339,967 of NZ_CATKQK010000022.1, forward strand.
CCCTCGAAACCGCCATGGGCCCGATAATCGTCCAGCGACAGCGGCCGGGTAATACCGGCGCGGGCGAACAGCAGGCGTTGTTGAGACTTGAGATAAGGCAATTCTTCCACCAGCCCCAATGCCAGTGGATGCGATGACGGCTCACCTTGCAGCGCCTCGAGCACCGACGGCACATCGGCCGCCGTCAGCGGACCAAAGCCGATCCGGCCTTGCGGGCTGTCCACTTCCAGCAGCGGCTCCAGCCAATACAAGCCGCGCGAACTGGTGCGCTGCAACTCCAGCGGCACATTGCGTTCCCGGGCCTGAGTGATCAGGGCCACCGCCACCTCATCGGCACCCACGGCACGGGCAAGGGAATCAGTGGGCAGATAAAGAGTCGGCATCATGCGTCCTCCCGGCAAGCGTCGAGCAAGGCATCGAGACGCTCAGCGCTGAGCCGCGCATGCACCCGGCCATCGAGTTCCAGAGCGGGCGAGCAGGCACAGGCGCCGAGGCAATACACCGGCCGCAAACTGATGCTGCCGTCGGCGCTGCTGCCGTGGTCATCCAGTTGCAGCCGTTCGCGCAACTGCGCGGCAAGCGCTTCGGCACCACGGCTTTTGCAGGACTCAGCCCGGCACAGCCGCAGGATATGCTTGGCCGGCGGCGCGGTACGGAAGTCATGGTAAAAGCTGATCACCCCGCGAACCTCGGCCTGACTCTGATTGAGGGCGTGAGCAATCTCGGGAACGGCCGCATCGGGGATGTAACCGATGCGTTCCTGAATATCATGAAGGATGGGCAACAGTGCACCCGCAGAGCCCTTATGGCGCTCCAGCAGACTGTTGACCAAAGGCAGGTGCAAACTCTCATCAGGCATTCAGCAATCCTCACGGTCACGGACAAACCAGATGGTTGTCGGTCGTCCGAAAGTGTCGGCTGCGGCACTCACACCACGTCACGGAATCGTGGCAATTTCAGGCCGTTGGCCAGGGCACCCTTGGCGGGCATCTTGTTGTGCCCGGCACGGTCTTCGCCGCACCTCTACTGGGCATAAAGGGCAGCTTGCCACGGCGCTTTTGATTGAACTGCACCAAAGCGACGTGTTCGGTTCTGCCTACGACTATCCCTTAAGTCTAGATGAGTGCGGCGTGGGGCGTTCACTCACCGGCCTAATGCCCGGAGGGCCTGTCGATGGATGATGTATAGCAAGCATTACAGATAAGAAACAGCATCAGATCCGTGGCCAATTCAGGGCGCAGATGCGTTGATCTGTCTCGCCGTAAACCGAAAGCCATTCACCCGAGCCCAATACCTCAAGGCCAATCCCAAACCCCAACCACCACACAAAATCCCTGTGGGAGCCAGCCTGCTGGCGATAGCGCCAGAACAATTCACGCAAAACACGGATCAGAAACACAACCCCTGTAGGAGCGAGCTCGCGAAAAGCCCAGGAAACAAGCTCTGTCCCCTTCGCTGCCAGTGGACGGCAAGACGGCAAAACAGTAGCGTTGCGCCACTTATTTCATCTATGTAACGGACTACACATGCCCACTGTCGCTCGAACCTCGCGCCTGTTCTGCGCAATCGCCGTCGCCGTCGTGACGACCCCGGCGCTCGCCGCCGAATGGGATGAATCCCCGGAGTATGCCAGGAAGGCCTACCTCGCCGATTGCCAGCAATTACAGCGGGCAGTGACCGAGGTGCAGAGCGGGCGCCAGACGCCCAAGGATGCTTTGCCCACTATCGAGAGTTACCTGCGGACCTTTACTGTACATCGCGAGAACCTCCCCCAGGCAAACCTCGGCTCCCCCGATTACGCCCGCTGTGAGAGCGTCTTTCCCCAAGCGAAAGAGCTCGCGATCAAGGGCCGTATTGAAACCGGCGAGGAGGTAGATCAGCAGCTCCAGCAAGCCCAGACCCAACACCTGAAATCCTCGGATTACGAGCGCGCTCGCTCTCTGGGCTTCAGCGACGTCGGCGAAATCGGGGAACTCGACCAGCACGCCGAGCTGGATGGTGAAGCAAATCTGAAGACCTTGATGATCCGCGTCGACTCTGGTTGCGGCCGCCATTTCCGCGCTGCGAAATACGTCGAACCTTATGTGATCTACACCGTCGGTCCTTCGGATGGCAGATGCGCCATTAACAGGAACGTCGCTGTGCTGGGCGGCAAAGCCGCGGAGTGGGGCGAGTACATTGATGAGGAAGAGGTTTTTCAGTACGTGGGATGGAAAAAACTGCCCGGACAGGATGGATTTCCCATCAACATTCGAGTCGTAAAGGTGCTGAAGTAACCCGCAGGGATTTTTCTTCGAACGGAGGATGGACAGATGATCGACTTCAACAACAAAGGCTTCTTCAAACTCAAGCAAAACGAAGAGTACGCAGAACGCGTCAGCGCACTGCTGCTGGACGGCGAGCACGTCATCGACTCGTACAAATCCATGCGCGACGGCGTCGTCTTCACCAACAAACGCATCATCGCCGTCAACGTCCAGGGCCTCACCGGCAGCAAAAAAGACTTCACCTCGCTGCCCTACAAAAACATCGTCGCCTACTCGGTAGAAACCTCCGGCACCTTCGACCTGGATTCGGAACTGGAAATCTACTTCTCGTCGCTGGGCAAAGTGAAATTCGAATTCACCGGCCGGACGTCGATGGTGGAAATCTCAAAACTGATCTCCCAGCACCTGCTCTGACCCGCGCACCCAAAGGCCCCGAAACCCCGGGGCCAACAACGGGCCTCAGATACCCGAAATCCCTGTGGGAGCGGGCTTGCCCGCGAAGGCGCCAGCTCACTCACCACAAAACCGGCATGGCCGAGTGGGACATTGTGGGTACAGGTCCTGATCGCCGCAGTAGATAGCGGGTGTCAGGCCGACGGATTTGAGCTCAGCGTGCCAAGAACGAGTTTGGCATCAAGTGTTTCGAGCAGATCGAATGCGCTCATGTAGGGCACATTGAACTGCTGGCAAATATTTGGGATTTTGATTTTCTGACTTGTTGGAGGTACCAACACTTCGTGGGTTACAACGGTCTGTCCAGTTGCGCCGGCTTTAGCAATCAACCATGGATCGGCGCCTTCAAGAAAGCGTATTTTTTCTGTTTTTTTAGGCAGCGGCAGGTCCATGACAAACGTAGCGATCTGCGCGAATGTTATCTGTGTACTGGCGTCATTTACCGACAAGAAATGGTTTGTTCTTTCTTTCGCCCATTCCGATAATTCGTCCCCATAGTCAACCAGTTCCTTGTACACCGACGTTACGCTGGATATTTTCCCCGCATCAGAGGCGCTGTCCAGCCAGTCCCAGAAGCCGGGGCAGAAAACCATGCGGTAGTGAGTGTTTTTCGCCTGTATGTAGGAGTTCGCATCCAGCAGATAACTCAAAATCCAAGTTCCTTCTTAGAATAATCAGAGAGTTTGTGCGGCTTCACACCAATCAGACGTGCTGCGTCTCGATAAAGCATTCTTCCGCTTAACGCTTCACTTGCCACCGCTATGGCGAGCGTTTTGCTAACTCTGGCGGTCTGCAGCCTGTTGTAGGGAGGGGCTCCATCTTTGTCGCGAGCTTTGTACTCGGTGATTTTTCTGGCAACAAATGCTTCATATTCGAATGCCGTTATGAGGTTAAAAGTCAGGGCTCTCCTGGCGATCACCCAGCCGCTCACATGGAAAATATTTGTTAAACGAGGAATGTTTTCTTGCCACTCGATCTCAGCATCCCAAAAGGAAAGGAATTCACGGCCAGGCGTTAACAGCTCTGCTGCGACTGCGTTGCACAGGATTTCCTCCGATCTATGGTTCGCAGGGTCACCATCAGACACACCAGAATGACCTAACCAGATATGAGACAGCTCATGAGCTAAAGTGAACAGCCTTGCCTCGGGGCAATCGGCGGTGTTGATAAAAATGACGGGTGCCAATTTGTCGCTGATTGCGAAGCCTCGAAATTCTTCAACAAGCAATGGCCTGCTCGTATTGTTGTTGACAACGCTATTGCGCATCACAAGTATCCCGGTGCTTTCAATGTTGCCGACTAAACTTTTAAAGTAGTCTTCAAAATCGCCGCGCTTGGGTATGTTGGATAAGCCTAAGACTGCACGAATGTCCGCAACGATTTCTTCGAAGCTGTCACTCACCGAAAACTTCCCGACAACGCTATTTTCTGTGATGCCTTGGCTGATCAGGTAGTCGCGATACCATTCCTGTCGTTCCGCCGCCCACCTGATGGTGTCCATGAGGGCGAGACTGTATCCGCGGCTACGTCTGCCATTGATCGTTCTGAGATCCGGCAGAGAAAGGTTTTCCTCCGGCGGCTGAGGCAGGTAAAGGTACCCAAACGGGATGTATGTCTGCCGGGCGTAATTCATGGCCTGGTTGAAGGAGGGCCTTTTCGTGCCTTGCTCCCACGCCAACACGTTGTCTTCCTGCGTACCCAGACTTTTGGCCAGGGCGCTCGTGCTCAGGGAGGCACGCTCCCTCGCCCATCGCAGCAGGTCCGGATTAATCAGCGCTTCCATGTGTGATTCCATTTGGGTGTCATAACCGTTTCCGAAAATGCCCCTACACAGCCAATTCAAACGATAGCCGTATCTGACTACAAGGGCGGGGGGCTGTCTCGGGTATTTGGTCGCCAAACGTTACGTATCTGAGAGCCCCACTAACTCGGGGTCCGTGTCCTAGGCGCAAGCCACATCATTGATCCCTGCAGTAGACCGAGGATGAAAGCCCTCACGCCGGTTCTCCAATGCACCACCACTGAACGGCGACCTCATCGTCTGCTTGAGTGACGTCATGCCCATGCTCGATGAAATTCGCTGGCGTGTGCAACGCAAGATCGAGGCTGATCCGATCTGGCTTGAGGGCGTTGGTTTTACCGAGAAAACCCATGTAATAGTCCCGGTCATAGAAGAGGGTGACCTCGCTCTGATGGACCCATGGCCACGTCAGCAGGCAAGCGACCCGATAGTAACCCTGTGAGTGGTCAGCCGCGTTGGACAGGTGGCTAGCGGCTTCGAGCAGTTGCTGGATACAGAAGGCCTGAACTTCGATCCTGGCTTGAGGGCCTTCAACAAGAGCCTCGTGCACCGGAATCTTCCAATGTGTGTAGCGCTCCATGCGCCCGGATCGCGGATAAAACTCGTCGCGAAAACTGGCAGCCCAACGTTCCAAAGCGCGAAGGCGGCGGGGAATGCCTCTGAGTTTATTGTTGCTGAGAGCGATTTGCCGCATTGATACATCCTTGCGATACCGAAAAAACTTTCGTTGTTGTCTGCTGGCGCTGAATGTCCCTTCAGTGCACCAGAGCCGGTGATATTGCAGGTGGGAAGGACAGCCATCAAAGAGGAAACCGTTGCGATATCTTTCCGTGGCGCACACATCTTGCGCTACCGGCCAGGGGGCTCATTCCTCGCTGAGAGGTACGCAACAGCCGCAGCAATCTGTTAGGTTATTTGCCACATCAGGATCCAATGACAGGAGGTCATCTTGGCTAAGCCAGCCGCGCGTAAAACCGACCCTTCAAGTTGCCCGCTACCGGGGCACGGCACCAATCCCATCGCGACAGGATCGCCAGACGTTTTCTTCGATGGGCTCTCAGCTGCACGCCAAGGTGATACCTGTACGTGTGGCAGTGCATTGTCCTCTGGTCTGTCCTCCACTGTTTTCATCAATGGCAAGAATGCCGCGACGATTGATACAGGCGGAACCCACGGCAGTGTTGTCATTGGTGGTTCCGGGACGGTGATAATTGGTGATTCTCATACAGCCTGCCCATTTTTTCCCCCAGTGCCTCTCGTTCTTGGCGCTAGCTGGATCGGCTTCTAAATCCCTGCCACCGAAAGTTACGAAGGTTTATCGTGCACGGCGCATTTTGAGGACGGATCAACCCTTCCAGGCGTATTTAACAGGGACAACGCTGTTAAATTTAATAGCCCCTCAGGGAAAGTTTGTTTGATGCTCAAGTTCGAGGAGGGATCGACTACCGCCACTTCGACTCTTACAGAAAGCCTTTTGAATAAAATATTGGGATAAGGAGCATCCTATGACCGAGCCGTACCTTGTCACCGGTAGCTATGTCATTCAACGTGAGCACGCGTTGATGGACTCTCCGCTCGACAGAGCACTGGAATTGATGGAGGGGACAGCACTCAGATTTTCGCTGGATGCTATCTCAGACGAAAAGGTCCGGGCCAGCTACATGAAAAATATCAAGCGCATGTCTCAGCAGGCATTGGCAGACGTCAAGGCAGGAATAATTACTGCACATGAAGGCGTACAGTTCAGTCATGAATTGAGAAACAAGATCATGATGGAACATCGCAAATTCACATCCGCTCAAGGCCTGGCTATCGTCCAAAAAAAGAAGCCCGACGGCAGGACGCTTGACTCACTGTTCGATCGCTACTCCGAGCGCCTCTTTAAAAAGAAATACAACAGCCTTTCGCCAACAGAACAAACCAAAATCCACTACACAATCCTGGAAGCGGCCGGTCGGGACGATGCCTCGTTCACGAAAGGCACCCAAAAAATGCGCATGATGGGGAAGCTCGGAATTCTAGTCAGCGCCGCCCTTGCGACCTATCAAATCCTGAATGCTGATAACAAACCGAAGGAAACCGCGCGGCAGGGCATCATAGTGGGCAGTGGTGCAGTGGGAGGTTTGCTCGCGGGGCTTGGCGTGAGCGCTCTCTGTGGTCCGGGTGCTCCCATTTGTGCAATTGCTGTTGTTTTGGTGGGAAGCATTGCAGGGGGTGTGGCTGGTGAAGCAGTCGCCCATTCTCTCGATGAGGAGCTAGAGGAGTTTTCGCATTGGGATATCTTTTGAGTCGATCCGAACTGACCAAAATCAGAGCCGCACTCTCGGATCCGTTCAATGACTCGCCGGTCGATTACGACTACATAGCAGAGCAGGTGAAGGGTGTTGATCGTCAGACGCTACACGAAATTCTTTACTCAGAAGTCGCGCCTGTTTGCTTTACCAATATTGAATCGGCCGTCCCATCGGTCTGGACAGGTTTCGATCCTGACGCGCTCAACGCCATGATTGAAGAAAGACTTGCAGCCAGGGAAAACAATTGGTTTCGCAGGCAATTCGATAAGCTGCTTGTTCGCTGGCTGAGTTATCACTACGGGTATGTCTGGAAGGAAATCGTCAGCCGTCTCTAGTTCGAATTTCAGACCTGAAGCCTTAGCCTCGTGAGCGAGCTTCGCGCCGAGCTCGATATCAAAAGCCCCGAAAAAATTCGGGGCTGACAGCCGCTGTCAATTCCCCGCAACCCCTGTAGGAGCGAGCTCGCTCGCGAAAAACGAAAGCCAACCACCATTCCCGCAGAATGGCCGCAATCTTCGCGAGCAAGTGCCTACATAGTTTCAAACGCCAGGCAGAGTGAGGCCCTTCTGCTCGCTACCCCTCAGCCATCCCCTCCGCCCGCTTATTCGCCACCTCATTATCCCGATCCCGCGTCATCGCCTTCGCCACATCATCCATCACCGCCTTACTCATCGCCGTCAAATAATGTGCAGCCCAGGCGTGGTAATCCGTGTCCTTGGCATAAGCCGCATCCTTGGTCAGCGCCTTGGCGAGAAACAGAAAATCCGAAGCCATGGCCAACGCATCGCCGACGGGCACGTTGCGGGTGACATGGAACAGTGCTTGATCGCCGCAGTAGATGGCGGGGGTGAGGCCGATGGTTGTGAGTTCGGGTTGATTGGTCATTGGCCACCTCCGATGAGGGAGAGGTGGTGGGGGAGGGCGTTACGCGATTGGGAATTGCGTAGAGGGGAAAGCCAAATTTTGTACGGATTTGTTCTGTTCATGGGTCAACGTCCTTGATTTGAGGAGCTGCCACGAGCCTTCTCACGGGCTTGGGTGACAGCCGTGCGCGGGGTGAGAAACCGGCAATCAAGGCAACCGGTAGACCCGAAGGTCTCCCACGCACAGCCGCCATAAAGCCATATCGCAGGCGAAAAAAAACGCCACGACAGGTTTTGGGGCGCTTTGCGCCTTGATTGTTTCGGGCTCTCACACCCGGTCGCTGAATTGGCAGCGACGGTGGGAGGGTAACGCGCAGATTCCCTTCGTGCAACCTCGAACGAATCGTCCCCAAACCTCCCGACCTGGGAAAAAAGGCCCTGCGAAGCAAGACCTCTCTTAACTTTAGTGTCCGTGGAAGACTAAAGTTTTCGATACAAACTGAGGTCTCCAAATGGTTTGATATTTAGGAATAAATATAGGGATGCACGTTCGTTGGGGCTGGATAAATTCGATCCGGGACGTAAATCTTGGAAAACAAAATTCTCCCCTTCTTTAACCCTTAAGGCTGGCTCGGATGCGACAGGCGGTAGGTGGTAAATACAGTGGCCAGCATTGCGATGATGCCCACTATGCAAATCAGCGTCATCCCGATATTGCTAAGCATGAATGTAAGAATTTCATTCATCTTTGGCGTTTTCTGATCGATGCGTTCGAGGGCGGTCGCGCGGAGCTTGACGCCTATCTCAACCTTCATCGCTCCATAGGCTGAGCGCTTGATGTTCTCTTCAACCTTGCTGTTGGGTTGTCCTTCAAAGGCGTCTTTGTAAAACGCAACAGCGTCTTGGCAGTAATAGTCTTTGTTGGCGTCATTGCTTTTACTAGCGTCAATACAACACCCACTGTCCACTTATATGCGCGACGCGTCGGAAAGAACATTACAGCTGCGAGGATATGCTCGGTATGCGCGCCGAATCATTCATTGAATATCTTTCAAATAATCCTTGAGCGGGATGAGAGGTGGCTGAAGCTGCTCGATCGATTGCGCAGCGCTGAAATCTGCCGCCAACCTATGCAGCTCGAGCCCCAGGACTGTATCAACACCGCCAACGGCGTTCAGTGCCAAACTCAGACATTCACGATTGTGGGCGTGTCCTGGTGATTCTCGAGCACGGCATATCCTCCTATCTTCGTAACAAGTGAAATAGGCTGTGAGGATTCGCCCCCATCAATAGAAATGCGGACCTCCAGACTCTGATCCTCGAAAGAGCGAAGTTCTTGTATCAACTGTGCGACGGTTTTGCCGCGACCGATCCATTCTGGGGTCATACATATTCCAACTGAAGGTATGCGCTGCTGGGGAAATCAGCTGTTGAACGAAGGCTTTAGCGGGGCTTGCAGGATTAAGTAGGAAAAATCCCATGGTCCTCGGCCCACTTTTCGTACGCGCTCGCACCCATATTCACAAAATCTGGGAAAACGCCGACCTCGACGGATTGAAAAAAGGCGAGGCAATGACTCCAGTCGGAGTCGCTCGGATCGTCCACGACCCAGCACTCGTAACCCAACGACTTCCAGTCAAGCTTAGGGTCTGAGTTGGATGCCCGCAGGAGTTCCTCAGCAATACGCTCTGCCCATGCAATTGCTTCACCAGCAGTGGAGGCCACGACGTAAATACCTGTGGATGACTCGCAGTCTTCAATGATGCCTTTTTGAAACAAGGCCCACCGTTCTGGCTCGTGGTAGGTGAATCCTACGAGGAATTTATTCATGTTGAATCCTTGTGGTTCTGTCGCTGCCAGCAACGTTACCGTGCTTTCGCGGACCTCAGTAATCGGGTAAAGCTGGAAATCGCGAGATGTATGTCATCTTGGGTATCTCCGTCCCACTCCTCAACCGTTTCCAGCTCTGCACGTAACCTGGCAATACACTGTTCGATCTCTTCGATTTCGGGGGCGCCACATTGCTTAGCGATTGCCTGCCAACCGTCATCAGAGATTTTTTCCTGAAAAGATAAGCCGGACAGGGCATCTGCGATTAGCTTCTGGAGGTTACTCATCTGAGATCTCGGGTGGGTTACAGAAAAAGGCGCTGGGGACCCTGACGATATCCTGAGGATACGGGGTCGGAAACCCGCGACATCTTGCTAGCGACAGACATCCCACCTTACTGAAATTTCAACGTTGAAATTGAAAGGATCCTGACGAAAAAGTGGCATCGTTACCGCGATGGTAAAGATGCCCCTTTGTGTTGCTGATTGGCAGAGAACGGCCAAAGGCGGACACTTCGGTCTGGTTTGCGTCGGAAAATAAGTCGAGATTATTAGAATGCCGGTTGAGTGCAAAAGATGCGGTCAAGGTTCAGTCCGCGCTATGCGTATCCGCTCTACGAATATCTTGCTGTGGGTCTGTGAGGAATGTGAAGCGACCTGGAAAAGACAAGAGGAAGTCAACGTCGGTAAGTTTGAAGACTACGGAACGCTAATGAGGGGGATCGGGCGCAGTATTTTGTGGTCGGAGCTAGTGCCTCAGTAAAAAGCGCGCAAAATTCGCTTTACACTTTCTGTGAACCGTCCGCTTGGGGTTGTGGATTCAACCGGTCGACGCAACAGATTGGCTAAGGACTTAACACGTCAATGAATCGATTGCGCCGGATGGTTTACTCGGGAATTCCGGTCACCGTATGCACTACGCGCATTGCACAAGGAGGTCGGGTCCCTTCTGGGTCCAACTGTTCGCATTTCTTCAGCAGCGGATAGGCATCGGCAAACTTCATGGCCGCCACCTGCTCAGCGTGTTGCTGCGAAACAAAGCAGTGCTCGAACCGATAGGCCGCATACACCTCGGGTAGCAGAGCCGGATGATCGTAAACCTCGTCGACGATATTGTTTAACAGCTGGGACATCTGCCCGTTGAGCCCTGGCGACATCCTGGTGAGCAGATCATCCTTAGCGACACCGGCGTGTCTGGCCTCGATGACCTGCTTCGATGCGCCGATAGACGCCTGCATCCCCTCTGGGAACGGACAACTAGACGCCCCCAATGCCGAGGCCGAAGCCATACAACTCAGTAAAGTGAAAACAGCGGCCATCCTTGTCATGGAACTCCCTCGTTTAAAGTCGGCATTGTCGAAAAGACGTTGAGGATCTTAACCGATGCCAGCTCAGACCGCTGCTATGGGTCGTTCTCTACCGGTCATGTCGACGGCTCGCACTGGTCAAATCCGATGCAAATGACTGGTCAGGTCGAATGCAAATGGGTGGGCAAGTCTGTGCAATTACCCAATTGCACTGGTGAACTGTGAGTTCACCCGGTTCACCTGTTCACTAAGATGGGTACCTTTTCGCTAGCACAGTCCCGCGGGTTTCCGACCCCGTACCCACCGAACATCCCCAGGGTCCCAGGAGGTGTCGATGCCCGTCGTGCATCTTGCCTGTTCGTTGTTGGCAGAAGGCACCTCCAAAGCATCCTGGCGTTCGGCAACCCAGCGTTCGAATGCTGCATTAGTCGATACCAAGCCAGCATTGCTTTCGCTGGCGGCGCTATCACCGATGGGGTGTGGGGGGGGCGAAAAGACGTGTTACAGGTGTTGCGGGTGTTACGAACGATGTTAACTAATTGAATTTACAAGATTTTGTTGGTGTTACACACCGTTCATCTGTCACGTGCGTCGGGTGTTACAAGCCATATAGGTGTTACAGCAGCGTTTACAAATTCGGGCTCCTTCATTGAATGTCTTTCAGATAATCCTTGAGCGCGATTAGCGGCTCTTCAAGCTGCTCCATCGCCCGCGCATTGCTGAAATCATCTGCCAACCTGTGCAACTCACGCCCCAGTGGCGTATCAACACCGCCTAAAGCTTCCATCGCCAAACTCACGCAGTGCGCCACTCTGAACTGGATCGCGTCGACATCGCCCCTGCGCACTAGCAAGCCGAATACCTCCCGCTCATAGTCGCTCATGATCGGATCGTCCCGCAAAATCGGACTTCCACCTTCCGTCTCATAAGCCAGCTTGAGGGCGAAAAGGGCAACGGTTTCCAGTGGCAATTCCATTGTGTGAATCCTTGATTCGTAAGCCGAGCGGTTTCGGATTGTGGCGTTGAAAAGCAAGATCAAAAGATCGCAGCCTTCGGCAGCTCCTACAGGCTGGCGGGGTGCCGACCACTTTATCGCAGGCGAAAAAAAAGGCCTTGCAAAGCAAGACCTTTCTTAATTTTGGTGCCCCGAGGGAGACTCGAACTCCCACTCCTTTCGAAAACGGATTTTGAATCCGCCGCGTCTACCAATTCCGCCATCAGGGCTCAATGGCGGCGAAGTATAGAGATGAGATAACCGTCGGTCAATCAGGTACATGGAGAATTTTCACTATTTCCGCTAGACTTCCGGGCCCTGCTAGACGAACCCCATCATGCGCGTTGCTGACTTTACTTTCGAACTCCCTGATTCGCTGATTGCTCGCCACCCTTTGGCCGAGCGTCGCAACAGTCGCCTGTTGACCCTTGATGGGGTCAGCGGCGCCCTGGCACACCGTCAATTCACTGATTTGCTTGAGCATTTGCGCCCGGGCGATTTGATGGTGTTCAACAATACCCGGGTGATTCCGGCGCGGCTGTTTGGCCAGAAGGCTTCCGGCGGCAAGCTGGAAATTCTGGTGGAGCGGGTGCTGGACAGCCATCGCGTGCTGGCCCATGTACGCTCCAGCAAGTCGCCGAAACCGGGTTCGAAGATCCTCATCGACGGCGGTGGCGAGGCCGAGATGCTGGCGCGTCACGATGCGTTGTTCGAGCTGGGGTTTAGCGAAGAGGTGTTGCCGCTGCTCGACCGTGTCGGGCACATGCCGTTGCCTCCTTATATAGACCGCCCGGATGAAGGCTCGGACCGCGAGCGTTATCAGACGGTGTACGCCGAGCGCCTGGGCGCGGTGGCGGCGCCGACGGCGGGGCTGCATTTCGATCAGCCGCTGATGGAGGCGATTGCCGCCAAGGGCGTCGAGACGGCGTTCGTGACTTTGCACGTGGGCGCGGGCACGTTCCAGCCGGTGCGGGTCGAGAAGATCGAAGATCACCACATGCACACCGAGTGGCTGGAAGTCGGCCAGGACGTGGTCGATGCCGTCGCCGCTTGCCGTGCTCGCGGTGGTCGCGTGGTGGCCGTGGGGACCACCAGCGTGCGTTCCCTGGAAAGTGCCGCGCGCGATGGCGTGCTCAAGCCGTTCAGTGGCGACACGGACATCTTTATCTACCCGGGCCGGCCGTTTCATGTGGTCGATGCCCTGGTCACCAACTTTCATTTGCCCGAATCCACGCTGTTGATGCTGGTTTCGGCGTTCGCCGGTTATCCCGAAGCCATGGCCGCCTATAAAGCCGCCGTGGAGCATGAGTACCGCTTTTTCAGCTACGGTGATGCGATGTTTATCACCCGTAACCCCGCACCACGTGGCCCTGAGGACAAAGAATGAGTCGCCAAAGTCGTATGTCGTTTGAGTTGCTTGCTACCGACGGCAAGGCTCGTCGCGGTCGTTTGACCTTCCCGCGCGGTACCGTCGAGACCCCGGCCTTCATGCCGGTGGGCACGTACGGCACCGTCAAGGGCATGCTGCCGCGGGATATCGTCGCGACCGGCGCGGAAATCATTCTGGGCAACACCTTCCACTTGTGGCTGCGTCCGGGCACCGAAGTGATCAAGAAGCACGGCGACCTGCACGATTTCATGCAGTGGAAAGGCCCGATTCTGACCGACTCCGGCGGTTTCCAGGTGTTCAGCCTGGGCGCGATGCGCAAGATCAAGGAGGAGGGCGTGACCTTCGCCTCTCCGGTGGATGGCGCCAAAGTGTTCATGGGGCCGGAAGAGTCGATGCAGGTCCAGCGTGACCTGGGCTCGGACATCGTGATGATTTTCGACGAATGCACGCCGTACCCGGCCGATGAAGACGTTGCTCGCGTGTCGATGGAGCTGTCGTTGCGCTGGGCCAAGCGTTCGAAAGAAGCCCACGGCGACAACACTGCGGCGCTGTTCGGCATCGTTCAGGGTGGCATGCACCAGGATTTGCGCATGCGTTCGCTGGAAGGCCTCGACCAGATCGGTTTCGATGGCCTGGCCATCGGCGGCTTGTCTGTAGGCGAGCCGAAGCACGAGATGATCAAGGTGCTGGATTACCTGCCGGGCCAGATGCCGGCTGACAAACCTCGTTACCTTATGGGCGTTGGCAAACCGGAAGATCTGGTTGAGGGTGTGCGCCGCGGTGTGGACATGTTCGATTGCGTGATGCCAACCCGTAATGCCCGCAATGGGCATCTGTTCATTGATACTGGTGTGCTGAAGATCCGTAACGCGTTCCATCGCCATGATGATTCGCCGCTCGATCCGACCTGCGATTGCTATACCTGCCAGAACTTCTCCCGCGCTTATCTGCATCACCTGGACAAGTGCGGCGAAATGCTGGGAAGCATGCTCAATACCATCCATAACTTGCGTCATTATCAAGTGCTTATGGCTGGTTTGCGCGAGGCTATTCAACAGGGTACATTGGCCGCCTTTGTCGATGCCTTCTACGCCAAACGCGGGTTACCTGTTCCGCCTTTGGACTGAGTTTTCTGACCCCAAGATTCAACATTTGCAACTGGAGTGCTAAATGAGCTTTTTTATCTCGAATGCCATGGCTGACGCTGCTGCACCGGCCGCTGCCGGCCCTATGGGTGGCGGTTTTGAGTGGATTTTCCTTGTCGGTTTCCTGGTCATCTTCTACCTGATGATCTGGCGTCCACAGGCCAAGCGCGCCAAAGAGCAGAAGAACCTGCTGAGCAGCCTGCAGAAAGGCGACGAAGTTGTGACCACCGGCGGCATCGCCGGCAAGATCACTAAAGTGGCTGATGATTTCGTGGTTCTGGAAGTTTCCGACACCGTCGAAATGAAGTTCCAGAAAGGCGCTATTGCCGCCACGCTGCCAAAAGGCACGCTGAAAGCGATCTAAGTTTCAACTTCTACTCAATCGACGGGGCGCGCAAGGCGCCCCGCGTCATAAGCGGGCGGCGTGATGCTGAACAAATACCCTCTGTGGAAATACATTCTGATCCTGGCGGTGCTGGCGGTCGGTCTGATTTATTCCGCTCCCAATTTATATCCTGATGACCCGGCCATTCAGGTCAGCGGCGCAAGCACTGCGCTGCAAGTCAATCAGGCTGATCTGGATCGTGTGAGCGCTGCGCTCAAGGAATCCGGGATCAACGTCAAGGCAGCCACGCTGGCGGCCAACGGCAAGGGCGGTCTGATTCGTCTGACCAAGGCTGAAGACCAGCTGCCGGCCAAAGACGTCGTGCGCAAGGCATTGGGTGATGACTACGTCGTTGCACTGAACCTGGCACAAACCACTCCGCAGTGGCTGCGCAGCCTCGGCGCGCACCCGATGAAGCTGGGTCTGGACTTGTCCGGTGGTGTGCACTTCCTGCTGGAAGTGGACATGGACAAAGCCCTCGACGCACGCTTGAAAGTGTACGAAGGCGATGTAAAGAGCCTGTTGCGTAAAGAGAAACTGCGCTATCGCAGCCTGCCGCAACTCAACGGTGCCATCCAGCTGGGCTTCGCTGATGAAGCTTCCCGCGAACAGGCCCGTGCACTGATCCGCAAGAACTTCAACGATTTCGACATTGTGCCGGCCGACCTGAATGGTCAGGCGGTGCTGCGTCTGGCGATGACCCCGGCGAAGCTGGCGGAAATCCGCGAATACTCCATCAAGCAGAACTTGACCACGGTCCGTAACCGCGTCAACGAGCTGGGTGTTGCCGAACCGATCGTTCAGCGTCAGGGCGCCAACCGCATCGTGGTTGAGCTGCCGGGCGTGCAGGACACCGCAGAAGCCAAGCGTATCCTCGGCAAGACGGCCAACCTTGAATTCCGTCTGGCTGCAGAGCCTGGCGCTTCGAAAGCCACTTCCGAGACGTTCGAGTTCCGTGAAGGCAACCGTCCTCCGGCACAGATCGAGCGTGGCCTGATCATCACTGGTGACCAGGTGACTGACGCCAAGGCTGGCTTCGGCGAGCACGGCACGCCAGAAGTGAACATCCGTCTGGATGGCCACGGTGGCGAACTGATGAGCCGCGCAACGCGCAGCAACGTCGGTCGCAGCATGGCGGTAATCTTCATCGAGCAGCGTCCGGTTACCACTTACGTCAAGCAAGTGGTTAACGGCGTCGAGAAAGACGTACCGGTTCAAACCTTCAAGGAAGAGAAGAAGATCATCAGCCTGGCGACCATCCAGTCGCCGCTGGGTGCTCAATTCCGCATCACTGGCCTGAACGGTCAGGGCGAGTCGTCCGAACTGGCGCTGTTGCTGCGTGCCGGTGGTCTGGCTGCACCGATGTACTTCGCTGAAGAGCGCACAATTGGCCCGAGCCTGGGTGCCGACAACATCGTCAAGGGTATCGATGCATCGCTGTGGGGCATGCTGTTTGTCTCGCTGTTCATCATCGCCATCTACCGCTTCTTCGGCATCATCGCCACCGTCGCGCTGGCGGTGAACATGGTGTTGCTGCTGGCCCTGATGTCGCTGCTGGGTGCAACGCTGACCCTGCCGGGTATCGCCGGTATCGTGTTGACCATGGGTATGGCGGTCGACGCCAACGTCCTGATCTTCTCGCGGATTCGTGAAGAGATCGCGGCGGGCATGACCGTGCAGCGGGCAATCAACGAAGGCTTCGGCCGGGCATTCACCGCGATTCTCGACGCCAACCTGACAACGTTGTTGGTCGGCGGGATTCTCTTTGCGATGGGCACAGGTCCAGTCAAAGGCTTCGCAGTGACCATGTCCCTCGGGATCTTTACCTCGATGTTCACGGCCATCATGGTGACCCGCGCGATGGTCAACCTGATCTTCGGCGGTCGTGACTTCAAGAAGTTGTGGATTTAAGGGGCTGCCATGTTACGTACAATCAACTTCATGGGCGTTCGCAACTTCGCGTTCGGCGTCACATTGTTCCTCACGGCATTGGCATTGTTCAGCGTCGCCACCAAGGGCATGAACTGGGGCCTGGACTTCACCGGCGGTACGCTCATCGAGCTGACCTACGAGCGTCCGGCCGACGTCACCAAGGTGCGTGAGCAACTGGTTACTTCGGGTTATCACGAGGCGATCGTGCAGAGCTTCGGTGCAACCACCGATTTGCTGGTGCGCATGCCGGGTGAAGACCCGCAGCTGGGCCATCAAGTGGCTGAAGCGCTGCTGAAAGTCGGCGGCGACAACCCGGCGACGGTCAAGCGCGTCGAGTTCGTCGGCCCGCAGGTCGGTGAAGAGCTGCGCGACCAGGGCGGCCTCGGCATGCTGATGGCGCTGGGCGGCATCCTGATCTACCTGGCTTTCCGCTTTCAGTGGAAGTTTGCGGTCGGTGCCATTGTTTCGCTGATCCACGACGTGATCGTGACCATCGGTATCCTGTCGTTTTTCCAGATCACCTTCGACCTGACGGTACTGGCGGCGGTGCTGGCGATCATCGGTTACTCGCTCAACGACACCATCGTGGTATTCGACCGGGTTCGTGAGAACTTCCGGGTGCTGCGCAAGGCCAGCCTGATCGAGAACATCAACATCTCGACCACGCAAACCCTGCTGCGGACCATGGCGACGTCGATCTCCACCTTGCTGGCGATCGCGGCCCTGCTGTTCTTCGGCGGCGACAACCTGTTCGGCTTCTCCATCGCCCTGTTTATCGGTGTTCTGGCGGGTACTTACTCGTCGATCTACATCGCCAACGTGGTGCTGATCTGGCTGAACCTGAGCACCGAAGACCTGATTGCTCCAGTGGCCACTGACAAGGAAATCGACGACCGTCCATAACGGCCATCGTTTCCCGGCTGTCAGCCCGAAAAAGGCGCGAGTTGAACTCGCGCCTTTTTTTGTGCTCCAAGGCTGGGAGAAGCGCGGACATGTTCCGCGGGTGATGGTCAGGAGGTTCATGTGAACAAGTCGTTGCTGGTTGGTGCGGTATTGGGTGCTGTCGGTGTGACTGCCGGGGGTGCTGTTGCCACCTACAGCCTGGTTAAAAGCGGCCCTGAGTATGCGCAAGTTCTAGCCGTTGAACCGGTCAAGACACAAATCAAGACGCCACGTGAAGTGTGCAAGGACGTCACGGTAACCCGGCAAGCGCCGGTGAAAGATCAACACCAGATCGCGGGTACGGTGGTAGGTGCACTGGCAGGTGGTCTGCTTGGTAACCAGATCGGCGGCGGCACCGGCAAGAAAATTGCCACGGTTGCGGGCGCGGTCGGTGGTGGTTACGCCGGTAACAAGGTTCAGGAAGGCATGCAGGAGCGTGACACCTACACCACGACTCAAACTCGCTGTAACACCGTGAATGACATCAGCGACAAGGTTGTGGGTTATGACGTTCGTTATTCGCTGGATGGCAAGGAAGGCAAGGTGCGGATGGACCGTGATCCGGGCAACCAGATTCCGGTCGATAAGGAAGGCAAGTTGATCCTGTCGCAGAATCAGCAGGGTCAATAAATCGCTCGGATTCAAAAAGAAGCACCCTTCGGGGTGCTTTTTTGTGCCCGAAACTCATGCATCACCACAAATCCCCTGTGGGAGCGAGCCTGCTCGCGATAGTGGTGTGTCAGCCTCCATCAATGTTGAATGTGGCTCAGCCATCGCGAGCAGGCTCGCTCCCACATTTGGTTTGCGGTGTTCTTGAGGTTGGATTCCAGGCATAAAAAAAGCACCCCGAAGGGTGCTTTTTTGTGGCCGGTCGCTTAGCGCTTCAGCGAGGCCGGCAGGTGCGGCTGGATCGCCGTCAGCACTGCCTTGAAGCATTTGGTGTTACCTGCAACGATGTGGCCTTTCTCAAGGAAATCGTGACCGCCGGTGAAGTCGCTCACCAAACCGCCGGCTTCCTGGATCAGCAGGGCGCCTGCAGCCATGTCCCACTCGGACAGGCCCGACTCCCAGAATGCATCGAAACGGCCCGCTGCCACGTAAGCCAGGTCCAGGCTCGCCGCGCCGGCACGGCGGATGCCGGCGGTCTGGCCAACCAGGGCGCGGAACATGCCCAGGTAGTTGTCGAGGTTGTCCATCTGGTCGTCGCGGAACGGGAAGCCGGTACCCAGCAGGGCGCCGTCGAGGCTGGTGCGACCGCTGACGCGCAGGCGACGACCGTTCAGTTGAGCGCCGCGACCACGGCTGGCGGTGAATTCTTCCTGGCGAACCGGGTCCAGGACAACAGCGTGTTCCAGGCGACCGCGGTATTTGCAGGCGATGCTGACAGCGAAGTGAGGAATGCCGCGCAGGAAGTTGGTGGTGCCGTCCAGCGGATCGATGATCCACAGGTATTCTTCGCCTTCGATCCCGGTGCCGGCGTGCATGCCGGTTTCTTCACCCATGATCGAGTGGTTCGGGTAGGCCTTGCGCAGCGCGTCGATGATTTTCTGTTCAGCGGCGCGGTCCACCTCGGATACATAATCCTTGGCGTCTTTTTCGTCGACCTTGATGGTATCCAGGCGCTCGATGGAGCGGAAGATCAATTCACTGGCGCTGCGGGCGGCGCGCAGCGCGATATTCAGCATGGGCTGCATGGATGTGTCACCTAAGGTTGTTAAAGAAAGCCGGGCATTCTATCAGAACTTTTCTACAGGTGAAGGTCGGTGTTCGCTTTCGTAGCTTAACGGTAGTCGGCGCTGTAAGATTCGGCTCCCCTTTATTGTGTTCGAGAACGCCTCCCGTGCTGCAAAATATTCGTGTCGTCCTGGTCAATACCAGCCACCCCGGCAATATCGGAGGGGCTGCGCGCGCCATGAAGAACATGGGCCTGTCGCGGCTGGTGCTGGTCGAACCACGGCTGTTCCCGCACCACGAGGCGGATGCCCGTGCCTCCGGCGCCGGGGACATCCTTGAAAACGCGCAAGTCGTCGCCACCTTGGAAGATGCGTTGGTTGGCTGCAATCTGGTGCTCGGTACCAGCGCCCGTGACCGACGCATTCCCTGGCCGCTGCTCGATCCACGCGAATGCGGGACGAAAGTGGTCGAGGAGGCGGGGCAGGGCGCCGAAATCGCTTTGGTCTTTGGTCGTGAAGATTCCGGCCTGACCAATGAAGAGCTGCAGCGATGTCATTATCACGTGCACATCCCATCAGACCCTGAGTTCAGCTCGCTGAACCTTGGGGCAGCGGTGCAGGTGTTGAGTTATGAAGTGCGTATGTCCTGGCTCGCGGCCCAAGGCCAGCCGAGCAAGGTCGAGAAGGAAGAAGTGGCCTCCGTCAAAAGCGCTGAGCTGGCGACCATGGATGAGCTGGAGCGATTCTATGAACACCTGGAGCAAACCCTGGTGGCCATCGAATTCCTCGATCCGGAAAAGCCACGGCACTTGATGGCGCGCCTGCGTCGGTTGTACGGACGAAGCTCGGTCAGCCGGGCGGAAATGAATATATTGCGTGGCATCCTCACGGAAACCCAGAAAGCGGCCCGTGGCGAGCTTCTAAAGCGGAAGGATTAATGATGTTCGAGCGTTTGCGTGAAGATATCCAGAGTGTTTTCCATCGTGACCCGGCGGCGCGTAACGCTTTTGAAGTCCTGACTTGCTACCCGGGCATGCACGCCATCTGGATCCATCGTTTGTCCTCGATGTTGTGGCGGGCGGACTTGAAATGGCTGGCGCGGCTGGTGTCGAACTTCGGTCGCTGGTTGACCGGGATCGAGATTCATCCGGGGGCCAAGGTGGGGCGTCGTTTCTTTATTGACCATGGCATGGGCATTGTCATCGGTGAGACTGCCGAGATCGGCAATGACGTCACCCTTTATCAGGGTGTGACGCTCGGTGGCACCAGCTGGAATAAAGGCAAGCGCCACCCGACGCTGGAAGATGGCGTTGTGGTGGGGGCGGGTGCCAAGGTGCTCGGCCCGTTCACCGTCGGAGCCGGGGCCAAGGTCGGTTCCAATGCTGTGGTGACCAAGGCTGTGCCGGCCGGTGCGACAGTGGTCGGTATTCCGGGGCGGATCATCGTCAAGTCCGATGAAGAGCAGGACGCCAAGCGCAAGGCCATGGCCGAGAAGATCGGCTTTGACGCTTACGGTGTCGGCGAAGACATGCCGGACCCGGTGGCTCGCGCCATCAATCAGTTGCTCGATCACTTGCAGGCGGTTGATGGGCGTCTGGAGGGGATGTGCGGGGCGCTGAAGGACCTGGGCAGTAATTATTGTGCGAAAGATCTGCCTGAGCTGCGCGAAGAAGACTTTGCGTGTGTGAAGGACAAGGATCAGAGCCAGGCCAGCTGATTCTCCGTAGGAGCTGCCGAAGGCTGCGATCTGTTGATCTTGAAAAACAAAAGATCGCAGCCCCCGGCAGCTCCTGCAGGGGGTCGTATTCAGAAAGGTGCAGTACGCCGGCCGGTGTGCCATTAAGCCGCGGACCCTGCTATGATGCTGCCGCTCTTTTGCGGGTAAACCTGACTAAAGTACTAGGTCTTATAGTTGACTTAAATACTCGGGAATTGCATACTCGCCCCATTCCGAACTCCGTGGTAATTGTCCATGCGACTGACTACAAAAGGCCGATACGCCGTGACCGCCATGCTCGATCTGGCGTTGCACGCGCAGCACGGGCCGGTGTCCCTGGCTGATATCTCCGAGCGCCAAGGCATCTCCCTGTCCTACCTCGAACAGCTGTTCGCCAAATTGCGCCGCAGCAATCTGGTGTCCAGCGTCCGCGGTCCCGGCGGCGGCTATCAGCTGTCCCGCGACATGCAGGGCATCCAGGTCGCCCAGGTGATCGATGCGGTAAACGAATCGGTCGATGCGACCAAGTGCCAGGGCCAGGGCGATTGCCATCAAGGCGACACCTGCCTGACTCACCACTTGTGGTGCGACCTGAGCCTGCAGATTCACGAGTTTCTGAGCGGTATCAGCTTGGCTGATCTTGTCACTCGCCGTGAGGTACAAGAAGTAGCCCAGCGTCAGGACCAGCGCCGTTGCAACAGCAAGGCGCCACGCCTGGACAAGATTGAAGCGTCCGCCGTCGAATGACAGCCAAAGAGCTAGCGGCACGCCAGCCAGCCTGATTTAGGAGATAGTCCATGAAATTGCCGATTTACCTTGATTACTCTGCGACCACCCCGGTTGATCCGCGTGTTGCGCAAAAAATGAGTGAATGCCTGCTGGTCGACGGAAACTTCGGTAACCCGGCGTCCCGTTCCCACGTGTTCGGCTGGAAAGCTGAAGAGTCCGTCGAAAACGCTCGTCGTCAGGTCGCAGACCTGGTCAACGCCGACCCGCGTGAAATCGTCTGGACCTCCGGCGCCACCGAGTCCGACAACCTGGCAATCAAGGGTGCGGCGCATTTCTATGCGACCAAAGGCAAACACCTGATCACCACCAAGATTGAGCACAAGGCTGTCCTCGACACCATGCGCCAACTGGAGCGTGAAGGCTTCGAAGTGACCTACCTCGAGCCGCAGACCGATGGCCTGATTACGCCAGCGATGATCGAAGCAGCGCTGCGTGACGACACCATCCTGGTTTCGGTCATGCACGTGAACAACGAAATCGGCACCATCAACGACATCGCAGCCATCGGCGAACTGACCCGCTCCAAGGGCATCCTGTTCCACGTCGATGCCGCTCAGTCCACTGGCAAGGTCGAGATCGACCTGCAGAAACTGAAAGTCGACATGATGTCGTTCTCCGCCCACAAGACCTACGGCCCTAAAGGCATCGGCGCGCTGTACGTCAGCCGCAAGCCGCGTGTGCGCATCGAAGCGACCATGCACGGCGGCGGTCACGAGCGCGGCATGCGTTCCGGCACCCTGGCGACCCACCAGATCGTCGGCATGGGCGAAGCCTTCCGCGTAGCCAAGGAAGACATGGCTGCCGAGAACGTACGCATCAAAGCCCTGAGCGACCGTTTCTTCAAGCAGGTCGAAGACCTGGAAGAGCTGTACGTCAACGGCAGCATGACCGCCCGCGTTCCGCACAACCTGAACCTGAGCTTCAACTACGTTGAAGGCGAGTCGCTGATCATGGCGCTCAAGGATCTGGCAGTTTCGTCCGGTTCGGCCTGCACCTCGGCTTCGCTGGAGCCTTCGTACGTACTGCGCGCCCTGGGCCGCAACGACGAACTGGCACACAGCTCGATCCGCTTCACCTTCGGTCGTTTCACTACCGAAGAAGAAATCGACTACGCCGCGCAGAAAGTCTGCGAGGCCGTTACCAAGCTGCGCGCTCTGTCGCCGCTGTGGGACATGTACAAAGACGGTGTCGACATTTCGAAAATCGAGTGGGCGGCACACTGATTTCAAGTCGCCGCAAACCGGCCCTGTCGAACCCCGGTTCCCAGGGCCTCAAGAGCGACTCTCTGATGAGTGAGGATTAAGAATCATGGCTTACAGCGAAAAGGTCATCGACCACTACGAAAACCCGCGTAACGTCGGCAAGATGGACGCCGAAGACCCGGATGTCGGCACCGGCATGGTCGGCGCCCCGGCGTGCGGCGACGTAATGCGCCTGCAGATCAAGGTCAACGAGCAAGGCATCATCGAAGACGCCAAGTTCAAGACCTACGGTTGCGGTTCGGCTATCGCCTCCAGCTCCCTGGCGACCGAGTGGATGAAAGGCAAGACTCTGGATGAAGCAGAGACCATCAAGAACACTCAACTGGCCGAAGAGCTGGCCCTGCCGCCAGTGAAAATTCACTGCTCCGTACTTGCTGAAGACGCTATCAAAGCGGCCGTTCGCGACTACAAGCAGAAGAAAGGCTTGATCTGATTTTTGGCGACGAGTAAGGAGTCACCGATGGCTATCAGCATGACAGAAGCGGCTGCTCAACACGTGCGACGCTCCCTCAACGGGCGCGGCAAAGGTGAAGGGATTCGTCTGGGTGTTCGCACCACGGGCTGTTCCGGCCTTGCCTATGTGCTGGAGTTTGTCGACGAGGTGGTTGCAGAGGATCAGGTGTTCGAAAGTCACGGCGAAAAAGTGATCATCGACCCGAAAAGCCTGGCCTACCTGGACGGCACCGAGCTCGATTTCGTCAAGGAAGGGTTGAACGAAGGCTTCAAGTTCAACAACCCCAACGTACGCGGTGAATGTGGCTGCGGCGAAAGCTTCAATATCTGAGGCTTCTTGTGGGTACTCCTTGTCATTTCGCTTTATTCGAGCTGCAACCGAGTTTCGATCTGGACCTCGAGCAGCTGGCTACGCGCTACCGTGAGTTGGCGCGCAGTGTTCATCCGGACCGTTTTGCGGACGCTTCCGAGCGCGAGCAACGGCTGGCGCTAGAGCAATCCGCGAGCCTCAACGAGGCCTACCAGACGCTCAAAAGCCCCCCGAAGCGCGCGCGATACCTGCTCGCCCTGAATGGTGGCGAGCTGCCGCTGGAGGTCACGGTGCATGATCCGGCGTTTCTCCTGCAGCAGATGGAGCTGCGTGAAGAGCTCGAAGACCTGCAAGACAGTGCCGACATGGCCGGTATTGCAGCGTTCAAGCGTCGCCTGAAAACCGCTCAGGAAGAACTGAACCAAAGCTTCGCAGCCTGTTGGAATGACGCAGCGCAACGTGAGCAGGCCGAACGCCTGATGCGGCGCATGCAGTTCCTCGACAAGCTCACCTACGAAGTGCGCCAGTTAGAAGAGCGCCTCGACGATTAACCCAGTGCCGCTCCGGTCGCACGCCTGATATACAGATAAGTCCTGATCACGATGGCCCTACTGCAGATCGCCGAACCCGGCCAAAGTCCTCAACCGCACCAGCGTCGTCTGGCTGTGGGGATCGACTTGGGCACTACCAATTCGCTGGTCGCTGCATTGCGCAGTGGTCTTTCCGAGCCCCTGGCCGACGCTGACGGGCAAGTCATCCTGCCGTCTGCCGTGCGCTATCACGCCGATCGCGTCGAAGTGGGCGAGTCCGCCAAGCTGGCTGCCGCTACCGATCCGTTGAACACCGTGCTGTCGGTCAAGCGCTTGATGGGTCGTGGTCTGTCCGACGTCAAGCAATTGGGCGATCAACTGCCGTACCGCTTTGTCGGCGGCGAATCGCACATGCCGTTCATCGACACCATCCAGGGGCCGAAAAGCCCGGTCGAAGTCTCCGCCGATATCCTCAAGGTGCTGCGTCAGCGCGCTGAAGCGACCTTGGGTGGCGAGCTGGTCGGTGCGGTGATCACCGTCCCGGCCTATTTCGACGATGCCCAGCGTCAAGCCACCAAGGATGCGGCCAAGCTGGCCGGCCTGAACGTGCTGCGTTTGCTCAATGAGCCGACCGCTGCGGCGGTGGCCTACGGTCTGGATCAGCATGCTGAAGGCCTGGTCGCGATTTATGACCTGGGCGGCGGTACTTTCGATATTTCGATTCTGCGCCTGACCGGCGGTGTGTTCGAAGTGCTGGCCACCGGCGGCGACAGTGCCCTGGGCGGCGATGACTTTGACCACGCGATCGCTGGCTGGATCATCGAGAGCGCCGGTTTGTCCGCCGACCTCGACCCGGGTGCACAGCGCAACCTGCTGCAAACCGCTTGCGCGGCCAAAGAAGCGCTGACCAATGCTGCTGCCGTAGAAGTCGCTTATGGCGACTGGAAAGCCGAACTGACCCGCGAAGCCTTTAATGCGCTGATCGAGCCGATGGTCGCTCGCAGCCTGAAAGCCTGCCGCCGTGCAGTGCGTGATTCCGGCATCGAGCTGGAAGAAGTGCACGCTGTGGTCATGGTCGGCGGTTCGACCCGCGTACCTCGCGTTCGCGAGGCGGTCGCTGAAGCCTTTGGTCGCCAGCCGCTGACTGAAATCGATCCGGATCAAGTGGTGGCCATCGGTGCCGCGATCCAGGCCGATACGCTGGCCGGTAACAAACGCGATGGTGGCGAACTGTTGTTGCTTGACGTGATTCCGTTGTCCCTGGGGCTGGAAACCATGGGCGGCCTGATGGAGAAGGTGATTCCGCGCAACACCACCATCCCCGTCGCTCGTGCCCAGGACTTCACCACGTACAAAGATGGCCAGTCGGCCATGGCGATTCACGTATTGCAGGGCGAGCGCGAGCTGATCAGTGATTGCCGCTCCCTGGCGCGCTTCGAATTGCGCGGTATTCCGGCGATGGTGGCCGGTGCGGCGAAGATTCGCGTGACCTTCCAGGTCGATGCCGACGGTCTGCTCAGCGTGTCGGCCCGTGAATTGGGTTCGGGCGTTGAAGCCAGCATTCAGGTCAAGCCGTCCTACGGCCTGACCGACGGCGAAATCGCCAAGATGCTCAAGGATTCGTTCCAGCACGCCAATGACGACAAGGTCGCTCGCGTATTGCGGGAGCAGCAGGTTGATGCCCAGCGACTGATCGAAGCGGTGCAAGCCGCCCTCGAGGCTGACGGCGAGCGTTTGCTCGACGCCGAAGAGCGCATGGTCATCGAGCTGCAGATGCAGGAGCTGACCGAACTGATGAAAGGTACCGATGGTTACGCCATCGAGCAGCAGACCAAGCGTCTGTCGCAAGTGACCGATGCCTTTGCTGCCCGCCGCCTGGACTCGACGGTGAAAGCCGCGCTGGCGGGGCGCAACCTGAATGAAATCGAGGATAACTGATGCCGCAGGTCATTTTTCTGCCCCACGAGAAGTTCTGCCCGGAAGGCATGGTTGTCGAGGCTGAGCCCGGCATCTCCATTCTCGAGCTGGCCCATGAACACCACATCGAGATGGAAAGTGCCTGCGGTGGCGTCTGCGCCTGCACCACTTGTCACTGCATCATCCGCGAAGGTTTTGACTCGCTGGAAGAGGCTGATGAGCTGGAAGAAGACTTTCTTGATCGGGCCTGGGGTCTGGAAGCGCATTCGCGTCTAGGCTGTCAGGCGATCGTCGGGACTGAAGACCTGACTGTCGAAATTCCGAAATACTCGCTCAACCATGCCGCCGAAGCGCCGCACTGATTCAAGGAACTGTCATGAGTCTGAAATGGGTTGATGTGCTGGAAATCGCGATCCAGCTGGCTGAATCCAAGCCGGAAGTGGACCCGCGTTATGTGAACTTCGTCGATCTGCACAAATGGGTGCTGGCATTGCCGGAGTTCAGTGATGATCCGACACGCGGTGGCGAGAAGGTGCTTGAAGCCATTCAGGCCGCCTGGATCGAAGAAGCAGACTGAGTCTGCACCGTACGCAGTTAGGCAATACCCAAGAACCCGCGTATAATTCGCGGGTTTAATTTTTCACAAATTACCGTTTCTGGAGTTACACCATGGCTGTTCAACGTACTTTCTCCATCATCAAGCCTGACGCTGTTGCAAAAAACGTCATCGGCGAGATCACCACTCGTTTCGAAAAAGCAGGCCTGCGCGTTGTAGCTTCGAAACTGAAGCAACTGTCCAAAGCCGAAGCTGAAGGCTTCTACGCTGAGCACAGCGCTCGCGGTTTCTTCGGCGACCTGGTTGCTTTCATGATCTCCGGCCCGGTTGTCGTTCAGGTTCTGGAAGGCGAAAACGCTATCGCTCTGAACCGTGAGCTGATGGGCGCTACCAACCCTAAAGAAGCTGCTGCCGGCACCATCCGTGCTGACTTCGCTGATTCCATCGATGCCAACGCTGTACACGGCTCGGACTCCGAAGCCGCTGCTGCTCGCGAAATCTCGTACTTCTTCGCAGCTACTGAAGTAACCACTCGCTAAGCATTGGCTTAAGAGTGAAGGTGAATCCATGACTACATCGACTGTAAAAACCAACCTGCTGGGTCTGACTCAACAGGAAATGGAAAAATTCTTCGACTCGATCGGGGAGAAGCGTTTCCGTGCCGGTCAGGTAATGAAATGGATTCACCACCTTGGCGTCGATGATTTCGACGCCATGACGAACGTCAGCAAGGCCTTGCGCGACAAGCTCAAGGCTATTGCCGAAGTTCGCGGTCCTGAAGTCGTCAGCGAGGACATTTCGACCGACGGCACCCGTAAGTGGGTGGTGCGCGTGGCGTCCGGCAGCTGCGTCGAGACCGTTTACATTCCCCAGGGCAAACGCGGCACGTTGTGCGTTTCGTCCCAGGCAGGCTGTGCCCTGGATTGCAGCTTCTGCTCCACCGGCAAGCAAGGTTTCAACAGCAACCTCACCGCCGCCGAAGTCATCGGCCAGGTGTGGATTGCCAATAAATCGTTCGGCAGCATCCCGGCGACCGCCGACCGTGCCATCACCAACGTGGTGATGATGGGCATGGGCGAGCCGCTGCTGAACTTCGACAACGTCGTTGCGGCCATGCATCTGATGATGGACGACCTGGGCTACGGCATTTCCAAGCGCCGCGTGACCCTGTCGACCTCCGGCGTGGTGCCGATGATCGATGAGCTGTCCAAGCACATCGACGTCTCCCTGGCGTTGTCCCTGCACGCACCGAACGACGCATTGCGTAACCAATTGGTGCCGATCAACAAGAAATATCCGCTTAAGATGCTCCTCGAGTCGTGCCAGCGCTACATGTCGTCCCTGGGCGAAAAACGCGTGCTGACCATCGAGTACACCTTGCTCAAGGACATCAATGACAAGGTCGAGCACGCGGTCGAGATGATCGAGCTGCTCAAGAACATCCCGTGCAAGATCAACCTGATTCCGTTCAACCCGTTCCCGCATTCCGGTTATGAACGCCCGAGCAACAACGCGATTCGCCGGTTCCAGGATCAGCTTCACCATGCAGGTTTCAATGTCACCGTACGCACTACCCGCGGTGAAGACATCGATGCCGCGTGTGGCCAATTGGTAGGGCAGGTGCTGGATCGCACCCGTCGCAGCGAACGTTATATTGCCGTGCGCGAGTTGAGCGCCGACAGCGATATGGCGCAAAACGCCGCGAAATAACTCAAGAGAGGATCTCTATGTCCCTGCGCTTCGCGCTGCTTGTGCTGTTGGCCAGTCTTTGTACTGGTTGCGTCCTGTCGGGCGATTTCAACCCGATGAAGACCAGCAAGGGCCGCGACGAAGCGCGTGTCGCCTATGTGCAACTGGGCCTGGGCTACTTGCAGCAGGGCATGACCGAACGCGCCAAGGTCCCACTGAAAAAGGCCTTGGAGCTGGACAGCTCGGACCCTGACGCCAACGCCGCTTTGGGTCTGGTGTTTCAGGCCGAGATGGAGCCGGAGCTGGCGGACGAGCATTTTCGCAAGGCGCTGTCCTCCCGTTCTGGCGATGCACGCATCCTGAATAATTACGGCAGTTTTCTTTTCGAGCAGAAACGTTACAAAGAGGCTTACGAGCGCTTCGAACAGGCCGCCGCCGATACCCTGTATCCTGAGCGTTCAAGGGTGTTCGAGAACCTGGGCATGACCGCTTCCAAGCTTGGCCAGCGTGATCTGGCCCGGCAGCAACTGGAAAAAGCCCTGCGTTTGAACCGCCAACAGCCACGTGCATTGCTGGAAATGGCTGAGTTGTCTTACGAAGACAGGCATTATGTGCCCGCGCGTGACTATTACGACCGTTTTAGCCTGCTCACCGAGCAAAATGCACGTAGTCTATTGCTCGGCGTTCGGCTGGCAAAAGTGTTCGAAGATCGCGACAAGGCCGCCAGTTTTGGCCTGCAACTAAAACGACTCTATCCCGGTACGCCGGAATATCAGCAATACCTGTCGGAGCAATGATGAAAGCGGCGCATCCCGAAGTTGTAGCAGCGAATCGCGTTAACCCCGGTGAGACTTTGCGCCAGGCCCGCGAAAGCAATGGCTGGTCGCTGGCCGAAGTGGCCCTCAAGCTCAACCTCACCGTCAATTCCCTGAGCAATCTTGAAGCCGGCGCTTTCGACAAGCTGCCTGGGCATACCTTTGCCCGCGGTTATATTCGCGCCTATGCCAAATTGCTGGGCATGGACCAGACCGTTCTGGTTCAGCAGTTCGACCAATCCACCGGCACCGACTCCCAGGGCAGCAACGTCCATAGCCTGGGCCGCATCGAAGAACCCGTCCGCGTTTCCCACACCATTTTGCGAATCGTCAGCCTGTTGCTGCTGATTGCGGTGATCGGTGGTGGTTTTGTCTGGTGGCAGGATCAGACCTCCTTGCGCAGCAAAGAGCAGGTCAGCCTGAGCCCGGAACACGTTGAAGTCGAAGGCGCCGACGGCACCACCCAGATCCATCCGCTGGACGAGCCGGAAGACCAGGCTGTCGTGGAAGGTCAGGCGCAAGGCACGACGTCGCTGGCATTGCCGCAAGTCGAGAATTCCACTGAAGCAACAGCCGAACCTGAAGCCACTGCGCCAGCAACTGCTCCAACCGCACCGGTTGCCCCGGCCCCCGCTGCACCGGCGCACAGCACCGCGCCGGTTGTCTCGACGCCGGTAGCGCCAGCTCCGACGGCACCTGTGGTATCGACCCCGCCTGCGAGCGCTTCTGTCACGCCGACCATTCCCGCTCCTGCGGCGGCTGCTCCAGCTGCCGGCCAGGGTCAGGTTCAACTGCAATTCACTGCCGATTGCTGGACCCAGGTTACCGACGGCACTGGCAAAGTGCTGCTCAGTGGTCTCAAGCGTAAAGGCGAAAACGTTACCGTCAGCGGCAAGCCGCCGTTTGCCGTGCGCCTGGGCTTCGCCCGTGGCGCGCAGGTCAGCTACAACGGGCAGGTGGTCGATGTCGCTCCGTTCACCAGTGGCGAGACTGCTCGCCTGAAGTTGGGTCAATAAGTCATGCACGGCGAATCTCCAATCAAGCGTCGCGAATCCCGGAAAATCTGGGTCGGTAACGTGCCTGTTGGCGGCGATGCGCCCATCGCTGTGCAGAGCATGACCAACAGCGACACCAATGACGTCGCCGCCACCGTGGCCCAGATCAATCGTCTGGAAGCCGCTGGTGTCGATATCGTGCGGGTTTCCGTGCCGGACATGGACGCCGCCGAAGCCTTCGGCAAGATCAAGCAACTGGTCAAAGTGCCGCTGGTGGCCGACATTCACTTCGACTACAAGATCGCGCTGCGCGTCGCCGAACTGGGCGTTGACTGCTTGCGGATCAACCCGGGCAACATCGGTCGTGAAGACCGCGTGCGTGCGGTGGTCGATGCCGCCCGTGACCGCGGGATTCCGATCCGCATCGGCGTCAACGCCGGTTCCCTGGAAAAAGACCTGCAAAAGAAATACGGCGAGCCGACCCCGGCCGCGCTGGTCGAGTCCGCCCTGCGCCACGTCGAACACCTTGAACGCTTGAACTTCCAGGACTTCAAGGTCAGCGTGAAAGCCTCCGACGTGTTCATGGCCGTCGCCGCTTACCGCTTGCTGGCCAAGGAAATCGTCCAGCCGCTGCACCTGGGCATCACCGAAGCCGGTGGTTTGCGTTCCGGCACGGTGAAATCTGCCGTGGGCCTCGGTATGCTGCTCGCCGAAGGGATTGGCGATACTATCCGCATCTCGTTGGCGGCCGACCCGGTCGAGGAAGTGAAAGTCGGCTACGACATTCTCAAATCCCTGCACCTGCGTTCCCGTGGCATCAACTTCATCGCCTGCCCGAGCTGCTCGCGGCAGAACTTCGATGTGGTCAAAACCATGAACGAGCTGGAAGGGCGCCTCGAAGACTTGCTGGTGCCGCTGGATGTCGCGGTCATCGGATGCGTGGTCAACGGGCCGGGCGAAGCCAAGGAAGCCCATATCGGCTTGACCGGCGGCACGCCAAACCTGATTTACATCGACGGCAAGCCGTCGCAGAAACTGACGAATGACAATCTGGTGGATGAGCTCGAACGCTTGATCCGCCAGAAAGCGGCCGAAAAGGTCGAAGCCGACGCTGCCGTTATTGCGCGTGGCTGAGCCTGACTAAAGAGCCGGACAAATTTAAGGATTGATAGTGAGCAAGTCTCTGCAAGCCATACGTGGCATGAACGACATCCTGCCCGAACAGACTCCCCTGTGGCGTCATTTCGAGGGCGCCGTTTCGCGTCTGCTGGATAACTACGGTTACAAGCAGATCCGCATGCCGATCGTCGAGTTCACCGAGCTGTTCAAGCGCTCGATCGGCGAAGTGACGGACATCGTCGAAAAAGAGATGTACACCTTCGAAGACCGCAACGGCGATTCGCTGACCCTGCGTCCCGAAGGCACGGCGGCCTGCGTGCGTGCGGTGCTCGAGCACGGCATCACCGGGGGGGGGCAGGTGCAGAAACTCTGGTACATCGGCCCGATGTTCCGCCACGAACGTCCGCAGAAAGGCCGTTATCGCCAGTTCCACCAGATCGGTGTCGAGGTGTTCAACCTCGACGGTCCGGACATCGACGCCGAGCTGATCGTGCTGACCTGGCGCCTGTGGGGCGAGCTGGGCATCCGTGATGCGGTCAAGCTCGAGCTCAACAGCTTGGGCACCAGTGAATCCCGCGGTCGTTATCGCGAAGCGCTGGTCGAGTTCCTGTCCGCTCACCTGGACAAGCTCGACGAAGACAGTCAGCGCCGTCTGAAGACCAACCCGCTGCGGGTTCTGGACACCAAGAACGCCGACACTCAAGCGATCCTGGTCGACGCGCCGAAAATGGCCGACTACCTCGACGACGAATCCCGCGTGCACTTCGAGGGCCTCAAGTCTCGCCTGGACGCCGCCGGCATTCCTTATGTGATCAACCCGAAGCTGGTTCGCGGGCTGGATTACTACAGCAAGACCGTTTTCGAATGGGTCACCGACAAGTTGGGCGCTCAAGGCACCGTGTGTGCCGGCGGTCGTTACGACGGTCTGGTGGAGCAGATGGGCGGCAAGCCGACCCCGGGCGTTGGTTTCGCCATGGGCATCGAGCGCCTCGTGCTGCTGCTGGAAACCCTGGAGCAGATCCCGGAAGAGATCTCCCGTCAGGTCGACGTCTATCTTTGCGCATTCGGCGAGGCTGCCGAGTTGGCTGCGCTGACGTTGAGCGAAAAGGTTCGCGATCAATTGCCCAACCTGCGCCTGCAGATCAATGCCGGCGCCGGCAGCTTCAAAAGCCAGTTCAAGAAGGCCGACAAGAGCGGTGCGCTGTACGCGCTGATCCTCGGTGACGACGAAATGGCCCAGCAAGTGGTAGGTTTCAAACCCCTGCGTGGCCAGGGCGAACAACAAAGCATTGCCTGGGATGCGCTTGCTGCACACCTGGCCACCTGCGTCGTGCAGGGTTGAAGCTGTCAAACAGCCGATTTAGCGATTAAGGAGTATTGGGGTGTCGAGTACCGAAGACGAACAGCTGGCGGATTTTAAGGACTGGTGGTCACGCAACGGCAAGCCCCTGGTCACTGGCGGCCTGTTGGCGCTGGTCATCGTGTTCGGCTGGCAGGCCTA
Source organism: Pseudomonas sp. IT-P100 (assembly GCF_949767185.1). Classification (NCBI taxonomy): domain Bacteria; kingdom Pseudomonadati; phylum Pseudomonadota; class Gammaproteobacteria; order Pseudomonadales; family Pseudomonadaceae; genus Pseudomonas; species Pseudomonas sp. IT-P100. The sequence continues at coordinate 372,895 of NZ_CATKQK010000022.1, forward strand.
TCACAAGTATCAGAGCAATCAGTCGCAAAGCGCCTCGATTCTCTATCAGCAATTGCTCGAAACCACGCTGACGCCTGACGGCAAGCCTGACGCCGCCCGTGTTTCGGACCTGGCCGGCAAGCTTAACAGCGAGTTCGGCGGCACCGCCTACGCGCAGTACGGCAGCCTGTTCGTGGCGAAAGTCGCGGTCGACAGCGGCAAGCTGGACGACGCTGCCACCGAGCTGAAAGCCATCGTTGCCAAACCGGCCAACCCGGCACTGGGTGAAATCGCCCGTCAGCGCCTGGCGCAGGTACTGGCCGCGCAGAACAAGGCCGATGAAGCCCTGAAACTGCTCGAAGGCGATGCCGATAAAGCATTCCTCGCCACTCGCGAAGAACTCAAGGGCGACCTGCTGGTGCAGTTGGGTCGTACCGATGAAGCGAACGCTGCGTATCAAAAAGCCAAGGCGGCACTGTCGGATGAAGCGGCAGTCGGTGGCCTACAAATCAAGCTGGACGATCTGGCCAAAGGGGATGCGTGACGTGATCCGTTGGAAACATGCAGCATTGCTGGCTCTGGCCGTATTGGCCGCGGGTTGCAGCAGCAACAGCAAAAAAGAATTGCCGCCTGCCGAGCTGGTCGACTTCAAAGAAGAAGTGGTCCTGCAAAAGCAGTGGAGTCGTTCGATCGGTGACGGTCAGGGCGAAACCTACAACATGCTGGTTCCGGCGATCGATGGCGATACCATCTATGCCGCCGACGTCACCGGCGTGGTGATGGCGATGGATCGCAGCAATGGCGACGTCAAATGGAAGAAAGACCTCGAACTGCCTGTTTCCGGCGCCGTTGGCGTGGGTTACGGCTTGCTCGTGATCGGTACGACCAAGGGCGAAATCGTTGCCATGGACGCTACCAACGGTGAAGAGAAATGGCGCGCTCGCGTGTCCAGCGAAGTCCTCGCACCGCCGGCCAACAACGGTGACGTGGTGGTGGTCCAGACTCAGGACGACCGTCTGATCGGTCTGGATGCCGCTACCGGCAACCAGCGCTGGTTGTATGACAGCACGCCTGCCGTCCTGACCCTGCGTGGCACCAGTGCGCCGATCGTCACCAACCGCCTCGCGGTGGCTGGTTTGTCGACCGGTAAAGTGGTCGCGCTCGATATCTCCAACGGCGTGCCGGTGTGGGAACAGCGGGTAGCGATTCCACAAGGTCGTTCGGAGCTGGAGCGTGTTGTCGATATCGACGGTGGCTTGCTGCTGTCCGGCGGTACGCTGTATGTCGCCAGTTATCAGGGTCGCGTTGCGGCACTGGACCTGGAAAGCGGGCGTCAACTCTGGCAGCGTGATGCTTCCAGCTACGCCGGCGTGGCCCAGGGTTTCGGCACTGTTTATGTGAGCCTGTCTTCGGGCACCGTTGAAGGCGTCGACGAGCGTTCCACCACGGCTTTGTGGAGCAACGATTCGCTGGCTCGCCGTCAACTGTCGGCTCCGGAAGTGTTCTCCAGCTATGTTGCGGTCGGTGACATGGAAGGCTACGTGCACCTGCTGAGCCAGGTGGACGGTCGCTTTGTCGGCCGCGAGCGCATCGACAGCGACGGCCTGCGTGCCCGTCCGCTGGTGGTGGGTGACACGATTTATCTGTATGGCAACAGCGGCAAACTGGAAGCCCTGACCATCAAGTAAAGACTATGCTTGGGGTTTAACCCCCAAGCGGCCCCGTTCTGCGGGGCTCGCAGCGTTTTCAAACGCTGCCCCGAGCACCAGCCGCTGCCTCGCAGCGGCTTTTGTATTTTCTGAAATAACGAAGTGGAGAGCCGCATGGTTCCCGTAATCGCCCTGGTGGGCCGACCGAACGTCGGCAAGTCCACCTTGTTCAACCGCCTGACCAGGACTCGCGACGCCATCGTCGGCGACTTGTCCGGTCTGACCCGTGATCGCCAATACGGTGAGGCCAAGTGGCAAGGGCGTTCCTACATTCTGGTCGACACCGGCGGTATCTCCGGTGACGAGCACGGTATGGACGAAAAAATGGCCGAGCAGTCGCTGCTGGCCATTGAAGAAGCCGATGTCGTTCTGTTCCTGGTAGATGCCAAGGCCGGTTTCACCGCCGCCGACCAGATGATCGCCGAGCATTTGCGCAAACGTAACAAGCGTTCCTACGTGGTTGCCAACAAGGTCGACAATATCGACCCTGAAATGGCCCGCGCCGAATTCGCTCCGTTGGGCATGGGCCACGCGATCCCGATCGCCGGTGCTCATGGTCGTGGCATCACCCAGATGCTGGAAATCGCCCTGAGCGATTTCCCGAAAGACGAAGAAGAACCGGAAGACGGCGAAGAAGAGATCGTTGCCGAAGGCGAGGAAGCCAAGCGCATTCCTGGCCCGAGCGAAAAAGACGGGATCAAGATCGCCATCATCGGCCGCCCGAACGTCGGCAAGTCGACCCTGGTCAACCGCATGCTCGGTGAAGACCGGGTGATCGTGTATGACCAGCCCGGCACCACCCGCGACAGTATCTACATCCCGTTCGAACGTAACGACGAGAAGTACACGCTGATCGACACCGCCGGTGTGCGCAAGCGCGGCAAGATCCACGAAGAAGTCGAAAAATTCTCCGTGGTCAAAACCCTGCAGGCGATCAAAGACGCCAACGTCGTGATCTTCGTGATGGACGCCCGCGAAGGCGTGGTGGACCACGACCTGAACCTGCTGGGCTTTGCCATCGAATCGGGTCGTGCGCTGGTGATCGCGATCAACAAGTGGGACGGCATGACGCCGAGCGAGCGTGACTTCGTGAAGGTCGAGCTGCAACGTCGACTGTTCTTCGTTGACTACGCCGACATCCACTTCATCTCGGCCCTGCACGGCACTGGCGTGGGCAACCTCTACGCTTCCGTACAGAACTCGTTCAAGTCCGCGGTCACCCGCTGGCCGACCAACCGCCTGACCCAGATCCTGGAAGATGCGGTCGGTGAGCACGCGCCACCGATGGTCAACAACCGCCGGATCAAGCTGCGTTACGCCCACTTGGGTGGCGCGAACCCGCCGATCATCGTGATTCACGGTAACCAGATCGAGAAGGTGCCGAAGTCTTACGTTCGTTATCTGGAAAACACTTACCGTCGTGTTTTGAAGCTGGTCGGTACGCCGATCCGCATCGAGTTCAAGGGCGGCGAGAACCCGTACGAAGGCAACAAGAACTCGCTGACAGACCGCCAGGTCAACAAGAAGCGTCGCTTGATGTCGCACCACAAGAAGGCCGACAAGAAGCGCCGCGACAAGCGTTGATTTGCAGCCTTGCACTATCTTGTGTGTAGGGCTGTTGTGGCGAGGGGATTTATCCCCGTTCGGCTACGAAGTAGTCGTTAACCCAGCGCCGCGGTTTATCTGACAAACCGCAGTGAATGGTTTTGGGGCGGCTACGCCACCTAACGGGGATAAATCCCCTCGCCACAGGTAATGCGGTGATGTTGAGAAAGAAGGGTGCCGTTTGGCGCCCTTTTTTTATGGGCGCCGTTTGGGCTATCCTCGGGCTCTCCCGCGCCGCCGTTAGAGCCGGGTGTAGAGCAGGGAATCACCGATGATCACCAGTAAGCTGCCGAATGTCGGCATCACTATCTTCACGCAGATGTCTCAGCTCGCGGCGCAAACCGGGGCGATCAACCTGTCCCAGGGTTTTCCCGATTTCGATGCACCCAAGGGCCTGTGCGATGCGGTCGGTCGGCATGTTGCCAATGGCCATAACCAGTATTCGCCGATGACCGGCCTGCCGGCGCTGCGTCAGCAAGTGACAGCGAAAATCGCTCGCAGCTATGGCGTCAATGTCGATGCCGACAACGAAGTGACCATCACGCCCGGCGCCACCCAGGCGATCTTCTGCGCGATTCAGGCGGTGATCCACAGCGGCGACGAAGTGATCGTGTTCGATCCGTGCTACGACAGTTACGAGCCGTCGGTGGAGCTGGCCGGTGGTCGTTGCGTGCATGTGCAGCTCGGGCTGAATGATTTCTCCATCGACTTCCAGAAACTGGCCGAGGCCATTACGCCGCGCACGCGGATGATTGTGCTGAACGCTCCGCACAACCCGAGTGGCGCACTGATCAGCCGTGCCGAACTGGATCAGTTGGCGGATCTGATTCGTGATCGCGACATCTACCTCGTCAGCGACGAAGTTTATGAACACCTGGTGTTCGACGGTGTACCTCACGTCAGCGTGCTGAACCACGAAGAGCTGTATCAGCGAGCCTTTGTGGTCAGCTCGTTCGGCAAGACCTATCACGTCACCGGCTGGAAAACCGGCTACGTGGTTGCACCGCCGGCCCTCACAGCGGAACTGCGCAAGGTGCACCAGTACGTCAGTTTCTGCGGCGTGACCCCGCTGCAATTTGCCTTGGCCGATTTCATGGCCGAGCACCCGGAGCATGTCGAAGAGCTGCCGGCTTTTTATCAGGCCAAGCGCGACCTGTTCTGCGACTTGCTGACGCCATCGCGCTTCAGTTTTACCCGCGTGACCGGCACCTATTTCCAGTTGGTCGATTACTCGCAGATCCGCCCGGACCTCAACGACGTCGAGATGGCGCTGTGGATGACCCGCGAACACGGTGTGGCGAGCATCCCGATCTCGGTGTTCTACCAGACGCCACCCGAAGGCCAGCGCCTGGTGCGTCTGTGCTTTGCCAAGCGTGAGGAGACCCTGCGTGAAGCAGCGGAAAAATTATGCGTGATCTGAGTGCACTGCCGAATCTGAACATTGCGCTGGTCCAGACGACCCTGGCCTGGCATGACCGCCAGGCCAACCTGGAGCATTTCGAACAACTGCTGGAACAGGCTCGCGGTGCTGACCTGATCATCCTGCCGGAGATGTTCACCACCGGTTTCTCCATGGAATCCGAGACGCTCGCCGAGCCGGAAAACGGTCCTGCGAGCAAATGGTTGAGCGCCCAGGCTGCGCAACTCGATGCGGTGATCACCGGCAGCGTCATCATTCAGGCCGCTGATGGCAGTCATCGCAATCGCCTGTTGTGGGCACGGCCGGACGGTGAAGTCTGGCACTACGACAAGCGTCACCTGTTCCGCATGGCGGGCGAGCACAATCACTACACGCCGGGCGAGCGCCAGGTGCAGTTCGAACTCAAAGGCTGGCGTGTGCGGCCGCTGATTTGCTACGACTTGCGCTTTCCGGTGTGGAGCCGCGATGCCCAGGACACCGACCTGTTGCTGTACACCGCGAATTGGCCGGGCGCGCGGCGTCAGCACTGGAACCGTTTGTTGCCGGCACGGGCGATCGAAAACCTTTGCTATGTGGCCGCAGTGAATCGCATCGGGACTGACGGAAAAGGCTTCGCGTATACCGGTGACAGTCAGGTGCTCGATTTCCAGGGCGAGACGTTGCTCAGTGCCGGCGAAGCCGATGGCGTGTTTCAAGTGGTTCTGAATGCCGCCGACCTTCAGGCTTATCGCACGCGCTTTCCGGCGAATCTGGATGCTGACACGTTTGAGTTCACCTGATCGGATAGGTCTTGATGATTTATGAGTGCAGATTTTTCCAGCCTGGCCGATAGCAAGGTCAACCAAGGAGGAGTGACCCATGATCAACGTGAGCACCATCACTATTAACGCGTACGCTGTGTCGTCGCCGAACGTCGCGACCGGTCAACCTGACGAACGCAAGCTGGTCCCGGTTGAAGACGCGACTGGCGAGGATGGCAAGCTGCGCGTCAACAGTGCCGGAGCCAACATTGATTCGGTCGGCAGCGCCAGCGACCCGGTTACCGCGTTGAAAAAGCAGATCGAAGAAATGCAAAAATTGCTGGCCGAACAGCAAGCTCAACTGGCGAGTGCGCAGAAGAGTCAGGACAACGAGCAGGAGGCGCAGCAGGTGATGGAAATCCAGAACCAGATCGCCGTGACCAGCAGCAACTTGCAGGTGCTGCAGGCGGCGTTGTTGCAGGCGATGTTTAGCGTTGATACTCATGCCTGACATTGTTGTTGCCTGAGCGGGCCCCATCGCGGGCTTGCTCGCGAAGAGGCCATAACAGGCAACACAAAAACAGCAGGCAAACAAAAAGGCCCCGAGGTTTACACCCCGGGGCCTTTTGCATTTCAGCGAATGCTTACGCCGCTTTCGCTTCCGGCTGGCTCAACGAGCGGTTCAGCGCGCTGAACAGGGCCTTGAAGCTGGCGGTGGTGATGTTTTCATCGATGCCGACGCCATGCACGGCACGTTCACCGTTCACGCGCAGCTCGATGTAGGCCGCTGCCTTGGCGTTGGTGCCCGCGCCGATCGCGTGTTCGTTGTAGTCCATGATTTCCACCGGAATCGGCAGGCCGGCCACCAGCGCTTCCAGCGCGCCGTTGCCCTTGCCGCGCCAGTGCAGGTTGGTTTCGCCCTGGCCTTTGCCGGAAACTTCCACTTCCACGGCGCTGTGACCGTTTTCTTCCTGCAGGCGATGGCTGACCAGCGCGTACGGGGTATTGGCCTGCAAGTACTCGCTGTGCAGCAACGCGTGGATTTGCTGGGCGGTCATTTCGAGACCCAGGCGATCGGTTTCGCGCTGCACGACCTGACTGAACTCGATCTGCATGCGACGCGGCAAGCTGATGCCGTATTCCTGTTCCAGCAGGTAAGCGATACCGCCCTTGCCCGACTGGCTGTTGACGCGGATCACTGCCTCGTAGCTGCGGCCGATGTCGGCCGGGTCGATCGGCAAGTATGGCACTTCCCACAGGGCGTCCGGTTTCTGCTGGGCGAAGCCCTTGCGGATGGCGTCCTGGTGGGAGCCGGAGAACGCGGTGTGAACCAGGTCGCCGACGTACGGGTGGCGCGGATGCACCTGGATCTGGTTGCACTCTTCGACGACTTTGCGCACGCCGTCGATGTCGGAGAAGTCCAGCTCAGGGTGAATGCCCTGGGTGTACAGGTTCAATGCCACGGTCACGAGATCGACGTTGCCGGTACGCTCGCCGTTGCCGAACAGGCAGCCTTCGACACGATCCGCGCCAGCCATCAGGCCCAGCTCGGTGGCGGCCACGCCAGTGCCACGGTCGTTGTGGGTGTGCAGGCTGATGATCACGCTGTCACGACGGTTGATATGACGGCCGAACCACTCGATCTGGTCGGCGTAGATGTTCGGGGTCGCGCATTCGACGGTGGCTGGCAGGTTGAGGATCACCTTGTGCTCAGGCGTCGGGTTCCAGACGTCGATCACCGCGTCGCAGACTTCCTTGGCGAACTCCAGTTCGGTGGCGCTGAAGGTTTCCGGCGAGTATTCGAAAGTCCACTGCGTGTCCGGCTGAAGGGCGGCGTATTTGACGAACAGCTTGGCAGCGTTGACCGCGATGGCCTTGATCCCGTCCTTGTCCTGGTTGAAGACAATGCGGCGGAAGGAAGGGGAGGTCGCGTTGTACAGGTGAACGATGGCTTTCTTCGCTCCACGGAGGGATTCGAAGGTGCGCTCGATCAGGTCTTCACGGCCCTGGGTCAGCACCTGAATGGTGGTGTCGTCCGGGATGTGGTTGCCTTCGATCAGGGTGCGCACGAAGTCGAAGTCGGTTTGCGACGCCGCCGGGAAGGACGCTTCGATTTCTTTCACGCCGACCTGCACCAGGGTTTTCCAGAAACGCAGCTTCTTGACCGCGTCCATTGGCTCGATCAGCGACTGGTTGCCGTCGCGAAGGTCGGAGCTGCACCAGATCGGCGCGGCGGTAATGGTCTTCGACGGCCAGGTGCGGTCCGGAATGTCGATGGTCGGGAACGCGCGGTATTTCGAAGACGGGTCTTTGAGCATGCTCATCGGGAAATCCTTATTGTGTGGGCCGAAAAAAGGCGGCCTGCCGGTGGATCAAATGTTCTTGGGGAAAAGCGTAAGACGAGGCGCCGCAATTCAGCCCGGCAGTCGTGCACTGACGAGGCACAGGCTGCGGTGCTGGCGAAGCTGAATGAGGGTGTGAGAGGTTTTCATGCCTTCAACCCTAACCGCGAGGGTGAAGGATGGCAAGCAGTCGAAAAAAATTGAGAGGAATACTCGAATGGAGAGATTTATCGAGATTTTATTGCGGTGAAATAGCGTGATTGTGTGGATGTTTGCGTGGGGGGTGAGGGATGCGCAATTGAGGAAGTTGGACTGTGTCGATTCCAATTGCGCGATTTATCCGGCGGCGATTCGGCAACTATGAGGCCGTCTTCGCGGGCTTGCTCGCGAAGAGGCCAGTCGCCTCACAAATGCCTTAAGGTTGAAACGCGCCAATGAAAATCGCCGGATCCACCCGCGCATCATTCAGGCTGACATTCCAGTGCATATGCGGCCCGGTCGCCCGCCCGGTGGCGCCAACCTTCCCGACCACTGCGCCACGCGCCAATTGCTGGCCAACCTTCACATCGATTTTCGACATGTGGCAAAACATGCTGATAAAGCCCTGCCCATGGTCGACAAATACCGTGTTGCCATTAAAGAAGTAGTTACCGATCAGAATCACCTTGCCCGCGGCCGGGGTCTTGATCGGTGTGCCAGCGCCTACGGCGAAGTCCAGGCCCGAGTGTGGATTGCGCTCTTCACCATTGAAGAAGCGGCGCACACCGAACTTGCTCGACAGCGGGCCGTTGACCGGTTTGTCCAGCAGCAGGTTGCTTGGGGTATTCGGGCTGAACGTGCGGTACGCGGCGATCTGCTCCGCCAGTTCGCGCTCGATGCGCTTGAGATTGTCCGGGTCCGGATTGACCTGTTGAGTGTTTTTCAAAGTGATGCGTTGTTCCGGATACTTCTTGTTGCCGACGGTGAAACTCAACGTGCGACCGCCGCTGCTGACCTGCTGTGTGCCCGGCTTGACCGTCAACGGCACACCGACAATCGCCAGCCAATTGTTCTGCTCCTTGACCACCAACACCGGTTTGCCTTGATAACTGGCTTTCGGCGCCTGGGCAGCGCTGCCCAGATCCAAGACCGCCACGCCGCCCGGCACCGGTTTGTTCAACAGGCGGGTGATGTAGCTGTCGGCGTGGGCGTTAAAGGTCAGGCACAACAACAGCAGTGGAGCTAAAAAACGCGGCATGGATCAATCCAGTAAAGAAAGGGTGACGGGCGTCAGGTGATTGTCTTCGACCCGCACTTGCAGTTCGCCTTCGCCCAGTTTGGCTTTCAGGCGCTGGCCGTTGTGGGTTTGCGCGGCGTTGCGGATCGCATTGCCGCGCTCGTCGAGCAAAATGCTGTAGCCACGGCCGAGGGTCGCCAGCGGGCTAACCACGTGCAGCGTCTGCACCTGACTTTGCAGTTGCAGACGACGGGATTTGAGGCCTTCGCGGATGGCCCGGGGCAGACGTTCGGCGAGGCTGTCGAGACGCTGGCGCAGCATTGCCAGTTGGCGCCCCGGATGTTGCGCCGCGAGGCGGGTCTCCAGGCGGATCAGGCGTTCGCGACGGGTATTGAGGCTGCGTTCGAAGGCGCGGCGCATGCGCATGTCCAGATCATCCAGCCGTTGCGCCTGCTGGCGCAGGCGTTCGCCGGGATGACGCAAGCGGCGAGAGATGCCTTCAAGGCGCAGGCGATCACGCATCAGGCGGTCGCGCATGCGCATCACCAGCCGTCGATGCAGGCTCTCGACCCGACGCACCAGGTCGCTGGAATCCGGCGCCAGCAGCTCAGCGGCGGCGGAAGGGGTCGGGGCGCGAACGTCGGCGACGAAGTCGCTGATCGAGACATCGGTTTCATGGCCGACGGCGCTGACAATCGGCGTCACGCAAGCGTCCACGGCGCGGGCCACGGCTTCTTCGTTGAAACACCACAGGTCTTCCAGCGAGCCGCCGCCACGGGCCAGGATCAATGCATCGAAACCACGGGCGTCCGCCAGTTTCAGCGCACGGACAATCTGCGCCGTCGCTTCGCGGCCCTGCACCGCGGTGGGGATCAGTGTCAGCTGCACCTGCGGCGCACGGCGGCGGAACACGCTGATGATGTCGCGGATCACTGCGCCGGTCGGTGAACTGATGATGCCAATGCGCTGCGGATGCGCCGGCAGCGGTACTTTGCGTTCGGCGCTGAACAGGCCTTCGGCGCTGAGTTTTTCTTTCAAGGCATCGAACGCCAGGCGCAGCGCGCCATCACCGGCCGGTTCGACGGTGTCGAGGATCAGTTGATAGTCGCCACGCCCTTCGAACAGCGAAACCTTGCCGCGCACCTTGACCGCCAGGCCGTCCTTCAGCGCCTGGCGAACCCGTGCCGCGTTCTGCCGGAACAATGCGCAACGCACCTGGGCACCGCTGTCCTTGAGGGTGAAATACACGTGGCCGGACGCCGGACGGGCGAGGTTGGAGATTTCGCCTTCGACCCAGATATTGCTGAACACGTCTTCGAGCAACACCCGCGCGCGGCCGTTGAGCTGGCTGACAGTCAGGACTTCACGGTCCAGGCCGAGTCTTGCAAAGGGATCTTTAATCATGGGGCGCAGTTTAAAGGCATTCGCATGCGAATCTCCATGAGCCAACGCAAATCCCCCTGTGTGCGGGCTTGCTCGCGAAAGCGGTTTAACATTCAACCTTCATGTCGACTGACACACCACCTTCGCGAGCAAGCCCGCCCCCACAATGATCTGTGCAGGTGTTGATGAAGTGTTGAACCAGCGTCGTCGGATTCTGGCGGCAGGCGAGGGCGACGGTGCTGTGGCAATCCGGGTCGGCCAAGGGCAGGAAATGAATGTCGGGTGGCGCAATGTCCTGCATCGACTCCGGCAGCAGGGCGATGCCGAACCCGGCCTGAATCAACTGCAGTTGCGTGGTTTTGCGCGACACCACTCGGGCCGCTTTTGGAAAGAAACCCTGACGCATGCACAGCTCGGCGGACAAATAACTCAGCCCGCCGCGTTGGGGATGGGGAATAGAGATAAACGCCTCATCCTTCAGTTGCGCCAGGTCGATGCCCTGAGCGGACTTATCCACAGCCAGCCGGTGATTGGGCGGAACGGCCAGCAGCAATCGTTCGTTGTACAAAGGAACAATCTGCACGCCTTCACGTTGGCGCAACACCGGCAGGCGCAGCAGCCCGACATCAAGCCGGTTGTCGGCCAACGCTTCAAGTTGCGCTTCGGAAGACAGCTTGGCGATGTCCATGGACACACCGACATGCTGGCTCAAATAGTCGCTGATGCCTCGCAGCAGACGGCCACTCATGGGGACGGTGCTGGAATGGCTTAGGCGCAAGGTGCCGAGTTCTCCATTGCCGACCTGGGTGGCCATCTCGCTGGCTTTGGCCAATTCGTTCAGCAGGTTTCTGGCCCGGGGCAGGAAGGCTTCACCGGCGGCCGTCAGTCGAGGCTGGCGTGCAGTGCGCTCGAACAAGGGTGTCTGCAGGCGGGTTTCCATGTCCTTTATCTGCCGGCTCAACGCTGACTGCGCAACAAACAAACGCTCAGCGGCTGCACTGAAACTCCCGCACTCGGCGATCTCCACGAAGTAACGCAATTGACGGGTTGAAAGCATGAGGCATGCCTTTTTGAGATGAGAGAGGGGCTTTGAAGATATTAGTCGCAAGGCTCCGCGCTGGCTAAAGTCATCACAAGTATTTAATGAAGGCGTGCCGATGAACGCGTTTGAGTTGTTGCACCAATGGCCATTTGGCGCGACGGATTGGCTGGTGATCGGGTTGGGCATTGCCCTGGCTTACATCGTGTTTGGCATTGCCGGGTTCGGTACCGCACTGGTGGCCGGGCCGATTCTGATTCTGTTCATGCCGCTATCGAAGATCGTGCCGTTGCTGGTGCTACTGGATTTTGTCGCGGCGTTCGGCAATCTGCTGCCCTCGCGACGGGATGTGGCCAAGCCGGAACTGCTGCGGCTGCTGCCGTGCATGGCGGTGGGTTGCACGGTGGGTGTGATCTTTCTGCTGAACCTGAAATCCGATCTGTTGTTGCTGTTGATGGGGGTGTTTATCAGCGCCTATGCGGTTTACAGCCTGTGGGTCAAAACCCGCCCGACGCAGTTGTCGGCAGGTTGGGCGGTGCCGATGGGCACGGTCGGCGGGATGTTCGGTGCGCTGTTTGGCAGTGGCGGCTTTTTATATGCGATCTATTTGAACAGTCGGTTACCAAAAGACGCGGCGCGGGCGACCCAAAGCGCTCTGATCAGTTGCAGCACCGTGGTGCGCCTGAGCCTGTTTGCTGTCGCGGGTGTGTACGCCGAGCTACCCTTGTTGATGTTGGCGCTGTGTTTGTTGCCGGCCATGGCGTTGGGGCTGTGGATTGGCCGGCGGCTGACCATGAGATTGTCCCGCGAGGCATTCGTGCGGCTGGTGACCTGGTTGGTGCTGGCCAGCGGGATTGCGTTGGTCGGCCGGTATTTGAGTACTTGACCGGATTTCGTCAGGGATTAAGCTGCCCGCCGCTCCGACGCCTTCGCGGGCAAGCCCGCTCCCACAGTGAGCGGGGTGAACATGATTGTTATGTCCGCGAAGGCGTCAAACGGTACGCCGCAGAACCCCCATTTCGACGCAGCAGGCTTGCACCCATGAATTCGCAAAGCATCATCGTCCCTAAAATCTCCACGCTGCCGGTGCACGAACCCCGGGCAAGGGCGGTCGTGCGGTGGCTGGTGCGCAAGAACATCGTCAAGGAAGAGCTGACCACCTGCGGCCGAACCGGCAACCGCATGGGCCACGCGATCGCTGACGGTGCCCGTGCCGTGGTCCTGCACCCGGAAGCGTTGCCGTTCGGCGAGCCGATCAATGGCCTCGAGATCATTACCAAACGCTGCATCTACACGCCGGCCAAGGGTTTCCTTGAAGAAGCGGGCTGCGCCGAGTGCCGCAAGGAAGTCGGCGAAGCGCTGTTCGAAAGCCTGGAAGACTGGATGCCGGGGCGCACCGATAACTTCACCTGCCCGGAGTGCGGGCATGAAGACGACATCAACGGCTTTCTTTTCCTGCAGGAGTGCGGCTTTTCCAACCTGGGATTCATTTTCAACAACTGGGCCGAGGCGGGGTTCAAGCAGAGCTTTATCGATGAGTTCGCCGATTGGCTGGATCAACCGGTCAGTTGGGTGAAAGTCGAGTTGTAGGCGGCGACAATCCCCGTATATCAGTAATGCCAATAATAGACAGAGTTTTACATTGAACCCGAGGGGGTGTCTGACTATAATGGCGCGCTTCCATTTTCCCGCTCGGGAGCCCCCGCGATGCTGCGTATCAGCCAAGAAGCTCTGACATTCGACGACATTCTACTAGTGCCTGGTTATTCCGAGGTGCTTCCTAACGAAGTCAGTCTCAAGACCCGCCTTACCCGTGGCATCGAGCTGAATATTCCTCTGGTTTCTGCCGCCATGGACACCGTTACTGAAGCCCGTCTGGCAATTGCCATGGCTCAGGAAGGTGGCATCGGTATCATCCACAAGAACATGACCATCGAGCAGCAAGCTGCCGAAGTGCGCAAGGTCAAGAAGTTCGAAGCCGGCGTGGTCAAGGACCCGATCACCATCGAGGCTGACGCCACGGTTCGTGATCTGTTCGAACTGACCCGCATGCACAACATCTCCGGCGTTCCGGTACTGCACGATGGCGACCTGGTCGGCATCGTCACTTCCCGTGACGTGCGCTTCGAAACCCGTCTGGAAGCCACCGTACGTGAAGTGATGACGCCTAAAGAGCGTCTGGTCACCGTCCGCGAAGGCGCCAACAAGAACGAAGTCCGCGAGTTGCTGCACAAGCACCGCCTGGAAAAAGTCCTGATCGTCGACGACAAATTCGCCCTCAAAGGCATGATGACCGTCAAAGACATCGAGAAAGCCAAGGCTTACCCGCTGGCCAGCAAGGACGATCAAGGTCGTCTGCGAGTTGGCGCTGCGGTCGGCACCGGTAAAGACACCGGTGACCGCGTAGCTGCACTGGTCAATGCCGGCGTTGACGTGGTGGTGGTCGACACCGCACACGGTCACTCCAAAGGCGTGATCGACCGCGTTCGTTGGGTCAAACAGAACTTCCCTGAAGTGCAGGTCATCGGCGGCAACATCGCCACCGGCGCTGCCGCCAAGGCCCTGGCCGAAGCTGGCGCCGACGCCGTCAAGGTCGGTATCGGCCCTGGCTCGATCTGCACCACCCGCATCGTCGCCGGTGTCGGCGTCCCGCAAATCAGTGCCATCGCCAACGTCGCCGCTGCCCTTGAAGGCACTGGCGTTCCGTTGATCGCCGACGGCGGCATCCGTTTCTCCGGTGACCTGTCCAAGGCCATCGTTGCCGGTGCTTCCTGCGTGATGATGGGCTCGATGTTCGCCGGTACTGAAGAAGCGCCGGGCGAGATCGAACTGTTCCAGGGTCGTTCGTACAAGGCTTACCGCGGCATGGGTTCGCTGGGCGCCATGTCCCAGGCCCAAGGTTCCTCCGACCGTTACTTCCAGGACTCCTCCGCGGGTGCCGAGAAGCTGGTTCCGGAAGGCATCGAAGGGCGTGTTCCTTACAAGGGCTCCCTGAGCGCCATCATCCATCAACTGATGGGCGGCCTGCGTTCCTCGATGGGCTACACCGGCAGTGCCGACATCGAAGAGATGCGCACCAAGCCTGAGTTCGTGCGGATCACCGGCGCTGGCATGGCCGAGTCCCACGTCCACGACGTGCAGATCACCAAAGAAGCGCCAAACTACCGCGTAGGTTGAGGCTTCAAGCAAAACGTTAAGTAACCCGGGGCTGTTCGATTCAGCCCCGAGTTGTTTCTGAATCACGACTGTTTCTGAATTACTTAGACGAGACTGAATCATGGCCCTCGACATTCACGCTCACCGCATCCTGATCCTCGATTTCGGTTCCCAGTACACCCAGCTGATTGCCCGCCGCGTGCGTGAAATCGGCGTGTACTGCGAACTGCATCCGTTCGACATGGATGAAGAAGCGATTCGCGAATTCGCTCCAAAAGGCGTCATTCTCGCCGGCGGCCCCGAGTCCGTGCACGTAGCCGACAGTCCGCGCTGCCCGCAAGCCGTATTTGACCTGGGCGTACCGGTCTTCGGTATCTGCTACGGCATGCAGACCATGGCTGAACAGCTGGGTGGCAAGGTTGAAGGTTCCGAACTGCGTGAGTTCGGTTACGCTCGCGTTGACGTGGTCGGCAAGAGCCGCCTGCTCGACGGCATCGAAGACCATATCGACGCCGACGGCCTGTTCGGCCTCGACGTGTGGATGAGCCACGGTGACAAAGTCACCCGGATGCCAGAGGAATTCCACATCCTGGCCAGCACCCCGAGCTGCCCGATTGCCGGCATGTTCGACGACGCTCGCGGCTACTACGGCGTGCAGTTCCACCCGGAAGTGACCCACACCAAACAGGGCGGTCGCATCCTCTCGCGCTTCATCCTCGACATCTGCGGTTGCGAAGCGCTGTGGACGCCGTCGAAGATTGCTGAAGACGCCATCGCTCAGGTTCGCGCCCAGGTCGGCACCGACAACGTCCTGCTCGGCCTGTCCGGCGGTGTCGACTCCTCGGTGGTTGCCGCGCTGCTGCACAAAGCCATCGGCGACCAGTTGACCTGCGTCTTCGTCGACAACGGCCTGCTGCGTCTGCACGAAGGCGAGCAAGTGATGGCCATGTTCGCCGAGAACATGGGCGTCAAGGTGATCCGCGCCAATGCTGAAGACCAGTTCCTGAACAACCTGGCCGGCGAAAGCGATCCAGAGAAAAAGCGCAAGATCATCGGTCGTACCTTCATCGACGTCTTCGATGCCCAGTCCAACAAACTGGACAACATCAAGTACCTCGCCCAAGGCACTATCTACCCGGACGTGATCGAGTCGGCTGGCGCGAAAAGCGGCAAGGCCCACGTGATCAAGTCGCACCACAACGTGGGCGGCCTGCCGGAAGAAATGAACCTCAAGCTGGTTGAACCCCTGCGCGAGCTGTTCAAGGACGAAGTCCGTCGTCTGGGCCTGGAACTCGGCCTGCCGTACGACATGGTCTACCGTCACCCGTTCCCGGGCCCGGGCCTGGGCGTGCGGATCCTCGGTGAAGTGAAGAAGGAATACGCCGACCTGCTGCGTCGCGCCGACCACATCTTCATCGAAGAACTGCGCAAGGCCGACTGGTACCACAAGGTCAGCCAGGCGTTCGTGGTGTTCCAGCCGGTGAAATCCGTTGGCGTTGTAGGCGATGGCCGTCGTTACGCCTGGGTCGTGGCCCTGCGTGCCGTGGAAACCATCGACTTCATGACCGCGCGTTGGGCGCACCTGCCTTACGAACTGCTGGAAACCGTCAGCGGCCGCATCATCAATGAAATCGAAGGCATCTCCCGCGTCACCTACGACGTGTCGAGCAAGCCGCCGGCGACGATTGAGTGGGAATGATCCCGGTCTGATTGATCGTCTGTAACACCCGAAAGGCCCCGTGAATGTGAGTTCACGGGGCTTTTTTTTCGATCAGGCCGCTACAGTGGGCAGGCGTCCTTCCAGCGTCAGGCCCATGCGGTTGAGTGCGTGGACAAGGCTGATCAGATTCGCGTAGGTCACCTGATGCACGGCGGCCCAGGCCGGACGGTCGATGCGGAAGCCGCCATCCGCTGTGCGCTCGATCATCGTTCGCATAATCAGGTTGGTCCGGCTGCGATGGATCAGCGTCAAGGTTTCGTCTGACCTTTCAATGGTAAACATGCCCTGGCGGAACAGTAGCTGATTGATTTGCTGTTGCGTTCTTGGAATGGCCTGAGTCGGCACCTGCAGGCTGATGTCGGCGTACAACGTGTCGACATTGCCGCGCATCTGGGTGGTAACCTCTGCAAAGTCACGGCCTACGTCGATGCCTTGGTCGATGTCCAGATGCAGGTTCTGGTCAGGGCCCACTTCTTCGATGCGTAAGCCGATCCCTCCCTCTGTTTCGCTGATGCCGGCCATTCCCCTGAACGTGTTGGTACTCTCCTGATCGGTGAGCACCACCCATTTTCCGCCGCCGTTGCGGGCTTGAGTGGCTCGCATGATGGTATGGGTGAGGTAGGTCTTGACGGATTGTCGTGACAGGGCGCGGAAGTTCGAGTCGGTGTGGCGATAGCTTGCCAGGCAATCGGTGGCCTGGATTCGAATGCCGTTCTGTTGGGCTGTCCTGACGACTTCCAGAGGCGTGTACTGTCCGGCAGGATCGCCCGGCAGTTTTTGCAGATACTTTTCCAGCATGCCATGCATCTGCCCGGTATCGGCGAAGTCGTTCAGGTCGACTTGATTGAAGTCGTTGAGCAGCCGATGCATGTAGATCGTCTTGACGCCTTGCCTGGCCAGTGTCGGCATGTTTTCGATCAGGAACCGCATACTGGCGATGCGATCCTGGCTTTCACCGACCACCAGCCCCGGCGCTGCGTCGAATACTTTCTCGATGAGTTCTGTAACGGTGGTGGAGGGTGTGATCACGGGCTGAGTCGGGCGAGGGGGCAGCGAAGCGAAAAAGCCCTCCGGACGCTGGAAACCGGTCGCATCCCTGACCAGTACCGTGCGACGTCCTGCGACGAACTCTTCATAAGGGGTGACCCCTTTGAGATACCCGTTAGGCAACGTGATGATTTTTATGTGAGTCTCTTGCTCTCCCAACGCCAGGAAGTTCAGCGAACGTCCATTGGGGGCGTCGTATCTCGTCAAGTGTTCGACGGAATGACGTGGCCGGACATGGGGGAGCGGCCTGGATGGCCCGGGAACAGGCTTGCTCAGGCCTTTGCCGCCACCGGTCAACCCTCGTTTCGCCGCCAGCTCCCATTCCCCCTCGGCATTCAGGCGTACGGGAATCGATCCGGTAAAGGCATTCGGGTTCTCCGGGTCGATGATGGCCCAGGTTCCGCCGCCGTTGACGTCTGCCTCATAACGCACGTAGTAGGCCTGATCGTTTATCAGGATAGCGTTGGAAGGCTGTGAATCCAGCGTGTAGACACCCTGGAATTTGCCACTGGTGGCCATGGGGTAGCTTTCGAGGATTTCATTGCTTTGCCAGTGTTCCGGCACTTCCAACGCTTGCTCGGTTTCATCGGGCAGGGTGGGCAACAGACCCGCTGGCAGAGGACTTTCCTCTGGCTCTACGGGCGCCTGCGGGTCGACGGTTTCTTGCGGGTCGAGCGTCTTGTTCAAATCCGCCATCTCGGCCGCTTCTGCCGCCTCGGCCGCCGCCCCGACGTCGTCCAATACGTTGATTTCCTTGAGTAACGGGATATTGAACAGGGTGTTGACGCCGGCGAGCACCGCGCCGATGACCCCCGCCTTGCGTTCCGCTGCCGTCTTGCCATTGACGGCCTTGTCGATGTTCAAACCCATCGCTGCGATGCTGGCTCCGATCACCGGCAGGGCGATCGGCCAGCCGAGTACTGCCAACGGGCCGAAGACCTTCAGGCCGACGGTCAGATAACCCAGCCACAGGTGTTCGCGCATCTGTCCATTGGTCACCAGGGTCAGATTGGCCTCTTCCAGCATCGCGCTCTTGACCGCCTGGCTCTGCCAGGTGAATACGTCACCGCTGAGGGTGATGTCTTTTTGATTGATCAAATGGTGGTCGTACTTGCCCCAGGTACCGACCAGCTGATTCATCAACGGGGTGATGTTGTCCTGCACTTCCTTGCGCACCGACAGCGGGAAATGGGTCATGAACTCGGTACGGGGCTTTTCTTCGTTCATTTGCAGCAACATCCACCAGTGCATGTCCGTCACTGTCGGGTGCACGTGGAAGGGCTCAGCGGCGCCGGGAACGTACGTGATCTGCCGACCGTTGCTCTCAACGATGCGCAGAATATCGGTGGCGACATGCCCGGCGACATCCAGCGCGCAGACACGAAGATCCGCAGGCGTAGCGGTTTGCGCTTGCAGGGTCGCCAGGGTGATTGGCCAGGATGCGCCATCGACGACGGCCCTGATGGCGGTCTGGAAATCCTCTTCCCCCAGCTGACCGCTTTCGCGGGCCTCGATGGCTTTGCTCAGGTAATTACATTTGGCCAGGGTCCGGTAGTCATCGAAATGGGTGGCCCAAAAGGCATTGAGTTTATGCAGATAGCGCTCACTGAGGTTCTTCTCCCACAGGTCGGCGAGCACCTTGCTGGGGTACATCCGCACTTCATTGGTTTCGTTGTAAATGCTGGCGTCGGCATCCGCGGTGTAAAAACCGCCATTGCTGTTCAGTTCGAGGGCGTCGTCCTGGTCGGTCACGCGGTACCGATGGATCACCAGTTGCGTCAGGGTGAAGGATTCACTGGGTTTTGGCGCGTGCTCCCAACCCAGAAAGGCCTTGCTGCTGCTGGCCGAGACATTGTCGAAGCGATGCCACCAGACCTGATCGGGGTCCAGGTGGGTGATGCCGTGTTTTTGCAGGATTTCACGGGCTACCGCATGGGCTTCCTCCTGCAAACCGGGGCAGGCTGTCACAACGACCGGCGCGATGAGTTTGAGTTTTTCCTGGTCGGCGGCATTGCTTGATGCGGGGGTATTTTGTTCGGTGGACATGCTCTCGCTCCTTGAGAAATGGGCAGCGATGATCGCCCGCTTGCTCAAAGGAAGTGCACTACATAGTTATGCCCAAACGCATTTTTCAACCGTGCAGGGTCAGCGCCGTGCCACATCCGAAAAATAGAACTTGTCGAGGGTGTGCCGTGATTCCGTGTACTCGAACTGCCGGCCGTCCTGCAGAAACGTCTGGTTGCTGACCACGATCACATGGCTCTGGCCGTCGAGGTCGAGGTGTTGCTGGTCATCCTTGCTGCAGGGCACGGCTTCGATGGTGCGCTGGGCGTAGGCGATTTGCAGTTGCAGGGTCTGCTCGATGAAGGCGTAGATCGAGTGTTCGGCGATGTCCCGCGAGAGTCCGGGAATGACGTCGCTGACGAAATGGTTGATGTCGAGGATCACTCGTTTTCCATCGATCCGCCGTACGCGTTTGATCCTCGTGATCAGGCTGCCTTCTTCCGCCTTGATATGTTCCAGCAACGCACCTTCGAGCGGGATCTGGCTGAACTCGACCACCTCGGTGCTGACGTTGTTGCCCAATCGCGGATGGGTTTCCTGAAAGCTGACGATGCCACCCAACTGAAATTCGATCGGGTCGGTCGACAACACAAAGGTGCCTTTTCCGTGGACTTTCTGGGCGAAACCGCGCTCCTGTAATTGTTCGATGGCTTTGCGCACGGTGCCGCGACTGGCCTGATAGCTGTCCATCAATTCGGTTTCGGAGGGCAACCGGGCGCCGCGCTCCAGACGTTCGGTCGTGATGCTGGCAAGCAGATCGCTGTAGATCTGGTTGTATTTACTCATGGGGATGGCTCTGTGCCGCAATGTACTCAAGGTTTCGAACCTTAAGGGCAGGGTAGGGGTTTGTCCATGCGGCTTTGGGATTTCAGCATGTGTGAGGGTAGGAAAAATCGCCGCCTGTCGGGTTGTAAATAAACAAATTCAAACTCGTCTGTACGAGTTGTTGATTTAACTCGTACAGACGAGTACTTTTCGCTTCGGCGTGCTGCCAATAACAAAAAACCACAGCGGAAAAACAAGCATGAGCCACGACTATCCGAACATCGTCAGCGAGCTGCTGCAAAGCCTCGGTGGCAGCGACAACCTCGAGCAGGCCGCGCATTGCGTCACACGCCTGCGCCTTGCCCTCAAGGACCCGAGCCGGGTCAACAGCGCCACGCTTAACCAGATTGATCTGGTCAAAGGCTCATTCTTTACCGGCGGTCTGTTCCAGGTGGTCATCGGTCCTGGCGAGGTGGAGAAGGTTTACGCAGAACTGCGCCAACAAACCGGTCTTGCTG
Source organism: Pseudomonas sp. IT-P100 (assembly GCF_949767185.1). Lineage (NCBI taxonomy): Bacteria > Pseudomonadati > Pseudomonadota > Gammaproteobacteria > Pseudomonadales > Pseudomonadaceae > Pseudomonas > Pseudomonas sp. IT-P100. The sequence continues at coordinate 393,598 of NZ_CATKQK010000022.1, forward strand.
CGTCAACGATCGCCGACGTCAAACAGAAAAGCGCCGACAAGATAAATGCCGTGCAACGTCTGGTGCGGGTGTTTTCCGATGTGTTCATGCCGATCCTGCCGGCGCTGATCATTGCGGGCCTGCTGATGGGCATCAACAACCTCATCGGCGCCAAGGGCATGTTCATCGAAGGCCAGACCCTGCTGGATGCTTACCCCAGGCTTGACGGGCTCTGGAGCCTGATCAACCTGATGGCCAACACGTCGTTCGTGTTCCTGCCTGCATTGGTGGGCTGGTCAGCCGCCAAGCGGTTTGGCGGCAGCGAAATTCTCGGCATCGTGCTCGGCCTGATGCTGGTTCACCCCGACCTGCTCAATGCCTGGAACTACGGCAAGGCCGTCGCAGGTCTCGACGGCCAGAGCCTGCCGTATTTCGACATCCTCGGTTTGTTCCAGATCGAAAAGGTCGGCTATCAGGGGCAGATCCTGCCGATTCTGCTGGCGGCCTACGTGATGAGCGTCATCGAAAAATGGCTGCGGGCGCGAGTGCCTAATGCCGTGCAATTGCTGGTGGTGCCGATCACCACCATCGTGGTCACCGGCGTGCTGGCCCTGGCGGTCATTGGCCCGGTGACCCGGCATCTGGGGATTCTCATCACTGAAGGTGTGGTCACCCTGTTTGATCTGGCGCCGATGGTCGGCGGTGCAATCTTCGGCCTGCTTTACGCGCCCTTGGTGATCACCGGCATGCACCACATGTTTCTCGCGGTCGACTTGCAGCTCATCTCGACCCAGGGCGGCACCTTTATCTGGCCGATGATCGTCATGTCCAACCTCGCCCAAGGCAGCGCGGCGCTCGCGGTGTTCTACATGACCCGTAATGCGCGGGACAAATCCATGGCGTCGACTTCAGCGATTTCGGCCTATTTTGGCATCACCGAACCGGCGATGTTCGGGGTCAACCTGCGCTACAAGTTTCCGTTTTACGCCGCACTGATTGGTTCGGCGCTGGGGTGCATCTTCCTGTCGCTGAACAAGGTCCAGGCATCGGCCATCGGTGTCGGCGGCTTGCCCGGATTTATCTCGATCATCCCGCAGTTCATCCCGATGTTTGTGATCGGAATGATCATCGCCATGGTCGTGCCGTTTGTTTTGACCTGCGGGTTGAGCATGAAGATTGTTCGGCCTGGGTATCGGGTCGCCTGATAGATCGCATCGTCGCACCGCCGCTCCCACATGGAATGCGGTCACTGTGGGAACGGGCTTGCCCGCGAAGAGGCCCGAAAGGCCAGTACAAATCTTACTGAAGGAATCCGCCATGCAAGACTGGCAACGTTCGGTGATTTACCAGATCTACCCGAAGAGTTTTCACAGCCACGCGGGCAACCCCACGGGTGATTTGCTCGGCGTCGTGGCCAAGCTCGATTACCTGCACTGGCTGGGCGTCGATTGCCTGTGGATCACGCCGTTCCTGCGTTCACCCCAGCGCGACAACGGTTACGACATCAGCGATTACTACGCCATCGATCCGAGCTACGGCACCATGGCCGATTGTGATTTGCTGATTGCCGAGGCCGGCAAGCGCGGGATCAAGTTGATGCTCGATATCGTGGTCAACCACACCTCGATCGAACACGCCTGGTTCCAACAGGCCCGCAGCAGTCTCGACAACCCGTACCGTGACTTCTACATCTGGCGCGATCAGCCAAACAACTGGGAATCCAAGTTCGGCGGTTCGGCGTGGGAATACGAGGCGCAGACCGGTCAGTACTTCCTGCACCTGTTCGATCACACCCAGGCCGACCTGAACTGGGACAACCCGAAGGTACGCGCCGAAGTCTTCAAAATGATGCGTTTCTGGCGCGATAAAGGCGTGGGCGGTTTCCGTCTGGACGTGATCAATCTGATCTCGAAACCGGCGGACTTTCCCGACGACGATAGCGACGGCCGACGCTTCTATACCGACGGCCCGAATGTTCACGAATACTTGCAGCAAATGTACCGCGAAGTGTTCGAGGGCCATGACCTGATCAATGTCGGCGAGATGTCGTCTACCAGCCTCGAACACTGCATTCGCTACTCGCGACCGGAGTCGAAGGAGCTGTCGATGACCTTCAATTTCCATCACCTGAAGGTCGATTACCCGAACCTGCAGAAGTGGATTCGCGCTGATTTCGACTTCCTTGAACTCAAGCGCATCCTCTCCGACTGGCAAACCGGCATGCAGGCCGGCGGAGGCTGGAATGCGCTGTTCTGGTGTAATCACGACCAACCGCGGGTGGTCTCGCGGTTTGGTCATGACGGCGAGCATCGTGTGGTGTCGGCGAAGATGCTCGGCACTGCGCTGCATTTTCTCCAGGGCACGCCATTTGTGTATCAGGGCGAAGAACTGGGCATGACCAATCCGGGTTTCGATCACATCGATCAATACCGCGATGTCGAGACCCTGAACATCTTCCGCCTCAAGCGCGAGGCGGGTGCGAGCGATGCCGACAACATGGCGGCGATCATGCAGAAGTCCCGCGACAACGGCCGTACGCCGATGCATTGGAATGGCGAACCGAACGCCGGTTTCAGCGCGGTGGAACCCTGGATCGGCGTGCCGGCCAACTCGGCGCAGATCAACGTCGCCACTCAACTCGACGACCCGGATTCAGTGCTGCATCACTACCGTCTGCTGATCAACTTGCGGCGTACCGAAGCGCTGATGTCCGATGGTATTTACCGTCAGTTGCTGCCTGAGCATGCGCATGTCTGGGCGTATGTACGGGAAGGAAACGGCGAACGTTTGCTGGTACTGAACAACTTCTACGGGACGCCTTGCGAAGTTGAATTGCCGGATGGAGTGATCACCGAACTCATGACCCAGCGCCTGGTCATCTGCAACTACCCGGACTGTCCGCCGCGAAATCGACAGGTGTTTTTACGACCGTATGAATCGTTTGTTTTGCACCTGACCGACCACTAAAAACACCGACTTCGAAAAAACACGCAGAACGCTGCGCGGGGGAGTTTTGCGCGCTGATTTTGCGGAACAACACAATAAAAATAATGGGGTGGTTCTTGAAAACAACAATAAATCGCAGCCTTGTCGCCGCGAGTGTCTGCCTGGCATTGCCTTGGTCGGCCCATGCGCTGGAGTTCGGCGGTTACCTGCGCAGCGGTGTCGGGACATCGGTCAACAGTGGTAAACAACAGTGTTTCCAGCTGCCCGGAGCACAGACCAAATACCGCCTCGGTAACGAGTGCGAGCACTATGGGGAACTGGAACTTCGTCAGGACGTGTACACCCTGGATGACGGTTCGGTGCTCAGTGTCGATGGCATGGCCTCGCTGTATAACCAATACGACAAGGACCTGACGTTAAAGGGCGACAACGGCTCGGTGCGCCTGCCGCAGCTGTACGGGCAATGGTCGAACATGCCCGGCCTCAACGGCGGCTCGCTGTGGGCCGGTCGACGCTATTACAAACGGAACGACATCCACATTTCCGACTTTTACTACTGGAACCAGAGCGCCACCGGCGGCGGCATCGAGGATGTGCTGATCGGCGATCTGAAATACAGCTACGCCTTTTCGCGCAAGGACAACCTGTACCAGAAGGATTACATCAATCGTCACGACTTCAACGTGGCTGGATTCAACACCAACCCCGGCGGTGAGCTGGAGTTTGGCCTGAGCTACATCGACAAACCTGACAGCCGCGACGCTCATCGCGGCTGGGCAATCACCACCCAGCATGTGCAAAAGGGTTTTCTGGGAGGCAAGAACAAACTGGCTTTCCAGTATGGCGAAGGCCCAGGCACCGGATTGGGTTATACCGGTAACGTAAAGCTGGACGACAGCAACAAAAGTTACCGGGTGGTGGAGTTCTTCGACTGGCAAGTGACGCCACGATTTGGTGGGCAGGTCGAGGCGGTTTACCAGAAAGACATTCGCCCGGACGGTGCCGACCAGAACTGGATTTCCCTGGGGATTCGCCCTGCGTACGCGATCACCGAGCAGTTCAAACTGGTGACCGAACTGGGCCACGATCAGGTCGACGCCACGGGTGGCACGCGCAAACTGAGCAAGTTCACCTTCGCCCCGACCTGGTCGCCCAAGGGCCCTGAATTCTGGGCGCGACCCGAAGTGCGCTTGTATTACACCTATGCCAGCTGGAACGAGGCGGCCAAGCGTGCGGCCAATGAACTGGCAGCGGGTTCAGCGTTGTCCGACACCGGAGCCTTCGGCACGGCGCGGCACGGTGCGAACGTCGGATTGCAGGTCGAGTACTGGTGGAAATAAGCGATGCTGTCGGGGCGTCGCGCTCCATCGGCACTTCAGAGAACAAAACAGCAGGTGACGTCATGGCCATACCCCAACAATTGCAGCTCCACGCACCCCTGTCCGGCGTACTGATGCCTCTGGACCTTGTGCCCGATCCGGTGTTTTCCAGCCGGATCATCGGCGATGGGCTGTGCATCGATCCGGCTTCAACAACATTGTGTGCGCCGCTGGCGGGGGTTGTCAGCAATGTGCAGGCCAGTGGGCATGCAGTCAGCATCACCAATGAAAATGGCGTGCAGGTGTTGATGCATATCGGGCTCGACACGGTGAACCTTGCCGGGAAAGGGTTCACGCGATTGGTGGAGGAGGGGCAGCAGGTTGACGTCGGGCAGGCGCTGATCGAGTTCGATGCCGATTTTGTTGCGTTGAATGCACGCAGCCTGCTGACCTTGATGCTGGTGGTCAGCGGCGAGCCGTTCACTTGGCTGGCGGCGCAAACGGGGTGGGTAGACAGTGGTAAGCCGCTGCTGGGGTTGAACGCTGTCGAGCAGACAACCGGTGTGTCCGTGGCGCAAGAGGGCGAGGCGCTGTTCTCCAAACCGGTGACGTTACCCAACCTGAACGGTTTGCACGCCCGTCCTGCGGCGGTGTTCGCCCAGGCGGCGAAAGGGTTCTCGGCCAGCATTCATCTGCATAAACAGCAGGCGAGTGCGAACGCGAAATCCCTGGTGGCGATCATGGCGTTGCAGACAGCTCACCACGACGTTGTGCAAGTCAGTGCAGTCGGCCCGGATGCCGAGGCGGCGATCAAGACGCTGGCGGAGCTGCTGGCCGCGGGTTGTGGCGAGACAGTGACTGTGATGGCGGATGTTGCGCCGGTGCCTCTGGAGATTTCATCGCCCAAGGTGCTGCGTGGGGTGTGTGCTTCGGCGGGGGCGGCATTTGGCCAGGTGGTGCAGATCGCCGAGCAGGCCCTTGTGGTGAGCGAATGGGGTGAGGGTTCGCAGGTTGAGCGCGATCATCTGTCCGCCGCGTTGACCGAGGCCATTTCAGCTTTGCAGCAGATGCGCGACAACGCCGCGGGCGATGCCCAGGCAGAGATTTTCAGGGCTCATCAGGAACTGCTCGAAGACCCGGGTTTGTTGGAAGTGGCTCAGGTGCTGATCGACGAAGGCAAAAGTGCCGGATTCGCCTGGCGCGCGGCCACCGAATCGACAGCGACCTTGTTCAAAAGCCTGGGCAATGCGTTGCTGGCCGAACGGGCGGCAGACCTGGCCGATGTCAGTCAGAGAGTGCTCAAGTTGCTACTCGGCGTGCGGGAACGCGAGCTGGAGTTGCCTGATGGGGCCATCCTGATTGCTGAACAACTGACGCCGTCCCAGACCGCCGGGCTTGATACCCGAAAGGTGCTGGGTTTTGCCACGGTCGGTGGTGGCGCCACCAGCCACGTCGCGATCCTGGCGCGGGCATTCGGTTTGCCGGCGATTTGCGGGTTGCCGGTGCAAGTGCTGGCGCTGGTCAACGGCACCCAGGTGTTGCTCGATGCCGATAAGGGAGAGTTGCAGATCGACCCGGACCTGGCCGCCATCGAACACCTTCAAGCCAGACGCAAGCTTGCACAGCAACGCCAACACCAGGAGTTGGCGCAGGCGTCACTGGCTGCCTGTACCCGCGACGGACACCCTGTCGAGGTGACGGCCAACATCGCTTCGCTGGCGGAAGCCGAACAGGCCATGGCGCTGGGAGGGGCGGGTGTCGGTTTGCTGCGTTCGGAGTTTCTCTATCTGGATCGCCATCATGCGCCGAGCCATGACGAGCAGGCATCCACCTACAGCGCCATCGCCCGAGCCCTCGGGCCTGCGCGGAACCTGGTGGTGCGCACCCTGGATGTTGGCGGTGACAAGCCGTTGGCCTATGTCCCGATGGACAGTGAAACCAACCCCTTTCTGGGCGTGCGCGGGATTCGTCTGTGCCTGGAGCGTCCGCAACTGTTGCGCGATCAATTCAAGGCAATCCTGAGTTGTGCGGGCCAGACCCGTTTGCACATCATGCTGCCGATGGTGACGCAACTGTCGGAGTTGCGTGTGGCCCGGCAACTGCTCGAAGAGGAGGCGCTGGCCCTGGGCCTCACGGAACTGCCGAAGCTGGGGATCATGATCGAAGTGCCAGCGGCCGCGTTGATGGCGGACCTGTTTGCGCCCGAAGTGGATTTTTTCTCCATCGGCACCAACGACCTGACCCAATACACCCTGGCCATGGACCGTGATCATCCGCGGCTCGCCAGTCAGGCTGACAGTTTTCATCCCGCGGTGCTGCGACTGATCGCCAGCACCGTGAAAGCCGCTCATGCCCACGGCAAGTGGGTGGGCGTTTGCGGCGCGCTGGCCTCGGAAACCTTGGCCACGCCGCTCTTGCTGGGCCTGGGGGTGGACGAGTTATCGGTGAGTGTGCCGTTGATTCCGGCGGTCAAAGCGACGGTTCGCACAGTGGACCTGGTGGATTGCCAGGCCATCGCCCAACAGGTTCTGGGCCTGGAAAGTGCCGGGCAAGTGCGCGAGGCCTTGCGGCTGTATTGCGACGCGGCGGTCGAAACCTCATTGGTGATGGAGAACTGAACATGTTCGAGAAAATGCAGCAGGCATTCTGGAAAGCCTTGACGCCGGATCTGATCGTGGATGAACCGAAGGTGGCTGTGCCATCGGCGCCTGGCCTGGCAGCGAATGTGGTGGCCGCGTTGGGTGGTGTGGATAACCTCACGTCGCAGCAGCCTGTGGCGCTGACCCGGGTTCGCGTGGAATTGCGCGACGTGGCGCGGATGAACAGGCAGGCGTTGAATCTGGCCGGTGTGCCCGGCGTCATGATGCTGGAGGGCGGGGTGGTGCACCTGATCATTGGCCTTCAGCCATAACCGATCTTTCGCCACCGATGATGTGCGTCTCTCGGTCGCCCTTACTGTTTCTCATCCGCAGGTGTATCGTATTCGCCTTTTGCAGGTCTGCGGACCTGTCGCTGATACGTGAGGTAGTTGAGTTCATGTCCTTTACCCGTCGCCAAATCCTCGGTGGCCTGGCCGGTCTTGTTGTCGTTGGCGTCGGTGCGGGGGGCGCGTCGCGGTACTGGCTGGGCAAGATGGCCGATGCCGATGCGGGCCACGACTATGAGCTGATCGCCGCGCCGCTGGACGTCGAACTGGTGGCCGGGCACAAGACCGAAGCCTGGGCGTTCGGCCCATCGGCGCCGGGCACCGAGTTGCGGGTTCGTCAGGGTGAATGGCTGCGGGTGCGTTTCATCAATCACCTGCCGGTGGCGACCACCATTCACTGGCATGGCATCCGTTTGCCGCTGGAAATGGATGGCGTGCCCTACGTGTCGCAACTGCCGGTGCTACCGGGTGAATACTTCGATTACAAATTCCGCGTGCCGGATGCCGGCAGCTATTGGTATCACCCGCACGTGAACAGCAGCGAAGAACTCGGTCGCGGGCTGGTTGGCCCATTGATCGTCGAAGAACGCGAGCCGACCGGTTTCAAGTACGAAAAGACCCTGAGCCTCAAGAGCTGGCACGTTGATGAAGAAGGTGCGTTCGTCGCGTTCAGTATTCCTCGCGAGGCGGCCCGAGGCGGCACGGCGGGGCGCCTGTCGACCATCAATGGTGTCGCGCAAGCGGTGATCGACTTGCCCGCCGGGCAGATCACCCGCGTGCGTCTGCTCAATCTCGACAATACGCTGACCTATCGCCTCAACATCCCCGGCGTCGAAGCGCAGATCTACGCGCTGGATGGCAATCCTGTCGAGCCACGTCCGCTGGGCAAGGAGTACTGGCTTGGCCCGGGCATGCGTATTTGCCTGGCGATCAAGGCGCCGCCGGCCGGCGAAGAATTATCACTGCGCAACGGCCCGGTGCGTTTGGGCACATTCCGCTCAGTGACGAACAGCGATGCACCGACCCAGTGGCCGCCCGCATTGCCCGCCAACCCGGTGGCCGAGCCGGACCTGGCCAATGCCGAGAAACTCAACTTCAATTTCGAATGGGTCGGCTCGGTGTCGGTCAACGTCGACAACGGCAAGCCGCCAAGCCTGTGGCAGATCAACGGCAAGGCCTGGGACATCACCGACAAGACCTGCGCCGACCGCCCGATTGCCAAACTCGAGAAGGGCAAGAGCTACATTTTCGAATTGAAAAACATGACTCAGTATCAGCACCCGATTCACCTGCACGGCATGAGCTTCAAGGTCATTGCCTCGAACCGGCACAAGGTCATCCCGTATTTCACCGACACGTACCTGCTGGGCAAGAACGAGCGTGCACAAGTGGCGCTGGTGGCGGATAACCCTGGGGTGTGGATGTTCCATTGCCATGTGATCGACCACATGGAAACCGGCCTGATGGCCGCCATCGAGGTGGCGTGATGCGACAGATTCGTCCCGCGGCGATCATTGACCGCAGTCGTGATCGCGACTTCATGCGTGAAGCCCTGGCGCTGGCTGCTCAAGGCGCGGCGCTGGGTGAAGTGCCGGTGGGCGCGGTGCTGGTGCAGGACGGTGAAATCATCGGTCGCGGCTTCAATTGCCCGATCAGCGGCAACGACCCGAGTGCGCATGCCGAGATGGTCGCCATCCGCGCCGCAGCGTTGGCGGCCAGCAATTATCGCCTGCCGGGCAGTACGCTGTACGTGACGCTTGAACCGTGCAGCATGTGCGCCGGGCTGATCGTGCATTCGCGGATTGCGCGGGTGGTGTATGGCGCGCTGGAGCCCAAGGCGGGGATTGTGCAGAGCCAGGGACAGTTCTTCACCCAAGGCTTTTTGAATCATCGGGTGTTGTATGAGGGCGGTGTGTTGGCGGAAGAATGCGGGGCGGTTTTGAGCGAGTTCTTCAAGGCCCGAAGAGCCAAGCCTTCAGACTCAACACAAAACTAATCTGGGGGCTTGCTGGCGAATGCAGATTAACATTCAACAGATCTGTTGACTGATCCACCGCTTTCGCGAGCAAGCCCCACATTTTGATCTCCAGTGGCAGGGAGCTGGTGTTTACTTGCGGGCGACGATGACAGCACGCATCGGCGCCGGCAGCCCTTCAATCGTCTTGCTGTGGTCTTCCGGATCGAGGAAATCACTCAACGACTGATACTTCATCCACTCCGTCCCGCGCTGTTCCTCGACGGTCGTCACGCTGACATCCACGCACTTCACGTCCGTGAAGCCGGCACGCCGCAACCAGAGCATAAGCGCCGGCACCGACGGCAAAAACCACACGTTACGCATCTGCGCGTAACGATCTTCCGGCACCAGCACCTGCTGCTGATCGCCTTCGATCACCAGCGTTTCCAGCACCAGTTCACCGCCCTTGACCAGGCAGTCCTTCAAGGCCAGCAAATGCTCGATCGGTGAGCGGCGGTGATAGAACACGCCCATGGAAAACACCGTGTCGAAGCCTTCGAGCTCTGGTGGCAGGTCTTCGAAGGGGAAGGGCAGGTGCCAGGCATTGGGCTCGGACAAATAGCGCTGAACGGCCTGGAATTGGCAGAAGAACAGCCAATTGGGATCGACGCCGATCACGCTGTCTGCACCGGCGCCAAGCATGCGCCACATGTAGTATCCGTTGCCGCAACCGACATCGAGGATGCGTTTGCCCTTCAGGTCCAGATGCGGAGCAACGCGCGACCACTTCCAGTCCGAACGCCATTCAGTGTCGACGTGAACGCCAAACAGATCGAACGGACCCTTACGCCACGGCGACAAACCCATCAGCGCCGTACGCATTTGCGCACGGGTTGCATCGTCGCAATCTGTGTCCAGGCTCAGGCCGTTGAGCAAGTCGACCTCGCTCGGCTGGATCTTCGGCAAGGCGTCCAGCGCACTTTGCCAGCGCTCAAGGTCGCCATGACCCTTTTCCATTTTCTTGTCGAGTTGCGCTTGCAAGGTATTGGCCCAGTCGGCCAGCGGTGTGCCGGCCAGACGGCGGGCGAGAGGGGACAGATCAATCATGGCAAGGCAATCAACGAGGCAAAGTTAAGACACTGGAACCACGGCACGACTTTCGAAAACCCGGCGGCCAGCAGGCGCTCGCGGTGTTCTTCGAGGCTGTCGGGCTTCATGACGTTTTCGATGGCGCTACGCTTCTGGGCGATTTCCAGTTCGCTGTAGCCGTTGGCGCGTTTGAACGCGACGTGCAGGTCGGTGAGGAGCGCGTGCTCTTCGGGGTCGTTGAAGCGCAGCTTCTCCGAGAGGATCAACGCGCCGCCGGGTAACAGCGATTGGCGGATGCGACTCAGTAGCGCGGTACGCTGCTCGGGGGCGATGAATTGCAGCGTGAAGTTCAGCGCCACTACCGAAGCTGGCTGGAATTGCAAAGCGAGGATGTCGCCTTCGATCACTTCGACCGGCAGCAATTCCTGGAACATCGAATCCTGGCCGTTGAGGTACTCGCGGCAGCGCTCGACCATCGCCACGGAGTTATCCACAGCGATGACGCGGCAGCCATCGGTGCGCACGTGACGGCGCAACGCCTGAGTCACTGCGCCGAGGGACGAGCCGAGGTCGTAGAGCACGCTGTTGGGCTGGGCGAATTGCGCAGCGAGCACGCCGAGGTTTTCAACGATGGTCGGATAGCCGGGCACCGAGCGCTTGATCATGTCCGGGAACACCCGCACCACGTCCTCGTTAAAGGCGAAGTCGGGCACCTGGGCCAAAGGCTGGGCGAAAAGGCGATCGGGTTCTTTGCTCACGGCGGTTCCAGCGGCGTAGGTGGAAAAGGCCGGCATTTTAGCCAACTTGGCGCGGGGATGCGCGGGTTGTCTGATAAACCGCCTGGCTCATGCAGTTTGAGTGGTGAAAGGGCTGTTGTGGCGAGGGAGCTTGCTCCCGCTGGGCTGCGCAGCAGCCCCAAAACCATTCAATCGCGTTTCAATCGATGCACCGGAGTAGCCGGGTTTGCGACTGCTGAGCAGCCGAGCGGGAGCAAGCTCCCTCGCCACAGGGATCAGCGTTGTTTTTGAGAAAACGCCGACGCCGTAATCCCCCATTGCCCCAGCCAATAGCTGAGGATGATCACGTAGGGCGCGGCATGAAACGGCGCGACAAATCGATTGATGCCAATCACGCTATCGGAAAACACAAACGCCAGCGCACCGGCCGCCGCCAGCAGCGCCGAGCGTTTGGGCACATCGGTGCCCAGGCGAGCCAGCGCCCGCCAAAGCATCGCACTGATGGCCAGGCCATAGACAATCACCGGGATCAGCAGGGGGCCCAGACCATTGGCAATCAAAATCCCCAGCAGCAAAGCGCCAACGCCCAGCGCGAGGATCAATGGCAACACCGCCAATCGTCGGCAATCACTCAAATACGCTTTCAGATACGCCAGATGCGCGACCAAAAACGCCCCGAGGCCGAACACGAACAAATCCCCCGGCCACGCCAGCAACACATCGCCAAGCAGGGAAAAAATCAGGCCCAGGCTGATCCAGCGCCGATATTCGCTGGGCGGCGCGTCGTGCAGCCAGCCGAGCAAGGCCAGCACGGGCAGCGGTTTGACCAGCAGGCAAAGCAACGCAGCATGCACGCTCAGGCCGTAGAGAAAAGTCACCGCGCCCATCAGCGCCAGAATCAGCCAGCCCACGATCAGTTAACCGAAATCGCGCAGTCGAAGGTTTCCACCGCCGGCACTTCCGGGGCCCAAGGCTGTTGAGAAGTCAGGCGCAAGCGCCCCGAACCGGCGGCAAACGCCTGAAAGCGCCAGGTCGATACGCCGGCCGCACCCACGACACCGGCATCTTCCGGGTTGCGATACACCTCCGGCCCCAGCGAGCGCAATACGCCACCGGCCGAATCCTGGATCGCCCAACGGTAACCCGTGGTCGGGTTGCTCGGCAGGGTCAGGATCAGGTTTTGCCCACTGGTGAGTTTCACCGGGCATTCGCTTTGTTTTTCCACGGTCACGTTCTGTTTCGGTTGCGTGGCGCAGGCGGCCAGCAAAGCGAGGGCGAGGGGGACAAACAAGCGGGTGGGGGACATAAGGTCAGTGGCTCCGGCATTCACGACGAACGGCGAGCATAACTGAAGATGAGACAAATTGTGACGGGAGGAGCTACGGGCGCGATCCTCTGGTACCTGTTTAGCGCCCGTAGATGTGCAGTCAGGTCTACTTCGCAGAGGAGTAAGTCATTTGACTTAGAAAATTTCCTAAAATCCCGAAGGTTTTACCGGTCGTCAACGACTCTACGGTGAGTTCGAAGGAGTTGACCAGATAATCCATTTGATAAGGCAAGTTGCCCAAAACGGTCAGGACTACTTTGCCTTCGATTGCTTTGTAATGCTCGAGGGATTTAGGGCCCAGTATATCGTTAAGCCTTTCATGGAAGTTCGCTGCACGGAACGGTGATCCCTCTTCCCCGAGGGTGTGAGTGCCACTCTTGATGTCTTTGCTGAAAGTAAACGACAGTTGCTTTTCGCCAGGTAAGCCCCGGTTCTGAAAACCCGCAATCGTTGTTTCGTCCGGGATTAAAAGACGATACTCCAAATCAGGTGAGTCGACTGCAATCCGGCCGGCGCTGAATTTCATCCTGCCATCTACGGCGAACAGGTCCTGGGCAGCGGGGCTGATTTCATCTACCGTCATGTGCTAATTCCTTTTGATAGTGAGCCATTGTCGAGTTGGAGTTTGGCGATCAATTCAATAGGAGGTAACTGTCACATCTGACAGTTACTTAGCTTTATTAGGAATAAGAGTAGTTCGCCAGCACACTTGCAGTGCATGCATGATGGCGAACATCCTGTCAGAACAAAATTTTCGCCACATCCGCAAAACGCTTGGCGAAATGCACGGTAATCCCTTCCTTCAGGTAATCCGGCAACTCATCAAAGCTTCCACGGTTAGGCTCCGGCAAGATCAATTCAAAAATTTTCTGCCGCCGCGCCGCAATGACCTTTTCACGCACCCCGCCAATCGGCAAGACATGCCCGGTCAGCGTCAGTTCGCCGGTCATGGCCACGCCTTTTTTCGGCGGCTGATTGCGTGCAAGCGAAAGCAAGGCACTGGCCATGGTCACGCCGGCACTTGGGCCGTCTTTCGGAGTGGCGCCTTCCGGGACGTGCAGGTGGACGAAGGCTTCGTCGAAGAACTTCGGATCCCCGCCAAACGACTTCAGGTTGGAGCTGACATAGCTGTAGGCGATTTCCGCCGACTCTTTCATCACGTCGCCCAGTTGCCCGGTGAGTTTGAAGCCCCGGTTGAGCGTGTGAATCCGCGTCGCTTCGATCGGCAGGGTCGCGCCGCCCATACTGGTCCAGGCCAGGCCTGTGATCACACCGGTACCCGACAGCACTTGCTCGTTACGGAACACCGGATGGCCGAGTGAGGCTTCGAGGTCTTTCGGTCCGATTTTGATCACTGCTTTTGGTTCGTCGATCAACTTCACCACGGCTTTACGCACCAGTTTGCCCAGTTGTTTTTCCAACTGGCGCACCCCGGCCTCACGGGCGTAGCCATCGATCAGGGCTTTCAAGGCACTGTCACTGATGGCCAGGCTGCCTTTCGACACGCCGGCCTTCTCCAGTTGCTTGGGCCACAAGTGGCGCTTGGCAATGGCGATTTTTTCTTCGGTGATGTAACCCGACAGGCGAATCACTTCCATCCGGTCCAGCAACGGGCCGGGGATTGAATCGAGGGTGTTGGCAGTGCAGACGAACAGCACTTTCGACAGGTCCAGACGCAGGTCCAGGTAGTGGTCGAGGAATTCGACGTTCTGTTCCGGGTCGAGGGTTTCCAGCAGCGCCGAGGCCGGGTCGCCCTGGTAGCTCTGGCCCATCTTGTCGATCTCGTCGAGCATGATCACCGGGTTCATCACTTCGACGTCTTTCAACGCCTGCACCAGTTTGCCCGGTTGCGCGCCGATGTAGGTGCGGCGGTGGCCCTTGATCTCGGCTTCGTCGCGCATGCCGCCGAGGCTGAAACGATAGAACGGCCGGCCAAGGGATTCGGCGATGGATTTACCGACGCTGGTCTTGCCCACGCCGGGCGGACCCACCAACAGCACGATGGAGCCGCTGATTTCACCTTTATAGGCACCGACCGCGAGGAATTCGAGGATGCGGTCCTTGATGTCGTCCAGGCCGGCGTGGTGTTTGTCCAGGACCTTGCGCGCGTGCTTGAGGTCGAGTTTGTCCTCGCCGTACACGCCCCATGGCACCGAGGTGGCCCAGTCGAGGTAGTTGCGGGTGACCGCGTACTCCGGCGACCCGGTTTCGAGGATCGACAGCTTGTTCATTTCCTCCTCGATGCGCTTCTGCGCTTGCGTCGACAGGACCTTGCCTTCCAGACGCTGCTCGAACTGTTCGATGTCAGCGCTGCGGTCATCTTTGGTCAGGCCCAGCTCTTGCTGGATGACCTTCAGTTGTTCCTTGAGGAAGAACTCGCGCTGGTGCTCACCGATCTTGCGGTTCACTTCGGCGGAAATCTCTTTTTGCAGACGCGCGACCTCGACTTCCTTGCGCAGCATCGGCAGGACTTTCTCCATGCGCTTGAGCATCGGCACGCAGTCGAGCACTTCCTGCAACTCGCTGCCAGTCGCCGAGGTCAGGGCGGCGGCGAAGTCGGTCAGGGGTGACGGATCGTTGGGGCTGAAGCGGTTGAGGTAGTTTTTCAGCTCTTCGCTGTACAGCGGGTTGAGCGGCAGCAGTTCCTTGATCGCGTTGATCAGCGCCATACCGTAGGCCTTGACCTCATCGGTCGGCTCGGTCGGCTGGTGCGGGTATTCGACTTCCACCAGGTACGGCGGGCGATGGTGCTTGAGCCAGGTGCGGATGCGCACGCGGGTCAGGCCCTGGGCGACGAATTGCAGTTTGCCGTTTTCGCGGCTGGCGTGATGCACCTTGACCAGCGTGCCGTAGAGGGGCAGGGCCGAGGTGTCGAAATGACGCGGGTCTTCCTGGGGCGTGTCCATGTAGAACAGGGCCAGGGAGTGGTGATCGGATTTGCTCACCAGATCCAGCGTTTCAGCCCACGGTTCTTCATTGACGATGACCGGCAGCACCTGGGCCGGGAAGAACGGGCGGTTGTGGATCGGGATGATGTAGACCTTGTCCGGCAGGTTCTGGCCGGGCAGGGCGAGGCCTTTGCCGGTGGAGTGGTGTTCGGCGTTCTCGGGGTCGGCGTACTCGCTCGGGTCTTCGGGGAATTCTTGCTGGTCGCTCATGGGGCACCTGCGCAATGGGGTATGGGTCTTAGATGGGGCAGGTGGGGGGTGGTTTCAATGGCAGGCGATTGTCAGCGGGTATTTCGTGATCGGCGTTCAGGTTTGAACAGGCTGATTTTTGGCTGGGTGATGAATCGTGAATCGGTGCCTCTCTCTGAGGTTAGTCACTGCATACCGTGTATCGGAAAATGATCCCATCCTGTTACTTCTGACAGTTGTTAGAAATGTAAGCAAAGGATTTGATACGGCTTCCATATAAAACATTCAAGGACTCTTACCATGGCTACCAAAAATTCAATTTCTATGCACGATTCCAACGGGAAGGAAATTCCTGACGGCGCCACTGCCCCTGCAGGCGATGTAAGTTTTAGTGGTACGACGAAATCCGACGAAGAAGTTTATGTGGAGGTTGGTGATCGTAAATTCAGCTTCAGCAGTCCGGATGGACAACTTCCAGTGACTACCATTCCACTAAAGGCAGGGCGCTATACCGCGCAGTTCCATTTTGTCCATTTGGATGAAAAGCAAAGCCGCACTTTTACATTGAAGTAATTGATGATGGACTGAAGCATCAAGTCTGTCGGGGTAAAAAGACACCGCTGCGCGTATCCCTCAGCGGTGTCATCCGTTCCGTTCCGTTCCGTTCCGTTCCGTTCCGTTCCGTTCCGTTGCGTCATGCGGATTCGATAATAAACGTGGCAGTTCCGCTCAAACCTTGGCGCTCACCTCGCTGCGATTGACCAATACCTCCAGTGCATCACTCAGACTCGCGGCCCTGTCGCCAACCAACAGATGCCAGACGCCGCCCTCCAATTGACTGACCCCCTGGCAACCCAGCGCCTTCAAATCACACTCTGAGAGCGCCTTGCCATCCGCCAGTTGCAGGCGAATCCGGGTCATGGCCACGCAATCCATCTGCAGCACGTTATCCCCGCCACCCAGCGCGTTCAGCCATTGCTGTGCTTCCGGCGTCGCCACGGCGGCCGGTGCAGGCGCGTCAATCGCGGCTGGCGGCGTGGAAATCACCGCGCGGCCCAGCGCCGGCATTGCCAAGCGAATTTCGTCGGCAATGCTGTCGGCCATCGGCCCGACGACCACCTGCAAACTCCCGCCCTTGCCCGGGCGCACCACGGCCATCGCGCCCAGGGCTTTCAACTCTGCATCGTTGGCCTTGGTGCGATCGACCATGTCCAGCCGCAACCGGGTGGTGCAGGCCCCCACGGTGATCAGGTTTTGCGCACCACCCAGCGCCTTGATGTACGCCCCGGCCCGTTCGTTTTCGGCCACCACCGCTTTCTCGGCCGTGGCGACCTCTTCACGGCCCGGCGTTTTCAGATTGAACCGACGAATGCAGAAATCAAACACCACGTAATAGATCACCGCATACGCCAACCCGACCGGAACCACCAGCCAGCCGTTGGTGGATTTGCCCCAGCCGAGAATCATGTCGATGAAGCCGCCGGAGAAGGTGAAACCGAGGTGGATGTTCAGCAGGTTGGTGATCGCCATCGACAGCCCCGTCAGCAGCGCATGCAGCAGGTACAAGAGCGGCGCGAGGAACATGAAGGCGAATTCGATCGGCTCGGTCACGCCGGTCAGGAACGAGGTCAGCGCCATCGACAGGAAAATCCCGCCCATGACTTTGCGCCGTTCCGGCAAGGCGTTGCGATACATCGCCAGGCAGGCGGCGGGCAGGCCGAAGATCATCACCGGGAACATGCCAGTCATGAACTGGCCGCCTTTCGGGTCACCGGCAAAGTAGCGCGTCAAGTCGCCGGTGATGACCGCGCCCGTGGTCGGGTCGGTGAAGTTGCCGAAGACGAACCACGCCATGTTGTTGAGGATATGGTGCAGCCCGGTGACGATCAGCAGGCGGTTGAACACGCCGAAGATGAAAGCGCCGAAGCTGCCGCTCTCCATCATCAAGGTGCCGAAGCTGTTGATGCCGTGCTGGATCGGTGGCCAGATCAAGCCGAAAACCACGCCCAGGCCGACAGCGGCGAACCCGGTGACAATTGGCACGAAACGCCGACCGCCGAAGAACGCCAGGTATTCCGGGAGCTTGATGTCCTTGAAGCGGTTGTACAGCGCGCCCGCCATCAAGCCGCTGACGATCCCGGCGAGCATGCCCATGTTGATGCTCGCGTCGAGCACCTTGAGGGTGGAGATCATCACCAGGTAGCCAATCACCCCGGCGAGGCCGGCGGTGCCGTTGTTGTCCTTGGCAAAACCGACCGCGATGCCGATGGCGAAGATCATCGCCAGGTTAGCGAAGATGACCTGGCCGGCGTCGTGGATGATTGCGATGTTCAGCAGATCGGTGTCGCCCAGACGCAGCAACAGGCCGGCGATCGGCAGGATCGCGATCGGCAGCATCAGCGCCCGGCCGAGGCGTTGCAGGCCTTCGATGAAATATTGGTACATGGCGGATCTCCCTGGATTCTTTTTGTTGTTCAGCTCAGAGGCCATTGCTGGTGACAGGCATGACGCACAGCTGCGGCGCTGCTCAGCTTGAGCAGGCTTTGGCTGATGCGTCGGCATTCGGCGGCGTCGAGGTGACGGACGCGGTCCTTGATTTCGCCAACCTGCACCGGGCTGACCGACAGCTCGCTGACGCCCAGGCCGATCAGGACCGGCGTGGCCAGCGGGTCAGAGGCGAGCGCACCGCACACGCCGACCCAGCGCTTATGCACCGCCGCACCGGCGCAGGTCTGAGCGATCAAGCGCAGCAGCGCTGGGTGCATCGCATCGACCCGCGAAGCGAGACCCGCGTGGTCGCGGTCCATGGCCAGGGTGTATTGCGACAGGTCGTTGGTGCCGATGGACAGGAAGTCCGCATGCTCGGCCAATTGCTCGGCCAGCAACGCGGCGGCCGGGACTTCGATCATCACCCCCAGCTCCGGGCGTTCACTCACACCCAGTTCAGAGCACAAGGCGTCGAGGCGCTGGCGGATGTGCAGCAGCTCGTCGACTTCGGTGATCATCGGCAGCAGGATCCGGCAGCGCGACAGCGGGCTGACGTGCAGCAGCGCTCGCAGTTGCTCATCGAGGATTTCCGGGCGGACCTGCGCCAGGCGAATGCCGCGCAGACCGAGCACCGGATTGGCTTCGGCGGGGAGCGGCAAATAGTCGAGTTGCTTGTCGCCACCCACGTCGATGGTGCGGATGATCACCGACTTCTCGCCCATGGCGTCGAGCACGGCTTGATAGGCGCTGCGCTGTTCTTCTTCGTCCGGTGCGGTGTTGCGGTCCACAAACAGAAACTCGGTACGCAGCAGGCCGACGCCATCGGCGCCATGGGCCAGCGCGTCGGCGGCCTCAGTGCTGGAAGCGACATTGGCGGCGACTTCAATGGTCAAGCCGTCGCGGGTCAATGCCGGGTGATGTGCCTGGGCTTGTTGCTCGGCGCGGCGCTGCTGATGGTCGAGTTGTGCCTGACGCACTTGAGATAAACGTTCGGCAGTCGGCAGCAGTTCCAGGCGACCGCTGTCGGCATCCAGCACCACCGCTTGGCCCTGTTGCTGATCCAGCAGTGTCGAACCCAGCGCGACCATGCACGGCAAGCCTTTGCCGCGGGCGAGAATCGCTACGTGGGACGTTGCCCCGCCCTCGGCCATGCACACCCCGGCGACGCCTTGATGGCTCAGTTGCAACAGATCGGATGGAGTCAGTTCATGGGCGGCGACGATGGCGCCGGCCGGTACTTCGTAATGCCAGGTTTCGCCGAGCAAGGCTCGCAGCACCCGTTGCTTGAGGTCGCGCAGGTCGTTGGCGCGTTCGGCCAGCAGCGGACTGCCGAGTTGCGCAAGCACCTCGCATTGCAGGTCGATCGACTGGCTCCAGGCGTGCGTCGCGGCCATGCCCCGGTCGATGGAGGCGTTCGCCGCATCCAGCAGCGCGGGGTCTTCGAGCAGCGCGAGGTGGGCAGCGAAAATCGCTTCTTCGTCGGTACGCTTGTGCTTTTTGGCTTGGGCCAGGGTGCTGCCGATTTCGCTGCGCACGACGGTCAGCGCGGTATCGAGGGCATGCAGTTGTTGTGCGGGGACGTGGCTGCCGGCATCCATCGGCAGGCTGATGGCGTTCAAGCGAAACAATGGCCCGCTGACCAGGCCGGGAGCGGCGCAGACACCATGCAGTACACCCGCTTCAGCCGTCCGGTTGCGTCGGTCAACCGGTGCTGGCGCAACCGAGTGACTGTCTTCGGCCAGCGCGGTGGATAACGCGATCAACAACGCTTGTAGCGCCGCTTCGGCGTCCGTGCCCTGGCAGCTGACCTGCACTTCATCCTGCTCGCCGACGGCCAGGCCCATCAGCCCGATCAGACTGTCGCAGGTCGCCGATTTACCGGCGAAGTGCAGCTGCGATTTGCTTTTGAAACCCTGAGCGGTCTGGCGAATCAACGCTGCCGGGCGAGCGTGGAGGCCGCCGCGATGCGCGATACGAATGTGGCCGACAAACGCTTCCCCGGACAAATCCGTTTCAGCCTGCGCCCCCGGTGCCTGCCGACGAATGATGTGCAGCAACGGCTCGCCGACCTTCACTGATTTCAGCGTGATCGGCCGGGCCTGGAAGTCCTGGCTGTTGGTCAGGATCATCAGGCTGACCAGGCTTTTGCACTGCTGCGCGACCCTGTCCAGGTCATAGCGCAACAGCGGTTGGCCGTTGCTGACCCGTGCGCCTTCCTTGACCAGCATCGAGAACCCTTCGCCCTGCAACTCGACGGTGTCGAGGCCCAGGTGCAGTAGCAGTTCGGCACCGTTGTCGGCGCGCAGGGTGATGGCGTGGCCGGTGCGGGCGACATGCACCACCACGCCGGCGCAGGGCGCATGAAGGGTGTCGTTCAGCGGATCGATGGCGATACCGTCGCCCATGGCGCCGCTGGCGAACACCGGGTCCGGGACTTTGGCAAGTGTAAGCACCGGGCCGCTGAGCGGGGCGCTGAGGGTCAGCTCTTTATTATTGTTGTGCATGGCTCGGTCTCATTAAAAATGCGGTTCTTCGCTTAGTGCGTGCGCGTCACTTTGCTTAAATGCCGTGGCTGATCCGGGTCCATGCCACGGGCGACTGCCAAACCGGCGGCCATGACATAGAAACTCTGGATCGCCAGAATCGGGTCAAGGGCGGGGTGTTCGGCGCGGGTCAGGGTCAGGTCGCGTTCGGCGATGTCATCCGGCGCGGCCAGCAACACACAGGCGCCGCGTTGGCGCATGTCGGCGGCGAGGCTGAGCAAACCCGCCTGTTCGGCGCCGCGTGGGGCGAACACCAGCAATGGATAGTTCTCGTTGATCAGCGCCATCGGCCCATGACGGACTTCGGCACTGCTGAAGGCTTCAGCCTGGATCGCCGAGGTTTCCTTGAATTTGAGCGCCGCTTCCTGGGCGATGGCAAAACCGGCACCCCGACCGATCACCATCAGACGCTGGCAGTCGCGCAGTGCATCGATGGCGAGGCTCCAGTCCTGTCGGGCGGCCTCGCGCAAACCGTCCGGTAGCGCAAGGCCGGCCTCCAGCAATTCCTCGTCGTGTTTCCAGTGCGCGATCAGGCGGGCGCTGGCACTGAGGGTGGCGATAAAACTCTTGGTCGCGGCGACGCTGCTTTCCGTCCCTGCGCACAGCGGCAGGCTGAACTCACACGCGGCTTCCAGCGGCGAGCTCTCGGCGTTGACCATGGCAATGCTCAAGGCGCCGCGCTTGCGCAGCAAGCGCAGGCTATTGACCAGATCGGGACTCTGACCGGACTGCGAGAACGCGAACGCCACCTGCCCGCTGACCTTCAAGGGCGCTTGCTGCATGGTCACCACCGACATCGGCATCGACGCCACGGGAATCCCGAGTTGCTGCATGGTCAGGTAGGCGAAGTAACTGGCGGCATGGTCGGAGCTGCCGCGAGCGACCGTCATCGCCACTTGCGGCGGCTGACGGCGCAGGCGTCCGGCGATCTCGATCATCTGCGGGTCGAGCTGCTGCAATTGCGCTTGCACGGCTTCGAACGAGGACAGCGCCTCTTCAAGCATTTTTGAAGTCAATGTCTTCTCCTTCGACCATGACGGCGGTCAGTGTGAGTGAGCGATCAAGCCGCACGCAGTCGGCCCAGGCGCCGGGTTGCAGGCGTCCGCGTTCAGTGAGGCCGAGGTAGTCGGCGGGAAATTGCGAAAGACGTTGCGAGGCCTCGCTGATCGGCAAACCGATCTTCACCAGATTGCGCAAGGCCTGATCCATGGTCAGCGTGCTGCCGGCCAGGGTGCCGTCGGGCAAGCGCACGCCGCCCAGGCATTTGGTCACGGTGTGGCTGCCGAGTTTGTATTCACCGTCGGGCATGCCGGCAGCGGCGGTGGAATCGGTGACGCAATACAGGCACGGGATCGAACGCAGGGCCACCCGCATCGCACCGGGGTGCACGTGCAGCAAGTCCGGAATCAGTTCCGCATATTGGGCATGGGCGAGCGCCGCGCCGACGATGCCGGGTTCGCGGTGGTGCAGCGGGCTCATGGCGTTGTAGAGGTGGGTGAAGCTGGTCGCGCCGGCGTTCAGCGCCGCCACGCCTTCCTCATAGCTGCCGAGGGTGTGACCGATTTGCATGCGCACGCCGCGAGCGCTGAGGGCACGGATCAAGGCGTCATGGCCGGCGATTTCCGGGGCAATGGTGATGACGCGGATCGGCGCCAGCGCCAGGTACTCTTCGACTTCGGCCATCAACGCGGTGTGGGCGAAATTCGGTTGGGCGCCGAGTTTTCCGGGGTTGATGTACGGGCCCTCCAGATGCACGCCGAGCACCCGGGCGCTGCCGCCGGGACGTCGCTCACAGAATTCGCCGACGGCTTTGAGCACGCTCGAAATCTCTTCGCTTGGCGCGGTCATGGTGGTCGCGAGCAGCGATGTCGTGCCGAAACGTACGTGGGTCCGGGTGATGGTTTCGAAGGCGGTCGCGCCTTCCATGATGTCTTTGCCGCCGCCGCCGTGAACGTGCAGGTCGATGAAACCTGGCAGCAGGTAAGGCAGGTCGTTGTCTGCCGGATCGCAGGGCTCGCCCTGGATCGACACGACCTTGCCGTGTTCGTGAATCAGCCGGCCGCGTATCCAGCCGCCGGCGGTGAGGATGTTGTCTTCGGGCATGATCGGTTCTCGGTTTGAGCAGCGAAGCGCTTTATCTACGAAGCTCTGCGACAAAGTCGTAGTAGTCGTTGCGGCAATAGGTGTCGGTGACTTCGATCGGCGTGTTGTCTTCGAGGTAGCCGACCCGGGTCATCAGCAACATGGCGGTGCCGGGGGCGATGCCGACCAGCGCGGCGAATTCGTCCGAGGCGTTGATCGCCTGAATGTGCTGCAAGGCGCGGACGATCGGTTTGCCGATGCCGTCGAGGTATTCGTAAAGGGAATCGCCCACGGCTTGCGGCTGGGGAATGATCGAGGCGGGCAGGGTGCTCATCTCGATCGCCATCACCGTGTCGTCGGCTTTGCGCAGGCGTTTGAGCCGCGCGACCTTGTCATTCGGTGACAGGCCGAGGCGGATCAGTTCTTCGTGGGTCGGCGGGGTGATTTCACGCTCCAGCCATTGCGAGCCGGGGACAAAACCCTTGAGCCGCAACATCTCGCTGAAACCCGAGAGGCGCGACAGCGGTTGTTCCAGGCGTGGGGTGATGAACGTGCCGGAGCCCTGATTGCGACGGATCAGTCCTTGATCGAACAGAACCTCCAACGCCTTGCGCGCGGTGACGCGGGAGATGCCCAGCAGTTCGCTCAGGTTGCGCTCCGACGGCATCGCCTGCTCGGCTTTCCACTGGCCGGCATGGATCGCCGCTTCCAGATTGCGCGCCAGTTGCAGGTACAGCGGCGTGGGCTGGGTGTCGTCAGGACGGAGTGCCTGGAGGTCATTCATGTGAGGTGTCCGATGCGGATATTGGAATGTTGTCGCCCGGTAGTGCAGCGAAAACTAATACCACTTAAATACCATGTCAATGCCAGTACTTTGCTCTGGACGTGGGGAGGCCCGCCCCGTTGTGCGGCGTAAATGCGCTTTGGTTTCAAGTGGTATTAGGGGTGGGTTTTTTTAAAGCAAAGATCGCAGCCTTCTGCAGCGCCTGCGGGGGGGAATGGTATCTACCCTGCAGGCGCTGCCGAAGGCTGCGATCTTTTGAATTTATTTTTCGAAGGCGACCGAAGGTAGCGGTCAGAACACGAAGCCGCCAGCGATGCGATCCACTGTGGCGAGGGAGCTTGCTCCCGCTGGGTCGCAAAGCGGCCCTACAACCAGAAAATGCGGTGTCAGACAGAATTTGGGGCTGCTTCGCAGCCCAGCGGGAGCAAGCTCCCTCGCCACAGGGGTTACGGGCGGATTTCGATCATCGTGCCGTCAGGCACCAACCCCCAGACTTCACGCATGTCCATGTTGCGCATGGCGATGCAGCCGTCGGTCCAGTCCAGCGTGTGGAACAGGTTTTCCGGGTAGTCGTAGGTGTCGGGCGTGCCGTGGATCATGATCATGCCACCAGGCTCGACGCCTTCGCGCCGGGCGCGGGCAGAGTCGCTGACGTTCGGATAGGAAATGTGCATCGCCAGGTTGAACCGGTCACTGACCTTGCGCCAGTCTACCCAGTAAAACCCCTCGGGCGTGCGCTTGTCGCCTTCCATCAGCTTGGCACCCTTGGGCTGTTTGCCCAGGGAAATGCGGTAGGTGCGCAGCGGTTTGCCGTCGGCGATCAATTGCAATTGATGGGCGGATTTGAGCACCAGTACTTTTTCGATGGATTTGCCATCCAGGGTGACCACGGTGGACGCCTGGGACACGACAGCGAACGACAGGCAAAACAGGGCAAGCAACCAGCGCATTGAAACGATATCCCTAAGAGTGTCGCGACTATATTAGTTATAGATGTCTTTGCAGGAGCTGCCGCAGGCTGCGATCTTTTGGCGACCTGCAGAAGTTCCGAATTGAAATCAAGTAATGGCAGGCTGAGCAAGCGGCGGGATCGACTCGGACCGTACGGGGTAGACCTCGGTCCGCCGGTCAGCGAAGAAGCATTCTAAGGTACGGCCCACCGTGCGGAAAGCCAGGTCGGACCACGGGATGTCAGCTTCGTCGAAAAGTCCCACTTCCAGGCTCTCGGGGCCGGCGGAAAAATCCAGGTCGACCAGTTCGGCGCGGAAGAACACATGCACCTGACTGATGTGCGGCACGTCGATGAGCGTATAGATGCTCAGGTTGCGCACCCGCGCACAGGCTTCTTCAGCCGTTTCGCGAATGGCCGCCTGCTCGATGGTTTCGCCGTTCTCCATGAAACCGGCGGGCAGGGTCCAGTAACCGAGCCGTGGCTCGATGGCGCGTCGGCACAGCAACACTTTCGAGCCCCAGGTCGCCACGCAGCCGGCGACGATATTGGGGTTCTGGTAGTGAATGGTGTGACAACTGTCACAGACAAAACGCAGACGCGAATCGCCTTCCGGAATGCGTTGGGCCACCGGGTTGCCGCACTGACTGCAAAATTTCATGCTTGGGTTCCTGAATGCTGCGCCTATCTTGGCGTGCGGCGGTGTCTGTCGGCAAGTTGTCGTTTCGCGACACGCGGCAGTTCGGGGGTTGGGCGGTCGATGTGATTGGTGCATGATGCGAGGTAGAGAATAAATCGAGAAGACTCATGCTGGACGAGATACTGCATCGAGTAAGCAACCACACCCCCCGCACACTGGAAACCGACAAGCGTTTCCCTGAGGCTGCGGTACTGGTGCCCATTACTCGCAGTGATGAACCGGAACTGGTTCTGACCCTGCGCGCCAGCGGGCTCTCGACCCATGGCGGTGAAGTCGCCTTCCCGGGCGGACGACGGGACCCCGAAGACCCTGACCTGATTTTCACCGCACTGCGCGAAGCCGAAGAAGAAATCGGCTTGCCGCCGGGGCTGGTCGAAGTGATCGGCCCGTTGAGCCCGCTGATCTCCCTGCACGGCATCAAGGTCACCCCTTATGTCGGCGTGATTCCGGATTTCGTCGAGTACCTGGCCAACGACGCCGAGATCGCTGCGGTGTTCAGTGTTCCCTTGGAGTTCTTCCGCAAGGACCCTCGTGAACATACCCACCGCATCGATTACCAGGGCCGCAGCTGGTACGTGCCGAGTTATCGTTATGGCGAGTACAAGATCTGGGGCCTGACGGCGATCATGATCGTCGAGTTGATCAACCTGCTCTATGACGCCAAAATCAGCCTGCACCAGCCGCCCAAGAATTTTATCAACACCTGAAGCCATCATATGGCGTGAGACGCGGCTGCCTGAGCCTTGAGGACAACAAGATGAAATACCGCCTGGGCGACGCCCGCGTCGAGACCCATCCACAGAGCTGGGTCGCCCCCAATGCCGTGCTGGTGGGCAAGGTCAAACTGGAAGAGGGCGCCAACGTCTGGTTTAACGCCGTGTTGCGTGGCGACAATGAACTGATCCTGATCGGCAAGAACAGCAACGTCCAGGACGGCACTGTGATGCACACCGACATGGGCTACCCGCTGACCATCGGCACCGGTGTGACCATCGGCCACAACGCCATGCTTCACGGCTGCACCGTGGGTGATTACAGTCTGATCGGCATCAATGCGGTGATTCTCAACGGTGCGAAGATCGGCAAGAACTGCATCATCGGCGCCAACTCTCTGATCGGTGAGGGCAAGGAAATCCCGGACGGTTCGCTGGTCATGGGCTCGCCCGGCAAGGTCGTGCGCGAACTGACCGAGCCGCAAAAGAAAATGCTGGAGGCCAGCGCTGCGCACTATGTGCATAACTCGCAGCGTTATGCCCGCGATCTGGTCGAGCAGGAAGAATGAGCACGCCAGAACGCCCGGTCCTATCGCCCTGCGTGAATATCTGTGCGCTGGACGACGATGACATTTGCACCGGGTGTCAGCGCACCGTGGAAGAGATCACGCGCTGGAGCCGGATGAGCAACGAAGAGCGCCGGGTGGTGTTAGGGTTGTGCCATGAACGGGCCAAGTCCAGCGGATTGCTCTGGATGCTGCCTTCCAAATCCGATTCCTGAGCCTTGTTGGTTTCTTTGCTCAACGAGGTCCTTGTGGCGAGGGAGCTTGCTCCCGCTGGGCTACGAAGCAGCCCCAAACGATCTCTGACACCGCATTCTCTGATTTCAGGGCCGCTTCGCGCCCCAGCGGGAGCAAGCGCCCTCACCACAGGTTATTTGTAAACCCGAGATGGTAATCTGTGCGCCAAATTGACAGGTATCCCCCCGCCCCATGTTCTTCCTGATCGCCTACATCAGCAGCGTCGTACTGATCAACTACGCCTTCTCCACCGCGCCGCACCTGGACATCATCTGGTCCGCCTGGGGCGGTTTGGTGTTTGTGCTGCGCGACATGGTGCAAACCCGCTTCGGCCATGGTGCGATCGTGGCCATGCTGGCGGCGCTGGTGCTGTCGTACGTCACGTCCGATCCTTCCATCGCACTGGCCAGTGCCACGGCCTTCGCTGTGTCCGAATGCATCGACTGGCTGGTATTCAGCATCACCAAGCGTCCGCTGCACGACCGCCTGTGGATAAGTTCGGCCCTGAGCATTCCCCTCGATACCTTCATCTTTTTCGGCATGATCGACGCCTTCACCCCGGCCGTGATCCTCACCGCCATGGGTTCGAAGTTCGCCGGCGTGACCGCAGTGTGGCTGATCATGGCCTGGCGCTTGCGCAAACAGGCTGTCGCCAGCTGAAGCCAAACCCTCAGGTTCATGTAAAATGCCGCGCTTTCTCCCCATGGGAAGCGTGCCAGGCACTGCTCCCTCGATGATCCGCTCCTTTGAGGACCTGAGATGACCCGTATCGGAACTCCATTGTCGCCAACCGCGACCCGCGTATTGATGTGTGGCTGTGGTGAGTTGGGCAAGGAAGTGGTAATCGAGCTGCAACGCCTGGGCGTTGAAGTGATTGCCGTCGACCGTTACGCCAACGCGCCGGCCATGCAAGTCGCTCATCGCAGCCATGTGATCAACATGCTCGACGGCGCCGCCCTGCGTGCAGTGATCGAAGCCGAGAAACCGCACTTCATCGTGCCGGAAATCGAAGCCATCGCCACCGCGACCCTGGTCGAACTGGAAGCCGAAGGCTTCACCGTGATCCCGACCGCGCGCGCCGCGCAACTGACCATGAACCGTGAAGGCATCCGTCGCCTGGCGGCTGAAGAGCTGGGCTTGCCGACGTCGCCATACTACTTCGCCGACACGTTCGAGGATTACAGCAAGGCCGTTCAGGATCTGGGTTTCCCGTGCGTGGTCAAGCCGGTCATGAGTTCGTCGGGCAAAGGCCAGAGCCTGCTGCGCAGCACCGACGATGTGAAAACCGCGTGGGACTACGCACAAGAAGGCGGTCGCGCCGGTAAAGGTCGCGTGATCATCGAAGGCTTCATCGACTTCGACTACGAAATCACCCTGCTGACCGTGCGTCACGTCGGTGGCACCACATTCTGCGCGCCGGTCGGTCACCGTCAGGAGAAGGGCGACTACCAGGAATCCTGGCAGCCGCAAGCCATGAGCCCGGTTGCCCTGGCGGAATCCGAGCGTGTGGCCAAAGCGGTCACTGAAGCCTTGGGCGGTCGTGGTCTGTTTGGCGTCGAGCTGTTCATCAAAGGCGATCAGGTGTGGTTCAGCGAAGTCTCGCCGCGTCCGCACGACACTGGCCTGGTGACCCTGATTTCTCAGGACCTGTCACAGTTCGCGCTGCACGCGCGGGCGATTCTGGGGCTGCCGATTCCATTGATCCGTCAGTTCGGGCCTTCGGCTTCGGCAGTGATCCTGGTGGAAGGGCAATCGACCCAGACCGCCTTCGCCAATCTGGGTGCTGCGTTGAGCGAGCCGGATACGGCGTTGCGTCTGTTTGGCAAGCCTGAGGTGAATGGCCAGCGGCGGATGGGTGTGGCGCTGGCGCGGGATGAGTCGATCGAGGCTGCTCGCGCTAAAGCGACCCGTGCTTCTCAGGCTGTTGTTGTAGAGCTGTAAACCCAGGCGCGACTATCGCCAGCAGGCTGGCTCCCACATGGAAAATTGGTCTACACAAATCTGTGACCACAATAACCCTGTGGGAGCCAGCCTGCTGGCGATGCTTCCGATTCAGGCAACCCGATTCAAATCGTTATTACGCGTCTCCTTCAGGCACAGCACCGCAATCAGACTCAGCACCGCCGCCCCCGACACATACCCGCCGACATAACTCAAACCGCCCATCGCCACCAGCTTCTGCGCAAAGAACGGCGCTGCCGAGGCTCCGACAATGCCGCCCAGGTTGTAGGCCGCTGACGCGCCGGTATAGCGCACGTGTGTCGGAAACAGCTCCGGCAGCAGCGCCCCCATCGGCGCGAACGTCACGCCCATCAGAAACAACTCGATGCACAGGAACAGCGCCACGCCCCAGGTCGAGCCTTGGGTCAGCAGCGGCTCCATCAAGAATCCGGACAGAATCGCCAGAACTCCCCCGATGATCAGTACCGGTTTGCGCCCGTAACGGTCACTGGCCCATGCCGACAACGGCGTCGCAGCGGCCATGAACAGCACGGCGAAGCACAGCAGCGCGAGGAAGGTTTCACGGGTGTAGCCGAGCGTCGACACGCCATAACTCAGCGAAAACACCGTCGAAATGTAAAACAGCGCATAGCACACCACCATCGAGCCCGCGCCCAACAGCATCGGTGCCCAATACTGGCTGAACAGCTCGACCAGGGGGATCTTGACCCGTTCCTGACGGGCCATGGCATTGGCGAAAACCGGGGTTTCGTGGAGTTTCAAGCGTACATACAGGCCGACCATCACCAGGGCGGCGCTGAGCAGGAACGGAATTCGCCAGCCCCACGAACGGAACTGTTCATCGTCCAAAGTCATTGCCAGCGTCAGGAACAAACCGTTGGCGGCGAGAAAGCCGATCGAAGGGCCGAGCTGTGGAAACATGCCGAACCAGGCGCGCTTGCCCTTGGGCGCATTCTCCGTCGCCAGCAATGCCGCGCCGCCCCATTCGCCGCCCAGCCCCAAACCCTGGCCGAAGCGCAGCACGCAGAGCAGGATCGGCGCCCAGGCTCCGATGCTGTCGTAACCCGGCAGCACGCCGATCAGCGTGGTGCACACGCCCATCAGTAGCAAGGAGGCGACCAGGGTCGATTTGCGCCCGATGCGGTCACCGAAGTGGCCGAACAGCGCGGAGCCCAGCGGTCGAGCCAGGAAGGCGATACCGAAGGTGAGAAACGCCGAGAGCATCTGGGCGGTGCCGGAGGTCTGCGGAAAGAACACCGGCCCGATCACCAACGCAGCGGCAGTGGCATACACGTAGAAGTCGTAGAACTCGATGGCGGTGCCGATGAAACTCGCGGTCGCCACGCGGGTGGCGGAGTTGGTCGGTTGGGCGGGCGTGGTTTCGGTGTAAGTCGTGCTGGTCGTCATGCGGTTATCCCTGACAGTCATGTGCCCCAGTGGAGCGAATTATTATGGTCAAACACCCAGGGATGTGGGTTTGAAGCGAAGTGCGGGTAGCACGGGGGTGGGGCGGGGCTTGGGTAAGCTGGATCGATTATAGGAAGGAGGCTAACGATCAAACAAGGGCCAGAGGCGGGTGATGGCTTTCGTGGCGAGGGAGCTTGCTCCCGCTCGGGCGCGCAGCGGCCGCAAAATGGCTGGATGCGTTTTATCAGGATAATTCTGCTGTTGTGATTGGGTCTGCTTTGCAGTCCGGCGGGAGCAAGCTCCCTCGCCACGGAGGTCTGAGTCAGGCCTTAGATGACAACCGGCACTGAGCTGGTATGCCAGATCAAAACCCGAGTGACGCGATTGTCCTCGGTCTCCAGAATCTCCAGCCGGTAACGCCCGATCTTCAGGCACACCGCGCTGTCCGGAATCGTCTCCAGCGCCTCGGTCACCAGCCCGTTGAGGGTTTTCGGGCCATCACTGGGCAAGTGCCAGCCGAGGCTTTTGTTCAGGTCGCGAATCGATGCCGCACCATCGATCACCAGGCGTCCGTCGGCCTGCGGATGAATGTGCGGGTTGTGCAGGCTGTGCTGGCTTTCGAATTCGCCGACGATTTCTTCGAGAATGTCTTCCAGGGTGACGATGCCCAGCACCTCGCCGTACTCGTCGACCACCATGCCCAGGCGGCGCTGTTGCTTGTGGAAATTCAGCAGTTGCAGCTGCAGTGGCGTGCTTTCAGGTACGAAATACGGGTCGTGACACGCGGCCAGCAGTGCTTCGCGAGTGAGTTGGCCATCGGGCAGCAGGTGGCGGATCTGTCGGGTGTTGAGCACCGCCTCGACCTGATTGATGTCGCTGTGGAAAACCGGCAGGCGCGTGCGCCGATTGGCCCGCAGCTGTTCGATGATCTCTTCGATCGAGTCGTCGAGGTTGATTCCGTCGACATCACTGCGCGGCACCAGAATGTCGTTGACCGTAATGTTGTCCAGCGCATGGATGCCCGCCACCGGATGCGGGCGACAGACAGGGTGTTCAAGGTCGTCGCGACGATCATTCGGCGTTTCGTCTTCGCTCTGCTGCACCACGTTGGCTTTGCGCGCAAACGGTCGCATCAGCAACTGGCTGGTGCCATTGAGTAGCCAGGCGGCCGGGTAAATGATTTTCAGTGGTGCGCCGAGCAGGGTGTTGCCCAGGGACAGGATCGCGTCAGGGTAGCGGCTGGCGAGGGTGCGAGGCAGGTAGTCGGCGAATATCAGAAGAATCACGCCGGCGCCGACGCAAGCCGCCCATGGACCATTTTCGGCCCAGGTGAAAATCGCCAGCAAGGTGCTGATGACCACCACTAGCGCGCGGCACAGGGTGTTACAGAAAATCAGGCTGTTGAGCGGAAAACTCAGCCTCGCCACCGGCTTGTCACTGGCGCGCGAGGCCGTGCGTTGGGCCAGCAAGTGCTGATGTGCCGCTTCGATGGCGGTGAACAGCCCCGCCCATAAAATCAACAGGGCCACTACAGCGAGCATCGGCCCTATGGGCAAGTCGTCCATTAATGCCGCCCGTCAGATGTGCAGGATGTATTCACGGACCAGCTTGCTGCCGAAATACGCCAGCATCAGCAGGCAGAAACCGGCGAGGGTCCAGCGAATGGCCTTGTGTCCGCGCCAGCCGAGGCGGTTTCGACCCCAGAGCAGCACGCTGAAGACAATCCAGGCCAGGCACGCCAGCAGGGTTTTGTGCACCAGATGCTGGGCGAACAGGTTGTCGACAAACAGCCAGCCAGAGATCAGTGACATCGACAACAGCGTCCAGCCGGCCCAGAGGAAACCGAACAGCAGGCTTTCCATGGTTTGCAGCGGCGGGAAGTTCTTGATCAGTCCGGACGGATGCTTGTGCTTGAGTTGATGGTCCTGAACCAGCAATAGCAAGGCCTGGAACACCGCGATGGTGAACATGCCGTAAGCCAGGATCGACAACAGGATGTGCGCGAGGATGCCCGGCTCTTCGTCGATGATCTGCACCGTACCGGCCGGGGCAAACTGCGCCAGCAGCACGGTCGCGGCGCCCAGCGGGAACAGCAGTGTCAGCAGGTTTTCCACCGGGATCCGCGAGCAGGCCAGCAGGGTCAGGGCGATGACCGCGGCGGCGATCAGGCTGGCGGCACTGAAGAAGTCCAGGCCAAGGCCTATGGGCGTCAGCAGATGGTTGAACAGGCTGGCGCTGTGAGCCAGCACGGCCAACACGCCGAGCGTCACCAGCAGGCGCTTGTTCGCCTTGGCGCCGGTGGCCAAGCGAGTGCCTTGATAGAGGGTCGCAGCGGCATATAAGCAGGCGGCGGCGAGAGTGGTCAGTAAACTGGGTGACAAGGGGAGCATAAATCCTGTTAGGCAAGCCCGAAAGGCGCTGAGTTTGGCATAGAACCGACGCGTCACGAAAGTGCGAGGTGTCCGCCAGTCGCAGTCTTCGCTATAATCCGCGACCTGCCCACGCCGCAGGCTCGCCGAGCACATGTTGATTCCGGTCTGGGCCGCCATTATCCCGGTCTACACAGGGCCTGAAAGGATCGCGCAATGTTTGAAAACTTAACCGACCGTCTCTCGCAGACGCTGCGCCATGTCACCGGCAAGGCCAAGCTGACCGAGGACAACATCAAAGACACCCTGCGCGAAGTGCGTATGGCGTTGCTCGAAGCCGACGTCGCCTTGCCGGTGGTGAAGGACTTCGTCAATTCGGTCAAGGAACGCGCCGTCGGCACCGAGGTGTCGCGCAGCCTGACGCCGGGCCAGGCCTTCGTGAAGATCGTCCAGGCCGAACTCGAAAGCCTGATGGGCGCGGCCAACGAAGACCTGAACCTGAGCGCCGTTCCGCCCGCCGTCGTGTTGATGGCCGGTTTGCAGGGTGCGGGTAAGACCACCACCGCCGGCAAACTTGCGCGCTTCCTTAAAGAGCGCAAGAAGAAGTCGGTCATGGTCGTGTCCGCGGACGTTTACCGTCCTGCGGCAATCAAGCAGCTGGAAATGCTCGCCGGTGAAGTGGGTGTTACCTTCTTCCCGTCCGACCTGAGCCAGAAGCCGGTCGAGATCGCGCAAGCGGCCATTAAAGAAGCAAAGCTCAAGTTCATTGATGTGGTCATCGTCGATACCGCCGGTCGCCTGCACATCGACGAAGAAATGATGGGCGAGATCAAGGCGCTGCACGCCGCGATCAACCCGGTCGAAACGCTGTTCGTGGTCGACGCCATGACCGGCCAGGACGCCGCCAACACGGCCAAGGCCTTCGGCGATGCACTGCCGCTGACCGGTGTGATCCTGACCAAGGTCGACGGCGACGCCCGTGGCGGTGCCGCGCTGTCGGTTCGCGCCATCACCGGCAAGCCGATCAAGTTCATCGGTATGGGCGAGAAGAGCGAAGCGCTCGAACCGTTCCACCCTGAGCGTATCGCGTCGCGCATCCTCGGCATGGGCGACGTGCTCAGCCTGATCGAACAGGCCGAAGCGACTCTCGACAAGGACAAGGCCGACAAACTGGCCAAGAAGCTGAAGAAGGGCAAGGGCTTCGACCTCGAAGACTTCCGTGATCAGTTGCAACAGATGAAGAACATGGGCGGCCTCGGTGGCCTCATGGACAAACTGCCGAATATCGGTGGCGTGAACCTGGCGCAGATGGGCAATGCCCAAGGTGCGGCAGAGAAACAATTCAAGCAAATGGAAGCCATCATCAATTCCATGACCCCGGCCGAGCGCCGCGACCCTGAGCTGATCAGCGGTTCGCGCAAGCGCCGGATCGCCATGGGTTCCGGCACCCAGGTGCAGGACATCGGTCGCTTGATCAAGCAGCACAAGCAGATGCAGAAGATGATGAAGAAGTTCTCCGCAAAAGGCGGAATGGCCAAAATGATGCGCGGCATGGGCGGTATGTTGCCCGGCGGCGGCATGCCGAAAATGTAAAGAATCCGCGCCGGCAGTCATGTCGGCGCAGACCCGCAGGGATGCGGGATCTCCAGCAAACCCGCACTTGGCGGGAGCTGACTGGCCGTTTTCAACGACGGCTCTATAGCAAATCTGGATGGCGGCCGATAGACCGCCGGAAAAAGTCATTTGCAAAAGTCCGGATATTCCTTAGAATATGCGGCCTTTCGGGCACCTATGCCCGCTGTGCCTTTAGATTTGCAGCACCGACTACAGGAACGATGTTCACATGCTAACAATCCGTCTTGCCCTTGGCGGCTCCAAAAAGCGCCCGTTTTACCACTTGACCGTAACCGACAGCCGCAACCCGCGCGACGGTTCGCACAAGGAACAGGTTGGTTTCTTCAACCCTGTTGCTCGTGGTCAAGAAGTTCGTCTGTCCGTGAACCAAGAGCGCGTAGCCTACTGGCTGAGCGTTGGTGCACAACCTTCTGAGCGCGTTGCTCAGTTGTTGAAGGAATCTGCTAAGGCTGCGGCCTGAGCAATATGAACGCGACGCCAGCTGTTGCTGATGATTTGATCGTTATCGGCAAAATTTATTCTGTTCATGGCGTTCGCGGCGAAGTGAAGGTGTATTCCTTTACTGATCCAATCAAGAACCTGCTGGACTACAAAACCTGGACGCTCAAGCGTGACGGCAATGTAAAGCAGGTCGAGCTGGTCAGCGGACGCGGGAATGACAAGTTCCTGGTCGCAAAGCTCAAGGACCTCGATGATCGTGAAGAAGCTCGTCTTCTGGCCGGTTATGAGATCTGCGTGCCGCGCAACCTGTTCCCTGAACTGACCGACGGCGAGTACTACTGGTACCAGCTGGAAGGTCTCAAGGTCATCGACACCCTCGGGCAACTGTTCGGGAAGATCGATCACCTGCTGGAGACCGGCTCGAACGATGTCATGGTGGTCAAGCCTTGCGCTGGCAGCCTGGATGATCGCGAACGCCTGTTGCCCTATACGGAGCAATGCGTGTTGGCCATCGACCTGGCAGCAGGCGAGATGAAGGTGGATTGGGACGCGGACTTCTAAACGTGGCTAATTTGCGCGTAGAAGTGATCAGTTTGTTTCCCGAGATGTTCTCCGCCATCAGCGAGTACGGCATCACCAGTCGGGCGGTGAAACAGGGGCTCTTGCAGCTCACCTGTTGGAATCCGCGAGACTACACGACGGATCGACATCACACTGTGGATGATCGCCCATTTGGCGGTGGTCCGGGCATGGTGATGAAGATCAAGCCCCTGGAAGATGCTCTGGTTCAGGCCAAGGCAGCAGCCGGGGAGGCGGCGAAGGTGATTTACCTGTCCCCCCAAGGCCGTCAACTGACTCAGTCGGCGGTACGCGAGTTGGCGAATCTGGATGCATTGATCCTGATTGCCGGCCGCTATGAAGGCATTGACGAGCGTTTTATTGATGCTCATGTCGATGAAGAGTGGTCGATTGGCGACTATGTACTGTCTGGCGGCGAGCTGCCGGCGATGGTCCTGATCGATGCGGTTACACGACTGCTGCCTGGAGCTTTAGGGCATGCGGACTCCGCCGAGGAAGATTCCTTTACGGATGGTTTGCTGGATTGCCCGCACTACACCCGACCGGAGGTGTATGCGGATCAGCGTGTTCCCGACGTATTGCTAAGTGGCAATCACGCGCACATCCGGCGTTGGCGTTTACAGCAGTCCCTTGGTAGGACCTTTGAACGACGCGCCGATCTTCTGGAAAGCCGCTCGCTTTCTGGAGAAGAGAAGAAGCTGCTCGAGGAATACATCCGCGAGCGGGACGATAGTTAACAACGTATCGATGGTAGATCCGACGATTTACCTTAGGAGCACAGCATGACTAACAAAATCATCCTTGCACTCGAAGCAGAGCAGATGACCAAAGAAATCCCTACCTTTGCCCCGGGCGACACCATTGTCGTTCAGGTGAAAGTGAAGGAAGGCGACCGTTCGCGTCTGCAAGCGTTCGAAGGTGTTGTTATCGCCAAGCGTAACCGCGGCGTAAACAGTGCTTTCACCGTTCGTAAAATCTCCAACGGTGTTGGCGTAGAGCGTACTTTCCAGACCTACAGCCCGCAAATCGACAGCATGGCCGTTAAACGTCGCGGTGACGTACGTAAAGCCAAGCTGTACTACCTGCGTGACCTGTCCGGTAAAGCAGCTCGCATCAAGGAAAAACTGGCTTAAGTCCAGCTTCCGATGCAGAAAAAAGCAGCCTACGGGCTGCTTTTTTGTTGCCTGCGATTTATCTTCCATGGCCGTACTGTCGGTCTTGCCTGAGTCTTTATGCCCGCCATCGATCATCCTTTGATAGACCAGTTTCTCGACGCGCTGTGGCTGGAGAAAGGTCTCTCCGATAACACCCGGGATGCCTATCGCAGTGACCTGGCCCTGTTCAACGGCTGGTTGCAGGAGAAGGGGCTGGAGTTGATCAACGCCGGCCGCGAATTGATCCTCGATCACTTGGCCTGGCGTCTGGAGCAGAACTACAAACCCCGCTCCACCGCGAGATTTCTCTCGGGCGTGCGTGGTTTTTATCGCTACCTGCTGCGGGAAAAGTTGATCGCGGTTGATCCGACCTTGCGCGTCGATATGCCTCAACTTGGTAGGCCGTTGCCAAAATCTCTGTCGGAAGCAGACGTGGAAGCGCTGTTGAAGGCTCCGGACTTGAGCGAAGCGATCGGCCAGCGAGACCGCGCCATGCTGGAAGTGCTTTACGCCTGCGGCCTGCGGGTGACGGAGCTGATCAGCCTGACGCTGGAGCAGGTCAACCTGCGCCAGGGCGTGTTGCGAGTGATGGGCAAGGGCAGCAAGGAGCGGCTGGTGCCGATGGGCGAGGAGGCGATTGTCTGGGTCGAGCGTTATATGCGCGACGCCCGTGGCGAACTGCTCGGTGGACGTCCCAGCGACGTACTGTTTCCCAGCCAGCGCGGCGAGCAGATGACGCGCCAGACCTTCTGGCACCGTATCAAGCACCAAGCCAAGGTCGCCGGAATCGGCAAATCACTGTCGCCGCACACCCTGCGCCATGCCTTCGCCACGCACCTGCTCAACCACGGCGCCGATTTGCGGGTGGTGCAAATGCTCCTCGGCCATAGCGATTTGTCGACCACTCAGATCTACACCCACGTCGCCCGTGCGCGTTTGCAGGATCTGCATGCCAAACACCACCCGCGCGGATAGTGGTTTCCCAATGGATGAGCGGTGGCCTCTGTGGCGAGGGAGTTTGCTCCCGCTGGGTCGCGCAGCGGCCCCAAACCATATCTATCGGTCATTCAGAAGCATGGGGTGTCCGTTCAGCGACTGCTGTGCCCGGGCGCGGATCGGTCGACGGGAGCAAGCGAGTATTGCCAAATTGCACCGTGAGATGTCCTGCGTCACCCGCATTCGGCCCCACGGGCCTTATGTGGTAGGCTTTGCCGGTTTGCACGATGGGCGGTTATGACCCGGTGTTTCGGCACGGGCGTTCTGATCGTCCCATTTGTCCGCCTTCAGGAGTTCTCATGCGTCTGACCCAGATTTTCGCCGCCGCAGCCATTGCGTTGGTCAGCACCTTTGCCGTCGCCGATGACGCGGCCGACAAAGCCATTCGTAAAAGCCTGGAAACCCTCCAGCTCGAAGTGCCGGTAGAAAGCATTTCCGCCAGTCCTCTGCCCGGACTGTATGAAGTCAAACTGCAAGGCAGCCGCGTGCTCTATGCCAGCGCCGATGGCCAGTATGTCGTCCAGGGCTACATGTTTCAGCTCAAGGACGGTAAACCGGTCAACCTGACCGAAAAAACCGAACGCCTGGGCGTTTCCAAACTGGTCAACGCGATTCCGGTCGCGGAAACCGTGGTCTACCCGGCCATCGGCGAAACCAAATCGCACATCACCGTCTTCACCGACACCACCTGCCCGTACTGCCACAAACTGCATGCCGAAGTACCTGAGCTGAACAAGCGCGGCATCGAGGTGCGTTACGTCGCGTTCCCGCGCCAGGGCCTGGGCTCGCCGGGTGACGAACAGCTGCAAGCGGTCTGGTGCTCGAAAGACAAGAAAGCCGCCATGGACAAAATGGTCGACGGCAAGGAAATCAAGGCCGCCAAGTGCGATAACCCGGTTTCCAAGCAGTTCGCCCTCGGTCAGTCGATCGGCGTGAACGGTACACCGGCCATCGTTTTGGCCGACGGTCAGGTCATTCCGGGCTACCAGCCTGCGCCACAAGTCGCCAAACTGGCGCTGGGCGCGAAGTAAATTCGCATCGTCACGGCCAGCCTTTGACGATCATGGTCCGGCGGCAACATTTGCCGGGTCATCAATAGAGAGCCGCGAGCATGCGGCTGTTTTCACGGCCGGCCTTGAGTCGGCCGTTTCATGGGGAGTTCACAGTGAAACCGGTCAAAGTAGGCATCTGTGGGTTAGGGACCGTCGGTGGCGGTACCTTCAACGTACTTCAGCGCAACGCCGAGGAAATTGCTCGTCGTGCCGGGCGTGGAATCGAAGTGGCACAAATTGCCATGCGCACGCCAAAGCCTCAGTTCCAAACGACCGGTATTGCGATTACCAACGATGTCTTCGAAGTGGCCACGAACCCAGAGATCGACATCGTTATAGAGCTGATGGGCGGCTATACCGTTGCCCGCGAGCTGGTACTCAAGGCCATCGAGAATGGCAAGCATGTGGTCACCGCGAACAAGGCACTGATTGCCGTTCACGGTAATGAGATTTTCGCCAAGGCTCGCGAGAAAGGCGTGATCGTGGCATTCGAAGCGGCTGTAGCCGGCGGCATTCCGGTGATCAAGGCGATCCGTGAAGGCCTGTCCGCCAACCGTATCAACTGGGTCGCCGGTATCATCAACGGCACCGGCAACTTCATCCTCACCGAGATGCGCGAGAAGGGTCGCCCCTTCGAAGACGTACTCGCCGAGGCGCAAGCCCTGGGGTACGCCGAAGCCGATCCGACCTTCGACGTTGAAGGCATCGACGCGGCCCACAAGCTGACGATCCTGGCCTCCATCGCGTTCGGCATCCCGCTGCAATTCGACAAGGCTTACACCGAAGGTATCACCAAGCTGACCACGGCTGACGTGAATTACGCCGAAGCGCTGGGCTACCGCATCAAGCACCTGGGCGTGGCGCGCAGCACCGCGGCCGGTATCGAACTGCGCGTGCACCCGACGCTGATCCCGGCCGATCGCCTGATCGCCAACGTCAACGGCGTGATGAACGCGGTAATGGTCAACGGTGACGCTGCCGGTTCGACCCTGTTCTACGGCGCCGGCGCCGGCATGGAGCCGACCGCATCGTCGGTGATCGCCGACCTGGTGGACGTGGTTCGCGCCATGACCTCCGACCCGGAAAACCGCGTGCCGCATCTGGCGTTCCAGCCGGATTCGCTGTCGGCGCATCCGATCCTGCCGATCGAAGCCTGCGAAAGCGCTTACTACCTGCGCATTCAGGCCAAGGACCATCCGGGCGTGCTGGCTCAGGTCGCGAGCATCCTGTCGGAGCGCGGCATCAACATCGAATCGATCATGCAGAAAGAAGTCGAAGAGCATGACGGTCTGGTGCCGATGATCCTGCTGACTCACCGTGTGCTGGAACAGCACATGAACGACGCGATCGCCGCCCTCGAAGCCCTGACAGGTGTAGTCGGTCCGGTTGTACGGATCCGCGTCGAGCACCTGAACTAAGCCGTTATCGTTCACCGGGCCTGCGTGCGGGCCCGGGTTTGCGAACACTGTCTATTGGAGCCAGTCATGCGTTATATCAGTACCCGCGGCCAGGCACCGGCCCTGAATTTCGAAGACGTCCTGCTGGCCGGTCTCGCCACCGACGGCGGTCTGTACGTCCCGGAAAACCTGCCACGTTTCACCCAGGAAGAAATCGCTTCCTGGGCCGGCCTGCCGTATCACGAGCTGGCCTTCCGGGTAATGCGCCCGTTTGTCACCGGCAGCATTCCTGATGCCGATTTCAAAAAGATTCTCGAAGAAACCTACGGCGTGTTCTCGCACAGCGCCGTCGCACCGCTGCGTCAGTTGAACGGCAACGAATGGGTGCTGGAGCTGTTCCACGGCCCGACCCTGGCGTTCAAGGACTTCGCTCTGCAGCTGCTCGGTCGTTTGCTCGACTACGTGCTGGAAAAACGCGGTGAGCGCGTGGTGATCGTTGGCGCGACGTCCGGCGACACCGGTTCGGCCGCCATCGAAGGCTGCAAGCACTGCGAAAACGTCGACATCTTCATCCTGCACCCGCACAACCGCGTGTCCGAAGTGCAGCGTCGCCAGATGACCACGATCTTCGGCGAGAACATCCACAACATCGCCATCGAAGGCAACTTCGATGACTGCCAGGAAATGGTCAAGGCGAGCTTCGCCGACCAGAGCTTCCTCAAAGGCACCCGCCTGGTGGCGGTGAACTCGATCAACTGGGCGCGGATCATGGCCCAGATCGTTTACTACTTCCACGCAGCCCTGCAGCTGGGTGGCCCGGCGCGCTCGGTGTCGTTCTCGGTGCCGACCGGCAACTTCGGCGACATCTTCGCCGGTTACCTGGCGCGCAACATGGGCCTGCCGATCAACCAGTTGATCGTCGCCACCAACCGCAACGACATCCTGCACCGCTTCATGAGCGGCAACCAGTACGTCAAGGAAACCCTGCACGCCACACTGTCGCCGTCGATGGACATCATGGTGTCGTCGAACTTCGAGCGTTTGCTGTTCGACCTGCACGGTCGTAACGGCGCGGCGATCGCCGGGTTGATGGATTCGTTCAAACAAGGCGGTGGTTTCAGCGTTGAACAAGAGCGTTGGACCGAAGCGCGCAAACTGTTCGATTCGCTGGCTGTGGATGATGCGCAAACGTGCGAAACCATCGCCGAGGTTTACGAGCAGACGGGTGAATTGCTGGATCCGCACACGGCTATCGGCGTGAAGGCTGCGCGTGAATGCCGTCGCAGCCTGGATATCCCGATGGTGATTCTTGGCACTGCTCACCCGGTCAAATTCCCGGATGCGGTGGAGAAGGCTGGCGTCGGTAAAGCGCTGGAGTTGCCTGTTCACCTCGCTGATCTGTTTGAGCGGGATGAGCGGTGCACCGTGTTGCCGAATGACTTGAAGGCTGTTCAGGCGTTTGTCAGTCAGCATGGCAATCGTGGAAAGCCGCTTTAACCAGGCCTTTTACATATCCATTGCTTCGGTAACGGCGGAACCCATAGCCGCCGTTACCGAAGAAACGGAAATACACCCAATCCCAATCCTCACTGCCCACATACACAAACCTGTCATCTCCCCCATGCATGCTCCATCAACCAGAGACGCCGACGCGTCTGCATCTGGAATCCAGAACTTTCTTCTCGGGCCGGTGGTCATTTACTGTAGACCTGCCCCAGGCACTTCGTTTTCGGACTATTGAGTGGTGATCGAGATGGAAAGTATCAGTCTATTGCTCGGTGAGGCGCTGAGCCCGTATCAGGTAACGTTGACCCCATCAGGCACCCACGGCGAATACCTGGTGACACTGAAGAGCTCGACCGGCGCCATCGTGGTCGAACGGGAATTCAATCAGGCTCAGTTGAGCGACAAACGTCTGCTCACGGATGTGGTCGACGGTTTGCATCGCGACCTGATGATTGCCGAAGGACGCCTGGAACCCTGCGTTATCGCGGCGTTGCGCAATGCGGCACAGGACAAGGTCCTGGGCCGGCCGTAAGTGAATTATGTTTTAAGGGAACCTTACGGGCCCAAGGTCAGTCAGAGGATGTAACAGCAGGATCAAGCATTGTGCTCCGGTGCTTGCCGTCCTGTTGCTACTGGTCTTTTTGTAGACCACGTTTAACCCCGAGTCGTCTCCCCACTTCTCGGGGTTTCTTTTTGCTCGCGATTTGTCATTGCTGGGCCTGTTGCTCGAAATACTTCCTGGATTCCTCCAGGTAGGCACCGCGACTTTCCGGGTCGAGCCACGCAGCGTAAGCCTCGCTCAAGCGTTCATGGGGCATTTTGCGCAGCAGTTGATTGATCTCGATAATCGCTTGCCGGCCTTTTGGCGTGTCGGTGCAGCCGATGTATCCAGACAAGAATTTCTCGGCGCCGCGAATCGGGTAGAACTGCAATTCATCCTCGGCGATCCCTTGCTGTTGGGCCTGGTAGCGGATTTCCGGACGGTATCCCAGCAGCAACCGCAAGCGCCCCAGGCGCTGCATCTGCAACAGACTGCCCAAGGCGTCATTGCCGTAGTGCGAGGTAAGAGAGTCAGCCGGTGCTTGCTTGAGCAGTGTGTCGAGGTAATCGCCGTAGTTACGCTCGGCGATAATGCCCAGCTTCTCGCCACCATTCGCCAGGAAGGCTGCCAGGTCCAGTTCACCGTCCTGGATGAAGGGCGCGAGCGTTTCGCGGTCAACGCGTCGCACGGCCACGCCGTTACCCATGGCTCGAAACACTGGAGTGGAAAACGCGATCCAGCGTTCGCGTTCCTTGCTTCGGTTCAGCGCCGCATCGCAGGTAAGGGACGGCTCGTAGAGCATTTGCAAGGCGCGAGCACGGTTGACCCGCATCAAGGTGTGTTCGTATTGCGGCATCCCCGCGATCAACAGCGGCAACAGTTGATCGATGACGCCCTGGCTCTTTTTCGGTCCTTCGAAAATCGTCAGCGGTGGCAGATCCCGCAACAGCCAGATTATGGTTTCCTTGGGCTGCGCCATCGCCGACGAGGTCGAACCGACGAGCAGAACTGTTGTCGCGAACGCGCACATCACCCTCCTGCTGTGCGACAGGCTGTCTGTGATATGCCGCGAAAGCAGGCGCTTGAGCCTAGATGGCCCCGTCTTCACGCAGCTTTGCGATCTGTTCCTTGTCATAGCCAAGATCGGTGAGTACCTGCGCATTGTGTTCGCCCAACTGCGGCCCGACCCATTCCGAACTGCCGGGTGTCTCTGAGAGTTTCGGCACGATTCCCGGCATCTTGAAATCTTTGCCGTCCGGCAGCTTCGCTTTCAGGAACATTTCCCGCGCCAGGTACTGCGGATCACTGAACATGTCTTCGGCGCTGAAGATCCGGCTGGCGGGGACATCGGCCTGATTCAACCGCTCGATGACGGTGTCCAGCGGCAATGCGTTGACCCACCGATCAATCACCCCATAAATCTCGTCGCGCCGGCTGTCACGTCCGTCGTTACTGGCCAGGGCCGGGTCATTGGCCAGGTCTTCGCGGCCAATGATCAACATGAATCGCTTGAAAATCGCATCGCCATTGGCGCCGATCTGCACATGTTTGCCATCAGCGCTGGTGTGAATCGAGGAGGGGGTGATGCCGGGCATGATGTTGCCGGTGCGTTCACGGATGAAGCCGAACACGTCGAACTCCGGGACCATGCTTTCCATCATGGCGAAGATCGCTTCGTACAGCGCCACATCCACCACTTGACCCAGACCGCCGTTGACCTCGCGATGACGCAAGGCCATCAACGCGCCGATCACGCCCCAGAGCGCGGCAATCGAATCGCCGATGGAAATCCCGGTGCGAACGGGTGGGCGATCCTCGAAACCGGTGATGTAGCGCAGGCCGCCCATGGATTCACCGACGGCGCCAAACCCCGGCTGATCCTTCATCGGCCCGGTCTGGCCGAAACCTGAAAGGCGCACCATGACCAGTTTCGGGTTCAGTGCGTGCAAGACATCCCAGCCCAGACCGAGCTTTTCCAGCACGCCGGGGCGAAAATTCTCGATCAGGATGTCGGCTTCACCGAGCAGCTTTTTCAGGATCGCCAGCCCGTCCGGGTGTTTCAGGTTCAGGGTCAGGGACTTCTTGTTACGCGCCTGAACGAACCACCAGAGCGACGTGCCTTCATACATTTTTCGCCATTTACGCAACGGATCGCCGCCGTCGGGGGACTCGATCTTGATCACTTCGGCACCGAATTCGCCGCAGATGCGCGAGGCAAACGGCCCGGCGATCAAAGTGCCCAATTCGATGACTTTCAGACCTGAGAGTGGTTTGGCGGTGAACGGCATACTGGATCCTGTAGGACAAAGGCTTGGCTGATAGAGCGTTTTAGCACAGCCCGCTGTCAGTCGCTCAAGGTTGATGGCCGCGAAGCCTGTCGCATCGGTTAGACTTGCCGCCTTTCCACGTATCAAGAAGCCCGTTCATGGCCCAGCCGTCCACGACCTACAAGTTTGAACTGAACCTCACCGACCTCGACCGCAGCGTTTACGAGACGGTGAAGCAGACCATCGCCCGTCACCCGTCGGAAACCGAAGAGCGCATGACCGTGCGGCTGCTGGCCTACGCCTTCTGGTACAACGAGCAGCTGTCGTTTGGCCGTGGTCTGTCAGACGTGGATGAACCCGCCCTGTGGGAAAAGAGCCTGGATGATCGCGTCCTGCACTGGATCGAAGTCGGCCAGCCAGACGCCGATCGCCTGACGTGGTGCTCGCGCCGCACCGAGCGCACCAGCCTGCTGGCCTACGGCAGCCTGCGTGTCTGGGAAACCAAAGTCATCCCGGCGATCAAGAACCTGAAAAACGTACACATCGCCGCGGTTCCCCAGGAAGTCCTGGAAACCCTGGCCAAAGACATGCCGCGCGTTATCAAGTGGGATGTGATGATCAGCGAAGGGACGATTTTCGTCACCGACGACCGTGGTCAGCACGAAGTCCAGTTGCAGTGGCTGAGCGGCGAACGCGGCTGAGTGTTCACCGCGTCATCCGGTTTTATCCTACGTATTCAAGAGAAGCACCTGTCACCCCATGCGCATCGAACCTCGCCTGTTGCCCGATACCCTGCCATTC
This sequence comes from Pseudomonas sp. IT-P100, assembly GCF_949767185.1. Classification (NCBI taxonomy): domain Bacteria; kingdom Pseudomonadati; phylum Pseudomonadota; class Gammaproteobacteria; order Pseudomonadales; family Pseudomonadaceae; genus Pseudomonas; species Pseudomonas sp. IT-P100. The sequence continues at coordinate 438,180 of NZ_CATKQK010000022.1, forward strand.
CTCGGTGATCTGCCGCCGCTGCTGACCCGCCTGTATGCGGCGCGGGGCGTGCTGTCCGAGGCTGAACTGGACAAGAGCCTGGCGCGGCTGATTCCGTTCCAGCAGCTCAAAGGCATCGATGCCGCGGTGGATTTGCTGGTGACGGCGCTGGAGCAGCGGCAGCGGATTCTGATCGTCGGCGACTTCGACGCTGACGGCGCGACGGCCAGTACGGTCGGCATGTTGGGCTTGCGCCTGCTGGGCGCGGCGCATGTCGACTACCTGGTGCCGAACCGTTTCGAGTACGGCTACGGCCTGACGCCGGAAATCGTTGAAGTGGCGCTGACCCGCACACCGCAGCTGCTGATCACCGTGGACAATGGCATCTCCAGCGTCGAGGGTGTGGCGGCGGCGAAAAAGGCTGGCCTCCAGGTGCTGGTCACCGATCACCACTTGCCCGGCGACGAACTGCCGCTGGCCGATGCGATCGTCAATCCCAACCAGCCGGGTTGCGGGTTTCCGAGCAAGGCCTTGGCGGGTGTCGGGGTGATTTTCTATGTGTTGATGGCCCTGCGCGCGCGTCTGCGCAGCCTTGGCTGGTACGAGAGCAAACCGCAGCCGAACATCGGTGAGTTGCTGGATCTGGTAGCGTTGGGCAGCGTCGCCGACGTGGTGCCGCTGGATGCCAACAACCGGATTCTCGTCCACCAAGGCCTGGAGCGAATTCGCGCCGGGCGTGCACGACCGGGTATCAAAGCCATCCTCGAAGTCGCCAAGCGCGACCACACGCGTATTACCTCGACCGATCTCGGGTTCATCGTCGGCCCGCGCCTGAACGCGGCAGGGCGGCTGGATGACATGAGTCTGGGCATCGAATGCCTGCTCACCGAAGATGCCGCTCTCGCCCGGGAAATGGCCGTACAGCTCGACGGCATGAACCAGGACCGCAAATCCATCGAGCAAGGCATGCAGCGCGAGGCGCTGGCCCAGCTCAAGGACTTGCCGGTTGAATCGATGCCGTTCGGCTTATGCCTTTTTGACCCCGAGTGGCACCAGGGCGTCATCGGAATCCTCGCTTCTCGTATGAAAGAGCGCTATTTCCGTCCGACGATTGCCTTTGCCGACGCAGGCGATGGCATGCTCAAGGGCTCGGGGCGTTCGGTTCAGGGCTTCCACATTCGCGACGCCTTGAGCGTGGTGGCGGCGCAGCACCCAAACCTGATCAGCAAGTACGGCGGCCATGCCATGGCGGCAGGGTTGACCTTGCCGGAGGCGAATTTTCCGCTGTTTGCCGAAGCCTTTGACGCCGAAGTGCGTAGGCAATTGCGCGAAGAAGACCTGACCGGGCGTTTGCTGTCGGACGGGACTTTGGCCGTCGAGGAATTTCATCTCGAACTGGCGCGTGCGCTGCGGCATGCCGGGCCGTGGGGACAGCACTTCCCGGAGCCATTGTTCCATGGGGTGTTTCAGTTGGTCGAACAACGGGTTGTCGGCGAACGGCACCTCAAAGTGGTGCTGAAAAGCGAATGCGGCTCGGTGAAGCTGGACGGCATCGCTTTTGGAATCGACCGCGATATCTGGCCGAACCCGACGATCAAATGGGTGGAACTGGCCTACAAACTCGACCTTAACGAGTTTCGCGGGAATGAGACGGTTCAGCTGATGATTGCCCACATCGAACCGCGTTGACCCCATCGCCAGCAAGCCGGCTCCTGGGGGATTTGCGCACACCCTGCAGGGGCCTGTTTGCTGGCGATAGCGATTTCTCGGTCGCCGAATCTCTCGGAACCCTCCCTCATCCCCCATTGTCGACTAGGCTCTAAGCACTGCTTGATAATCCTTGTGACGTCTTGTCAATTTTTTGCCCGCGGGGGCGGGTGCTGCACCTTTTTCCTGTCACTCGTCGACTTTTCAAACAGAACCCTGGAGCCTGCCCACTGAGACGAGAGGTGCCCCATGAGTCTGCTGCTTGAACCCTATACCCTTCGCCAACTGACCTTGCTGAACCGCATTGCCGTATCACCAATGTGCCAGTATTCAAGTGTCGATGGCCTGGCCAATGACTGGCATCTGGTACACCTCGGCAGCCGTGCTGTCGGCGGCGCCGGTCTGATTTTTACCGAAGCCACGGCCGTCACCGCCGATGGACGCATCACCGCCGAAGACCTCGGCTTGTGGAATGACGAACAGATCGAGCCGCTGCAACGCATCACTCGCTTCATCGCCGCCCAAGGCGCCGTCGCCGGCATTCAGTTGGCCCACGCCGGGCGCAAGGCCAGCACCCATCGGCCTTGGATTGGCAAGCACGGTAGTGTCAAACCTGAAGACGGCGGCTGGACACCCGTTGGCCCTTCGCCGATTGCGTTCGACCCGCAGCACACACCACCGAAGCAGCTCGATGAGGGCCAGATCGCCGAGGTCATTCAGGCGTTCGTTGACTCAGCGAAGCGCGCGCTGACCGCCGGTTTCAAAGTCGTCGAAGTCCACGCCGCCCACGGTTACCTGCTGCACCAGTTTCTATCGCCCTTGAGCAATCAGCGGCGCGATCAATATGGCGGTTCGTTCGAGAATCGTATTCGGCTGGTGCTGCAAGTCACCGAAGCAGTGCGTGCGGTGTGGCCAGAGGAGTTGCCGGTGTTCGTGCGCGTGTCGGCCACCGATTGGGTGGAAGACGGCTGGAATCCTGATGAAACCGTTGAACTGGCGCGACGCCTCAAAGACCTGGGCGTGGACCTGATTGACGTCTCCTCGGGCGGCACGGCGGCCAACGCGGAAATTCCTACAGGTCCCGGTTATCAAACCCGCTTCGCCGAACGTGTGCGCAAAGAGTCAGGCATTGCGACCGGCACGGTAGGAATGATCACCGAACCGGCGCAGGCCGAGCACATTCTGCGCACCTGTCAGGCCGACATCATCTTCCTCGCCCGTGAGCTCCTGCGCGACCCGTACTGGCCGTTGCATGCCGATGACGACCTGGGAGGGCGCAAGGCCATTTGGCCGGCGCAGTATCAACGGGCGACGCACAGGGATCAGCCGATTCATGAGTCGGATTTGCGTGACTGAGTGATGCGGTAAAAGCAAAAAGCCCCGATCAGGTTGATCGGGGCTTTTGTTTGTCTGGGGGGTATTCATTGACTGTGCTGCAGTCTTCGCGAGCAGGCTCGCGAAAAGACCTGCCCAGACAACCCTCTTGCTTCAGGTGTACTTACGCTTCTCCGGCGCCGGCGGGAAGTACTGATACAACCAGGTCTCGCTCAGCGTCCGGTCATTGGTGCGAATGAACAACCGCAGCTCCACCGGGGCCACACTGTCATTGGTCGGGAACCAGTCAAACGTAATCCGGTAGCCCTTGATGTCATCCAGCACCAGCACGTTGAAGTCTTTGACCTCACCGTTGGAGCACGTCACTACCGGCTCAATGCCTGTGCCTTCAGGCAAGCGGTCCAGACCGCCGCCAGTGAAGTCCACCGCAAACCGGCGTGCCCAGACCTCCGGATAATGTTCGCCCGGTGCCCAGCCCTCAGTGAAGCCGCCCATGCCCGAACGGGTCGCGGCGACCCGCGCCAGTGGCGTACCGACCGGCGGCAGCGCGCTCCAGTACAGCTTGTAGCCGTAATTCAGGGAATCGCCGGCGGCGACCGGTTTTTTCGGGGTCCAGAACGCGACGATGTTATCGAGGGTTTCGCCGGTTGTAGGAATTTCCAGCAGATCGATAGAGCCTTCGCCCCACGCGGTTGTAGGTTCTACCCACAGGCTTGGGCGTTTGCTGTACCAGTCGACGGTGTCCTGATAATTGGCGAACTCGTGATCGGTCTGCACCAGACCGAAACCTTTCGGGTCGGTGTCGGCGAAGGCGTTGAATTGCAGGGTGGCCGGATTGTTCAGTGGACGGCAGATCCACTCGCCATTGCCACGCCACATCGCCAGGCGATCCGAATCATGGATCTGCGGGTGAATGGTGTCGCACATGCGCCGCTCGTGGGTGCCGCAGCTGAACATGCTGGTCATCGGTGCGATGCCCAGTTGTTCGATGGCGGTGCGTGCATTGATGTGAGCGTCAACCTCCATCACCACGCGTTCGGCCTGGCAATCGATGTCGAACCGGTAGGCACCGGTCGCGCTCGGCGAGTCCAGCAGGGCGTACACCACGAAACGGGTGCTGTCCTTGTCCGGGGTCTCGAACCAGAACTTGGTGAAGTCCGGGAATTCCTCACGTTTCTTCGCGTAGGTATCGACCGCCAGACCACGGGCCGACAGACCGTACTGGCCCGTAGCATCTACCGCGCGGAAATAACTGGCGCCGAGGAACGACAACACGTCATGCCGGTCCAGCTCAGGCGCTTTGAACAGCTTGAAACCGGAAAAACCCAGGTCACCCGTGAGCTGCTTGGTATCGACGGTGGTTTTTTCATAGTTGAACAGCGAAGGGCGGAAATGCACCTCGCGCGATTGACGCGTCTTGGGGTCGACGCTGTACATGCGCACCGGCTGCTTGAAACCCATGCCGACGTGGAAAAAATGCACGTCCAGCTGACCTTTCAAATCCTTCCACAAGGAATGATTGGCGTCGTAGCGGATCGCGTTGAAATTTTGCGGGGTCATGGTCGCCAGCGTCGGCGGCAGCACCTGCTTGGTGTCCTGATAGCGGTTGCCGGCAAGTTGCTTGGCCTGGATTTTCAGGGTTTCGAAGTCGAAGGCCTGAGCCTTGCCATCCGCCGTTTCATTCCCGGCCCAGGCGCGGGCAGCGAGCAAGCCAGTGGCGGACAAACCAGTGTAGGCAGCGATGGCCATGGACGCTTTGAGCAAATTCCTGCGGTGCATAAGTACAACCTGTCGTGAACAATCCCGCGCCGTTCCTGGCACGTGCTGGATCAGAAATGGAGGTTCGGACATGCCTTCGGCCAAACGCAACGGACTTTAAACAGATGCCAAATAGCTTAAACCGTTCGGTGGCAGAGCAAAAATGATTGATGGCGTGACGATAGCATCGCAATGAAACAAGACGTTTCGGTTAACGTTTCCCACAGAGATTTCTGATTTACAGGGCATTTCTGCTTTTTTCGACTAATTACTCTAAAAACCGCTTTTCAGCGCCAATTTACTTCCTATCCTATGGGCATGACCGGTTTCTGCCCTCAGGCCGGTGGGATTCAGTTGTACAAGGACGCGGCTGAAAAAGAGAAGGGCGATGCGGTATCTGAAGTTTTCTTTGACGTAAAGAGGGACATCGTCCATGTCGAAAGTACAAGGCATTACCGAAATGTTGGGGATCTTCCCTTGCCTGGGTATCGGGCGGCGAAGGCGTCGGCTTAATTCCGAGGAGTTGAAACTGGTGGAGCGGTATCGCGAGTTGTCGGAGAGTGACCGGATCGCGATGCGGTATCTGGTGGATGCGATGCGTAGTGTTTCGCGGTTTTGAGTCGAGGTGGTTACCGTGAAAGCCATTTAATAGATGTACCCAAACTGAAGGGGCGGACTGTGAAGTCTGCCCCTTTTCATTGGCTGTGCTTCAGCTGCAAGTGCCCATGATTGGAAACGGCCGCTGTGCCTGGACCAGATCCGGCATGTCCCGCCACTTGATCCAGGCCGACTGTTGCCAGTGCAGCAGCGGCACCGAGAGCCCGCCCCATTGCAACGAACTCAGGCTAGGCATGTTTTCCACAGGTGCCGCGTTCGACTCACGCAGCGCAGGTATGACTTCGTTACTCAGCCATTGGCGCAGGTTGCGGTTTTCCGGGACAAAATGGTGGACCAGCAATGCGTACATTCCAGACTCGCTGACCATGAGTGATTCGACGGTTTTGCCGTTTTTCAGCAGCCAGACATATCGACGCTGATCGGGATCGAGTTTTTGGGTGAGTCGCTGGTCCAGCGGGCGGCCCATCAAACGTCCCAGGTCGTGGACACAGAACCAGGCTTGGTTTGCTTGGATGACGGCGTGGAGGAAACGGTTGTGGCGGGGGAAGATGGTTGGGGTGAAGTAGGAGACGGCTGCGGTTTTTGTGTGCTCTGACATGACTTAAATTCCGTTTTGAATTGGAAAGTCACCACCAACCCTTCGACAGGTTGGGTGGCGAACCGAGTGGCGTTCGAAGTCGGGACACTTCCAGGTCAAAACGGAAGCCGAAAGGCCCGCGCCACACGGCCCGCCATAAAGCAGAACTAGAGGTAGAAAAGCAGCCACAGTTCTATGGGGGCACGTAAGCACCGTTCTGACATTTCCCGGCTTCGACTCCGGATCGCTGATTTTGCAGCGACGGGACAAAGCCTATCGGTCAGGCGCTCGCAGCGGCAAGTCTACTCTGGCGACGCGTGTCGTAGGAATTAGAGCCTTTGCGAGAAGGCTTGGTCTGTAGGATTTTCCTGTTTTTGCACGAAGCGTAAAACTGGAGTCTGAGGCGCCAAGCTTGCCCCGGGAACCCACAGAATCCCGGGGCAATCGTTCTTAGCGACTAACCTTCCACGCATCCCCCGCAGGCGCCGCGCCATGGTCATACGGCTTGGCAATCCACATATAAAGCAGCCCCAACCCAATCACGATCGCCGTACTCAACACCATCGCATAGTTGATGTACCACGCTGCATCCGGCGTGCGCGGCCAGGCCATGTTGATGATGGCGCCGACACCATAAACCAGCGCGCCGATGTTCACCGGCCAACCCCATGCGCCGAGGGTGAATTTGCCGCTCGGTTTCCAGCCCTTCAGGCGTGCATACAGCGCGGCGAGGACGATCATCTGGAACGCCAGGTAGATGCCGATGGCGGCGAAGCTGACGATGGTGGCCACCGCGTCTTGCAGGAAGAAGCCGAGAATGATGATCAGCGCCGGCAGGACGCCGGAGACGAACAACGCGGCAACCGGAACCTGGGTTGTAGGGGAAATCTTCTTCAACAGTGAGCTGCCGATGACCATTTCATCCCGGGCGTAGGAATACAGCAGACGACTCGCCGCCGCTTGCAGGCTGATGACGCAGGAGATGAAGGAAATCATCACCACGCCCATCACCACTTTCGAACCGACCGGGCCGAAGGCGTTGTTGAGGATGGTGGTGACCGGGTCTTTGTCGGTGCCGTTGATCACCGCTTGCATGTCCGGCACGGCGAGGATCAGCGCCAGGCAGGCGAACATCGCCGCGATGCCGCCGATGTAGATGGTCATGCGCATGGCCACCGGGATCTGCTTGCTCGGGTTCGGGGTTTCTTCAGCCACGTCGCCGCAGGCTTCAAAGCCGTAGTACAGGAACATCCCCGCCAGCGAGGCGGTCAGGAAGGCCGGCAGGTAGGAACCATCAATGCTGATGTCGAAGGTGTTGAACAGCACGCTGATCGGTTGATGGCGTTCGAAAATCAGCAGGTACACGCCGACGATCACCGCGCCGACCAACTCGCAGAGAAAGCCGAACATGGCGATCCGCGCCAGCACTTTGGTGCCGCTGAGATTGACCAGTGTGGCGAACAGCGTCAGCACCAGAGCGATGACGATGTTGGTGTTACCGCTGGGTTCAAAACCCATCATCGCGGCCAGGTAAGGTCCTGCACCCACGGCAACGGCAGCGATGGTGACGCACAGGGCGATGGAGTAGATCCAGCCGACCATCCACGCCCAGCGTTTGCCCACCAAGCGGCGAGCCCATGGGTAGACGCCACCGGAAATCGGGAACTGCGAGACCACTTCACCGAAGATCAGGCACACCAGCAACTGGCCGCAACCGACCAGCAAATAGGCCCAGAACATCGGTGGCCCACCGGCGGCCAGGCACAGGCCGAAGAGGGTATAAACCCCTACGACCGGCGAGAGGTAAGTGAAGCCCAGGGCGAAGTTTTCCCACAGGCTCATGCTGCGGTTGAAGTTGGACGTGTAACCCAGCTTGAGGAGTTGCTCGGCATCGCTGTCGGCAGCGGCTGCAGAGAGTTCGGGGATGGCGTTCATGGTGTGTTAGCTCCGGAAAATCGGCAGATTTCGGATGTCCGAAACCGTGGCGGGGCCTTGGCGGCGCTGCCCGGATCGGTGGTTATTGTTTTGGTTGTCTGCGTTGAAACCTGGTGGTGCGTGTTGCCGGTTTCGGCCCTGAAACCGAGTTGACGCCATCGCTGGCAAGCCAGCTCCCACAGGTCCGCGTCGTGCACAAAAACCTTTGTAGGAGCCGGCTTGCTCGCGAAGCTTTTAGTGCTTGAACATCACATGCCGCACAACGGTGTAGTCCTCCAGCCCGTACATCGACATGTCCTTCCCGTAGCCGGACAATTTCTGACCGCCGTGGGGCATTTCGCTGACCAGCATGAAGTGCGTGTTCACCCAGGTGCAGCCGTACTGCAAGCGCGCCGACAGGCGATGCGCACGACCGACGTCGGCGGTCCACACCGACGACGCCAGGCCGTAGTCCGAATCGTTGGCCCAGCCCAGCACCTGCGCTTCATCGGCGAACTTGGTCACCGACACCACCGGCCCGAACACCTCGCGACGGACGATTTCGTCGTCCTGCAGCGCGTCGGCCAGCACCGTCGGCTCGAAGAAGAAACCATTGCCTTCAACCGCCTTGCCGCCGGTGATCAAACGGATGTGCGATTGCGCCATGGCGCGTTCGACAAAACCGGCCACCCGGTCGCGGTGCTGCGCGGTGATCAGCGGCCCGAGTTCGGTCGACGGGTCATCCTGCAGGCCGTACTTGATGCTACTGACCGCCGCGCCGAGCTTCTCGACGAATCTGTCGTAGATGCCTTCCTGCGCATAGATGCGGCAGGCCGCGGTGCAGTCCTGCCCGGCGTTGTAGAAACCGAAGGTGCGAATGCCTTCCACGGCGGCGTCGATGTCGGCGTCGTCGAAGATGATCACCGGGGCCTTGCCGCCCAGTTCCATGTGCATGCGTTTGACGCTGTCGGCGGTGCTGGAAATGATGTTCGAACCGGTGGCGATGGAGCCGGTCAGCGACACCATGCGCACTTTCGGGTGGGTGACCAATGGGCTGCCGACGGAAGGACCACGGCCGAACACCAGGTTGAGTACGCCGGCCGGGAAGATTTCCGACGCCAGTTGCGCCAGGCGCAGCGCGGTCAGCGGGGTCTGCTCCGACGGCTTGAGCACCACGGTATTACCGGCGGCGAGGGCCGGGGCGATTTTCCAGGCGACCATCATCAGCGGGTAGTTCCACGGCGCGATGGAGGCGATCACGCCCACCGGATCGCGGCGGATCATCGAGGTGTGGCCGGCCAGGTATTCACCGCCGGCCGAGCCGCTCATGCAACGGCTGGCGCCGGCGAAGAAACGGAACACGTCGGCAATCGCCGGAATCTCGTCGTTCAACGCGGCGCTGTAGGGTTTGCCGCAGTTGTCGGATTCGAGTTTGGCCAGCTCTTCGCCGTGGGCTTCGATGGCGTCGGCGAGTTTGAGCAGCAGCAGCGAGCGCTCCTTGGGCGGAGTCTGCGACCAGCTGTCGAACGCGGCGTCGGCGGCGCGCACCGCGGCATCGACCTGGGCTTCGCTGGCTTCGTTGATTTCCACCAGCACGCGACCGAGGGCCGGGTTGAACACCGGTTGGGCGGGGCCTTCGCCGTCGAGCAGTTGGCCGTTGATCAAGAGTTGGGTTTGCATGGTTCTGTCCTCTTCGGAACTGTTGTTTTCTTCTGTAGGAACCGGCCCAAATGTGGGCGCGGGTCCCTACAGTGAGTAGTCGTTGTCAGTTATTTCCCGCCACTGCCCGCCACGCTCTCACCACCACGGGTCAGGTAATAGGCGCCGAGAATCGGCAGCATGGTCACCATCATCACCAGCATCGCGACGACGTTGGTCACCGGCACGTCCCGTGGGCGGCTGAGCTGGTTGAGCAGCCACAGCGGCAGGGTGCGTTCATGGCCGGCGGTGAAGGTGGTGACGATGATTTCGTCGAACGACAGCGCAAACGCGAGCATGCCGCCGGCGAGCATCGCCGAGCCCAGGTTCGGCAGGACGATGTAGCGGAAGGTCTGCCAACCGTCGGCGCCGAGGTCCATCGAGGCTTCGATCAAACTGTGCGACGTGCGGCGCAACCGGGCGATGACGTTGTTGTAGACGATCACCACGCAGAAGGTCGCGTGGCCGACGATGATGGTGAACATCCCCGGCTCGATGCCCAGCGTCTTGAACGTCGCCAGCAGCGCGATCCCGGTGATGATTCCTGGCAACGCGATGGGCAAAATCAGCATCAGCGAGATGCCCTGCTTGCCGAAGAAATCCCGCCGGTACAACGCGGCCGATGCCAGCGTGCCGAGCACCATCGCAATCAGCGTCGCCACGGAGGCGATCTGCAGCGACAGTTTGATCGCTTCCAGAACGTCCGGCCGTGAGAACGCCACGCCGATCCACTTCAGGGTGAAGCCCCTGGGCGGAAAGCTGAACGCTGCGTCTTCGGTGTTGAAGGCGTAGAGGAAGATGATCAGGATCGGGAAGTGCAGGAACACCAGTCCGCCCCAGGCTGCGATTTTCAGGCCTAAAGAAGCTTTCTCAGAGTGCATCGAAGGCCCCCAGTCGTTTGACGATGGTCAGGTAAATGGCGATCAGCACAATCGGCACCAGCGTGAAGGCCGCGGCCATCGGCATGTTGCCGATCGCGCCTTGCTGGGCGTAGACCATGCTGCCGACGAAGTACCCCGGCGGGCCCACCAGTTGCGGCACGATGAAGTCGCCCAGGGTCAGCGAAAACGTGAAGATCGAACCGGCGGCGATGCCCGGAATCGACAGCGGCAGAATCACCTGCATGAAGGTCTGGCGTGGCTTGGCACCCAGGTCGGCGGAGGCTTGCAGCAGCGAGGGCGGCAGACGTTCCAGCGAGGCCTGAATCGGCAGGATCATGAACGGCAGCCAGATGTAGACGAACACCATGAAACGTCCCAGGTGCGATGTCGACAAGGTGCTGCCGCCCACGCCCGGAATGCCCAGCACGAACTGCAAGACCGGCTCCAGTCCAAGGTGTTGAACGAACCACTGCGCCACGCCGCCCTTGGCCAGCAGCAAGGTCCAGGCATAGGCCTTGACGATGTAACTGGCCCACATCGGCATCATCACCGCGATGTAGAAAAACGCCTTGGTTTTGCCCGTGGTGTAGCGCGCCATGTAGTAGGCAATCGGGAACGCGACGATGGCGCTGGCGATCGACACCACGACTGCCATGCTCAAGGTGCGCAGGATGATGTCGAAGTTCGAGGGCTGGAACAGCGCGGCGAAATTGGCCAGGGTCAGGTCCGGCGTGACCGCCATGGTGAAGTCGTCGAAGGTGTAGAAGCCTTGCCACAACAGCACCAGCAGCGAACCGAGGTAGATCGCGCCGAACCACAACAGTGGCGGCACCAGCAGCAGCGCCAGGTAAAAATTCGGTCGGCGATACAGCAGGTTGGAAAACCTGCGCAACGGCGAGCCGCCGGCCGGCGTTTGAGGGAGAGCTACGCTGGTCATCTCACACCCCGCCGGCAACGGTGTCGTGCAGCGGGATCATCGCTTCCCGCGCCCAGCGTGCGCTGAGGCGTTGCCCGGTCTGATGCTGCGCGCTGACGTCCAGCCACTGGTTGTTGGCCTGGCTGATGTTCAGTGTCTGGCCGTTTTCCAGTTTCAGTTCATAGCGCGTGGCGCTGCCCTGGTACTGAATGTCGTGGAGTAAACCGCTGACTTCGATTTCGTGACTGGCCAGCGGGCCTTCGGCGAAACGCACGTGTTCCGGGCGGATCGAAAACGGCTGCGGATTGCCGCTGAGTTGCTGCGCCAGATCGCCGCGAATCACGTTGGAGGTGCCGACGAATTCCGCGACAAAGGTGGTCGCCGGTTTCATGTAGAGATTGCGTGGCGTGTCGACCTGCTCGATGCGCCCCTTGTTGAACACGGCCACGCGGTCAGACATCGACAGCGCTTCGGTCTGATCGTGGGTGACGAAAATGAACGTGATGCCGAGCTGGCGTTGCAGCTTCTTCAGCTCGCTCTGCATTTGCTCGCGCAGCTTCAAGTCGAGGGCGCCGAGGGGTTCGTCGAGCAGCAACACCCGTGGGCGATTGACCAATGCGCGGGCCAGGGCCACACGCTGGCGTTGACCGCCGGAGAGCTGCACCGGCTTGCGCTCGCCGTAGCCGCCGAGGGCGACCATGTCGAGGGCTTCTTCGGCGCGTTTGCGGCGTTCTGCCTTGCCGACGCCTTTGACTTTCAACCCGTAGGCCACGTTGTCGAGCACGTTCATGTGCGGGAACAGCGCGTAGTCCTGAAACACTGTGTTGACGTCACGCTCATACGGCGGCAGCCCGGCGGCTTCGTGACCATGAATCCGGATCGAGCCTGCGCTCGGTTGTTCAAAACCGGCGATCAGGCGCAAACACGTGGTTTTGCCCGAGCCGGAAGGGCCCAGCATGGAAAAGAACTCGCCGTCCTGGATGTCGATGGAAACCCGGTCTACGGCTTTCACTTCGCCGAATAGACGGGAAACGTTGGTGAACTGGACTGCAAGCGTCATGGTGCGGTGCTCCGAAAAGGCGAGGGCCGTCACAGCGGCCCCGCCAGGACATCTGAAAAATCTGAATCAGTTGGCGTGTGTGGCGAGGGAGCTTGCTCCCGCTGGGTGGCGAAGCCGCCCCAAAACCAGTCATGCGGCCTGTCATGCAGACCGCATCAGCCCTTTTGGGAGTGCTCCGCACTCCAGCGGGAGCAAGCTCCCTCGCCACGGGGGGCGGTGTGTTATCTGCCGCCCATGATCGCGATGTAGTCCTGGGTCCAGCGGCTGTATGGCACGAACTTGCCGCCTTCAGCCTGCGGGGTTTTCCAGAAGGCGATTTTTTCGAACTGGTCGAAACCGTTGGTCTTGCAGCCTTCGGCGCCGAGCAATTCACTCTCTTTGCAGCCCGCCGGAACCGACGGCAACGAACCGAACCAGGCGGCCAGGTCACCCTGGACCTTCGGTTGCAGCGAATGGTCCATCCACTTGTAGGCACAGTTCGGGTGTTTGGCGTCGGCGTGCAGCATGGTGGTGTCGGCCCAACCCGTGGCACCTTCTTTCGGAATGACCGAGGCCACCGGCTGCTTGTCCGCCACCAGACCGTTGACCATGTAGCCCCAGGTACTGGACGCCACGACGCCTTCGTTCTTGACGTCACTCATCTGCACGGTCGCGTCATGCCAGTAGCGGTGAATCAACGGCTGCTGTTTGCGCAGCAGGTCCAGCGCGGCTTTGTATTGTTCTTCGTTGAGCTGGTACGGGTCCTTGATCCCCAGTTCCGGCCGTTTCGCCTTGAGGTAGAGCGCCGCATCGGCGATGTAGATCGGACCGTCGTAAGCCTGGACCCGGCCCTTGTTGGACTTGCCGTCCGGCAGGGTCTGCTCTTCGAACACCACGCTCCAGCTGTCCGGGGCAGTCTTGAACACGTTGGTGTTGTACATCAGCACGTTCGGCCCCCACTGGTACGGAGTGCCAAAGGTTTGTTTGTTGACGACGTACCACGGGCCATCCTTGAGACGCGGGTCAAGGTTCTTCCAGTTCGGAATCAACGCGGTGTTGATCGGCTGTACGCGCTTGCCGACGATCAACCGCAGCGACGCATCGCCCGACGCGGTCACCAGGTCGTAGCCGCCCTTGGACATCAGGCTGACCATCTCATCGGAAGTGGCGGCCGTTTTCACGTTCACCTTGCAGCCGGTTTCCTTCTCGAAATCGGTCACCCAGTCGTAGGCCTTGTCGCTTTCGCCACGTTCGATGTAGCCGGGCCAGGCGACGATATCCAGCTGACCTTCGCCGGCACCGACGGCTTTCAGCGGTTCGGCGGCCTGGATGCTGGCGCTCGCCAGCAGCGCCGTGGTGATTGCACTGAGCAGTGCGGTCTTGTGCACGAACATGGGAATTCCCTCTTCTTTAATTATGGTCGGGGCAGTTGTGAACGTGGTGAAGCATGCCGTTGGCGGCTTGTTATTAGCGTAGTCAGAGATGTTGTCCGTGGCGCGCCATGATGTGCCGCACCACGCTGTAGTCCTGAAGCGAATCGCTGGAGAGGTCTTTGCCGTAGCCCGAGCGTTTCAGGCCACCATGGGGCATTTCGCTGACCAGCATGAAATGGCTGTTGATCCAGGTGCAGCCGTACTGCAGGCGCGCGGCGACCTGCATGGCTTTGTCGAGGTTCTGGGTCCAGACCGACGATGCGAGGCCGTATTCCGAGTCGTTGGCCCAGTCCACGGCTTGTTCGAGTTGGTCGAAACGGGTCACGGTCACGACCGGCCCGAACACTTCGCGCTGGACGATTTCATCGCTCTGTTTGCAACCGGCGAGCAACGTCGGTTGGTAATAGAAGCCGGCGCCGGAATGCACGGCCGCGCCGGTCACCCGCTCGATGTGCGGCTGGCCGAGGGCACGTTCGACGAAACTGGCCACGCGGTCGCGCTGGCGGGTACTGATCAATGGACCAATTTCGTTGTCGGCGTCGCGTTTGCCGGCGAAGCGCAGGCTGCTGACCGCTGCGCCGAGTTCGGCCACCAGTCGGTCGTGAATCCCGGCCTGTGCATAAATCCGGCAGGCGGCGGTGCAGTCCTGGCCGGCGTTGTAATAACCGTAGGTGCGCACGCCGTCGACCACGGCTTGAATGTCCGCATCGTTGCAGACGATCACCGGCGCCTTGCCGCCGAGTTCGAGGTGCGTGCGCTTCAGGGTTTTCGCAGCGGCTTGCAGGATTTTTTGCCCGGTGACGATATCGCCGGTCAGCGACACCATGCGGATTTTCGGGTGACTGACCAAGTGGCTGCCAACGCCTTCACCACCGCCACAAATGATGTTGATCACGCCGCGCGGCAGGATCTCCGCCAGTGCGGGCGCCAGGGCCAGAATCGACAGCGGCGTGTGCTCGGACGGTTTGAACACCAGCGTATTGCCGGCGGCGAGGGCGGGGGCGATTTTCCACGCGGCCATCATGATCGGGTAATTCCACGGCGCGATGGACGCAACCACCCCAATAGGATCGCGGCGCACCATGCTGGTGTAACCCGGCAAGTATTCGCCACTGAGCTGGCCGGTCTGGCAGCGCACGGCACCGGCGAAGAAGCGGAACACGTCGACCGTCGCGCTCAAGTCGTCCTGACGGGCCAGGTGCAAGGGTTTGCCGCAGTTCAGGGATTCGAGGCGGGCGAGCAGGTCGGCTTGTTTTTCGATGGCGTTGGCAATGTCCAGCAGCAGGTTCGAGCGCTGCTGCGGCGTGGTCCGCGACCAACTGGCGAACGCACGATGGGCCGCGAGGATCGCGGCTTCGACTTGCTCGGTGCTGGCTTCGGCGATGTGCGTCAGCACCTCGCCGGTGGCCGGATTGAGGATCGGTTCGACAAAACCCTGACCCGCGACCAGTTCGCCATCGATCAACAACGCGGTGAACAACGGGGTCTGCGTGCCAGCCATTTTTCGGGATCTCTTTTCTTGTGTGGCCATGCTGCTCCCAGTGACTGGGGCCGGCCGTCTTATAGATGCACCAAGACTAGTGCCCGGACCCGAGGTCGACAAATACTAAATACTGAAGGTGGCGTTCGATTAAATAGATGGCTTGCGCCCGCCGTGGGGTTGCTCGCGAGCGACCGTCAGAAACGGGTCCACCAGCGCCGGGCGCGCCGTGCCACGGCGCCAGGCCAGGCCGACGTCGAGGGTCTGGCTGAGATCGGCGATGGGCCGCGCTTCGATGATGTCGCCCTCCAATGACCATGGGCGGTACGTCATGTCGGGCTGGATCGACACGCCCAATCCGGCGGCGACCAGGCTTCGCACCGCCTCGGTCGAAGCGGTCCTGAGGGTGATGCGCGGTTGAAGCGACGCCGCCGACCACATGCGCTGGGCATTGCGATCCATTTCATCGACGTTCAGCTGTATCAGTGGCTCACGGGCGACGTCGGCGAGGTTGATGCTGTCGTGTTCCAGCAGCGGATGCTGGGCCGGCAACCATAATCGATGGGGCGAATGGGTCAGCACTTCCGTTTGCAGGGCGTGGCGGTCCTCGAGGTTGGAGAGGATCAGCACGCCGACATCGATCTCGCCGCTGACCAGCAAATGCTCGATGTACGGGCGCTCGTCCTCCATCACGCGGATCTCGACGTTGGGGTAGGCGCGTTGAAAACGGGTGAGCAAATCCGCGAGATAGTAACCGGCGACGAGGCTGGTCACGCCGATGATCAATTGCCCGGCGACCTGGTCGGTGCTTTGTTGCAGGCTGCGCTTGGCGTTGTCCACCGTCGCCAGAATCAAGTGCGCCTGGCGTAGGAATTGATGTCCTTGGTGGGTCAGAGTCATGCCCTTGGCATGACGGTTGAACAGTCCGACGCCGATTTCCTGCTCCAGTTGCTGGATGGCCAGGGTCAGTGTCGATTGGGAAATGAACGCAGTTTGCGCGGCGGCCGAGATCGAGCCGGTCTCAGCCACGGCGATGAAATGGCGAATCTGACGCAAGGTCATCATGAAGAATTACCCGGTGGGCGGTTTTTATAGATTCACTCGAGTGTATATCTTTTTATTCGATAGGCATTTTTGCGTTACAGGAGATGAGCAACATCTGGAAGCACTCTCACCGGGAAGGGATGGGCACTTTCGATCTAGGCTGGTGGCCTTAAGTGTCGGTAAACCCCTTTCGTGGAGGTGGCAAAAATGATTACCCGTGGATTGCTCGATCAACTACTCAAGTCCGGCCAGGACCTGCTGCAGAACAAGGCGGGTGGTGCACAGAACAAGGCTTCCAGCGGCGGCCTGGGTGGGCTGCTCGGCGGCAGCGGTGGCTCGGGCGGCCTTGGCAGTTTGCTCTCGGGCGCCGGTGGAGGTGCACTGGCGGCGGGCGCCATGGGGCTGTTGATCGGCAACAAAAAGGTTCGCAAAGTCGGCGGCAAAGTCGCCATTTACGGCGGCCTCGCAGCGCTGGGCGTCATTGCCTACAAGGCTTACGGTAACTGGCAGGCCCAGCAGGGCACTGCATCTCGGGGCGAACCGCAAACGGTGGACCGGGTTCCGGCCGCCCAGGTCGAGCAACACAGTCAGGCGATCCTCAAGGCGCTGGTGGCCGCGGCCAAGGCTGATGGTCATGTCGATGAGCGCGAGCGCGCGTTGATCGAAGGCGAGTTCACCAAACTCGACAACGATCAGGAGCTGCAACACTGGTTGCACGCCGAGCTCAACAAGCCGCTCGATCCAACCGATGTGGCGCGCGCCGCCAGCACCCCGGAAATGGCCGCCGAGATGTACATCGCCAGCGTGATGCTGGTGGACGAAGAGAACTTTATGGAGAAGTCCTACCTGGATGAACTCGCTCGGCAGCTGAAGCTGGAGCCGGGTTTGAAGGCCGAGCTGGAAAAGCAGGTACGCCAGGCTGCCCTTTAAGGCTCAAGATCGCCATCGTCGGAATGCCGCCCAGACCTAGCCCGCGATGGCGTCACCAGGCGCGTCACTTCATTCAAAGCCACCGCCAACGTTTTTCCTCGAGATGAGAAGCGCCACGCATCCGTCTTATAAATGAAACACCGCCCTCGGCTATACTCCCCGGCATTTGAAATGGCCCCGAGGACTGACTGTGAAGAACTGGACGTTGCGCCAACGCATTTTGGCGAGCTTTGCGGTGATTATCGCCATCATGCTGCTGATGGTCGTCGTCTCGTATTCGCGGTTGCTGAAGATTGAAGCGAGCGAAGCCAGCGTTCGCGACGACGCGTTGCCCGGTTTGTATTACAGCTCAATGGTGCGTAGCGCCTGGGTAGACACTTACCTGCAAACCCAGGAAATGCTCGGCTTGAAAGAAGGGCAGGGTTTTAGCGCTGAAGAGGCCGAAAAATCCAAAACCTATCAAGCGCACCTGCAGGAGCAGATGGCCCGATATCAGGAAACCGTGACGACCGATGAAGACAAGGTCGAGTACGCCGTCTTCGAAAAGCTCCATGAGAACTACCACAAAGTCCTGGCCGCAGTGCACGACCTGCACAAGCGTAATCAGGAGGTCGAAGCCATCAAGATGTTCAACGAGCAGCTGACCCCGGCCTGGACCGCAGGTCGCATGAAGCTCAACGACATCATTCGCGAAAACAAAGCAGTGGCAGATGTTGATGTTGCGAACATCGATGATGCCGTGATCACCGCGAAAGTCATCATGGGCATCTCCCTGCTGGTGGCGATATTGGCCGCCGGCCTCTGCGGTCTGTTGCTGATGCGCGCGATCATGGCGCCGATGAACCGCATCGTGCAGATCCTCGAAATCATGCGCACCGGCGACCTCAGCAGCCGCTTGAACCTGGAGCGCAAGGACGAATTCGGCGCCGTGGAAACCGGCTTCAACGACATGATGACCGAGCTGACGTCGCTGGTGTCCCAGGCTCAACGCTCGTCGGTGCAGGTCACCACGTCGGTCACCGAGATCGCCGCCACCTCCAAGCAACAACAAGCCACCGCTACGGAAACCGCCGCCACCACCACGGAAATCGGCGCGACATCCCGTGAAATCGCCGCCACCTCGCGGGATCTGGTACGCACCATGACCGAAGTGTCCACCGCTGCCGATCAGGCCTCGGTGGCTGCCGGTTCCGGACAGCAGGGCCTGGCGCGGATGGAAGAAACCATGCATTCGGTGATGGGCGCAGCCGATCTGGTCAACGCCAAACTGGCGATCCTCAACGAAAAGGCCGGCAACATCAATCAGGTGGTGGTGACCATCGTCAAGGTCGCCGACCAGACCAACCTTCTTTCCTTGAACGCGGCCATTGAAGCCGAGAAGGCCGGTGAATACGGCCGCGGGTTTGCCGTGGTCGCCACCGAAGTGCGGCGTCTGGCGGACCAGACCGCCGTGGCCACTTACGACATCGAACAGATGGTGCGCGAGATCCAGTCGGCGGTGTCGGCGGGGGTCATGGGCATGGACAAGTTTTCCGAAGAAGTGCGCCGCGGCATGTCCGAGGTGCAGCAGGTCGGCGAACAGCTGTCGCAGATCATCCATCAGGTTCAGGCGCTGGCGCCGCGGGTGTTGATGGTCAACGAAGGCATGCAGGCCCAGGCCACCGGTGCCGAACAGATCAACCACGCGCTGGTGCAGTTGGGCGATGCCAGCAGCCAGACCGTCGAGTCCCTGCGCCAGGCCAGTTTTGCCATCGACGAACTGAGCCAGGTGGCCGTCGGGCTGCGTAGCGGCGTTTCGCGATTCAAAGTCTGATGAGCGAACTCACGGCCAAACGCACCGCCGTGAAGCCGGCGATGCAGGCGTTGTTTCTGCTGTTTCGCATCGGCAGCGAACGCTATGCCCTGCAAGCGATCGAGGTGGCGGAAGTGCTGCCGCGTCTGCCGTTGAAGCCGATTCCCCGCGCACCGGACTGGGTCGCCGGAGTGTTCGCCTATCGCGGCGCGGTGGTGCCGGTCATCGACCTCAGTGCGCTGACGTTCGGTTTGCCGGCTCAGGCCCGCACCAGCACGCGCCTGGTGCTGGTCAATTACCGCCCGGACGAAACCGTTGACGCGCAGTTGCTCGGGCTGATCCTGGAACAGGCGACCGACACGCTGCGCTGCAACCCGGCGGATTTCCAGCCTTATGGCCTCGACAATCGCCAGGCGCCTTACCTCGGACCTGTTCGCGAAGATGCGCAAGGTTTGCTGCAATGGGTGCGTGTCGCTGACCTGCTGGATGAACAGGTTCGCGCACTGCTGTTTCCGTCACCGCCACTGGATCCGGCGTTGTTTGAGGAGCGGCCATGAGCAGCGACCAGCGGTTTTTCGATTTTCTCAAGGAACGCATCGGCCTCGACGTAACCTCGGTGGGCCCGGCGATCATCGAGCGTGCCGTGCGCCAGCGCAGCACTGCATCGCGGTCGCAGACGGCCGATGAGTATTGGCACACCTTGCAGAGCTCGCTGGATGAGCAGCAAGCGCTGATCGAAGCGGTGATCGTTCCCGAAACCTGGTTTTTCCGTTACCCGGAATCCTTTGCCACCCTGGCGAAACTGGCGACCAAACGCCTGACCGACATCAACCACATGCGTGCGCTGCGAATCCTCAGCCTGCCGTGTTCCACTGGCGAAGAACCCTATTCCATTGCCATGGCGTTACTGGATGCCGGATTCAAGCCACACCAGTTCAAAGTCGAAGGCATGGACGTCAGCCCGCTGTCGGTGGAAAAAGCCAGGCGCGCGCTGTACGGCAAGAACTCGTTTCGTGGCCAGGACCTTGCTTTCCGCGAACGGCATTTCAGCGTTGCGGACGATGGCTATCGCCTCAGCGAGCGAGTCCTGGAACAGGTGCGTTTGCAGGTCGGCAATCTGCTGGATCCGGCGTTGCTGGCCAACGAACCACCGTATGACTTCGTGTTCTGCCGCAACCTGCTGATCTATTTCGATCAGCCGACTCAACAACAAGTCTTCGAAGTGCTCAAGCGTCTGACCCATGTCGATGGTGTGCTGTTTATCGGCCCGGCCGAGGGCAGTTTGCTGGGGCGCTTTGGCATGCGCTCGATTGGCATTGCGCAGTCTTTCGCGTTCAGTCGCCAGAGCGCCCCGGCGCCTGAACCTGTTCCAGCCTTTGTGCCGACACGGCTGCCGGCGCGCCAGCCGGTGCGCAGCGTGACGCCGCCGCCCGTTCGCAACCGGCCTTTCGCAACCGTGACGCCGCTGCCGTTGGTGGTGAAAGCCGTCAACCCGGACGCCGCCACGTTGCTGGCCAACATCGCCGCACTGGCCAACGAAGGCAAAAGCGCCGAAGCTCGCGCCGCGTGCGAACGCTATTTGCGCAGCCATGAACCGGTGGCCCAGGTGTTTTACTGGCTCGGCCTGCTCAGCGATGTTGCCGGCAGTGCTTTCGAAGCCCAGGGTTTCTATCGCAAGGCGTTGTACCTCGAACCGCAACATCCCGACGCGTTGATGCACCTGGCGGCCTTGCTGCAATCCCAGGGCGACACGGCGGGCGCCCGACGATTGCAGGACCGCGCCGCCCGCAGCGAGCGCGTAGACAGTGAGCGCAAACGATGACCGCCGACACCTTTAGCCTCACCCATGAAGATGCCCAGGCCATCGACGATTGCTGGAACCGCATCGGTATCCACGGCGACAAGTCCTGCCCGCTGCTGATCGACCATATTCACTGCCGCAACTGCGCGGTGTATTCGGCCGCCGCCACGCGTTTGCTTGACCGCTACGCGTTGCAGCAGGATGACCGCGGGCAAGTCTCGGTCGCGGTCGAAAGCGATGTGAAAACCCGCTCGCTGTTGATGTTCCGCCTCGGTGAAGAATGGCTGGGCCTGGCCACCCGCAGCCTGGTGGAAGTGGCGCCGCTGCAAGCCATCCATTCCCTGCCGCACCAGCGCTCCCGGGCCTTGCTTGGCGTGGCGAACGTGCGCGGCGCGCTGGTGGCGTGCCTCTCGCTGGTGGAACTGCTGGGGCTGGACGCCACCAGCAGCGTGGCTTCAGGCGCGCGCGTGATGCCGCGCATGTTGATCATTGCCGCCCACGGGGGGCCGGTGGTGGTGCCGGTGGACGAAGTCGACGGCATCCATGCCATCGACGAACGCACCCTCGACGCGGCGTCCCTCTCCGGTAGCCAGGCGAGCGCCAAATACACCCGTGGCGTGTTGCAATTCAAAGGTCGCAGCCTGCGCTGGCTGGATGAAGAACAGCTGCTGTCCGCCGTGACCCGGAGCCTCACATGACCCCCGAGCAAATGCGCGACGCCTCGTTGCTGGAACTGTTCAGCCTGGAAGCCGAAGCCCAGACCCAGGTGTTGAGCGCGGGTCTGCTGGCGCTTGAACGCGATCCGACCCAGGCCGTGCACCTCGAGTCGTGCATGCGTGCGGCCCACTCGCTCAAGGGCGCGGCGCGGATCGTCGGGGTCGATGCCGGGGTCAGCGTTGCCCATGTGATGGAAGATTGCCTGGTCAGTGCCCAGGAAGGCCGATTGTATCTGCGCCCCGAGCACATAGATGCCTTGCTGCAGGGCACCGATTTGCTGATGCGCATCGCTACGCCGAACAACGGGCCAACGCCGGCGGACATCGATAGTTATGTGGGCTTGATGGGGCGTCTGCTGGATCCGCTGGCACTTGCCGCGCCGATCAGCACGCCGATTGCGCCATTCATGACCGGTCCGGAAGTCCCATCCCTCGAACGGTTGACTCCAGAAATCGAGCCAGTCATCGCCGCGCCCGAAGCGCCGGAGGTGCCAGTCGAACCCGTCGCACCGCGTAACACCAAGCGCACCACCGAAAACGGCGAGCGTGTCTTGCGGGTCACGGCCGAACGCTTGAACAGCCTGCTCGACCTGTCGAGTAAATCCCTGGTGGAAACCCTGCGGCTCAAACCGCACCTGGCCACCATGCAGCGTTTGAAACGCCTGCAGAATAACGGCCTGCGGGCACTGGAAAACCTCAACGTCCACCTCAAGGAGCAGGCCTTGAGCCTGGAGGCCCGGGAAGCCCTCGAAGATGCTCGGCGGTTGCTGGCGGAATCCCAGCAATTGCTGGTGGAAAAAAACGCCGAACTGGATGAGTTCGCCTGGCAGGCCAGTCAACGGGCGCAGGTGTTGTACGACACGGCGCTGGCCTGTCGCATGCGGCCGTTTGCCGATGTGCTGACCGGCCAGGTGCGCATGGTCCGTGACCTGGGTCGCAGCCTTGGCAAACAGGTACGTCTGGAGATCGAGGGCGAGAAAACCCAGGTCGACCGCGACGTTCTGGAAAAACTCGAAGCGCCGCTGACGCACCTGCTGCGTAACGCCGTCGATCATGGCATTGAATCCCCGGGGCAACGGTTGCTGGCCGGCAAACCTGAAGAAGGTTTGATCCGCCTGCGCGCGTCCCATCAGGCCGGTCTGCTGGTACTGGAATTGAGCGATGACGGCAACGGCGTCGATCTGGAAAAGGTCCGCCGCAGCATCATCGAGCGTCAGTTGTCTCCGCCGGAAACCGCCGCGCAGTTGAGCGAAGAGGAACTGCTGACGTTTCTGTTCCTGCCGGGGTTCAGCCTGCGGGACAAGGTCACCGAAGTGTCTGGGCGCGGCGTCGGGCTGGACGCGGTTCAGCACATGGTCCGTCAGTTGCGCGGTGCGGTGGTGCTGGAGCAGGCGGCGGGCGAGGGCAGCCGTTTCCACCTCGAAGTGCCGCTGACGCTGTCGGTGGTGCGCAGTCTGGTGGTGGAAGTCGGCGACGAGGCGTATGCGTTTCCGCTGGCTCACATCGAGCGCATGTGCGATCTGGAGCCGGAGGACATCGTGCAGGTCGAAGGCCGTCAGCACTTCTGGTACGAAGGCCGGCACGTCGGATTGGTCGCCGCAAGCCAATTGCTCCAGCGCCCGGCAAATCAGAACAGTCACCAAACGCTCAAGGTCGTGGTAATCCGCGAGCGCGATGCGATCTACGGCGTCGCGGTCGAGCGGTTCATCGGCGAGCGCACGCTGGTGGTTTTGCCGCTGGACGAACGTCTGGGCAAGGTGCAGGACATTTCTGCCGGCGCCTTGCTCGACGACGGTTCGGTGGTGCTGATTGTCGACGTCGAAGACATGCTGCGGTCCGTGGATAAACTGCTCAATACCGGTCGCCTGGAACGTATTGCCCGCCACAGTAATCAGGCGCCCGAAGCGGCGCGCAAACGGGTGCTGGTGGTCGACGATTCGCTGACCGTTCGCGAGTTGCAGCGCAAATTGTTGGTCAATCGCGGCTACGACGTGGCCGTGGCGGTGGATGGCATGGATGGCTGGAACGCCCTGCGTTCGGAGGATTTCGATCTGCTGATTACCGATATCGACATGCCGCGCATGGATGGCATCGAACTGGTGTCTTTATTGCGCCGGGACAATCGATTGCAATCGCTGCCGGTTATGGTGGTGTCTTACAAGGACCGTGAAGAAGACCGTCGTCGTGGACTGGACGCCGGGGCCGACTATTATCTAGCCAAAGCCAGTTTTCATGACGACGCCCTGCTTGATGCAGTGGTTGAGCTCATCGGAGGAGCGCGGGCATGAAAATCGCAATCGTCAACGACATGCCCATGGCGGTAGAGGCTTTGCGCCGCGCCTTGGCGTTTGAGCCAGCGCACGAGGTGATCTGGGTCGCCGGCAATGGGGCCGAAGCGGTGCAACGTTGCGTGGAAAACACCCCGGACCTGATCCTGATGGACCTGATCATGCCGGTGATGGACGGCGTCGAGGCGACCCGACGGATCATGGCGGAGACGCCGTGCGCCATTGTGATTGTCACGGTCGACCGCCAGCAGAACGTGCATCGGGTGTTCGAGGCCATGGGGCATGGGGCGCTGGATGTGGTGGATACGCCCGCGATCGGTGCCGGCAATGCCCAGGAAGCCGCGGCGCCGCTACTGCGCAAGATCCTGAACATCAGCTGGCTGATCGGCGGCAAGGGTAATCAGGTGCGCCCCCCGCCGAGTCCGTTGCGCCACTCGGGCTCCCGACAGAAATTGATCGCCATCGGTTCGTCCGCGGGCGGCCCTGCGGCGCTGGAAGTGCTGCTAAAGGGCCTGCCGCGAGATTTTACGGCGGCCATTGTGCTGGTCCAGCACGTCGACCAGGTGTTCGCCGCCGGCATGGCCGAATGGCTCAGCAGTGCCAGCGGCCTGAACGTGCGCCTGGCCCAGGAGGGGGAGCCGCCGCAGCCGGGCACCGTGTTGCTGGCTGGCACCAACCACCATATTCGCCTCCTGAAAAACGGCACGCTGGCGTACACCGCCGAGCCGGTCAACGAGATCTATCGGCCCTCGATCGATGTGTTTTTCGAGAGCGTGGCCAGTTACTGGAATGGCGATGCCGTGGGTGTTTTGTTGACCGGGATGGGGCGCGATGGCGCGCAGGGGCTTAAACTCATGCGTCAACAGGGCTACCTGACCATCGCTCAGGACCAACAAAGCAGCGCAGTCTATGGCATGCCGAAAGCGGCAGCGGCCATCGACGCGGCTGTGGAGATTCGCCCGCTGGACAAGATAGCGCCACGATTGCTGGAGATTTTCGCCAAATGACTACGCTTAGCAGCAATCCTGGTCCAGGTAGTATTCAGGTGACCGAACATGACTGACTTACAGCTCGACGGCTTCAAAACCGACGAAAACGCCGCGATGGTGTTGTTGGTGGACGATCAGGCCATGATCGGCGAGGCGGTTCGCCGCGGGTTGTCGAATGAAGAAAACATCGACTTCCACTTCTGCGCCGATCCGCATCAGGCGATTGCCCAGGCAATCCGGATCAAGCCGACCGTGATCCTGCAGGATCTGGTCATGCCCGGCCTCGACGGCCTGAGCCTGGTGCGTGAATACCGCAATCACCCGGCCACCAAGGATATTCCGATCATTGTGCTGTCGACCAAGGAGGACCCGCTGATCAAAAGCGCGGCATTCGCGGCCGGGGCCAATGATTATCTGGTGAAACTACCGGACAACATCGAGCTGGTGGCGCGTATTCGCTATCACTCGCGCTCCTACATGACCCTGTTGCAACGCGATGCGGCGTACCGCGCGTTGCGGGTCAGCCAACAGCAATTGCTCGACACCAACCTGGTGCTGCAACGCCTGATGAACTCGGACGGCCTGACCGGGCTGTCGAACCGTCGTCACTTCGACGAGTACCTGGAGCTGGAGTGGCGCCGTTCGTTGCGTGATCAGAGCCAATTGTCGTTGCTGATGATCGATGTGGACTACTTCAAGTCCTACAACGACAACTTTGGCCACCTCGAAGGCGACGAAGCCTTGCGCAAGGTCGCCACAGCCATCCGTGACGCCAGCGCCCGGCCTTCGGACCTGCCGGCCCGTTATGGCGGTGAAGAATTTGCGCTGGTCCTGCCCAACACCACGCCGGGGGGCGCGCGACTGGTCGCGGAGAAACTGCGCCAGACCGTGGCCGCGCTGAAGATCCCGCACATTTCACCGACCGAAGGCTCAAGCCTGACCATCAGCATCGGCCTGTCGACCATGACCCCACAACCGGGCGCCGATTGCCGGCAATTGATCTCGGCGGCGGACAAGGGGCTGTACCTGGCGAAGAACAATGGGCGTAATCAGGTCGGCATCGAGTAACCCGCGACCGGATCTCCGCCTGGCAAATTCCCCCTGTGGCGAGGGAGCTTGCTCCCGCCGGGTCGCGCAGCGGCCTTTTTCACCGAAGGGACTGCTGCGCAGTCCAGCGGGAGCGAGCTCCCTCGCCACAGGTTGCTCGGTGTTCGCTTTAATCAATCGCCGCTAAAGCCGCCAGGCGGGCTGCCGAGACAGTCTGATTACGTTATACTCGCCGGCTTTCAAAAGTTCGCCAACGAGTGCTGCCCGCCATGGAAATCAACCCGATCCTTAACAGTATCAAGGACCTGTCCGAGCGCTCCGAAACTATTCGGGGGTATCTTTGACTACGATCAAAAGCATGAGCGTCTGACTGAAGTCAATCGCGAGCTTGAAGATCCGTCTGTCTGGAACAACCCGTCGTACGCTCAGGAACTGGGCCGCGAGCGGTCCCTGCTGGCGCAGATCGTCGAAACCCTCGACGAAATGCACACCGGCCTGGCCGACGCCAAAGACCTGCTGCTGATGTCCGCAGAGGAAGAAGACCAGGCCGCCGTCGATGACGTCGCCGCCGAAGTCGAGCGTCTGCGCGAGTCCCTGGAAAAACTCGAATTCCGTCGCATGTTCAGCGGTGAAATGGACGCCAACAACGCCTACCTGGACATCCAGGCCGGCTCCGGCGGCACCGAGGCCCAGGACTGGGCCAACATCCTGCTGCGCATGTACCTGCGCTGGGCTGACAAACGCGGTTTCGACGCGACCATCATGGAACTGTCGGCCGGTGAAGTCGCCGGGATCAAGGGCGCCACCGTGCACATCAAGGGCGAATACGCCTTTGGCTGGCTGCGTACCGAAATCGGCGTGCACCGTCTGGTGCGCAAGAGCCCGTACGACTCGGGCAACCGCCGTCACACCTCGTTCTCGGCCGTGTTCGTGTCGCCGGAAATCGATGACAACATCGAAATCGACATCAACCCGTCGGACCTGCGCATCGACACCTACCGCTCCTCCGGTGCCGGTGGTCAGCACGTAAACACCACCGACTCGGCCGTACGGATTACCCACGTACCGACCAACACCGTGGTCAGCTGCCAGAACGAACGCTCCCAGCACGCCAACAAAGACACCGCGATGAAAATGTTGCGGGCGCGCTTGTACGAGCAGGAAGTGCAGAAACGCAATGCCGCCTCGCAAGCCCTGGAAGAGACCAAGTCGGACATCGGCTGGGGTCACCAGATCCGCTCCTACGTTCTCGATGCGTCGCGAATCAAGGATTTGCGCACTAACATCGAACGCAGCGATTGCGACAAGGTGCTCGACGGCGACATCGACGAATACCTGGTGGCGAGCCTGAAACAAGGGCTGTAACCGCCAGTCAAGACCTCAAGTCCCCCGTCATCGGCGGGGGCAACGAACCTGTGATGGAATTTTTAAAGACATGAGCGACCTAGAACTCGACCCGCAAGCCCTGCAACAGGAAGAAAACTCCCTGATCGCCCTGCGCAAGGAAAAGCTTGCCGCCGAGCGCGCCAAGGGCAATGCCTTCCCGAACGACTTCCGCCGCGACAACTACTGCGAAGACTTGCAGAAACAGTACGCGGACAAGACCAAGGAAGAGCTCGCAGAGGCTGCAATCCCGGTCAAGGTTGCCGGTCGCATCATGCTCAACCGTGGCTCGTTCATGGTGATCCAGGACATGTCCGGTCGCATCCAGGTTTACGTCAACCGTAAAACCCTGTCCGAAGAAACCCTGGCGGCAGTGAAAACCTGGGACCTGGGCGACATCATTGCCGCCGAAGGCACCCTGGCCCGTTCCGGCAAGGGCGACCTGTACGTTGAAATGACCAGCGTGCGCCTGCTGACCAAATCCCTGCGCCCGTTGCCCGACAAGCACCATGGCCTGTCCGACACCGAACAGCGCTACCGCCAGCGTTACGTTGACCTGATCGTCAACGATGACGTACGCCAGACCTTCCGCGTGCGTTCGCAAGTGATTGCGCACATCCGCAGCTTCCTGATGAAGCGCGACTTCCTCGAAGTCGAAACGCCGATGCTGCAAACCATCCCGGGCGGCGCGGCCGCCAAGCCGTTCGAAACGCACCACAACGCGCTGGACATGGAAATGTTCCTGCGTATCGCGCCTGAGCTGTACCTCAAGCGCCTGGTGGTTGGCGGTTTCGAGAAAGTGTTCGAGATCAACCGCAACTTCCGCAACGAAGGCGTTTCGACCCGTCACAACCCTGAATTTACCATGTTGGAGTTCTACCAGGCGTACGCCGACTACGAAGACAACATGGACCTGACCGAAGAACTGTTCCGCGAGCTGGCGCAGCTGGTGCTGGGCAGCACCGACGTGCCGTACGGCGACAAGGTGTTCCACTTCGGCGAACCGTTCGTGCGTCTGTCGGTGTTCGATTCGATCCTCAAGTACAACCCTGAGCTGACCGCTGACGACCTGACCGACATCGAAAAGGCCCGCGCCATCGCCAAGAAGGCCGGCGCCAAGGTGCTGGGCTTCGAAGGCCTGGGCAAGCTGCAGGTGATGATTTTCGAAGAGCTGGTCGAGCACAAGCTGGAGCAGCCGCACTTCATTACCCAGTACCCGTTCGAAGTGTCGCCGCTGGCCCGTCGTAACGATGACAACCCGAACGTCACCGACCGTTTCGAGCTGTTCATCGGCGGCCGTGAAATCGCCAACGCCTACTCCGAGTTGAACGACGCGGAAGACCAGGCCGAGCGCTTCATGGCGCAGGTGGCCGACAAGGACGCCGGCGACGACGAAGCCATGCACTACGACGCTGACTTCGTTCGCGCGTTGGAGTACGGCATGCCGCCAACGGCGGGTGAAGGGATCGGCATCGACCGCCTGGTGATGCTGTTGACCAACTCCCCGTCGATCCGCGACGTGATCCTGTTCCCGCACATGCGGCCGCAAGCGTAAGTGTTTCAATTAAAAAGCCGCCTGAAATGGGCGGCTTTTTATTGCCTGTCTGGTACAAACGTATCAATTGGTTACTTTTGAAGTAAGAGAGGAATACCTGCCGTGAATCGCGCAATGGCTCAAGAAGGTGCAGCGGGTGTCGCCACTGCGGTCGCTGAAAGTGTTCAGTACCAGGGCCGCAAGGCCAGCCGCCAGGGCAGTGAGCAGCGTCGACAGGACATTCTCGATGCCGCCATGCGTATTGTCGTGCGCGATGGCGTGCGGGCCGTTCGTCACCGTGCGGTCGCCGCTGAAGCCGGTGTGCCATTGTCGGCCACCACCTACTATTTCAAGGACATCGATGACCTGCTCACCGATACCTTCGCCCAATACGTGGAGCGCAGCGCGGCGTTCATGGCCAAGTTGTGGGTCAACAATGAAGGCTTGCTGCGCGAGATGGTCGTCAGCGGCGATGGCAGTGCCGAGTCGCGCTCGCAGCTGGCGGACGATATTGCGCGGTTGATGGCGGACTATGTCCATCGACAACTGATCAACCGCCGCGAACATTTGATGGCCGAGCAAGCGTTTCGTCAGGAAGCGTTGCTCAACCCCCGCCTGGCGGAGTTGGTGCGCTCGCACCAGCAAATTCTCCTGCAGGGCACGTGTCAGCTTTTCCAGGTTTTGGGTTCCCGTGAACCCCAACAAGATGCCAAAGTGTTGACGGCGATTATCGGACGGATGGAATATCAGGGGCTGCTCAACGAAGCCGAGCCTGCCGCCGAAGCCGAAATGCTCGGCATCCTGACGCGGTACATGCATTTGGTATTGGCATCGGTGTGATCCATTGTGGTGCCCGCTTCCACAGGTTCGGTGGCCGCATCAAGCCGGCGTATGTTTCAAAGGGAGTGTTGAATGAAAGCCTGGCGCGTCGTTGTGATCGCCTTGTCGTTCCTGCTGCTCAGTGGCTGCCTGGTGACTTTCAAGGAGCCACTGCCCACGAGCGACCCTGCGCCCAAGGGATTACTCGGCAAATGGACCAGCACCAACGCCTGGGGCGAACCGATGAACCTGGAGCTGACACGTATCGGCGACAATCGCTATCAGGCGGTCAGCTACTTCAAGGCCAAACCCAAGGAGCGCGAAGCCTATCCCTTCACCGTCTCGCGCCATGGCAGCCGCTGGTACCTGTCGGCGAAAGTGCCGGCGCAGTTCGGCGGGCATTTCACCATTGCCGGTTTTGAACTCACCGACAAGCACGAACTGGTGGTCTACAACCTCGACCTCGAGCAGATCAACCAGGCCCTGGTGCAGAAAGCTCTCAGCGGCGAGGGCTTTCAGACGGACGATGGCGACGGCGTGCTGATCAACACCGACATGGATCAGGTCTTCGCTTACCTCGATGATCCGGCCAACTCCGATGTCTTCGTCGAGGCCGTGCGCTATCAGCGCCTGGCCAAAGCCAAATAAACCCAGCACATAACGGTTTCTTACAGGAGTTTCGGGTGGACGATTACCAGCAGACGATACGCATGTTGTCCGATCGCATTGTGCTGGCGCAGACGCCGATTCGCGTCCTGGATGCGGTGAAGTGGGACGAAAGCATCCGCAAGGGTTTCCTCAAGGGCAAGGGCAAGGAAATGCCGGCGGTGGACCGCGATTACTACCTCAATCGCCCGCTGTCGTTCGATTCCAGCAAAGTGAAGCTGGAGTTCCAGAACATCGAGCGTGACATCACCCGCCAGCTCGGCCAGTTCAACCCGGTCGGCCAGATCATGCGGCGCATGTGCAAGGAATACCGGATGGTGGTGCGCATGCTCGAAGCGCGCGGCACCGAGGACTTCGGCCTGATTTCCCAAGAGTTGTACGGCGCGGCGTCCGATGCGTTTCACGCGGGGGACCCGACCCTGTCCGACCTGGGCCTGATGCTCTCCGATTACCTGAACAACATCGATGGCCGGGGCGATCTGAAGGATGAACCGAAGATCCTCACCGCCAAGGATGCCGTGCATTTGCTGCAAACCCGGCTGAGCAAAGTGTTTGGCGAGGCCGAGGAAACCATTCGGGTGTTCGAGTCCGACGGGATTGTTGCCGATGCGGCGGCCGGCGCCGACTACATCAAGATCCGCACCGACGCGATGTTCAACGAGCGCGACGTGCGCGCCCTCGAAGTCCATGAAGGGCTGGTGCATGTCGGCACTACGCTCAACGGTCTGAACCAACCGATCTGCACCTTCCTGTCCAAGGGGCCACCGTCGTCGACCGTGACCCAGGAAGGCCTGGCGATCCTGATGGAAATCATCACCTTCGCCTCCTACCCGAGCCGTCTGCGCAAACTGACCAACCGCACCCGCGCCATTCACATGGTGGAGGAGGGCGCAGACTTCCTGCAGATCTTCGAGTTCTTCCGCGAACAGGGCTTTGAGATGGCGGAAAGCTACGGCAACGCCAGTCGGGTTTTCCGTGGTTCGGTACCGAACGGTCTGCCATTTACCAAAGACTTGTCCTACCTCAAGGGCTTTATCATGGTTTACAACTACATTCAGTTGGCCGTGCGCAAGGGCAAGCTTGAGCAAGTGCCGCTGCTGTTTTGCGGCAAGACCACGCTGGAGGACATGCGCACCTTGCGCCAGTTGGTCGATGAAGGATTGGTGGTGCCGCCCAAATATCTGCCGGAACAGTTCCGCGACATGAACGCGCTGTCGGCGTGGATGTGCTTCTCCAACTTCCTGAATCACTTGAGCCTGGACCGGATCGAAGCGGATTACTCCAATATTTTGTGACGATAATGCAATCTACTGTGGGAGCGAGCCTGCTCGCGATAGCGGCCTGACATTCAACATTGATGTTGCCTGATACACCGCTATCGCGAGCAGGCTCGCACACAGGGGAAAGGTGTATTTCCACCCAAATTTTCGCGAGGTTTCAACGGATGAGAATCCTCGGCATCCTTTGCCTTCTCCTGACCCTCGGCGGTTGCAGCTCCTTGCTGTTCTACCCCGAACCCGGCCAGTTGTTCACCCCGGAAAAAGCCAAACTCGAATACCGCGACGTGACCCTCACCACCGCCGACGGCCTCAAGCTGCATGGCTGGTGGCTGCCGGCGAAAAAAGGCGTCGAGGTCAAAGGCACGGTGCTGCACCTGCACGGCAACGGCGGCAATCTGCCCATGCATCTGGGCGGCAGCTGGTGGTTGCCGGAAGAGGGCTATCAAGTGCTGCTGATCGATTATCGCGGCTACGGTTTATCCGAAGGTGAACCGAGTTTGCCGGCGATCTATCAGGACATCGACGCCGCGTTCAAATGGCTCGACCAGGCGCCGGAGGTCAGAGGCAAACCGCTGATCCTGCTCGGGCAAAGCCTCGGTGGCTCAATGGCCGTGCACTACCTGGTTCAGCATCCCGAACGCCAGAAACAACTCAAGGCCTTTGTCCTCGATGGCGTGCCCGCCAGTTATCGCAGCATCGGCCAGTTCGCCCTCAGCAATTCCTGGCTGACCTGGGCGTTCCAGGTGCCGCTGTCGTGGCTGGTGCCGGACGGTGACAGCGCGATCCACTCCATGGAGCAGCTCAATGGCGTGCCGAAACTGATCTACCACAGCATCGACGATCCGATCGTGCCTCTTTCCAATGGCATCCGTCTGTATCAAGCTGCGCCGCCACCGAGGGTGCTGCAACTGACCCGTGGTGGGCATGTGCAGACGTTCGCCGACCCGGTCTGGCGCAAAGTCATGCTGCGATACCTCGATGACCCGCAGCATTTCAACGGTCTGCGCCGCCTGGGCGAAATCCCCAATTACCCGGCACCCCCGAATTCAGAAGATGAACCACCAGAGAGCCCGCAATGAGTGAAGAACGTAACGCCATCCCGCTGATCATCACCGGTATCTGCAGCATCCTCGGCACCGTGGGTGCCCTGTGGTGGTACGGCTACCTGCACTTCGCCAAACCCGAGGACGCGCTGCTGTTGAGCGAATTCACAATGCTCAAGACCGTGCCCGGCGAAGACTACAAGATCTCCCTGCAGCCGGCCGCGCAAGTGGCTCAGTGCATCGATGGCGTGCTGGTCATGTTCGACACCGAGCAGAAAGGCCTGACCGGTGTGTTGGTCAACAGCAAGAGAAAAGCCGTGCGCTGCATGGGGCAGGAAACCCCACAGAAGCTGGAGCCCTAGACAGCGGCATAACGGGCTCCCCTTCGGTCAACAGTGATTGAAGGGGACCGTTGGTTCATTGATTTACCCGTACGAGCAAAACAACCTAGGGGACGACTTCAAAGTCGACGTAGTTGTACGGCGATGGGTTGAGGCCCATGACTTGCTGTACGCGCCCCTCGTACTTGCTGGCTGGTAATTGCGCTAGTGTTGAACTCCAGACTCCCGTGGCGTCTGCAACGGTGTTGATCACGTTCCACTTGCTTTCCCCAGACTTTCTATAGCCAATGACCATCCAGGCGCCGGGAGAACCCGTGCCTGAAAAAACGATGGGGTTTTGAGCGGCTGGCGCTCCCGCTACAGGTTTTTGAATGTTGGGCGGCGGTAAAGCCGTGAAGCAACCAGGCAGTGCCTCTCCGTTCACCGCAACGGCAAAGATCGCTCCTTGATCAGAACGTGAACAAAACCCGACAGAGATTTTTGCCTCCTCATCTTTCAAAATTCTGTTTCCTAACAGTGTCGGATCAGCTGTGGAAGCTGTTTCCGGTGTGGCGTCCAGTTGTGTGTTCAAAACAGCCGTTCCCATATTGGTGTACCTCACCCAGACGCCGTTGACTCGATTGTCAGAAGGTGGAAAGTTGTCGAAAGGCGTCGGTTTGCGGTATTCAAAAGCCAGTTGTGTTGGCGCCAACCCCGGACGATTGATGAGGTACAACTGCGGACCCTCCTGACCCAGTACACCCAGGCGATAGAGGCCGGTACGTTCGATCACGGCAACTTGCTTGTTATCCAGCCAGCCGGAATACCAGCGGTTGTTCGCAGGGTAGAGTGTTGCTCCACCTGAAACCGTATCTCCCGTGTCGCCATACCCATTCCTGGTGCAGTTGGCTGGGGCTGTCACAGTGTCGCCGTCTGTCGGGCATCGGGAGTACGTGTACCCATGGGAATATCCCAGGTTATGTCCGAACTCATGTTTGAACAAATGTGGGCTACCTTGACCGTAAACACCCATGTACCGCCCAGGTACATAAGCACTTGCCATCCCCCTACAAGAAATGACATTGATCAGATAATCGAAATTTTTCGGATCAAGCCCATGTGCCCTCGCAGCTTTCTCTCCTTCTGCAATGGACAATGCCATCGGATAAGACGGCCCCCCGCTTTGACATTCTTCCGGCCGAGGACCAGAGGTATAGGAGATTACCTGGCCTTCCAGGGTCAACTTTCCGCCTGACGCAGCCAGGATGTAGGTGCGTAATGAATTTGGGTCTGTAGAAAGGGTATCTTTTAGGGTTAGAGGCGTATCCAGAATGGTTTCACCTTGCCAGTTAACCACGCTGACCAGAACCTTTTTGACCCCTACAACGGGTCGCTGATTGACGCCCGGCTTGGGCAAGGGAATGTCGTTGGGTATGGCGTCTCTATCGTCATACGCAAAATCATTCAGACGTCCATCGTGCTGCACGCAGCCTGCAAGGATTGACGCTATACAAAACATCACTGTTTTACGCATGATTCGGCTCCCTATGCACTCAAAAAGTACGTGAGCCAAACTAAATGCGAATAGAGAACTCGACAACTGTCATAAATGACAGTCGTAAAAAAGCCCCGCCTGATCAGATCAGGCGGGGCTTTTGCGTTTCAGCGGGTTCAGCCTAGTTCGAGCTGACTGCCGAACGCGGGATCACCGGCTGGTTGTCATTGGAAATGGTCACTTCAACACGACGGTTCATCGCACGACCCGAGACGCTGCTGTTTTCAGCAACCGGGTATTCCATGCCGTAACCCTGGGCAACAATGCGCGCAGGATCTACGCCCATCTTCACCAGCGCCATGCGCACGGAACCGGCGCGACGCTCGGACAGCGACTGGTTATGCGAAGCCGTGCCGGTGCTGTCGGTGTAGCCTTCGACAATCGCCTTGCGGTCCGGGTTTTCCTGGAGGAACTGCGCCAGTTTGTTGATATTCACCAGGCCGCTGGATTTCAGATCGGCCTTATCGGTGGCGAACAGCACATCGCCGAAGGTCACCAGCGTACCGCGATCGGTCTGCTTGGCGTTCAGGCTGTCCTGCAATTGCTTGATCTGCGCATCGCGAGCATCCAGGCGAGCCTGGGCGCGTTGTGCAGAAGCGTTCTTCAGGTTGGCTTCAGCGGTGCGCAGGGCGATGGTCTGCTTCGCCACTTCAACTCGCTGATTGGTCAGGTAGGCCAGTTGGTCGACCGTATGCTCGTCCTGCTTGTCCAGATAAGCCTTGTCGGCCTTGTCCAGGTAATCGCTGGCGTCCTTGGTTTCCAGCGCTGCGACTTTGCTCGCCTGCGGGTTGGCTTGCAGGCCGCTGTAGTTGGTGCGGGCCTGTTCAAGGTTCGCGTTAGGCGGCGTCGAGCAGGCAGCCAGTGCAACGCTTGCGGCCAGCAGGGCAGGGATCATCAATTGTTTGCGATTCATGGTTTCGTCCTTTTAAGTCGAGAAAGAAGTACGTCGTAGCGGCACTTATTGCACGGTGCGCTGGCTTTCCTGACGCAGTTCCTGAACCCCTTTCTGAGAGTCCTTCACCGCTTGTTCGGCTTTCATCGCCTGGGCTTTGCGTTCGGCAACACGAGCGTCCCACTCGGCCTGTTCGGCGAGCATGCGGGCTTCGTCATACTTTTTGTCGTGCATGGCGATTTCGGCTTGTTTGAGCTTGTCCTGGGCGGACTTCATTTCAACCGCGGCGAACTCGGTACCGCCCGCGCTGACGGCGCTGTTCACGGCCGATTGGGTCACGGCGTATTGCTCGGTCGGCGGGTTACCGGCGCAACCGGCCAGAACGAAGCTGGTCCCGATCGCCAGGGCAGCCATTTTCAGACCGCGCAGGTGGGTGAACGAGGACGTGGCAGTGCTGATTTTCATGGTCTTCAACTCCATTGGAAAAACTCCTGAACAACTAAAAATCCATCCTGGGCAAGGAGCCGCAACCATCAAATTTCGAAGCCTTTTGAAACGGCCGTCCCAGGCGTGGTTACTGGTTACGACCCGAGGCAATTTTTAAAAGTTCAGAGAAGATGGCCTATCGCCGGAAAAAACTTTGACCGAACGGACAAGGCTCTAAATCGGGAACTTTGGCGATGTGCAGCGGTATTCCCGGCTGTTTCGAGGTGCGGGAACATGCAATTGTTGAAGGGGACTGCGACCCCTGTGGGAGCGAGCCTGCTCGCGATAGAGGAGTGTCAGTCAATAGAAATGTTGAATGTCAGACCGTTATCGCGAGCAGGCTCGCTCCCACAAGTTACCGAGGTGAATTCAGTGCTTCTGCTTGTCTTCGCCGGAAGACAAATCATGTAAATGACGACGGGACAACGCGAGAAAACGCGGGGTTGGGCCGATGTCTTCGTACAGTGGATCGCCTTCTTCATCGGTGGCCACGATGGTCGAACCTTTCACGTACGGGAAGCTTTTTTCCAGTTCTTCGAGCGCAGCGCCGATCAACTCGCCGAGCAGTTCTTCGGGGTGCCGTTTGGGGTACATCTCGATGATCGCCGCCAGTCGTGCGGCGGCCTCCACATCCAGATGAATCGCGTAGCCGGTGTCGGTCAGGCGACCCTTGGCGTTTTCTTCCCAATGATGGGCAAGCTCGCGGATTTTCATAAAAACCTCATGGCGCGCCTGCTCGTGGCAGGCCGGGTAAGTGTCCGGCCATGGCCGGCGAAAGCCGTTGTACGGCTTACTCTTCAGACTAGCTCGCGCGCCCAAGGTTTAAAGTCCCTTCGTCGTGTGCTTGTAAGAAGCGCTTTACGGCGGCACTCTTTAACGCACGAAGCACACCGGATTTTTCGCTGGAGAACGGCTGATGACCGATATTGATGCACGCTTGCGCGAGGACGTTCACCTGTTGGGTGAGCTGTTGGGCAATACCATTCGTGAGCAGTACGGGGACGGTTTTCTCGACAAGATCGAGCAGATCCGCAAGGGCGCCAAGGCGGACCGTCGCGGTTCGATGGATGCCGAGCTGAGCGCCAGCCTCAACCAGTTGAGCGAAGACGAGTTGTTGCCGGTGGCGCGGGCGTTCAACCAGTTTCTCAACCTCGCCAATATCGCCGAGCAGTATCAGTTGATTCATCGCCGCGAAGAATCGCAGCCCGCGCCGTTCGAAGCGCGTGTGCTGCCCGAATTGCTCGCGCGCCTGCTTGCCGAAGGCCATGGTGCCGAATCCCTGGCGCGGCAATTGGGACGACTGCAAATCGAGCTGGTCCTGACCGCCCACCCGACCGAAGTGGCGCGCCGTACGCTGATCCAGAAATACGACGCCATCGCCGCGCAACTCGCGGCACAGGACCATCGCGACCTGACCACCGCCGAGCGCGAACAGATCCAGGCAAAGCTCCAGCGCCTGATCGCCGAAGCCTGGCACACCGAAGAAATCCGCCGCACCCGCCCAACGCCTGTGGACGAGGCCAAGTGGGGGTTCGCGGTGATCGAGCATTCGCTGTGGCAGGCAATCCCGAACTATTTGCGCAAGGCCGATAAAGCCCTGCATGACGCCACTGGCCTGCATTTGCCGCTGGAGGCCGCGCCGATTCGCTTTGCTTCGTGGATGGGCGGCGATCGCGACGGCAACCCCAACGTGACCGCTGCCGTGACGCGCGAAGTCTTGCTGCTGGCGCGCTGGATGGCTGCTGATTTGTACGTGCGCGATATCGATCACCTGGCCGCCGAACTGTCGATGCAACAGGCCAGCGACGCGCTCAAAGCCAAGGCCGGCGACAGTGCCGAACCGTATCGCGCCGTCCTTAAACAGTTGCGTGAACGCCTGCGCGCTACCCGTAACTGGGCGCATGCCGCCTTGACGACGGCGACGCCGGCGCTCGCCGATGTGTTGCAAAACAATCGTGACCTGCTCGATCCGCTGGAGCTCTGCTACCAGTCGCTGCATGAGTGCGGCATGGGCGTGATCGCCGATGGGCCGTTGCTTGACTGCCTGCGCCGGGCAGTGACGTTTGGCCTGTTTCTGGTGCGTCTCGATGTGCGGCAGGACTCGTCGCGGCACTCGGCGGCGATGACTGAAATCACCGATTACCTCGGCCTCGGTCGCTACGAAGACTGGAACGAAGAGGAACGCATTGCCTTCCTGATGCGCGAGCTGAACAACCGTCGGCCGCTGTTGCCGGCGTACTTCAAACCCTCCGCCGACACCGCTGAAGTGCTGGCGACGTGCCGGGAAATCGCTGCCGCGCCGGAGGCTTCGCTCGGTTCGTACGTGATCTCCATGGCCGGCGCCGCTTCCGATGTGCTCGCCGTGCAGTTGCTGCTCAAAGAGTCTGGCGTATTGCGACCGATGCGCGTGGTGCCTCTGTTCGAAACCCTCGCCGACCTGGACAACGCCGGCCCGGTGATCGAAAAACTGTTGCTGCTGCCGGGTTATCGCACGCGCCTGCAAGGGCCTCAGGAAGTGATGATCGGCTACTCCGACTCGGCCAAGGACGCCGGCACCACGGCGGCGGCCTGGGCGCAGTACCGGGCGCAGGAACGACTGGTCGATATTTGCCGCGAGCAGCAAGTCGAGTTGCTGTTGTTCCACGGTCGCGGTGGCACCGTAGGCCGTGGCGGCGGCCCGGCACACGCGGCGATTCTGTCGCAACCGCCGGGGTCGGTGGCGGGGCGTTTCCGCACCACCGAGCAAGGGGAAATGATTCGTTTCAAATTCGGCCTGCCGGACATCGCCGAGCAAAACCTCAATCTGTACCTCGCGGCCGTGCTGGAGGCGACTTTGCTTCCGCCGCCGCCACCGGAGCCTGCCTGGCGCCACTTGATGGATGAATTGGCGGCAGACGGTGTCAGCGCTTACCGCGCCGTGGTGCGGGAAAATCCGCAATTCGTTGAATATTTCCGCCAGTCCACCCCCGAGCAGGAATTGGGGCGCCTGCCGCTGGGCAGCCGCCCGGCCAAGCGTCGCGCCGGCGGGATCGAAAGCCTGCGGGCGATTCCGTGGATCTTCGGTTGGACCCAGACACGCCTGATGCTGCCGGCCTGGCTTGGCTGGGAAGCGGCGCTGAGCAAGGCGCTGGAGCGTGGCGAAGGGGCGTTGCTGGGGCAGATGCGAGAGCAATGGCCGTTCTTCCGTACGCGCATCGACATGCTGGAAATGGTCCTCGCCAAGGCCGACGCCGACATCGCCCGCTCCTACGATGAGCGGTTGGTAGAGCCGGATCTGCTGCCTTTGGGTGCACATTTACGCGACCTATTGTCGCAGGCCTGTGCGGTTGTCCTGGGGTTGACCGGTCAGTCGCAGCTACTGGCACATAGCCCAGACACCCTCGAATTCATCCGCCTGCGCAACACCTACCTCGACCCCCTTCATCTATTGCAGGCCGAGTTGCTGGCGCGTTCGCGACAGCAGGAAGTGGCACAGGGCAGCCCGGTAGAACAGGCGTTGCTGGTGTCTGTGGCGGGGATTGCCGCCGGTTTGCGAAATACCGGCTAAGGTTTTTGTCGTGGGTTCGGGCAGTCGGCGCGGGCGTTGAGTGCCGGTTTGTGCAGGGCTGGAAAGTGCTGCCAGGCGACAGTTAATGATGGGGTTGCGACTTGGAGTACTCCCTCGCAGGGGCACGCGAGGCGCGGGTTTCTCCGACTTTCGGCGGCTTGTGTGGTCCGGGCCTGCTGTGTATCTTGATCAGCCTTTGGCCGTTTGGGCGGTCACGACCCTGTTTTTGAGATTGGCCCCACGAGGCGAATCCGTTGTTATCTATATAAAAAATTGAGGAGCACATCGATGCGCGTCATTCTGCTGGGAGCTCCCGGGGCCGGTAAAGGTACTCAGGCTAAGTTCATCACCGAAAAGTTCGGCATCCCGCAAATCTCCACCGGCGACATGCTGCGTGCCGCGGTCAAGGCCGGCACCGAGCTGGGCCTGATCGCCAAGAGCGTGATGGACAGCGGTGGCCTGGTTTCCGATGACCTGATCATCAATCTGGTCAAGGAACGCATCAGCCAGGCGGATTGCGCCAACGGTTTCCTGTTCGACGGTTTCCCGCGCACCATTCCTCAGGCTGAAGCCCTGGTGAAGGCCGGCGTCGAGCTGGACCACGTTGTGGAAATCGACGTCAAGGACGAAGACATCGTCCAGCGTATCGCCGGTCGTCGCGTTCACGAGGCCAGCGGTCGCGTGTACCACATCGTCTACAACCCGCCGAAAACCGCCGGTAAAGACGACATCACCGGTGAAGAGCTTGTGCAACGCAAGGACGATACCGAAGAAACCGTGCGTCACCGTCTCTCGGTTTACCACGCTCAAACCGAGCCACTGGTGAAGTTCTACCAGCAGTTGTCTGCTGCTCAGGGCAAACCGAAGTACAGTCACATCGAAGGTGTCGGCTCGGTTGAAGCGATCACCGGCAAGGTGCTTGAAGCACTGCGCTGAAAAAACGCTTTATCTTCTACGGCCCGCTTGCGGGCCGTAGTTGTTTATACTGGCGCACTTTTTTCTGACCTCTCTTACGGAAACATCGATGAGCACCTTGCTGGCCCTGGACACCGCGACTGAAGCTTGCTCCGTTGCCTTGCTGCATGACGGCAAAGTGACGAGCCATTACGAGGTGATCCCGCGCCTGCATGCGCAGAAGCTTCTACCGATGATCCAGCAATTGCTCGCCGATGCCGGGACCACCCTGCAAGCGGTTGATGCGATTGCCTTCGGCCGTGGGCCGGGCGCGTTCACCGGTGTGCGGATTGCCATTGGCGTGGTGCAAGGCCTGGCGTTCGCGCTGGATCGTCCGGTGTTGCCGGTGTCGAACCTGGCAGTGCTGGCGCAACGGGCGTATCGCGAACACGGTGTGAGCCAGGTCGCGGCGGCCATCGATGCGCGGATGGATGAAGTGTATTGGGGTTGCTACCGCGAAACGGCGGGGGAAATGCGACTGGTCGGCAACGAAGCCGTGTTGCCGCCGGAAGTGGCGGCACTGCCGGCCGATGCCAGCGGTGAGTGGTTTGGCGCGGGCACCGGTTGGGGGTATGCCGAGCGTATTGCCGTCAGCCTGATGGGGCAGGACGCAGGCATGTTGCCTCACGCCGAAGACCTGCTGACCCTGGCGCGATTTGCCTGGGCACGGGGTGAAGCGATCGTGGCAGATGAGGCGCAGCCGGTTTACCTGCGTGACAAGGTTGCGACGCCGAAAGCCCGTTGATTCCCGCTGTTCCTGTGGCGAGGGGATTTATCCCCGTTGGGTTGCGAAGCGACCCCAAGTTCATCAGGTAGACAGAAGGCGGCCGGTTGGCGACTGCTTCGCAGTCGAACGGGGATAAATCCCCTCGCCACAAATTATTGTCAGTTTCAGCCAATCGTCGTTTTCTAACCCCGCCTTTTAAACCTTTTCGCTTTTCTGTGTTCTAGTTATCACTCGGCGGTTTGCGAAGTGGGTCATGTGCCACTAGACTGCCATCATCGATACCGAGCATGACTTTATGCGTATAGACGGCCTTTCCTCTCAGTCCTACCCCATCAAGCGCAAGCCTCGCAAAGGGCATGTGGTTGAGGACGAATCCGTCGATATCGAGGGCGAGCTGGAACTCCCTTCCGAAGAGCAACTGGCCGCCCGCGCCGCCAAAGCCTCCGCGCAGCGCCTGAGCAATCTTCCCGCGCGTCAACAAGATATGATTTACCACCGCGCCATGAGCAAAACCGTCGCGATGGCGCTGGCCAGCTACCTCAGCACCGCCGGTTTT
The DNA here is from genome assembly GCF_949767185.1 of Pseudomonas sp. IT-P100. Classification (NCBI taxonomy): domain Bacteria; kingdom Pseudomonadati; phylum Pseudomonadota; class Gammaproteobacteria; order Pseudomonadales; family Pseudomonadaceae; genus Pseudomonas; species Pseudomonas sp. IT-P100. Next base: position 479,884 of record NZ_CATKQK010000022.1, read on the forward strand.
GTCGATTGGGATTCGGATGTGATGGGTCTCGACCTGTACATCTGATGCGACTGCCTTACTACCTCGGCTGCCCGTCCTGGAGTGAAAACGCCTGGCGCGATTACCTCTATCCGCAAGACGCGAAACCCTCTGATTTTCTTCATCTGTATTCTCAAGTATTCAATGCCGTGGAAGGCAACACGACCTTCTACGCGAGCCCGGCTGCCAGCACCGTGCAGCGCTGGGCCGAGACCATGCCCGAACACTTTCGCTTCACCGCCAAATTTCCCGGCGACATCAGCCACGGCGGTGACCTGCGCGAACAGCTGACCGCCACGGAAACTTTCCTGCAACTGCTCAGCCCCTTGGGCGAACGAGTCTCGCCATTGTGGTTGCAGCTGTCGAAAAGCTTCACACCCCAACGACTGCACGAGCTGGCGGGTTTTATCGACGCCGTGGACCGACCTCTGGCCATCGAAGTGCGTCACGACGATTTCTTCGCCAAGGGGGATGCCGAGCGCTCGCTCAATCGTCTGCTGCTCGATCGTGGCGTCGAACGTATCTGCCTCGATCCGCGTGCGCTGTTCAGCTGTATCTCGACCGATCCTTCCGTCCTTCACGCTCAATCGAAGAAACCCAGGGTTCCGCCCCGTCCGGCGGCGTTCACCCGGTTCCCGCAAGTGCGGTTCATCGGCCATCCGCAACTGGAAGCCAACGATCCGTTCCTGGTGCCCTGGGTCGAGAAAATCGCCCTGTGGATCGAAGAGGGCCGCACGCCTTATATTTTCCTGCACACCGCCGACAACCTGCTGGCCGCGAAGCTGGCGCAACGTTTTCACGCACAACTGATGCTGCGTTTGCCTGGATTGCCGCCGCTGCCTGAGCTATACAGAGAGCCCGCCGCCGAGCAACTTGGCCTGCTCTGAGGCGTTTTCCCCGCCCTTTTCAGGAGCCTGCCAATGGATGCGCAAACCCTTCGAGCCCAGGCGTTCAAAGCGCTGCATGAACGCGACGGGGCTTTTGTCATTCCCAACCCGTGGGACGCCGGCTCGGCGAAAATGCTCGCCAGCCTGGGCTTCGAGGCGCTGGCGACCACCAGTGCCGGTTATGCCTTTTCCCAAGGCCGTCCCGATGGCGGACTGACGCTGGACGATACCCTGGCGAATGTTCGGGCGATTGTCGCGGCGACCGATCTGCCGGTGGCGGTCGATCTGGAAAACGGTTTTGCCGACGATCCGGCCGAGTGTGCGCAAAGTATTTTGCGAGCCGCCGCAGCGGGCGCCGTGGGTGGTTCGATCGAAGATGCCACGGGTCGGGAAGCGGCGCCGATCTACTGCTTCGAGCATGCTGTGGCACGGATCGAAGCCGCTGTCGCCGCCGCTCGCAGTTTGCCGTTCCCCTTCACGTTGACGGCACGAGCCGAGAACTTCCTGCATGGCAATCCCGATCTGGACGACACCATTCGCCGCTTGCAGGCCTTCGCCGAAGCAGGCGCCGACGTGCTGTATGCGCCGGGTCTGCGCAGCGCTGAAGACGTATTGGCGGTGGTCCGCGCCGTGGCGCCCAAACCGGTGAATGTGTTGATGTCTGGCGGGCTGAAATTGACGGTCGAGCAGTTGAGCGAGATGGGCGTCAAACGCATCAGTGTCGGTTCGGCACTGGCGTTGGCAGCGCTTGGCGAGTTCTACCGGGCTGCCCAAGAGATCAAGACTTCGGGAACGTTCAGCTTTACGTCGCGGTCGATGCCGTACGCGCAGGCCAATCAATTGTTCAAAGGCTGACAATGCGGTTTTTGCGGGTGCTGCTGATGTTGGTGCTGATGCTCGGTGTGGCGGGCGTGAGCGTCTGGCGCGGCTGGATCTCGCTGCCGCCGCAGTGGAACCCTTGGGCGCCGCTGGACGTGAAGGCCGAACCTAACCTGTTGACCCGCTACAAACTGATGCGGCTGCGCGATGATCCGCAATTGTGCGAGCAAGCCCTGAGCAGTTCCGGATTGCGCGTCGCCCCTCAAGCCGACAGTCCTGACGCAAAGTGTCCGTTGAACGATGCCTTGCGCGTGCAGGGCGGCGACGTCGCATTGAGCAGCAGCTTCCTCGCCAGTTGCCGCCTGGCGGTGTCATTTGCCCTGTTCGAGCATCACGCGCTGCAACCTGCGGCGCAGGCGGTCTATGGGCAAGCAGTCACCCGTGTCGATCATCTGGGGAGCTTTGCCTGCCGTAATGTCTACGGCCGTGAGAATGGCAGACTCAGCCAGCATGCCACGGCGAATGCGCTGGATATCGCCGGTTTTCGCCTGGCCAACGGGCGTTCCATCAGCGTGCTCAAGGATTGGCCGAAGGATAATCAGGACGCACGGTTTTTACGTCAGGTCCGCGACGGTGCCTGCGACGTGTTCAGTGTGGTGTTGAGCCCGGACTATAACGCCGCCCATCGCAATCATTTTCACGTGGATGTCGGGCCGTGGTGGGTATGTCGCTGAGGGCTTGTTATTGACGGTCAGGCAGCGATGCGCAGGTTCTGCAGAACGATCGGGCGCGCCCAGCCGATGTCGAAATCGAAGTTCTTCTGTTGTTCCGCGAGCTCTTCGGGCGGGAACGGCGGGAAGGGTTTGTCCAGCAGGTCCATTTCGAACTCGGCGATCGGCAGGTGCAGTGGACGCGGTTGTGGTGCAGCGCCTGGGACCGGCAGCGGTTGGCCGTGGGTTAGCACGATCGGGCGAACCCAGCCGCTTTCAAAGTCCTGCTGCTTCTGCTGAGCGACGATTTCTTCCGGCGGGAACGGCGGGAACGGTTTGTCGGCCAGCTCCATTTCGAACTCGGCAATCGGCAGGAACAGCGGCTCGGGTGGCTTGACCTGGGTTTCCTTCACATCGCATTCACGCTGGGAAACGATGTGTGCCAGCAGCTCGCTGCCGATCGTAGGTTCGACCGGGCTCTCGAGATCGACCGCTGGAAAATCGAGAGAAGCCGGCACGACATCGCCCGACTGATCGGCCAGGGCCTGGGCAAAAAAATCTTGCCACAGGTGACTGACGCCGCTCAGTGCCTGGGAATTTCGCAGGCCAAAATCGCCGTGGGGCGAGATGTAACCTATCGATGTGCGTTGAATGTCTGACATTTCTCTCGGTCGACGCTCAGCTCTGGCAAAATGCTCGTTAGTTTTGTTATCGGCCGTTTTTGCCGATCATTAATTTTTTGAGCGTGTTTTCCCATGATTGAGCAACCGGCGGCTTGCCGCATCCATGTCGAGGCCCTGGGCACGGCTTTTCAGCCACAGGCCGAGCAATGGGCCGAACGCCTGGGCCTGCCTTTGCAAGTGACTGATGGCGAGTTTGCCTTGCAGGTGGGCGAGCAGGGTTTGCAGTTGCAACAACTGGGGCCGGACGCGCCGGGGCCGGTGCGGGTGGACTTCGTTGAGGGGGGCGCGGCTCATCGCCGGTTGTTCGGCGGCGGCACCGGTCAGATGATCGCCAAGGCTGTTGGCATCGCGCAGGGCGTGCGCCCGCGGGTGCTGGACGCCACGGCGGGGCTGGGCAAGGATGCGTTCGTGCTGGCGAGCCTGGGCTGCGAGATGAGCCTGATCGAACGCCAGCCGTTGATCGGTGCGTTGCTTGAGGATGGTTTGGCGCGGGGCGCGGAAGATTTCGACGTGGCGTCGATTGTGGCGCGCATGCGTTTGCTCAAGGGCAACTCGATCGAGGTCATGCGCAACTGGGAAGGCGAACCACCGCAGGTGATCTACCTCGACCCGATGTTTCCCCACCGTGAGAAAACGGCGTTGGTGAAGAAGGAAATGCGCCTGTTCCGGCCGTTGGTGGGCGATGACCCGGACGCGCCCGCGTTGTTGGAGGCGGCGTTGGCATTGGCCAGCCATCGGGTGGTGGTGAAGCGCCCGCGCAAGGCGCCGTGCATTGCGGGGCCGAAGCCGAGTCATGCGCTGGACGGGAAATCCAGTCGGTATGACATTTATCCGAAGAAGGCGCTCAAGCCTTAAGTCCGAAGCGTTCCAATCGCGGGCAAGCCCGCGATAGCGTCGGTTCAGACACAAGATCTATCAGACTGCCTCTGGCCGATAAGCCCGCATAAACAACCCCACCACTTCCCGCACATGGTCCTCGGCCGCATCACCGGTCAGCGGCTCACCACAGCCATACAACAAGCGAAAATTCCCCGCGCCCTTGAGCAGGCAAAAGAAATGCTCCGCCGCATTGCGAGGCTTGTCGATGCTCAACGCACCGCTCTGATCCACCTTGCTCAGCAAGCGCTCCATGCCATGCAGCATGCGCTCCGGTCCGGCCTCGAAGAAAATTTGCGAGAGCTTCGGGTCCTGGCTGCCCAGCGTCATCATCAACCGGTGCAGGTTCACCGATTCATCGCTATTGATCAGGTGATGAAAACCGCGCGCGATGTTCAACAGCACCGTTTCCACTGAGACGCCGTCGGGCAATTCGAAAAACAGCGTAGGCAGTTGCTCTTCGCACTTGGCGACCACGGCGGCGGAGAACAGCGTCTCCTTGTCGTTGAAATGGCTGTAGACGGTCAGTTTCGACACGCCAGCCTCGGCCGCGACGGCGTCCATGCTTGTGCTCGCATAACCATTGCTCAGAAACAGGATTTTCGCCGCATCGAGGATCGCCTGGCGCTTGGCCAGATCCTTGGGGCGGCCCGGGCCATTGGGTGTTGAAAGATTGTTCGGCATATTCGTTTTTAATACTGGACTGGTGAGTTTGCTATTAATAACATACTGGCAAGTATAATTATTCCAAGCACCATTAGCGAAAGGTCCTTCGCCATGTTCCGCTATGCCTTGCCCCTCGCGTTGCCAATCAGTCTGGCGTTTTTATTGTCTGCGTGTGGTCACGAAGAGGCGCCGCAAGTCACTGTTCGGCCGGCCATGGTCGTGCAGCCAGAGCCCTCGGCCCAGGCGATGGAAAGCTATCCCGGTGAAGTCCGTGCCCGCTACGAGCCGGACCTGGCCTTTCGCATCGGCGGCAAAGTCAGCCGACGACTGGTCGAAGAAGGGCAGCGGGTCAAGGCCGACCAGCCCTTGGCGGAGCTCGACCCCCAGGATGTGCGTCTGCAACTGGAAGCGACCCGCGCTCAGGTCGCGGCTGCCGAAGCCAATCTCAATCTCGTACGCGCCGAGCGTGATCGCTACAAGACCCTGATGGACCGTCAGATGGTCAGCCGTTCCCAGTACGACAATTCTGAAAATCTCTATAGATCCGGTGAAGCGCGCCTGAAGCAGATCAAGGCCGAATTCAACGTGTCTACCAATCAGGCCAGCTATGCGGTGCTGCGCGCGCCTCAGGATGGCGTCGTGGCCAAGCGTGCGGTGGAAGTCGGGCAGGTCGTCGCCGCCGGTCAAACCGTGTTCACCCTCGCCACCGATGGCGAGCGCGAAGTGTTGATCAGCCTGCCGGAGCAGAGCTTCGGTCGTTTCAAGGTCGGGCAGCCGGTGTCGGTGGAACTCTGGACCCAACCCGATCAACGATTCGCCGGACGTATCCGTGAGCTGTCGCCCGCCGCTGATCCAAAGTCCCGCACCTTCGCCGCCCGCATTGCGTTCACCGCCGGCAAAGTCCCGGCCGAACTCGGCCAGAGCGCCCGGGTGTTCATCCAGACCGCCGATGTGGTGTCGCTGTCGGTGCCACTGTCGGCGCTCACCGCGGAAAACGGCGCCACCTACGTGTGGGTCCTTGGCGCCAACAACACCCTGAAAAAAGCCCCGGTCCGGGTCGGTGCATTCGGCGAGAAAACCGTGCCGGTGCTCGAAGGCCTGAACGCCAGTGACTGGGTGGTGGCGGCCGGTGTCCATGTGCTTCATGACGGGCAGCAAGTGCGCCCGGTGGATCGCTCCAACCGCGTGGTCAATCTGGCGGACAAGGAGTAATCCCCGATGGGTTTCAATCTTTCCGAATGGGCGCTGCGTAATCGCCAGATCGTACTGTTCCTGATGCTGTTGCTGGCGGTCGTCGGCGCACTTTCCTACACCAAGCTCGGCCAGAGCGAAGACCCTCCGTTCACCTTCAAGGCGATGGTGATCCGCACCAACTGGCCGGGGGCCACCGCCGAGGAAGTGTCCCGCCAGGTTAGCGAACGCATTGAAAAGAAGCTGATGGAAACCGGCGAGTACGAGCGCATCGTGTCGTTCTCTCGCCCCGGCGAGTCCCAGGTGACGTTTGTCGCTCGCGACTCCATGCACTCGGTGCAAATCCCGGACCTCTGGTATCAGGTGCGCAAGAAGATCAGTGACATTCGTCATACCCTGCCGCCAGGTATTCAGGGGCCTTTTTTCAACGATGAATTCGGCACTACGTTCGGCAATATCTACGCGCTGACCGGCGACGGTTTTGATTACGCGGTGCTCAAGGACTACGCCGACCGCATCCAGATTCAGCTGCAACGGGTCAAGGACGTGGGCAAGGTCGACCTGCTCGGGTTGCAGGACGAGAAGATCTGGATCGAGCTTTCCAACGTCAAACTCGCCACCCTCGGCTTGCCGTTGGCAGCGGTGCAGCAGGCGCTTGAAGAGCAGAACGCGATGTCCACGGCTGGCTTCTTTGAAACCACCAGCGAGCGATTGCAGCTACGGGTTTCGGGGAATTTTCAGACGGTCGAAGAGATCAAGAACTTCCCGATTCGCGTCGGTGATCGCACGTTCCGTATCTCCGATGTCGCGGACGTGCACCGTGGTTTTAACGATCCACCGGCGCCACGCATGCGCTTCATGGCCGAAGACGCCATCGGTCTGGCCGTGGCGATGAAGGACGGTGGCGACATTCTGGTGCTGGGCAAGGCACTGGAGATCGAGTTCGCCCGAATCCAGAAAAACCTTCCGGCCGGCATGCAACTGCGCAAGGTTTCCGATCAGCCCGCTGCGGTGAAAACCGGGGTCGGTGAATTTGTACAGGTGCTGGTGGAAGCCTTGGCCATCGTTCTGTTGGTGAGCTTTTTCTCCCTCGGCGTGCGCACCGGCATGGTGGTGGCGCTGGCGATTCCGCTGGTGTTGGCGATGACCTTCGCCTGCATGTATTACCTCGGCATCGGCCTGCACAAGATTTCCCTCGGTGCGCTGGTGCTGGCGCTGGGTTTGCTGGTGGACGATGCGATCATCGCCGTGGAAATGATGGCGATCAAAATGGAGCAGGGCTTCGACCGGATCAAAGCCGCGAGTTACGCCTGGACCAGCACCGCGTTCCCGATGCTTACCGGCACGCTGATCACCGCTGCAGGCTTTCTGCCGATTGCCACTGCGCAATCGGGCACTGGCGAGTACACCCGCTCGATCTTCCAGGTCGTGACCATCGCGCTGCTGGCGTCATGGATTGCCGCCGTGGTTTTCGTGCCCTATCTGGGGGAAAAGCTCCTGCCGGATCTGGCGAAGATTCACGCCGCCAAACACGGCGCGGGGCAACCGGATCCGTACGCCACGCCTTTTTATGAGCGTGTCAGACGTCTGGTGGAGTGGTGCGTGCGCTGGCGCAAGACGGTGATCGCGCTGACGGTGCTGTTGTTCATTGCCTCCATTGTGTTGTTCCGTTTTGTGCCGCAGCAATTCTTCCCGGCCTCCGGGCGACTGGAATTGATGGTCGATCTGAAACTCGCCGAAGGTGCTTCGTTGAGCAACACCGCCGACCAGGTTAAACGTCTTGAAGGTTTACTGAAGGATCACGCCGGCATCGATAACTACGTGGCCTACGTCGGCACCGGTTCGCCGCGCTTCTACCTGCCGCTGGATCAGCAACTTCCTGCGGCGAGCTTCGCCCAGTTTGTCGTCCTGGCCAAGACCATCGAGGATCGCGAAACCCTGCGCACCTGGCTGATCGAAACCCTCAACGAGCAATTCCCGGCCCTGCGCTCGCGGGTGACGCGTCTGGAAAACGGCCCGCCGGTTGGCTATCCGGTGCAGTTCCGCGTTACCGGTGAACACATCGAAGACGTCCGCGCCCTGGCCCGCAAAGTGGCGGCCAAGGTTCGCGAAAATCCCCACGTGGCCAACGTCCATCTGGATTGGGAAGAACCGAGCAAAGTGGTTTATCTGAACGTCGATCAGGACCGCGCCCGAGCGCTGGGCGTTAGCACGGCGAACCTGTCGAAGTTCCTGCAAAGTTCACTGACCGGTTCCAGCGTCAGCCAGTACCGCGAAGACAACGAGTTGATCGAGATCCTTTTGCGCGGGACGTTGCATGAGCGCACTGAACTGTCGTTGCTGCCAAGCCTGGCGGTGCCGACCGACAACGGTCGCAGCGTGGCGCTGTCGCAAATCGCGACGCTGGAATACGGCTTTGAAGAAGGCATCATCTGGCACCGCAATCGCTTGCCGAACGTGACGATTCGCGCCGACATCTACGGCAAGGAACAACCGGCGACGCTGGTGCAGCAGATCATGCCGACGCTCGATCCGATCCGTGCTGAGCTGCCTGATGGGTATTTGCTGGAAGTCGGCGGGACTGTGGAGGACTCGGCCCGTGGCCAGAACTCGGTGAAGGCCGGTGTACCGCTGTTCATTGTGGTGGTGCTGACGTTGCTGATGCTGCAACTGCGCAGTTTCTCACGCACGGTGATGGTGTTTCTGACAGCACCATTGGGATTGATCGGCGTGACCCTGTTCCTGATGGTGTTCCGCCAGCCGTTTGGTTTTGTGGCTATGCTCGGCACCATTGCGCTGTCCGGGATGATCATGCGCAACTCGGTGATTCTGGTGGACCAGATCGAGCAGGACATCGCCGCCGGGCTCAAACCCTGGCAGGCGATCATCGAGGCCACGGTGCGTCGTTTCCGGCCGATCGTCCTGACCGCGCTCGCTGCGGTGCTGGCAATGATCCCGCTGTCGCGCAGCGTGTTCTTCGGGCCGATGGCGGTGGCGATCATGGGGGGGCTGATTGTGGCGACGGCGTTGACGCTGCTGTTTTTGCCGGCGCTGTATGCGGCTTGGTTCCGCATCAAGAAAGAACCGGTTTGAGGTCTTGGCGGCCTTTGGGCCGACCAGGCTTTTGTTGGCTGGGTACATATCCTTTTTTGCGGTAACGGCTGCTGGCGGTTTCGCCCTTACGGCGAGTCCCTTTTGGCAAACGCCCCAAAAGGAACCAAAAGGTCTCGCCCCGAGCGTCCGGCCCCTCGCTAAGGCTCGGCGTTCCTTCGCTCCGGCATTCATCCGGGGGCATCGCCCTCCGGTTGGCTTCGCTGGCACCTACATGCGATGAGTTCGACTGCGTCGAACGGCGCTGTGCGCCACTCCCCGGATGAACACCTCCACTCAGCCTCCCGAAGGGGCGGGTAGATCAAGATCAAGAGCGCAAGGCGAGCTAACGCTCGACCTCGTGGTTTGGTGGGGGGGGGGGGTATCTGCTTGTGTAGGCGTCGGGCTTGGTCGCGATGGCGGGCTGACAGTCGACTTGTTCTCTCGGATATACGCTGATCTTGTGGAGCGGGCTTGGTCGCGATGGCGGTGTGTCAGTAGACATCAAATTCGACTGACACACCGCTTTCGCGAGCAGGCTAGGCCCCACAGGATCGGCGTTGAGGCTTAGAGGGTGCCAAACACCTTCTTCGCCAGACTGGTTGCTGCCGCTGCAGGATTCTGGCGAATGGTTTCTTCCTGTTTGCCGATCATTTCGAACAAGCCGTTCAGTGCCTGTTCGGTGACGTAGCTTTCAATGTTGGCATTTTTTGTATCGATCACGCCCATGGTCGCGGCTTGGCCGGCGAACGAGTTGTACTGCTTGGCCAGGCCGACCTGGTCGGTGGCTTGCTTGACGATCGGCAGGAACTTGGCGCGGATTTGTTCGCGGCTGGTTTTGTTCAGGTATTGGGTGGCCGAATCGTTGCCGCCGCTGAGGATGCCCTTGGCGTCTTCAACGGACATTTTCTTCACGGCGTCCACGAGGATCGGCTGGGCCTGGGTCACGGCGGTTTCAGCCGCTTTGTTCATGCTGGTTTCCAGTTGATCAACCTGGTCGCCCATGCCGAACTGCTTCATCTTGCTGGCGACCTTGCCCAGTTTGCCCGGCAGCTCGATTTTCACGTCCGGGTTGTTGCTGAACCCGCCTGGTGTACCGAGTTGTTTGACGGCCAGTTGCGCGCCTTGGGTAAGGGCGTCCTTGAGGCCGCCGGTGGCGTCTTTTTGCGACAGGTCACTGAGCGATAGCGCCATGGCGCTGGCGGAAATCATCAAGCCTGCGCAGAGGCCGGCGAAGCGAAGGGTAGGGCGGAACATGGCGGCTTCCTTGTTCGGAAAAATTGAGCAAAAAGACATTTAACGGACAGCGTCGACGCGGATTTTCAGTGGCTGCGGATCGCTGCCATCCAGTTGCACGGCATGGTGTTCGGTGGTGATGAATACCAGTTTGCCATCCACTTCGATGCGCGCGCTGACGGAATATCGATGTCCGGGTTTGACCTGAGCCGGATCGTAACTCAGATGGAATGGCAGTGGCACCTGACCTTTGACGGGGCCTATCTGTTCGTCGAGCACCACGGCGGGGGCGTCGGCCAGAGACACGTCCTGCAAGCTGACGCTCAGGATGGCGGTCGGCGGCAGGGCGATGCGTTGCAGGTAGAAGACTTCGCCATCGAGGCTGGTTTTGGCGGCGGGCTGCATCGAATGACAGGCTCCGAGCAAAGCGGCGATGGCCAATAGAGAGAGTTTTTTCATGTGATATTTCCAATCTGATGTGGGAGCAAGCCCGCTCCCACAGATTTTTTCGTCAAGTCTCGGGCTGGGTGGTGACCAGATCCGCGGCATCTTCACTACGATGCAATGCCACCTGACGAATCGACAAACGAATTTCTGCCGGCAACACCCGTTTGGCCGCGCCTTCGGCCAGTTCGCCGAGCAGTTCGTGGTAGCTCAACTTGCCGGCTTCGTCACGCTTGAGCACGTCCAGGTCAAGCAGGGTCTGGATGAAGTGGCGGAACAGGCTCTTGTCGAAGAACTCCGGGGCATTCAGCCCGTGCAGGATCGACAGGCGCTGGGCCATCACCGTGCACAGGTCCTCCAGTTCTTCGGCGCTGATGCTGTTCTGGCCACTGTTGAGCAGCAGGGAAACGGTCATGTAGAAGCGTTGCAGCGTCTGGGCGATGCTCTTCGACAGCAAGGTCAGCAACACGAAATGCCGCGAACTCGGCGCCGGGCGCAGGTAAACGTCATTTTCAAAACGCAGCAGGCCCTGCTCGACGAACGCTTCCAGCCATTGATCGATCACGGCATCCAGTTCGTCCAGCGACCAGCGAATGAACAGCTCCGATTGCAGGTACGGATACAGTGCGCGGGTGTAGCGCAGGATCTGCTCACGGCTCATGCGCGAAGCGCTCTGGAAGAAGCTCGCCAGCAGCGCCGGCAACGCGAAAATGTGCAGCACGTTGTTGCGGTAATAGGTCATCAGGACGGCGTTCTGCTCGTCCAGGTACAGAATCTTGCCCAGTGCATCACTTTGTTCGGACAGCAGATCCATGTCTTTCACATGCTCGATCAGTGCGCGACCGTCACCTTCCGGCAGCGTGGTGTGCGGCGAGTACGGCACCTTGCGCAACAGCGCCAGATACAGATCCAGCACCCGTGCCATGGCCCGATCATCCAGTGCCAGACGGCTGGTGGACAGCAATGCCAACGCCACGAGATTGACCGGGTTGATCGCTGCCGCTTCGTTCAGGTGTTGCGCGACTTTTTCGCCGAGGCGGTTGGTGGTTTCGTTGAGCCACGCCGGTTTGAACTGCGGGCCGAGTTCCTGTTGGCGCCAGTCTGGCTGCTCGCTGTCGAGGAATTCTGCCAGTTTGATCGGCTCGCCGAAGTTCACCGCCACCTGGCCGAAGCGCTGTTTGAGCGCGCCAATGACTTTGAAGATGTCGAAGATCGATTCTTTCTTTTTGCTCGCACCGCGCAGTTCGCCGAGGTAGGTCCGGCCTTCCAGCACGCGTTCGTAGCCGATGTACACGGGGATGAAGACGATCGGCATGCGCGACGAGCGCAGGAAGCTGCGCAGGGTGATCGCGAGCATCCCGGTTTTCGGTTGCAGCATGCGCCCGGTGCGCGAACGGCCGCCCTCGACGAAGTACTCGACCGGAAAGCCTTTGGTGAACAGGGTGTGCAGGTATTCGTTGAACACCGAGGTGTACAGCGGGTTGCCCTTGAACGTGCGACGCATGAAGAACGCACCGCCACGACGCAACAGGCTGCCGATCACCGGCATGTTGAGGTTGATCCCGGCGGCGATGTGCGGCGGGGTCAGGCCGTTGCGGAACAGCAAGTAGGACAGCAGCAAGTAGTCGATATGGCTGCGGTGGCACGGCACGTAGATCACTTCGTGACCTTGGGCGACCTTCTGCACGCCTTCGATGTGGTTGACCTTGATCCCGTCGTAGATCTTGTTCCAGAACCAGCTCAGCACCACTTCCAGAAATCGGATCGCGGTGTAGGTGTAGTCCGAGGCGATCTCGTTGCCGTAGCGCAGGGCCTGGGCCTTGGCTTTCTCCGGGGAGATGTTTTCCCGCTCGGCTTCGTCGAGAATCGCTTGCTTGACCAGCGGCTGATTCAGCAGGCCCTTGACCAGATTGCGCCGGTGGGAAATGTCCGGGCCGATGACGGCGGCTTTGAGGTTGCGGAAGTGCACCCGCAGAATCCGCTGGGCCATGCGTACGGTACGCTCGTGACCTTTGTTGTGGTCGATCAGTTCGCGCAGGTGAATCGGCGCGGAGAACTGCACGCGGGTCTTGCGTCCGAGCACGATGATGCTCAGCAAGCGGCGCAGACGTCCGGTAACGGCCCAACTGTCGGCGAACAACAGTTTCCACGGACTCGATTCGCTGTCCGGCGATTGCCCCCAGAACACGCTGACCGGGATGATCTGCGCGTCTTCGGCGGCATTCTGGCTCAGGGCGCTGACCAGGCGGGTCAGGGTCGGCGGCGCACCGCGCTTGTCCTGGCGACCGAGCCAGTCGGGGTCCGGTGTCAGGTAAAAGAACGCGGCGGGTTCCAGCAGATTGCCGACAGACACCGGTAACACCGGGCGAGGCAGGCCGGCCTTGCTGCATTCGGTGTCGACCACGGCGAGGTCGGTCAGCGAAGGGTTTTGCAGGACGTAGAACACCGGACGACTGCGGTCGAGGTTGAGGGTGAACGACGACTGGTTGATCGTCTCGGAGCGAACCCAGAGATAGAGCAGTCGGCGCAGGGTGCCAAACACAAGACGGCGGAACGGGGAACGGGTCATACGGCATCTGCATGAGTGAATAAAACCGAGCGTTTGCTCGGGCGGCCGATAGTGTGCCGGATTCACCGAAAATCGGCAAAAAAGCGCCTAAGTAAAGTTGAGTTGAGAGTTTTGGCAGCTGTCATATACTCGGCGAGCCCGCACTGGCCAGATAGTGGCACCTGGTCCGCGCAAGCACTGTTACCGAGGCTTTCCTGCGAAAAGCCCGATTAATAATAAAAAAGGGGTATGAACAAATGGCAACACGTGAAACCGGCAATGTGAAGTGGTTCAACGACGCCAAGGGCTACGGTTTTATTCAGCGCGCGGACGGGGTGGATGTGTTCGTGCACTACCGTGCGATTCGCGGTGAAGGCCACCGCTCGCTGACGGAAGGTCAGCAGGTCGAGTACGCGGTAGTGACCGGCGAGAAGGGGTTGCAGGCTGAGGATGTGGTGGGGCTTTAAGCCTTAAGATCAAAAGATCGCAACCTTCGGCAGCTCCTGCATTGAAGGATGAACACCCTGTAGGAGCTGCCGAAGGCTGCGATCTTTTTGCTTTTTAAGCCGTTTTCCAGGTGATCTCTTCTTCACCGTCGGCGCTGATGCGCATCCAGCGATCCGCTGTCTCTTCACCTTCTTCCTCGACCCAGCTGCCCGGCGCACAACGTACTTCTACGTTCAGCGCAGCAAACGCGGCGCGGGCACAGGCGATGTCGTCTTCCCACGGCGTCTGGTCGCTTTCCAGGTAAAGGCTGTTCCATTTTCCTACGGCTTTCGGCAACCAGGTCACCGGCACGTTGCCGGCCTTGCACTTGTAGGTCTGGCCTTTCTGAACCCAGTCGGTACACGGGCCCAAAGCTTCACCGAGCCAGGTGGCAACGGCCTTGTAGTCGACGTCGGCGTCTTTCAGGTAAATCTCGATATCGGGTTGGCGCATGGATGTCCTCACTGCGGGTCTGAAAAATCCATTCGCGGATTTAGCCGGCCTCAAGCCGTTGCTCAAGACCAAAAAATTATTGAAGTACGAAGTAATCGTAACGCATCGACACGGTGACCTCGAACGGCTCGGCCTGTTCGATGACCGCCGCCCGGCGTTCGGCGCTGGCGCGCCAGCCGTGGGGTGTCATGGCCAACAGGTTGGCGCGATCCTGACCACTTGAAAGCGTCAGTTTGAATTCCAGGGTTTCGCTGTGCTGCAAAGCCATGCCTTGCGGGACCAGCGCCAGGTGCTTGTCGTCGGTGTACTCACGCACTTCATCGTACAGCCGTTCGCGCAATTCCATCAGATGGCCGCTGGTCGGCCCGACTTTCATCAAGCCGCCGCCGGGACTGAGCAAGCGCTTGGCTTCTTCCCAGTCCAGCGGGCTGAAGACGCTGGCGAGAAACTGACAGCTGCCAGAGGCCAGCGGCACCCGCGCCATGCTGGCGATCAACCAGGTCAGCTGCGGGTTGCGTTTGCAGGCGCGTTTGACCGCTTCCCGGGAGATGTCCAGCGCGTAACCGTCAGCGTTGGGCAAGGCCTCGGCGATTTGTGCGGTGTAGTAACCCTCCCCACAACCGATGTCGAGCCAGCGCTGCGGCGCGTATTCAGCCGCCAGTTCAGCGAGGCGCTTGGCCACCGGCGCGTAGTGGCCGGCGTTCAGGAAGTCGCGTCGGGCTTCAACCATCGCCAGGTTATCCCCAGGGTCGCGGCTGTTTTTGTGCTGCACCGGCAACAGGTTCAGATAACCCTGGCGCGCACGGTCGAAACGATGCCCGGCGGGGCAGGCCACACCATTGTCCACCGCGTTCAACGGTTCGTTGCAGATCGGGCAGGCGAGCATCAGGCGAGCAACTTGATCAGGGTCTGGTAGTAGATTTCGGTCAGCACGTCGAGATCAGCGGCCAGCACACGCTCGTTGACCTGGTGGATTGTCGCGTTGACCGGGCCCAGTTCAACCACTTGTGTACCCATGGTCGCGATGAAGCGGCCGTCGGAGGTGCCACCGCTGGTGGACGCCTTGGTGTCGCGACCGGTGACGTCCTTGATGCTTGATGCCACGGCATCCAGCAACGCGCCTGGTTCGGTGAGGAACGGCAGGCCGGACAGCGCCCAGTCGATGTGCCAGTCCAGGCCATGCTTGTCGAGGATGTCGGCGACGCGCTTTTGCAGACCTTCGACGGTGGATTCGGTGGAGAAGCGGAAGTTGAACACCGCCACCAGATCACCCGGGATCACGTTGGTCGCGCCCGTGCCGGAATTCACATTGGAAATCTGGAAACTGGTCGGCGGGAAGAAATCGTTGCCGTGGTCCCAGTGTTCCGCGGCCAGTTCGGCCAGCGCCGGGGCGGCGAGGTGGATCGGGTTCTTGGCCAGGTGTGGATAAGCGACGTGACCCTGCACACCGCGCACGGTCAGTTTGGCGCCAAGGGAACCGCGACGGCCGTTCTTGA
The DNA here is from genome assembly GCF_949767185.1 of Pseudomonas sp. IT-P100. Lineage (NCBI taxonomy): Bacteria > Pseudomonadati > Pseudomonadota > Gammaproteobacteria > Pseudomonadales > Pseudomonadaceae > Pseudomonas > Pseudomonas sp. IT-P100. The sequence goes on from NZ_CATKQK010000022.1 coordinate 495,487, forward strand.
CCACGTCACCCACCAGCGTGGTGCTCGACGGTTCACCGACGATGCACCAGTCCAGACGCTCCTTGCGAGCGGCGAGGCGCTCGACGACCGCCTTGGTGCCGTGATGCGCCGGGCCTTCTTCGTCGCTGGTGATCAGGAACGCGACCTTGCCCTTGTGATCCGGGTAGTCGGCGACGAAGCGCACGGCGGCCACGGTCATGGACGCGAGGCTGCCTTTCATGTCCGCCGCGCCACGGCCGCAGAGCATGCCGTGTTCGTCGATCAGCGCGTTGAACGGATCGATCTGCCAGGCCGTCACCGGGCCGGTCGGGACCACGTCGGTGTGACCGGCGAAACACAGCACCGGGCCGTCGTGTTTGCCGTGGGTGGCCCAGAAGTTATCCACATCTTCGATGCGCATCGGTTCCAGGGTGAAACCGGCATCGCCCAGGCGCTGCATCATCTGCTTCTGGCAATCGGCGTCGAGCGGCGTCACGGACGGACGGCGGATCAGGTCGATGGCGAGTTGAAGGGTCGGCGAAAGGTCGGCGTGGGCCGTCATGGAAAACTCCGGAGATCATGAATGTGGGCGCGGACTGAATGTGGGAGCCAGCCTGCTGGCGATGGCGGTGTGGCAGTCAACATAAACGGTGATTGTTACATTGCCATCGCGAGCGGGCTCGCTCCCACAGGGATGGATATCACGCCAAGCCCTGCAAAATGGCGGTTATCTTAAAGCAAAACGGCGGCCATTGGCCGCCGTTTAGTGCATCTGCAAAGATTTAGACTGCCGGTGCCGTTTCGGCCTCGACCGCCGGTTTCGGCAGCGAGGACAGGAACGCCATGATCAGCGCCGCCAGGTACGGCAGCGACTGCACCAGCAACATGATCACCCAGAAGCGCATGTCGTTGCTCGGCAGTCCGTTCACCAGGAAGATCCCCAGCGCCGCGCCCCACAACAGCAACATGATGAACACCTCTTCACGGGCTTCCGAAATCGCCACCCAGAAACCGTGGTTATCGGCGTTTTTCGGCGTACGGAAGAACGGAATGCTGCTGGTGAAGAAACCGTACAGCACCGCTTTGGCGATGGTGTGCGACAACGCCAGGCCTGCCAGTGCCGCGCAGAACGCGTCCTTCAGGTTCACGCCAACGGCGCGACGGTACAGGAAGATGATCTTGCCGACCTTGAACACGAACAGCGCCAATGGCGGGATCGCGAAAATCAGCAACGGTGGATCGACGCGCTGCGGAACGATGATCATCGCCGCCGACCACAACAGTGCGCCGACGGTGAAGAAGATGTTCATGCCATCTGCCACCCACGGCAACCAGCCCGCGAGGAAGTGGTAACGCTGGCCGCGGGTCAGCTCGGTGTCCTTGCCGCGCAGCAAACTCGCGGTGTGACGCTTGATGATTTGAATCGCACCGTAGGCCCAGCGGAAACGCTGTTTCTTGAAGTCGATAAAGGTATCGGGCATCAGACCTTTGCCGTAGCTGGTGTGGTAATACGCCGCCGACAAACCTTTCTCGAACACGCGCAGACCCAGTTCGGCATCTTCACAGATGCACCAGTCGGCCCAGCCCAGCTCCTCGAGCACCGAGCGACGGGTCATGGTCATGGTGCCGTGCTGGATGATCGCGTCGCGGTCGTTACGGGTGACCATGCCGATGTGGAAGAAGCCTTTGTATTCCGCATAGCAGAGCTTCTTGAAGGTGCTTTCGTTCTGGTCGCGGTAATCCTGCGGCGACTGCACCACAGCGATTTTCGGATCGGCGAAGTGCGGCACCATGTGCTTGAGCCAGTTCGGGTCGACGCAGTAATCGGAGTCGATCACCGCAATCACTTCCGCATCCTTGGCGGTGTGCGGAATCAGGTAGTTCAGCGCGCCGCCCTTGAAACCGGCCAGCGGTGCGACGTGGAAGAACTTGAAGCGCGGGCCGAGGGTTGCGCAGTAATCGCGCACCGGTTCCCAGACCGCCGGGTCCTTGGTGTTGTTGTCGATGATCAGGACTTCGAAGTCCGGATAGTCGAGATTGGCCAGGGCATTGAGGGTCTGTTTGACCATCTCCGGCGGCTCGTTGTAGCAAGGGACGTGAATCGACACTTTCGGCCTGTAGTCCGAATCGCCTACAACGGGCAGGAATTCACGCCGCCGCTTGTGGGTCCAGACCGCTTCGGCCAGTTCGTGGGCCTCGGTCAGCAATACGATAAAGACCCCGAGCGCGCCGAGTGCGAGCAGGAATCCGACCGTCAGGCTGAACCAGGTGCTGTATTGCTGGCTGTAGTCATAACCGATCCACACCAATACCGAACCGCACAGGAACGCGATAAAGGTCAGGAAGGTACGGCCACGTTGACGCAGGGCCGAGCCGTCGATCATCAGCAAGGTCAGGGACAGCAAGGCCAGTACCGCCGAGCCGATGGCCAGCACGCGCCATTGCGGAATCGCGACCACCGGGCCTTCGAAGTTGAATTTCTGCTGACGCGCGGCGTTGAACACGCCCCAGTACGCGCCCACCGAACCTTCGTCACTGGCTTTCCATGGCTGGTCAAACGCTTCGATCACGAAGTAGTTGAAGCCTTGGCGGTTGAGCTTGTTCACCAGCGTGCGCAGGTAGATCGCCTGATCCGCCGGGCTCGCATCGGTGCCGCCACGCATGCGGCCGTTGCTCGGCCAGCCAACCTCCGAAAGCAACAGCGGTTTTTTCGGGAACATCTTTTTCAGGTCGCGGGCGCGGTCGAGGACGAATTGGCCGGCCTTGTCCACCGGCACGTATTCCCAGTAAGGCAGAACGTGCGCGGCAATCAGATCGACGTGCTTGGCCAGTTCCGGGTGTTCTTCCCAGACGTGCCATTGCTCGGACGTGGTGACCGGGACCTTCACGGCGGCACGGACGCGATCAAGGATCACGCTCAGTTCCGCAGCGGTAATTTCCTTACGGAAGATCGCCTCGTTGCCTACCACCACGCGAACCACGCTGCGTGAGGAGTTGGCGATTTCGATGGCTCGGGTGATCTCGCGCTCGTTGCGTTCCAGGTCCGGGCTGATCCAGATGCCGAGAGTGACCCGCAGGCCGAACTCTTCAGCCAGCTTGGGAATGTCGCCCAGGGTGCCATCGACCGAGTAAGTACGGATGTTGTCCGTCAGCTTGCTCATGATCTCCAGGTCCCGACGCATTTGATCATCGGTCGGATACTGCTCTTTCTGCGGGTACTGGCCTTGCTGGAACGGCGAGTAGGAGAACCCGGAGATTTGTTCGGGCCAGTTGGGGGCGGTGACCGGGCGGTTGATCAGCGCCCAGAAGCCGGTAAACAAGGCTGCGATGGCGAGCACCACGACCAGGTTGAGTCCAAATTTACGCGATGACATAGCTATTTCGGGTTCCAAAGGCTGTGGAACGAAGTTACGGTCGGCGACTGCCAAGGGGCGCGCATCCTACACCGTGCTTTCCCTGACCGTACAGCGGACAGGGAAAAGCCGGACGTTGGGCAATCCAACTTGGCTTAAGTTCTTTCGTTGGACCCTGCAGGTTAAATCTTGGTTCTGTGCAGGCTGAATAATGAGGTCAGGACGCCCGTTCATAGCTCAAAGATGCTCTTGGCCGCCGACGGCCCTATAATGCGCGCCGGTTTTTGGGGTAATGGTCATGAGTACAGAAGATCCGCGGTTTGCAGGCATCGCCCGTTTGTATGGCATCGAAGGGCTTGAGCGCTTGCGTGCGGCCCACGTGGCGATCGTCGGCGTCGGTGGCGTCGGCTCCTGGGCGGCGGAAGCCATCGCCCGTTGCGGCGTTGGCGAGATTTCCCTGTTTGACCTCGACGACGTCTGCGTCAGCAACGCCAACCGCCAGCTGCACGCGCTGGACAGCACGGTCGGCAAACCCAAGGTCGAGGTGATGGCCGAGCGTTTGCGCGGAATCAATCCCGACTGCACGGTGCACGCAGTGCCGGACTTCGTCACCCGCGAGACCATGGCCGAGTACATCACGCCAAATATCGACTGCGTGATCGATTGCATCGACAGCGTCAACGCAAAAGCGGCGCTGATCGCCTGGTGCAAACGCCGCAAGATCCAGATCATCACCACTGGCGGGGCGGGTGGGCAGATTGATCCGACGTTGATTCAGGTCTGCGACTTGAACCGAACGTTCAATGATCCATTGGCTTCTAAGGTACGTTCGACCCTGCGCCGCGATTACAACTTCTCCCGCACCGTGACCCGTCATTACAGCGTGCCGTGCGTGTTTTCCACCGAGCAACTGCGCTATCCGAAACCGGATGGCAGCATTTGCTTGCAGAAGAGTTTTGTCGGGGATGGCGTGAAGCTCGACTGCGCCGGAGGGTTTGGCGCGGTGATGATGGTGACGGCGACGTTTGGCATGGTCGCGGCGACCAAGGCTGTGGATAAGATTGTGGCTGGGGTGCGACGGCCGGCGGATAAGTTGAAGCCAGCACCGTAAACGGACTTGTGTGGCGAGGGAGCTTGCTCCCGCTGGGTTGCGAAGCGGCCCCAAATCCGGAAATTTCGGTGTTTCAGGAGCGTCGTGTGCAACGATGTACGACTGCTTCGCAGCCGAACGGGAGCAAGCTCCCTCGCCACAGGGCTACTGAGCCAACTCATTCATCCGCTGTAACACGGCGTTGAGGCCATTACTCCGCGAGGGCGACAGTTGTCGGGACAAGCCCAACTGGTTGAACCACTCCGGCAAATCCACCTGCTGCAACTCAACCGCCGACAGCCCGTTAACCCGCGCCAGCAACAACGCCACCAACCCGCGAATCAGGCGTGCATCACTGCTCGCGCTGAACTGCCAATGGCCGTCCTGCAACGCGCCTACCAACCACACCTGACTTTCGCAGCCATGTACACGGTTGGCCTCCACCTTGTCCACATCGCTCAACACGGGCAGACGGTCGCCCCATTGCATCAGCAGCCGCGCCCGCTGTTCCCAACTCGCCGTCTTCTGGAAAGTATCCAGCGCCGTGATGGCGTCAGCCGGCAAGTTCATCGCAACAACTCCAGCGCCTGATCCAGCGCTTCAAAGAACCGCTCAAGATCTTCGGAGTCGTTGTACAGCGCCAACGACACCCGAATCGCCCCGGCCAGTTCAAAGCTTTTCAGCAGCGGCATGGCGCAGTGATGACCGGCGCGTACTGCGATGCCCTGTTCGGTGAGCAAATGCGCCAGATCAGCGTTATGCACACCCTCGACGACAAAACTCGCCAGCGCCAGTTGCGGTTTGCCCAGCAGCCGGATGCCGTTGCGGGCCTCAAGGCCTTTCAACAAATAGTCATGCAGTGCCGCTTCATGGGCTGAGACGGCGTCCTGGTCGAGACCCGCGAGGTAATCCAGCGTCGCCCCGAGGCCGATCACACTGGAAATCGGCGGCGTGCCCGCCTCGAATCCCAGCGGCGCCGGGCGAAAGCGTGCGTGCTGGTAATCCGCGTCCAGCACCATTTCGCCGCCGAATTGCCAATGGCGCAGTTGCTTGAGCGCTTCATGGCGTCCGAACAACACGCCCAGGCCATCTGGACCGTAGAGCTTGTGGCTGGAAAACACGTAGAAGTCGCAGCCCAGTGCCTGCACGTCATGCCGACCATGGACCACGCCTTGAGCGCCATCGACCACGGTCAACGCGCTGTGTGCCTTGGCCATCGCCAGCAAGGCGGGCAGCGGCTGCCAGGCGCCGAGCACGTTGGACAACTGACTGACTGCCAGCAAGCGGGTTCGAGGGCCGATCAGCGACGCGGCGGCATCGAGGTCAATCAAACCGTCGGTAGCCAGTGGCAGGATCACCAGCTTCAGCTCGCGACGGTGGGCCAGTTGCTGCCATGGCAGCAGGTTGGCGTGATGCTCCAGGGCACTGATGACAATCTCGTCGCCCGGATTGAACACGTGTTCCAGGCCATAGGCCAGGAGGTTCAGCGCGGAGGTGGCGCCGTGGGTAAAGATGACCTGCCCGCAATCGCCGGCATTCAGCCAGTGGGCGGCTTTGCTGCGGCTGTCCTCGAATGCCTGGGTGGCATGCGCGCCGGGCAAGTGCTGCGCCCGATGCACGTTGGCCGCGCCATTGGCGTAGTAATGCGCCAGGGCATCCAGCAGGGCTTGAGGTTTTTGAGTGGTGGCGGCGTTGTCCAGATAGGTCTGGTCTTGCCGTTGCAGAGCGGCGATGGCCGGAAAATCGGCGCGCCAAGGAGAGGGAATCATCATGTTGTTCGGCCCTGGTGAACATGGGCGGATATGCGCCTGACCTTGTGGGAGCGGGCTTGCCCGCGAAGCTTTTTGGCAGCCTCAAAGGCTCCTTCGCGGGCAAGCCTGCCCCCACAGGTTCAGTTTCGTCGACCGTGACGCTTAGTTGTGAGCGTGCAGCGCTTCGTTCAGTTCGATCGCCGATTTGTGGGTTTTGCATTCCACGGCACCGGTTTCCGAATTGCGGCGGAACAGCAGGTCAGGCTGACCGGCCAGTTCACGGGCCTTCACGACCTTGACCAGCTTGTTGTTCTCGTCCAGCAGTGCCACTTTGGTGCCGGCGGTCACGTACAGGCCCGATTCAACGGTGTTGCGGTCGCCCAACGGGATACCGATACCGGCGTTGGCGCCGATCAGGCAGCCTTCGCCGACCTTGATCACGATGTTGCCGCCACCCGACAGGGTGCCCATGGTCGAGCAACCGCCGCCCAGGTCCGAACCCTTGCCGACGAAGACACCCGCGGAAACGCGGCCTTCGATCATGCCCGGGCCTTCGGTGCCGGCGTTGAAGTTGACGAAACCTTCGTGCATCACGGTGGTGCCTTCGCCGACGTAGGCGCCCAGACGAATACGTGCCGCGTCGGCGATACGCACGCCGGCCGGTACCACGTAGTCGGTCATTTTCGGGAACTTGTCCACCGAGAACACTTCCAGCAGCTCGCCGCGCAGACGGGCTTCCAGTTGATGCTCGGCCAGTTCGGCGAGGTCGATGGCGCCCTGGCTGGTCCACGCGACGTTCGGCAGCAGCGGGAACACGCCGGCCAGGTTCAGGCCATGCGGCTTGACCAGGCGATGGGACAGCAGGTGCAGCTTGAGGTAAGCCTCAGGCGTGGAAGTCAGTTGCGCGTCTTCGGCCAGAATGGTCGCGACCAGCGGTTTGTGGCTCTCGGCCAGACGGGTCAGCAACGCAGCCTGCGCCGCGTCGACGCCTTTGATGGCTTCAGCCAGTTGCGAGGCCTGAGCGGTGCTGAAGGCGATGGCCTGATTGCCTTCGGTATAGCCCAGGACCGGGGCGATGGCCGCGACCAGTTCGGCCGAAGGATTGAGCAATGGCTGTGCGTAAAACACTTCCAGCCACGCGCCTTGACGGTTTTGAGTGCCGACACCAAAGGCCAGGCTGAATACGGTAGTGGACATGTAAATACCTCTAACAAAATTGAACGGGCGGGCTTACTTGAGCGCTGCCGCGTAGATGTCTGGCTTGAAGCCAATCAGGGTTCGGTCACCGAGATCGAGCACCGGGCGCTTGATCATCGAGGGTTGTGCGAGCATCAGTTCGATGGCTTTCGGCTGGTCGAGATCGGCTTTACGTTCGTCGTCGAGCTTGCGAAAGGTCGTGCCTGCACGGTTCAACACCACTTGCCAGCCGTGCTCGTCGCACCATTGGGTCAGGTGTTCACGGTCGATTCCGGCCGTTTTGTAATCGTGAAAGTCATAGCTGACAGCGTGTTCATCGAGCCAGGTGCGCGCCTTTTTCATGGTGTCGCAGGCTTTGATGCCGAAAAGGTGCAACGTTTTGCTTGAAACGGTCAAGGAATTGCCCCCTTTACAGGTGCTGGAAAAAAAGGTGAAGGATTATGCCATGACCGTCCGGTTAAAGCGCGAAACCCTGTGGGACCGGGCGTGTTCCTACAGGGCTATCAGGCTGTCCGTGCCTGCGTGCGACATTGGTGCAACGGTCAGGCAGTAGGGTAAGCGGCTAATATGGCACTTCAATGCTGTCGATTGTCCGGGAACCACGCTTTATGCAAACCGCTTACACCGTCCTGATCCTGTTGATGCTGGTCAGCGTTTCGCGTCTGGTCGGACGGGTGATCCCGTTACCGTTGCCACTGGTGCAAATCGCCGCGGGTGCCTTGCTGGCCTGGCCGACGCTGGGGCTGCATGTGGCGCTGGATCCCGAATTGTTTCTTTTTCTGTTCCTGCCGCCGCTGTTGTTTTCCGACGGCTGGCGCATGCCCAAGCGTGAGTTGTGGCGTTTGCGCGGGCCGATCCTGACCCTGGCGGTGGGCCTGGTATTGTTCACCGTCGTCGGTGCCGGTTATTTCATTCATTGGTTACTGCCAGGCATCCCGCTGCCGGTGGCTTTTGCCCTGGCGGCGGTGTTATCGCCGACGGACGCGGTGGCTGTCTCGGCGATTTCGCAGAACCGCTTGCCGACGCCGTTGATGCACATGTTGCAGGGCGAGGCGCTGATGAATGACGCCTCGGGCCTGGTGACGTTCAAGTTTGCCCTGGCGGCAGCGGTGACCGGCGTGTTCTCCCTGGCCAACGCCAGCGTGACGTTTGTGTTGGTGGCGGTCGGCGGCCTCGCTGTCGGTGTGGCGCTGAGCTGGCTGGTCGGGCGCTTGCGCTCGTGGATGATCGCTCGCGGTTGGGATGATCCTGCCACTCATGTGGTTTTCATGTTGCTGCTGCCGTTTGCGGCTTACGTGCTGGCGGAACGACTTGGCGCATCGGGCATTCTGTCTGCCGTGGCGGCGGGAATGATGCAGAGTTGGCTCGATCTGCTGCCGCGCCAGACCAGCACCCGGTTGCTCAATCGCAGCGTCTGGTCGCTGCTGGAGTTCGCCTTCAATGGCCTGATCTTCCTGCTGCTGGGGTTGCAACTGCCAGACATCATCAAAGCCGTGGTCAGCCACGAAACGTCTTTGTGGCCGACGTTGCTTTACCGTTGTCTCGACGTGCTGGCGATTTTCGTCGTGTTGGTGGTGTTGCGGTTCGTCTGGGTACAGAGCATCTGGCGTCTGTCGGGACTGTTGCGTCGCTGGCGCGGCAAGGGCGAAATGGTCAACGTGCCGACCGCGCGATCCTGCTGGTTGCTGACGGTGGGTGGGGTGCGCGGAGCGGTGACGCTGGCGGGCGTGTTGTCTGTTCCGATGTTGGTAGCGGGTGATGCATTTCCTGAACGAGATCTGCTGATCTTCATTGCGGCCGGGGTCATTCTGCTGTCGCTGATTGCAGCCTGTATCGTGCTGCCCCTGTTGTTGCGTGGCATCGAAAAGAGCCCGGACGACAAACGTCGCAGTGAGGTGCGCGAGGCCTGGCGAAAAACCGCCGAAGCGGCCATTCATGCCCTCGAAGCCGAAGAAGCCAATCCACAGGACGCCGGGCAGGCGGCGCTCGCCGTCGAACTCAAGGCGCGGATCATGTCCGAGTATCGGCATCAGCTGGAGGTGTTCAACGATTCGGCGGAAGCCCAGGCATTGGCGTTTCAGATGGACTTGCTGGAACGGCGTCTGCGTTTGAAGGCGCTACGGGCGCAGCGGCTGGAGTTATATAAGCTCAGTCGTCACCACCAGATTGGTGATGACGTATTGCGGGAAGTGCTGGGTGAGCTGGATTTGAGTGAGGCTAACTTGGGTAAGTGAAGTAATGAGTTCTGCGTACTGGTTCTGGATGATAATTCAGGGGTAAATTTGACGAGCGAAGGCTTTATCACCTGCACTGAGTTGGTGGTTCTCTGGCTGTTCCCAATCGCCGATAGTGCATATATTTAACACTTGGTAGTGCATGATGGAGTGTCGGTCGTAGGCGGTGTAAGTTTGATCGCTGTTACGAGGGAGGGGGAAAAGATTTTTATCTACAGTCTCTTTCGACCAGCCAAAATTCTGTTTGTATAACTGGTAGGTGTTTTCTCTGTTCCAGGGAATAGTCGCATCGGGATGTTGATGTTCATGGGTCAAGCCCAAGGCATGCCCGAATTCATGAATGACAAGCGCTTCATAGCCGATGGAGGTGTAATTTGTTCCCAGCAGCAATGTTGGCTCCGTAGCGGGGGTTGCTCGCGCATCGGTACCAAGTGCCGAGCGTCCGGTGCCGTTGTACAGCCGGGACAGGTAAATCCGGATATCACCTTCGTACAAGTCTTCGTCGTCAACCAGTTCAACGAATTCGAAAGTCAGATTGACGTAGGGCAGCCATTGCTTGATGGCATTTTTGACTATTTCAAACCCGCCATCGTCATAGTCGCTGATAGCGATTTTTAACTTTCTGCCGGGTGCCCAGTATTTAGTGTGTTTGCCGATAGATCGCTTGTTGCGCCCGGATGACGTGTTGGGTGAATTGGCCGGGTTTTCGCTAATGGCGGCTTCATAAGAAGCCGTAATATCTGCGGGTGTTTCTATGAGGCAAGGAGTGATAGTTGTCATTATAACTTCCATGTTGGTTATGTATTTAGGCGGGAGGGTGTTGTGGCTAAAGAGGTTAATCTGAGAGTGTGTATAAATAAAGTTTGTTTTTTGGTTGTGCTGTAACTTTGTATTTGAACAAGCCTGCACTGCGTTGCACAGTGCAGGCTTTACTAATATTACTGGCGGCGAGAAATAAAGTTGTGAATGCGTTCGGCCGCTTCAACACATTCCGCCAGTGGAGCCACCAGCGCCATCCGCACTCGGCCGGCACCCGGATTGAAACCATCAACTTCCCGAGACAGATACGAGCCTGGCACCACAGTCACATGTTCCTCAACGAACAGATCGCGGCAGAACGCTTCATCATCGCCAGCAACGTTCGGCCACAAGTAGAAACCGCCATCCGGGCGTTGCACGTCCATCACCGGGCCGAGGATTTTCAGCACCGCATCATACTTCTCGCGATACAGCGCACGGTTGGCCCGCACATGCACTTCGTCATTCCAGGCGGCAACGCTCGCCAGTTGCGTTTGAACCGGCATCGCGCAGCCGTGATAAGTGCGGTACAGCAGGAAGCCTTTGAGAATGTCGGCGTCACCCGCGACGAACCCCGAACGCAGGCCTGGCAGGTTGGAGCGCTTGGACAGGCTATGGAACACCACACAACGCTTGAAGTCCTTGCGACCCAATTCCGCACAGGCGCTGAGCAGGCCGGCCGGTGGGGTTTGTTCGTCGAAGTACAGTTCGCTGTAGCACTCGTCCGCCGCAATCACGAAGTCGTATTCGTCGGCGAGGGCGATCAGCTTTTTCAGGGTTTCAACCGGGATCAAGGCGCCAGTCGGATTGCCTGGCGAGCACAGAAACAGGATCTGGCAGCGTTTCCAGATGTCCGGGGAAACGGCATCGAAGTCCGGGTTGAAGCCGTTTTCATCCAGGCACGGCAGGTAATGCGGCTTGGCGCCGGCGAGGAACGCAGCACCTTCATAGATTTGATAGAACGGGTTCGGGCTGACCACCAGCGCATCGTCGCCACGGTTGACCACGGTCTGGGTGAAGGCGAACAGAGCCTCACGCGTGCCGTTGACCGGCAGCACGTTGCGCGCCGGGGCGAGCCAGCCGCTCGGGAGGTTGAAGCGGCGTTCGCACCACGCGGCGATGGCTTCACGCAGCGCCGGAATACCGAGTGTTGTCGGGTAAACGGCCATCTGATCCAGATTGCTGGACAGGGCTTCGGCGACAAAGCTTGGCGAACGGTGCTTCGGCTCGCCGATGGACAAGGCGATAGGGCGTTTGTCCGGGTTTGGCGTGACGCTGCCGAGCAGGGCGCGGAGCTTCTCGAACGGGTAGGGCTGGAGCTGGGTCAGAGCGTTGTTCATCGGGGGCCTCTTTCATTGTGGGGGCGAGCCCTGTGGCGAGTTGGTTTATCCCCGTGGGGGCGCGAAGCGGCCCCGGCATTTCAAAGTTAAACCGCGTTTACGACTGCTTCGCAGCCGAACGGGGATAAATCCCCTCGGCACAGGGCTCGCCCCCACAGGGGGAAATTTGTTAATTCAGATACTGATTCGCGACAACTTGATATCGGGTTCGTTACTGACGGTCAGCTGCTCAACGATCGCATCCTGCAAGCGGCTGCACAGCAATGGGTCGGACAATGGCTGGTTATTGGCGTCGGTGATGAAGAACACGTCTTCCACGCGTTCGCCGAGCGTCGCAATCTTGGCGTTCTGCAGCGACAGGTCGAACTCCAGGAAAATCGTACCGATCCGCGCCAGCAAGCCCGGCCGATCCGGGGCACTGAGCTCCAGCACCGTCACCGGCCGCTGGGCGTCGTTGTGGATCGTCACCTGCGGTGCAAACGCGAAATGCTTGAGCTGGCGCGGCACCCGTCGCTGGATGATCGTCGGGTAATCGTCCGGGTTGCGCAGGGCTTCGGTCAGGCCTTCGCGGATCTGTTTGACCCGTGCCGGATTATCGCCGATCGAATCGCCGTCAGTGTCGAGCACGATGTAGGTGTCGAGGGTGAACTGACTGCTGGACGTGATGACCCGGGCGTCGTGAATGTTCAGGTTCAACTGATCCATCGCCGCCACGGTCACGGCGAAGAAGTCGTGCTGGTCCGGCGCATAAATGAAGATCTGCGTACCGCCCTCGAACTCGCGCTGGGTGGTTTCCTTGATCAGCACCAACGGCCCGCCATCGGCCGGCTGCTGCAGGATCGCGTCGGTGTGCCAGGCCACGTCGCCGGCAGTGTGACGCAGGAAATAATCATCACCCAATTGCGACCACAACTGTTCGACGTCGTCCGGGTCGTTGCCGCCGCGCACCAGAATATCGAGGGCGGCGCTCTGGGTCTGGCGGATCTGCATTTCACGATCCACCGGATTCTCCAGACCGCGGCGCAAGGCGCGCTTGGTCTCGGTGTAGAGCTGGCGCAACAGGCTGGCGCGCCAGGAGTTCCACAGTGTCGGGTTGGTGGCGTTGATGTCGGCGACGGTCAACACGTACAGATAATCAAGGCGGGTTTCGTCACCGACGATCTGCGCAAAATCGTGGATCACTTGCGGGTCGGACAAGTCTTTGCGCTGGGCAGTGGTCGACATCACCAGGTGGTTCTGCACCAGCCAGACGATCAGGCGGCTGTCCCACACCGGCAGCTGGTGGCGCTGGCAAAAGGCCTCGGCATCCACGGCGCCGATTTCCGAGTGATCGCCATGCCGGCCCTTGCCGATGTCGTGGTACAGCCCGGCCAGGTAGATCAGCTCGGGCTTGGGCAGCTTGCCCATGAGCTTGCTGGCCAGCGGGAATTTTTCCGACACTTGCGTGTATTGCAGCTTACGCAAGTGCTTGATCAGGTTCAGCGTGTGCGCGTCGACCGTGTAGATGTGAAACAGGTCATGCTGCATCTGCCCGACAATGAAGCCGAACTCCGGCAGATAACGCCCGAGAATGCCGTAACGATTCATCCGTCGCAGGTTGCGGTGGATGCCGATCTTGCACTTGAACAGCTCGATGAACAGGCTGGTGTTACGAATATCGTTGCGGAAATCGTCGTCGATCAAATGACGGTTTTCCCGCAGCAGACGAATCGTGTCGGCACGCACGCCCTTGATTTCCGGCTGCTGGGCCATCAGCACGAAAATCTCGAGCATGGCGAACGGCGTGCGGCGGAATACATTGTCGTTGCGTGCCTCGATGTAACCGTCGTGCAACTGGAACCGCGAGTTGATCGGTTGCGGCGGCGCTTCATCTTCCGGCGCCAGGATGACTTCCTCGAAGTGCTGGATGATCAGGTCGCTGAGCTGCGCGATGCTCATGACCACCCGGTAATACTGCTGCATGAAGTTTTCGATGGCTTGCTTGGCGTCATCGCCCTCGAAGCCCAGCAGGCCGGCAATCGAACGCTGGTGGTCGAACAGCAAGCGGTCTTCGGAGCGACCGGCGAGCATGTGCAGCGCGTAACGAACCTTCCACAGGAATTCCTGAGAAGAGGCCAGCAGGGCATTCTCGCTCTCGACCAGGAAACCTTCCCCGGCCAGTGCCCGCAGGTTCAGGGTGCCGTACTCGCGACGGGCCACCCACAGAATCGTCTGAATATCCCGTAGTCCGCCGGGCGAGCCTTTGACGTTGGGTTCCAGGTTGTATTCGGTGTCGTTGTACTTATGGTGACGGGCCTTCTGCTCGGCGCGCTTGGCCAGGAAGAAGTCCTTGCTCGGCCACATGTGCGCGGTGCTGGTGACATCCAACATGCGCTGACGCAGGCGTTCGGGGCCGGCGATGGTGCGGCTTTCCATCAGGTTGGTGATCACCGTCAGGTCGGCGCGGGCTTCTACCGCGCATTCGTCGACGGAGCGAACGCTCTGACCGACTTCCAGGCCGATGTCCCACAACAGCGTCAGAAAACGCTCGATGGAATCACGGAAAACTTCGTGGTCGGCGCTGTCCAGCAGGATCAGCAGGTCGATATCGGAGAAAGGATGCAACTCCCCACGACCGTAGCCGCCGACCGCGACCAGCGCGATGTCGGCGTCTTCGCTCCAGTTGAACTGCTCCCAGGCCTTTTGCAGGATGTTGTCGACGAACCAGGCGCGATCCTCGATCAGTCGGCGAATCTCCCGGCCGCTGCGAAAGCGTCCGTCAAGGACCTCTCGGGCCTGGCGGATCGCCTTTTTGAAAGCAGCGATCGGGCTGGCCTTCAGGGCCAGTTCAGCCTGGAACTGGCCACGGTCGAAGAGTTCGGGATCCACCTGCGGCATCGATTGGCTTTCCTTTCTATAAGGCTGGGAGCGGCGCGGTCCGGATCAGGCCGAAACGCGCGGGATGGTGTCATCGCTGCGCAAGGTGAAGATCTCGTAACCGGTCTCGGTCACTACCAATGTGTGCTCCCACTGTGCCGACAACTTGCGGTCCTTGGTGATCGCGGTCCAGCCGTCGCCCAGCACTTTTGTGTCGGCCTTGCCCTGGTTGATCATCGGCTCGATAGTGAAGGTCATGCCGGCCTTCAGTTCCATGCCGGTGCCGGCGCGGCCGTAGTGCAGGATCTGCGGCTCTTCGTGGAACACCTTGCCGATACCGTGGCCGCAGAACTCGCGAACCACCGAGAAACCGTTCTTTTCGGCGTGCTTCTGGATCACTTCACCGATGTCGCCCAGGCGGCAGCCGGGTTTGACGATCTCGATGGCCTTGTACATGCATTCCTGGGTCACTTGCGACAGGCGCTCGGCCCAGACCGGCACAGTGCCGACGTGGAACATGCGGCTGGTGTCGCCGTGGAAGCCATCCTTGATCACGGTGACGTCGATGTTCAGCGTGTCCCCGTCCTTCAATGGCTTCTCGTTCGGAATGCCGTGGCAGACCACGTGGTTGATCGAGGTGCAGATCGACTTCGGGTAGCCCTTGTAGTTGAGCGGGGCAGGAATGGCCTGCTGCACGTTGACGATGTAGTCGTGGCAGATGCGGTCCAGCTCTTCGGTGGTGATGCCCGGCTTGACGTGTTCAGCAATCATTTCCAGGACATCGGCGGCCAGTTTGCCGGCGACACGCATTTTTGCGATGTCCTCCGGGGTTTTGAGGGTGACGGTCATACAGGCTCTCTCTGCGCTCGATGGCGCTTGCTAACACGGAATGGGCAATGTGCGATCGATGTTCGCCGCCCTGAAAAACGCGATTCTAACAGACGATCAGCGCAAATCTGAGCCTCTGTGCATCGCTTCTCTCTATAGATGGGCGCATTCTTGAGCGATTCCAAGGGCGCGGATGAAGGCGCGCGTCAGGAATTGAGAATCCGGGTTCCGTTTTTGCGAGCCCTGTGGTATAAAATGCGCCGCTTTCCGGGGATGCCCCGAAAGGCTTAAATCCACACACGTGTCGACACGATGACCTGGGTGCCTTCAGCTGATGCTGCTGGTTGGTCATTGGGATACGTGGAGGCCAAACCCGACTTATTAAGGAACTATCATGTCCCAAGTCAACATGCGCGATATGCTGAAGGCCGGTGTGCACTTCGGTCACCAGACCCGTTACTGGAACCCGAAAATGGGCAAGTACATTTTCGGCGCGCGTAACAAGATCCACATCATCAACCTTGAAAAAACCCTGCCAATGTTCAACGAAGCTCTGACTTTCGTAGAGCGTCTGGCCCAGGGCAAAAACAAGATTCTGTTCGTTGGCACCAAGCGTTCCGCTGGCAAGATCGTTGCTGAAGAAGCAGCACGTTGCGGTTCGCCGTACGTCGATCACCGCTGGTTGGGCGGCATGCTGACCAACTTCAAAACCATCCGTGCTTCCATCAAGCGTCTGCGTGACCTTGAAGTGCAAGCCGAAGACGGTACTTTCGCCAAGCTGACCAAGAAAGAAGCGCTGATGCGCACTCGCGATCTTGAGAAGCTCGATCGTTCCCTGGGTGGTATCAAGGACATGGGTGGTCTGCCAGACGCTCTGTTCGTTATCGACGTTGATCACGAGCGCATCGCGATCACCGAAGCCAACAAGCTGGGCATCCCGGTTATCGGCGTAGTCGATACCAACAGCAGCCCGGAAGGCGTTGACTACATCATCCCAGGCAACGATGACGCAATCCGCGCTATCCAGCTGTACATGGGTTCGATGGCTGACGCTGTAATCCGCGGTCGCAACCACGTTGCTGGCGGCACCGAGCAGTTCGTTGAAGAAGCTCCGGCAGCTGCAGCTGAGTAATTGACGCCTTGGCGTTGACTCAGTAAGCAAAAAGGGGGCTTGGCCCCCTTTTTGCCACCTCGAAAACCATTTGTCTGGTGGCGCAATTACAGCGTTTGTAACTTGCAGCTGCTAACAAGGGTGGTTCGGGAAGAATTGAACGCCCGTTCGATCGGGTGGAATGGTTGAAAACCTATCCAAGAGGAATTTTGAAATGGCAGAGATTACTGCAGCGTTGGTCAAAGAACTGCGCGAGCGTACTGGCGAAGGCATGATGGACTGCAAAAAGGCCTTGACCAAGGCTGGCGGCGACATCGAAAAAGCCATTGATGACATGCGCGCTTCGGGCGCCATCAAGGCTGCCAAGAAAGCAGGCAACGTAGCTGCTGAAGGCGCGATCGCACTGAAGGAAGACGGTAAATCCGCCGTTCTGCTGGAAGTGAACTCGCAGACCGACTTCCTGGCTCTGCAGGACGACTTCAAGGCATTTGTCGCTTCCAGCGTTGAAAAGGCGTTCGCTGACAAACTGACTGACGTCGCTCCGCTGATCGAAGCTCAAGAAGCCGATCGCCTGGTTCTGGTCGGCAAGGTTGGCGAAAACGTCAACATCCGTCGCCTGGTTCGCGTTGAAGGTGATGTGGTTGGTGGTTACCTGCACGGCAACAAGATCGGTGTTGCGGTTGTTCTGAAGGGCGGCAACGTTGAGCTGGCCAAAGACATCGCTATGCACGTAGCGGCCAGCAACCCTGAGTTCCTGCTGCCATCGGAAGTTTCGGCTGAAGCTATCGAGCGCGAAAAAGCCGTGTTCCTGCAGCTGAACGAAGAAAAAATCAAAGGCAAGCCAGAAAACATTGTTGAGAACATGGTCAAAGGCCGTATCAGCAAGTTCCTGGCTGAAGCGAGCCTGGTTGAGCAGGCGTTCGTCAAGAACCCTGAAGTCAAGGTCGGCGAACTGGCCAAGAAAGCCGGTGCTGAAATCGTTTCTTTCACCTACTTCAAAGTAGGCGAAGGCATCGAGAAGCCGGTCGACAACTTCGCTGAAGAAGTTGCTGCCCAGCTGGCTGCCGCCAAGCAATAAGACGGTTTTTCAACTGTCGCCCTGAAGAGGCTGCCCGCTTACGCGCGCAGCCTCTTTTCAGATGGGGCACCAATTTTTATTGGTTTCCCTTTGGAACTGGCTTACAAAGCCATGTTCCGATGGCGCTGAAGCAGCGCCAAGCTAGAGTGAACGCCAGCTGTAAACAGCTCGCAAAGAATTTTTAAAATACGCCGCAGGAGAGATTCGCAATGGCTCAGCAGGGCAGTGGTTATCAGGCTCGCTATAAACGCATTCTACTCAAGCTTAGCGGCGAGGCCCTGATGGGCTCGGAAGAGTTCGGGATCGATCCGAAAGTTCTGGATCGCATGGCGCTGGAAGTCGGCCAACTGGTCGGCATCGGTGTCCAGGTCGGTCTGGTGATCGGCGGCGGCAACCTGTTCCGCGGCGCAGCGCTGAGCGCAGCCGGCATGGATCGGGTCACGGGCGACCACATGGGCATGCTGGCCACTGTGATGAACGCCCTGGCCATGCGCGACGCGCTGGAACGTGCCAATATCTCGGCCATCGTGATGTCGGCCATTTCCATGGTTGGCGTGACCGATCACTATGATCGCCGCAAAGCCATGCGCCACCTGAACGCCAAGGAAGTCGTGATCTTCGCGGCTGGCACCGGCAATCCGTTCTTTACCACGGATTCGGCAGCCTGCTTGCGTGCGATCGAAATCGACGCTGACGTCGTGTTGAAAGCGACCAAGGTCGATGGTGTCTACACCGCCGATCCATTCAAGGACCCGCATGCCGAGAAGTTCGATCATCTGACCTACGATGAAGTGCTGGATCGCAAGCTGGGCGTGATGGATCTGACGGCCATTTGCCTGTGCCGCGACCACAAGATGCCGTTGCGCGTATTTAACATGAACAAGCCCGGCGCCCTGCTGAACATCGTGCATGGCGGCGCTGAAGGGACCCTGATCGAGGAAGGCCAACAATGATCAACGAAATCAAGAAAGACGCTAAAGAGCGTATGCAGAAATCCGTCGAGTCGCTGATGCACAACTTCGGCCGTATTCGTACCGGTCAGGCGCACCCGAGCATTCTGGAAGGCGTGATGGTGCCGTACTACGGTTCCGATACTCCGATCAAGCAAGTGGCGAACATCACCGTCAAGGACGCCCGTACCCTGCAAGTCGTTGCCTTCGAGCGCAACATGCTGGGTGCTGTCGATAAAGCCATCGGCAGCGCCGGTCTGAACCTCAACCCGACCAACCTGGGTGAGCTGCTGCTGATCTCCATGCCGGCCCTGACCGAAGAAACCCGCAAGGGCTTCACCAAGCAGGCCCGCGATGTTGCTGAAGACGCCCGTGTTGCCGTGCGCAACATCCGTCGTGACGCGAACAGCCAGCTCAAGGATCTGGTCAAGGAAAAGGAAATCAGCGAAGACGAAGAGCGTCGCGCCACTGGCGAGATCGATGATCTGACCAAAAAGTACGTGGCTGAAATCGACGCGAATCTGGCGCAGAAAGAAAAAGACCTGATGGCCGTATAAGGGTCGCGTTTTCATGGAAAAGACCAAGCAGGTTGCGCCGTCCGCGGTGCCGCGCCATGTCGCGATCATCATGGATGGCAATAATCGCTGGGCGAAAAAACGCTTTATGCCGGGTGTCGCCGGGCATAAAGCGGGTGTGGATGCGGTTCGTGCAGTGATCGAGGTGTGTGCCGAGGCCAAGGTCGAGGTATTGACCCTGTTCGCCTTTTCCAGCGAGAACTGGCAGCGCCCGGCCGATGAGGTCAGTGCCTTGATGGACCTGTTCTTCAAGGCATTGCGTCGCGAGGCCAAGCGCCTCAACGAAAACAACATCAGTCTGCGCATCATTGGCGACCGTTCGCGTTTTCATCCAGAGCTTCAGGCGGCCATGCGCGAGGCTGAAGCCATGACCGCGGGCGCCAATCGCTTCGTCCTGCAGATCGCCGCCAACTACGGCGGTCAGTGGGACATCGCGCAAGCCGCGCAGCGTCTGGCGCGGGAAGTTCAGGCCGGTCATCTGCGTCCGGAAGACATTACCCCGGAACTGTTGCAAGCCTGCCTGGCCACCGGCGACCTGCCGTTGCCGGACCTGTGCATTCGCACCGGTGGCGAACACCGCATCAGCAACTTCCTGTTGTGGCAACTGGCCTACGCCGAGTTGTACTTCTCCGACCTGTTCTGGCCGGACTTCAAACACGACGCCATGCGCACCGCGCTGGCCGATTTCGCTTCTCGTCAGCGTCGCTTCGGTAAAACGAGCGAGCAGGTCGAGGCTGGAGCCCGGGTTTAATGCTTAAACAACGAATCATCACTGCGCTGATACTGCTGCCGATTGCCTTGTGCGGGTTTTTCCTGCTTGAAGGTTCCGGCTTCGCGCTGTTCATCGGGTTGGTCGTAACCCTCGGTGCCTGGGAATGGGCGCGCCTGGCGGGTTTCGCCGCTCAACCGATTCGCGTCGCCTACGCAGCAGTGGTCGCGTTGATGTTGTTTGTCATGCATATCCTGCCGGGACTTGCACCCTGGGTGTTGGGTGCCTCGGTGCTGTGGTGGGGCGTGGCGACGTATCTGGTGCTGACCTATCCGCGTTCGAGCGAGCATTGGTCCGCAGCAGCGACCAAATTGGTGATCGGCCTGTTGATTCTCCTGCCGGCATGGCAAGGTCTGGTCGAAATCAAAAAACACGATTCCGGCAATGGCAATCTACTGATTTTGGCCGTGATGGTGCTGGTCTGGGGTGCCGATATTGGCGCCTATTTTTCCGGCCGGGCCTTCGGCAAGCGCAAGCTCGCGCCGCTGGTCAGCCCCGGCAAGAGCTGGGAAGGCGTGTATGGCGGCCTGGCGCTGAGCCTGGTCATCACCGTCATTGTCGGCCTGGTTCGCGACTGGACGGTTGCCGAGCTTTTCAAAGGGTTGATCGGTGCGGCCATTATCGTGTTCATCTCGGTGGTGGGCGACCTCACCGAAAGCATGTTCAAGCGCCAGTCCGGGATCAAGGACAGCAGTAATCTGCTGCCCGGTCACGGCGGTGTGCTGGATCGCATCGACAGCCTGACGGCCGCGATCCCTGTATTTGCTGTGCTGCTGTGGATGGCGGCACCGTGAGCCGCCCGCAGCAGATTACGGTCCTGGGTGCGACCGGTTCGATCGGTCTGAGCACGCTGGACGTCATTGCCCGACATCCCGAGCGGTATCAGGTTTTTGCCTTGAGCGGCTTCACGCGTCTGAGCGAGTTGCACGCGCTTTGCGTCCGGCATGTGCCGCGGTTCGCCGTCGTGCCAGAGCACAACGCCGCCCGGGTGTTGCAGGACGATTTGCGTGCAGCCGGTCTGTCGACTCGCGTGCTGGTGGGGGAGGCGGGCCTGCGTCAGGTCGCCTCCGATCCTGATGTCGACACGGTCATGGCGGCCATTGTCGGTGCGGCGGGCTTGCGTCCGACCCTGGCGGCAGTTGAGGCCGGTAAGAAAATTCTGCTGGCCAACAAAGAAGCGCTGGTGATGTCCGGCGCGCTGTTCATGCAGGCCGTACGCAAAAGCGGTTCGGTGCTGCTGCCGATCGACAGCGAGCACAACGCGATTTTCCAGTGCATGCCACAGGATTTTTCCCGTGGGCTCGGGGTCGTGGGCGTTCGTCGGATCTTGCTGACAGCCTCTGGCGGTCCGTTCCGGCAGACACCCTTGGCCGAACTGGCCGATGTAACGCCTGAGCAGGCCTGTGCGCACCCGACCTGGTCCATGGGGCGCAAGATCTCCGTGGATTCGGCGAGCATGATGAACAAGGGGCTCGAGCTGATCGAAGCCTGCTGGCTGTTCGACGCCAAGCCTTCCCAGGTCGAAGTGGTGATTCACCCGCAGAGTGTGATTCATTCGCTGGTCGACTACATCGACGGTTCGGTATTGGCGCAGCTGGGCAATCCCGACATGCGCACGCCGATCGCCAACGCCTTGGCCTGGCCGGAGCGTATCGATTCGGGCGTTGCTCCGCTGGATCTGTTCGCCATCGCACGTCTGGACTTCCAGGCGCCCGATGAAGAGCGTTTCCCATGCCTGCGCCTGGCGCGTCAGGCCGCCGAGGCGGGCAATAGCGCGCCAGCCATGCTCAATGCGGCAAATGAAGTAGCAGTCGCCGCCTTTCTCGACGGGCGGGTTCGCTATCTGGAAATCGCGAGTATCATCGAGGAAGTCTTGAATCTCGAGCCTGTGGTAGCGGTGAATGATCTCGAGGCGGTGTTCACGGCTGACGCGAAGGCGCGAGCCCTGGTGGAGCAATGGTTGAGTCGCCACGGGCGGTAAGTGCTGCAACAGGTTGGCCCATGCAGCACTGGATAGGATTGCGGAGAAAGTAGATGAGCGCGCTCTATATGATTGTCGGCACCCTGGTAGCCCTGGGCGTGCTGGTCACCTTCCACGAATTCGGCCATTTCTGGGTCGCGCGTCGCTGTGGGGTCAAAGTGCTGCGCTTCTCCGTGGGCTTCGGCATGCCGTTGCTGCGCTGGCACGACAAGAAAGGCACTGAGTTCGTCGTCGCCGCGATTCCGCTGGGTGGCTACGTGAAAATGCTCGACGAGCGCGAAGGCGAAGTGCCGGCCGATCAGCTCGATCAGTCCTTCAATCGCAAGTCCGTCCGTCAGCGCATCGCAATCGTGTCGGCGGGGCCGATTGCCAACTTTTTACTGGCGATGATTTTTTTCTGGGTGCTCGCGATGCTCGGCAGCGAGCAGGTGCGGCCTGTCATCGGTGCCGTAGAGTCCGGCAGTATCGCGGCCAAGGCCGGTTTGAGCCCGGGTCAGGAAATTGTCGCCATCGATGGTGAGCCAACGTCGGGTTGGGGTGCGGTCAATCTGCAGCTGGTTCGTCGTCTGGGTGAGAGCGGTTCGCTGCAGGTGCTGGTGCGCGATCAGGGGTCCACAGCGGATTCGCCTCGTGAACTGGTCCTGGATAAATGGCTCAAGGGCGCGGATGAACCGGATCCGATTCGCTCGTTGGGTATTCGTCCTTGGCGTCCGGCGTTGCCGCCAGTGCTGGCCGAGCTTGACCCGAAAGGTCCGGCGCAGGCAGCGGGCCTGAAAACCGGTGACCGGTTGTTGGCGCTTGATGGCAAGGCGCTGGATGACTGGCAGCAGGTGGTCGATACCGTTCGTACGCAACCAGATACCAAAATCATGCTGCGCATCGAGCGCGATGGTGCTCAAATCGACGTCCCCGTGACGCTGGCCGCTCGTGGCGAGAAGAAAGCCCCCAGCGGTTATCTGGGGGCTGGGGTGAAAGCGATCGATTGGCCACCGGAGATGATTCGCGAGGTCAGTTACGGTCCTTTGGCTGCGATTGGCGAGGGGGCTCGACGCACTTGGACCATGAGCGTACTGACCCTCGATTCACTCAAGAAAATGTTGTTCGGTGAGCTCTCGGTAAAAAACTTGAGTGGACCGATAACCATTGCTAAAGTGGCGGGCGCTTCTGCCCAGTCGGGCGTCGCTGATTTCCTGAATTTCCTTGCTTATCTGAGTATTAGCCTGGGGGTTCTGAATTTGTTGCCCATTCCTGTACTGGATGGGGGGCATTTGTTGTTTTATCTGATCGAGTGGGCGCGTGGTCGTCCCTTGTCGGATCGGGTGCAGGGTTGGGGGATACAGATCGGCATCAGTTTGGTGGTCGGGGTGATGTTGCTTGCTCTGGTCAATGATTTGGGCCGTCTGTAACACTTCGCTGATATTGCGAATCTGCCGCATTTTGCGGCAGTTTGTTTATTGCCAGTTGGAATAAGAAAGGACTTCATGAAACGTCTGCTGCTAACTGCGGTTCTCACCGTATTGATGATCGCCGAAGTTCACGCCGAGTCCTTCACTATCTCTGATATTCGCGTCAATGGCCTCCAGCGGGTCTCCGCGGGTAGCGTCTTTGGTGCCTTGCCGTTGAACGTCGGTGAACAGGCGGATGATCGTCGCCTGGTGGAATCCACTCGTGCGCTGTTCAAAACCGGGTTCTTTCAAGATATCCAGCTGGGCCGCGATGGCAACGTCCTGGTCATCACGGTAGTCGAGCGCCCGTCAGTCGCCAGTATCGAGATCGAAGGTAACAAGGCGATCTCCACTGAAGACCTGATGAAAGGCCTCAAACAGTCCGGTCTGGCCGAAGGCGAGATCTTCCAGCGTGCCACCCTTGAAGGTGTACGTAACGAACTGCAGCGCCAATATGTCGCGCAGGGTCGCTACTCGGCTACCGTCGACACCGAAGTGGTGCCGCAGCCGCGCAACCGCGTCGGCCTGAAGGTCAATATCAACGAAGGCACCGTCGCTGCTATCCAGCACATCAACGTGGTGGGTAACACGGTCTTTCCTGACGAAGACCTGATCGACCTGTTCGAACTCAAGACCACCAACTGGTTGTCGTTCTTCAAGAACGACGACAAGTACGCTCGTGAAAAGCTTTCCGGTGACCTGGAACGTCTGCGTTCCTACTACCTGGACCGTGGCTACATCAACATGGATATCGCTTCGACCCAGGTGTCCATTACACCGGACAAGAAGCACGTCTACATCACCGTCAACGTCAACGAAGGCGAGAAGTACACCGTTCGTGACGTCAAGCTGAGCGGCGACCTGAAAGTCCCTGAGGACCAGGTCAAGTCGTTGCTGCTGGTTCAGAAAGGCCAGGTGTTCTCGCGCAAGCTGATGACCACCACCTCCGAACTGATCACCCGCCGTCTGGGTAACGAGGGCTACACCTTCGCCAACGTCAACGGCGTGCCTCAGCCGCACGATGAAGACCACACCGTCGATATCACGTTCGCCGTCGATCCGGGCAAGCGTGCCTACGTCAACCGCATCAATTTCCGAGGCAACACCAAGTCCGAAGACGAAGTGCTGCGCCGTGAAATGCGTCAGATGGAAGGTGGCTGGGCTTCGACTTACCTGATCGACCAGTCCAAGACCCGTCTTGAGCGTCTCGGCTTCTTTAAAGAAGTGAACGTCGAAACCCCTGCCGTGCCGGGTGTCGATGACCAGGTTGACGTGAACTACAGCGTTGAAGAACAAGCTTCCGGTTCGATTACCGCCAGCGTCGGCTTCGCACAGAGTGCCGGTCTGATCCTCGGTGGTTCGATCACCCAGAACAACTTCCTGGGTACGGGTAACAAGGTCAGCGTCGGCTTGACCCGCAGCGAATACCAGAGCCGCTATAACTTCGGTTATGTCGACCCGTACTGGACTGCTGATGGCGTGAGCCTGGGTTACAACGCGTTCTATCGCACCACTGACTACAAAGACCTCGACGTCGACGTAGCCAGCTATGCCGTGGACAGCCTGGGTGCGGGCGTGAGCGTCGGCTACCCGATCAGCGAAACGTCGCGCCTGACCTTCGGCCTGACTGCGCAACAGGACAAGATCAAGACTGGCCTGTACACCGTTGACGAGATCTTCGACTTCGTTAACAAGGAAGGCGACAACTACCTGAACTTCAAGGCTTCGGCCGGTTGGTCGGAATCGACCCTGAACAAGGGCGTACTGGCGACACGTGGTCATTCCCAAAGCCTGGTGCTGGAAACCACGACGCCGGGCAGCGACCTGTCGTTCTTCAAACTCGATTACCGTGGCCAGTTGTTCCAGCCACTGACCGAAAACTACACCATGCGCCTGCATACCGAGCTGGGTTATGGCGATGGCTACGGTTCGACCGATGGCTTGCCGTTCTATGAAAACTACTATGCTGGTGGTTTCAACTCGGTTCGTGGTTTCAAGGACAGCACCTTGGGTCCTCGCAGTACGCCGAGCCGCGGCACCAACCCGGGTACGGCTCTTGATCCGGACCAGGATCCGCTGCCGTTCGGTGGTAACGTCTTGATCCAAGGCGGGGTAGAGGTCCTGTTCCCTCTGCCGTTCGTCAAAGATCAGCGCTCCCTGCGCACCTCGGTATTCTGGGATGTGGGTAACGTTTTCGACTCAACGTGCAAAGACACCACCAATGCGAACGGTTCGTCGTCCAACACCAAGTGCAACGACATCAGCCTGAGCAACATGGCTAGCTCTGTCGGTGTGGGTGTGACATGGGTTACCGCGCTGGGTCCTCTGAGTTTCGCGTTGGCCATGCCGATCAAGAAACCGGATGAGGCTGAAACTCAAGTGTTCCAATTCTCCCTCGGCCAGACGTTCTAAGCGTCTGACCCAAGATAACGACAATGGATTTTGTAGGAGTGCATCGTGCGTAAGTTGACTCAATTGGTTCTCCTGGCGACCTTACTGGTAGCAGGTCCGGCTTTTGCCGACATGAAAATCGCCGTTCTGAACTATCAGATGGCTCTGCTGGAATCCGACGCGGCCAAGAAATACGCCGTGGATGCCGAGAAAAAGTTCGGTCCGCAGCTGACCAAACTCAAGTCGCTGGAAAGCAGCGCCAAGGGCATTCAGGACCGTCTGATGGCGGGCGGCGACAAGATGCAGCAAGGCGAGCGTGAGCGCCTGGAACTTGAATTCAAGCAAAAGGCCCGTGACTTCCAGTTCCAGTCCAAGGAGCTGAACGAAGCCAAAGCCGTTGCTGACCGTGAAATGCTGAAGCAGCTCAAGCCGAAACTGGACAGTGCTGTGGAAGAAGTCATCAAGAAAGGTGCTTTTGACCTGGTCTTCGAGCGTGGCGCAGTGATTGATGTCAAGCCTCAGTACGACATCACTCGCCAGGTTATCGAGCGCATGAATCAGCTGAAGTAATCCATGACAGCGACCATAAAACTCGGCCAGTTGGCCGAGTTCCTCGGCGCCACCCTGCGTGGCGACCCGGAGAAGGAAATAACTGGGCTGGCCACTTTGCAAGAGGCTGGCCCAGCTCAGTTGAGCTTTCTGGCAAATCCTCAATACCGTAAATACCTGGCCGATAGCCGGGCTGCAGCCTTGTTGCTGAAAGCCGCTGACGCAGAAGGTTTTTCCGGTGAGGCGCTGATCGTGCCCGACCCGTATCTTGCTTATGCACGCATTTCCCACCTCTTCGATCCCAAGCCCAAGGCGGCTGCCGGTATTCATCCGACAGCGGTAGTGGCAGAGGACGCGGTGGTCGATCCGGCGGCGAGTATCGGTGCATTTGTGGTCATCGAAAGCGGGGCGCGAATTGATGCCGGGACAACCATCGGCGCGCACTGCTTCATCGGCGCTCGTAGTGTCATTGGCGAAGGTGGCTGGCTTGCACCGCGCGTCACGCTGTATCACGACGTGCGTATCGGCAAGCGGGTGGTGATTCAATCCGGTGCGGTACTGGGTGGCGAAGGTTTCGGTTTCGCCAACGAGAAAGGCATCTGGCAGAAAATCGCCCAGATCGGTGGTGTTCTGGTCGGTGACGATGTGGAGATTGGCGTGAATACCGCCATCGACCGCGGTGCGCTGGCCGATACCGTCATTGGTAATGGCGTCAAGCTCGACAATCAGATTCAGATCGCTCACAACGTCCAGATCGGTGATCACACCGCCATGGCCGCGTGCGTGGGGATCTCCGGCAGCACCAAGATCGGCAAGCATTGCATGCTCGCCGGTGGCGTCGGGCTGGTGGGGCATATCGAAATTTGCGACAAGGTTTTCATCACTGGGATGACCATGGTGACCCACTCGATTACCGAGCCGGGCTCCTACTCTTCCGGTACGGCCATGCAACCGGCTGCCGAATGGCGCAAAAGCGCGGCACGTATCCGTCAGCTCGATGACATCGCGCGGCGGCTGCGACAGCTGGAAAAGCGGACAGGGGAAGTGACCCCTGACGGTAATGCTTCATCAGATGGCTGATACCATTTCCATATCAAGTGTGCACAGCCGCTAGACTGCCTCCTTGATTTGCTAGAGGAACGCGCGTCAGTCGCGCGTTTCCAATCTTTACATAGGCTTCCCCCCGAAATGATGGACATCAACGAGATTCGCGAATACCTGCCTCACCGTTACCCGTTCCTGCTGGTGGACCGGGTCGTGGAACTGGACGTGGAAGGCAAGCGCATTCGCGCCTACAAGAATGTCAGCATCAACGAACCGTTCTTCAATGGTCACTTCCCCGCGCATCCAATCATGCCGGGCGTACTGATCATCGAAGCGATGGCTCAGGCTGCCGGTATCCTTGGTTTCAAAATGCTCGACGTGAAGCCTGCCGACGGCACGCTCTACTACTTCGTCGGCTCCGACAAGCTGCGTTTTCGCCAGCCCGTCACTCCAGGCGATCAATTGATCCTCGAAGCCCGTTTCATCAGCTGCAAGCGTCAGATCTGGAAGTTCGAGTGCCAGGCTTCGGTCGATGGCAAGCCAGTCTGCTCCGCTGAAATCATCTGCGCGGAACGCAAACTATGAGTTTGATTGACCCTCGCGCAATCATCGATCCGACGGCCGTTCTGGCTGAAGGTGTCGAGGTCGGCCCATGGTCGATCGTCGGCGCAGGTGTGGAAATCGGCGAGGGGACAGTGATCGGGCCGCATGTGATTCTCAAGGGCCCGACCCGAATCGGTAAGCACAACCGCATTTACCAGTTTTCTTCGGTAGGTGAGGACACGCCCGATCTGAAATACAAAGGCGAAGAAACCCGTCTGGTCATCGGTGACCACAACATCATCCGTGAAGGCGTGACGATTCACCGTGGCACGGTTCAGGACCGTTCGGAAACGACCCTGGGCGATCACAACCTGATCATGGCCTATGCCCACATCGGCCACGACAGTGTCATCGGTAACCACTGCATCCTCGTCAACAACACTGCGTTGGCTGGCCATGTGCACGTTGAAGACTGGGCGATCCTGTCCGGCTTTACCCTGGTTCACCAGTATTGCCACATCGGCGCCCACAGCTTTTCCGGCATGGGTACCGCCATTGGCAAGGACGTTCCCGCCTACGTCACGGTGTTCGGCAACCCGGCCGAAGCCCGTAGCATGAACTTCGAAGGCATGCGTCGCCGTGGTTTCAGCGAAGACGCGATCCACGCCCTGCGTCGTGCCTACAAGGTGGTTTACCGCCAGGGCCTGACCGTCGAGCAGGCGCTCGCCGAACTGGCCGAACCTTCGGCGCAGTTTCCGGAAGTCGCGGTGTTTCGTGATTCCATCCAGTCTTCGACCCGCGGCATCACGCGTTAATCATGGCTAATCTGCGTATTGCGCTGGTGGCGGGTGAGGCTTCCGGTGACATTCTGGGCGCCGGTCTCATGCGTGCGCTCAAGGCACAGCATCCGGCGGTCGAGTTCATCGGTGTCGGTGGTCCGCTGATGCAGGCCGAAGGCCTGACCTCGTATTTCCCGATGGAACGTCTCTCGGTCATGGGCCTGGTGGAAGTGCTGGGTCGGCTGCGCGAGTTGCTCAAGCGCCGCAAGCAGCTGATCGCCGACCTGATCGCCGAGAAGCCGGATGTGTTCATCGGTATCGATGCCCCGGACTTCAACCTGAATATCGAACTCAAGCTGCGTCAGGCCGGAATCAAGACCGTGCACTACGTCAGCCCGTCGGTCTGGGCGTGGCGGCAGAAGCGGGTGCTGAAGATTCGCGAAGGTTGCGACCTGATGCTGACGCTGTTTCCGTTCGAAGCAAAATTCTATGAAGAGCAAGGCGTGCCGGTGCGGTTTGTCGGGCATTCCCTGGCCGATGCGATCCCGCTTGAAGCGGATCGCGCTGCTGCACGGGCCGAGCTCGGTCTGCCGGACGGGCCGTTGGTCGCGCTGATGCCCGGCAGTCGCGGCGGTGAAGTGGGGCGTCTGGGGGCGTTGTTCCTCGATACCGCCCAACGTCTGCGCGCCGTGCGTCCTGGCGTGCGGTTCGTCATGCCTTGCGCCAGTCCTCAGCGACGTGCGCAGCTTGAAGAGTTGCTCGTCGGCCGCGATCTGCCGCTGACCCTGCTCGATGGCAAGTCCCATCTGGCGCTGGCCGCCTGCGACGCGGTGTTGATCGCCTCCGGTACGGCTACCCTCGAGGCCTTGTTGTATAAGCGGCCGATGGTCGTTGCCTATCGTCTGGCGCCACTGACGTTCTGGATTCTCAAACGCATGGTCAAGAGTCCCTACGTCTCGTTGCCGAACCTGTTGGCCCAGCGCCTGTTGGTGCCCGAGTTGCTGCAGGACGATGCGACCGTTGAAGCGCTGGCCCAGACGCTGTCGCCATTGATCGAAGGTGGCGAAGAGCAGACTCGCGGCTTTGATGAAATTCACCGGACCCTTCGTCTGGATGCCTCCAACCAGGCTGCAGATGCAGTGCTGAAGCTGATCGGCCAAGTACAATGAGTAAAACAAGCATGCAAATGGGGCTGGATTTCACCTTGGTCGCTGAAGTTGAAGATCTGGTTGCCGGTGTTGACGAAGTCGGTCGCGGCCCGCTCTGCGGTGCCGTGGTAACCGCGGCTGTGATCCTCGATCCGAACCGTCCGATCCTCGGTCTCAACGATTCGAAGAAGCTCACCGAAGCCCGCCGCGAAAAGCTCTACGACGAAATTTGCGAAAAAGCCTTGAGCTGGTGCATCGCGCGCGCGGAAGTCGAAGAAATCGACGAGTTGAACATCCTTCATGCCACCATGCTGGCCATGCAACGCGCGATCGAAGGCCTGCACATTCAACCGAAACTGGCGATGATCGACGGTAACCGCTGCCCGAAACTGTCCATGCGCGCCGAAGCGGTAGTGCAGGGCGACGGCAAGGTTCCGGCCATCGCTGCTGCATCGATTCTTGCCAAGGTCAGCCGCGACCGCGAGATGGCTGCCTTCGAATTGATTTACCCGGGTTACGGCATCGGTGGTCACAAAGGTTATCCGACGCCCGTTCATCTGGAAGCGCTGGCACGCTTGGGCCCGACCCCGATTCACCGCCGCTCGTTTGCTCCAGTGCGGTTGGCATATGAAGCTCGGGAAAGCCTGATCGAGAGTTAGTTGCAAGGCTGATGTTTTTCCCAAGGCCCGGTACAATCCGGGCCTTGTTGTTTTCATGACATAACGCAGGATCACTATGCCGGCTTCATTCGTTCATCTACGCCTGCACACTGAATATTCCCTGGTCGACGGTCTGGTGCGGATCAAACCGCTGGTCAAGACCCTGGTCGGCATGAACATGCCTGCCGTGGCGGTCACCGACCAGAACAACATGTGTTCCCTGGTCAAATTCTATAAAGCCGCCATGGGCGCAGGTATCAAGCCGATCTGCGGCGCCGACCTATGGCTGTCGAACAAGGATCCGGACAACGCCCTGAGCCGGATCAGCCTGCTGGCCATGAACGCTGTCGGCTATCGCAACCTCACTGAACTGATCTCCCGCGGCTTCATCGACGGCCAGCGCAATGGCTCGGTCATCATCGAGCGCGAGTGGGTGGCCGAGGCCAGCGAAGGCTTGATCATGCTGTCGGCGGCAAAAGAAGGCGAGATCGGCCTGGCCATGCTCAGCGGCAATCCGGCTGAAGCGGAAAATCTGGCGCGCGAGTGGATGGAGGTGTTCCCGGATCGCTTTTACCTGGAAATCCAGCGCACCAATCGTCCCAACGATGAAGAGCAGTTGCACGGCGCCGTGGCCCTGGCGGAGAAGATCGGCGCGCCACTGGTCGCGACCAACGACGTGCGCTTCATCAAGCAGGAAGACTTTGCCGCTCACGAGACCCGCGTCTGCATCGGTGAGGGCCGCGCCCTCGACGATCCGCGACGTTCGAAGAATTACAGCGATCAGCAATACCTCAAAAGCGCCGAGGAAATGGCCGAGCTGTTCAGCGACATTCCCGAGGCGCTGGAAAACACCGTCGAGATCGCCAAGCGCTGCAACATTGAAGTGAAACTGGGCACGCACTTCCTGCCCAACTTCCCGATTCCCGATGGCATGACCATCGACGAGTATTTCCGCAAGGTGTCCTTCGATGGCCTGGAAGAGCGCCTCAGCGTTCTGCTGCCCAAGGACACCACCGAAGACTACGAAGCCAAGCGTCAGGTCTACGTCGACCGGCTGAATTTCGAGCTGGATATCATCATCCAGATGGGGTTCCCCGGTTACTTCCTCATCGTTATGGACTTTATCCAGTGGGCCAAGAGCAACGGCGTGCCGGTAGGTCCGGGCCGTGGTTCGGGTGCCGGTTCGCTGGTGGCCTATGTGCAGAAGATCA
This sequence comes from Pseudomonas sp. IT-P100, assembly GCF_949767185.1. NCBI lineage: Bacteria > Pseudomonadati > Pseudomonadota > Gammaproteobacteria > Pseudomonadales > Pseudomonadaceae > Pseudomonas > Pseudomonas sp. IT-P100. The sequence goes on from NZ_CATKQK010000022.1 coordinate 527,146, forward strand.
CCGACCTCGACCCGCTGGAATATGACCTGCTGTTCGAACGTTTCCTTAACCCGGAACGGGTATCGATGCCCGACTTCGACGTCGACTTCTGCATGGACGGTCGTGACCGGGTCATCGACTACGTGGCCGAAAAGTACGGGCGCAACGCGGTAAGTCAGATCATCACCTTCGGTTCCATGGCCGCCAAGGCTGTGGTCCGCGACGTGGCGCGGGTGCAGGGCAAGTCCTACGGCCTGGCGGATCGTCTGTCGAAGATGATTCCGTTCGAAGTCGGCATGACCCTGGAAAAAGCCTACGAGCAGGAAGAAATCCTCCGCGACTTCATCAAGGTCGATGAAGAGGCCGCGGAAATCTGGGAAATGGCGCGCAAGCTCGAAGGCGTCGTGCGTAACGTCGGCAAACACGCCGGTGGTGTGGTGATCGCACCGACCAAGCTGACCGACTTCTCGCCGATCTATTGCGACGAGGCCGGTGACGGCCTGGTGACCCAGTTCGACAAGGACGACGTTGAAGCTGCCGGCCTGGTGAAGTTCGACTTCCTCGGCCTGCGGACCCTGACGGTCATCGACTGGGCGCTGAAAACGATCAACCGCGACCGCGCCAAGGTCGATGAGCCGCCGCTGGACATTGCGTTCATCCCGCTCGATGACAAACCGACCTACCAACTGCTGCAAAAAGCTGAAACCACCGCGGTGTTCCAGCTCGAGTCGCGCGGCATGAAAGAGCTGATCAAAAAGCTCAAGCCCGACTGCCTGGAAGACTTGATCGCACTGGTGGCCCTGTTCCGTCCGGGCCCTTTGCAATCGGGCATGGTTGACGACTTTATCAACCGTAAGCACGGTCGCGCCGAACTCGCGTACCCGCACTCGGACTACCAGTACGAAGGTCTGAAACCGGTATTGGCACCGACTTACGGCATCATCCTGTATCAGGAACAGGTGATGCAGATTGCCCAGGTCATGGCCGGTTACACCCTCGGTGGTGCGGACATGCTGCGTCGGGCCATGGGTAAGAAAAAGCCCGAGGAAATGGCCAAGCAGCGCGGTGGTTTCATTGAGGGTTGCGCCACCAACAACATCGATGCTGACCTCGCCGGTAACATTTTCGACCTGGTGGAGAAATTCGCCGGTTATGGCTTCAACAAATCCCACTCCGCTGCTTACGGCCTGGTTTCGTACCAGACCGCGTGGCTGAAAACGCACTACCCGGCGCCGTTCATGGCCGCGGTACTGTCGGCGGATATGCACAACACCGACAAGGTCGTGACCTTGATCGAAGAAATTCGCACCATGAAGCTGCGTCTCGACGCGCCGGATGTGAATACTTCGGAGTTCAAGTTCACGGTGAATGACGAAGGCCGCATTATCTATGGCCTCGGCGCGATCAAGGGTGTGGGCGAAGGGCCGGTGGAAGCGATCACCGAGGCGCGTCAGGACGGGCCGTTCAAGGACCTGTTCGATTTTTGCGCCCGTGTCGACCTCAAGCGCATCAACAAGCGCACGCTGGATGGTTTGATCCGAAGCGGTGCGCTGGATCGTCTGGGGCCCTGTTTCCATGACGAGCCGAAAGCCTATCAAGCGAGCATCGACCAGAACCGCGCGGTCTTGCTGAATGCGATGGAAGGGGCGATCAAGGCCGCCGAACAAACCGCCCGCACCCACGACAGTGGTCACGCCGACCTGTTCGGCGGGCTGTTCGTAGAAGAAGACGCGGACGTCTATGCCAATCACCGCAAGGCGAAAGAGCTGACCCTGAAGGAACGCCTTAAAGGGGAGAAAGACACCCTGGGCCTGTACCTGACCGGTCACCCGATCGATGAATACGAAGGCGAAATCCGCCGTTTCGCCCGCCAGCGGATCATCGACCTGAAGCCGGCTCGTGATACACAGACCGTCGCAGGCATGATCATCGCCCTGCGGGTGATGAAGAACAAAAAGGGTGACAAGATGGGGTTCATCACCCTTGACGATCGTTCTGGCCGGATCGAAGCCTCGCTGTTCGCCGACGCGTTCCATTCCGCGCAGTCGCTGTTGCAGACTGACGCGATGGTGGTGGTCGAAGGCGAGGTCAGCAACGACGACTTCTCCGGCGGTTTGCGCCTGCGGGTCAAGCGGGTGATGAGCATGGAGGACGCGCGCACCAACCTGGCCGAAAGCCTGCGATTGAAGCTGCAGACCAAGGATTTGAAGGGCGATCAGCTACGCTGGCTGGGTGAGTTGTTCAAGCGTCACCGCGGCGCATGCCCGATCACCATGGAATACACGAGCCCCGATGCGAAAGCCTTGCTGCAGTTCGGCGAGACCTGGCGAATCGACCCGGCGGATGCGTTGATTCAAGCCCTGCGTGACCAGTTCGGGCGAGACAACGTCTTCCTCCAATACCGTTGACGGTCAGGTGCCTTCCATACGCCCTGATCTCGACCTGAATTTTTAATCTCGACCTGAACGCGCCTGTCCCTTAAGGTAGGGCGCGAATAGACAACCGGCCGGCCCAAGCTCTCTTGGACGTCGACCCTAGACGGACGCCTATGAACCCGAATTTTCTAGATTTCGAACAGCCGATCGCCGACCTGCAAGCCAAGATCGAAGAGTTGCGCTTGGTCGGTAACGACAATTCGCTGAATATCGGCGATGAGATCTCCCGCCTGCAGGACAAAAGCAGCACGCTGACCGAGGATATCTTCGGCAAGCTGACCAGCTGGCAGATCGCGCGTCTGGCGCGTCATCCGAAACGTCCATACACCCTGGACTACATCGAACACATCTTCACCGAGTTCGACGAACTGCACGGCGACCGTCACTTTTCCGACGACGCTGCCATCGTTGGCGGCGTGGCCCGTCTGGATGACCAGCCGGTGATGATCATCGGTCACCAGAAAGGCCGCGAAGTGCGCGAGAAGGTTCGCCGCAACTTCGGCATGCCGCGTCCGGAAGGCTACCGCAAGGCGTGCCGCCTGATGGAAATGGCCGAACGCTTCAAGATGCCGATCCTGACCTTCATCGATACGCCGGGCGCCTACCCGGGCATCGACGCTGAAGAGCGCAACCAGAGCGAAGCGATCGCCTGGAACCTGCGCGTCATGGCCCGCCTGAAAACCCCAATCATCGCCACCGTGATCGGTGAAGGTGGTTCCGGTGGTGCACTGGCCATCGGTGTGTGCGATCAGCTGAACATGTTGCAGTATTCGACCTATGCGGTGATCTCGCCGGAAGGTTGTGCTTCGATTCTGTGGAAAACCGCAGAAAAAGCACCGGATGCCGCTGAGGCCATGGGCATCACTGCCGAGCGCCTGAAAGGCCTGGGCATCGTGGATAAAGTGATCGGCGAGCCTTTGGGCGGCGCTCATCGTGATCCGGCTGCGGCCGCTGCATCGATCCGTGCCGAGCTGAGCTCGCAGCTGGCGATGTTGAAGAAGTTTGATAACGAAGCGCTGCTGGCCCGTCGTTACGAGCGTCTGATGAGCTACGGTCTCTGACCTGACTGCGCTGTACCCCATGTGGGAGCGAGCCTGCTCGCGATGAGGGTTTAACATTCAACAAATTTGTTGGCTGTTGTACCGCTATCGCGAGCAGGCTCGCTCCCACATTTGATTTGTGCAAAGGGAAAGATATGGATCGGCCCTCGATTGATTTGCCTTCCCGGCTTTTGCTGAATCTGAAACCGTGGCGCAACGCCCCGGCCTGGCGCATCGCTTTCAGCGGCGGCCTTGATTCCACCGTCCTGCTGCACCTTCTCGCCTGTCTCGCAAAAACCGAAATCCTCCCCGATCTCAACGCCATACACATTCATCACGGCCTCCAGGCTGTGGCTGATGCGTGGCCGGAACACTGCCAGTCGGTCTGTGATGAGCTGGGTGTACCTTTGCAGCTCGTTCACGTTCAGGTTCGGCCCGGCGCCAGCCTCGAGCGTGCAGCCCGTGATGCGCGATATGGCGCGTTCATCGAGGCCACGCAAACCAACGAAGTGCTGCTGACCGCCCAACACCGCGATGACCAGGCCGAAACCCTGTTGTTCCGATTGCTGCGTGGGGCAGGGGTAAGAGGCTTGTCGGGGGTGCCGAGCCAACGCCCGTTGGGTCGGGGGCATCTGCTGCGGCCGCTGCTCGATGTTTCGCGCGCAGAGCTTGAGGCTTACGCGACCGAGCATCAATTGAGGTGGATCGAAGACCCTTCGAACCAGGATCATCAATTCTCGCGCAATTACCTGCGGCATCAGGTGTTGCCGGCCATGACCAAGCGTTGGCCTCAAGCCGTGGCGAGCATGGCCCGCAGCGCTGCGCATCTGAGTGAAGCCCGGGGATTGCTTGATGAGCTGGCGCAAATCGATCTGGCGCATGCCCGCACCGTCGGTGAATTCGATTGGCTGGGTGTGCCGTCCCTTGAGCTGTCGCCGATTGCAAAGCTGTCCGCCGCTCGCCAGCGAAATGCAGTGAGTCACTGGCTCGCCGCGCTGACGCGTCTGCCAGACAGTGACCACTGGTCGGGTTGGGAGGATTTGCGTGATGCCACCGGCGATGCTCGTCCGATTTGGCGTTTGGCGGACGGTGAGCTGCATCGGGCGGGCGGACGCCTCTGGTGGTTATCCGGTCATTGGCTGAGACCGGCACTGGGCATCGGGAGCTGGACTGATCCCTCGCAAGCGTTGGTTTTGCCTGGCAACGGCGAACTCAAGTTCACCGGGCAACCCCCGGAAGGCCCGCTACATATCCGCTATCGCGAGGGCGGCGAGGCCATGAGCCTGCCCGATCGCGGCCATCGGGACCTGAAGCGCTTGCTCAATGAGCGCGGGGTTCCAGGGTTCGTCCGTGGCAGATTGCCGCTGCTGTACCGGGGCGAGCAATTGCTGGCGGTAGCCAACCTGCGGGGCTTGAATGGCAGTGAGCAGGACGGCTGGAATTTACATTGGCAGCCACCGAGCGAAGATCAAGGTTTGAGCTGAAAGGGGCTTTCCGGTAGACTACGCTCCCTTCTTGATACAACTTCTGTGGATTCGCCTGAATTGCAGGAGTTGCCGATTACCAAGCAGTCTTTGCTGGGCGATTCCAAAAAATGTGTAGCGAGCAACGTACCGGTGTTTCAACTCCCGGTCTGTCCCAACGCGGCGGTTTTTTTGAAAGGTGCACTGTGATTAATGCAGGTGATCGGGGGCTTCGGCCTTCCTTCGCTTTCCCCGGCGGCTCGGACCGCTTTAACGCAGACTTCTAGGGTTTTTCATGACGCGCTACATATTCGTCACGGGCGGTGTTGTTTCTTCATTGGGGAAAGGCATTGCATCGGCTTCATTGGCGGCCATCCTGGAGGCGCGGGGACTTAAGGTCACCATGCTGAAGCTGGATCCGTACATCAACGTCGACCCGGGCACCATGAGCCCGTTCCAGCACGGTGAAGTGTTCGTCACCCACGACGGCGCCGAGACCGACCTGGACCTGGGCCACTACGAGCGGTTCATCCGCACGACCATGACCCAGAACAACAACTTCACCACCGGCCGTGTCTACGAACACGTCCTGCGCAAAGAGCGCCGTGGTGATTACCTGGGCGCCACCATCCAGGTCATTCCCCACATCACCGACGAAATCAAGCGCCGGATCATCAAGGGCGCCGGCGATGCCGACGTGGCGATGGTCGAGATCGGTGGCACCGTGGGTGACATCGAATCCCAGCCGTTCCTCGAAGCCATCCGTCAACTGCGTTTCGAAGTCGGTGCCAAGCGCGCGATGCTGATGCACCTGACACTGGTGCCGTACATCGCCACCGCCGGCGAAACCAAAACCAAGCCAACCCAGCACTCGGTCAAGGAACTGCGTTCCATCGGCCTGCAACCTGATGTGCTGGTGTGCCGCTCCGATCACCCGATCGACATCTCCTCGCGCCGCAAGATCGCGCAGTTCACCAACGTTGAAGAACGTGCGGTGATTGCGCTGGAAGACGCCGACACCATCTACAAGATCCCGGGCATCCTGCATTCGCAAGGCCTGGATGATTTCGTCGTCGAGCGTTTCGGCCTGCAATGCGGCGGCGCGGATCTGTCCGAGTGGGAAGCCGTGGTCGACGCCAAGCTCAACCCAGAGCACGAAGTCACCATCGCCATGGTCGGCAAGTACATGGAGTTGCTGGACGCCTACAAGTCGCTGATCGAAGCGATGAGTCACGCCGGCATCAGCAACCGCACCAAGGTCAACCTGCGCTACATCGATTCCGAAGACATCGAAAACCAGGGCACCGCGCTGCTGGAAGGCGTCGACGCGATCCTGGTTCCTGGCGGCTTCGGTCTGCGTGGCGTGGAAGGCAAGATCACCGCCGTCCAGTACGCTCGCGAAAACAAGATTCCGTACCTCGGCATCTGCCTGGGCATGCAAGTGGCCGTGATCGAGTTCGCTCGTAACGTCATGGGCTGGAAAGACGCCAACTCCACCGAGTTCGATCGTGCAAGCGGTCATCCGGTCGTGGGTCTGATCACCGAGTGGGAAGATGCCACCGGTGCTGTCGAAACCCGTACCGAAACATCCGATCTGGGCGGCACCATGCGTCTTGGCGCGCAGGATTGCCTGCTGGAGTCGGGTTCCCTGGTTCACGACTGCTATGGCAAGGACGTGATCGTCGAGCGTCACCGTCATCGCTACGAAGTGAACAACAACCTGCTGCCGCAAATCATGGAAGCCGGCCTGAAAATCTCCGGTCGTTCCGGTGATGGCGCGCTGGTTGAAGTGGTTGAAGCGCCGGATCATCCATGGTTCGTCGCTTGCCAGTTCCACCCTGAGTTCACCTCGACACCACGTGACGGTCACCCGTTGTTCAGCGGTTTCGTCAAAGCAGCTTTGGCTCAACACCAGAAGAAGGCGTGAACCTTATGGCGCAGAAGATCATCCGCGTAGGCGAAATCGAGATTGCCAACGACAAGCCAATGGTGCTGTTCGGTGGCATGAACGTGCTGGAAAGCCGCGACATGGCGATGCAGGTCTGCGAAGAGTACGTGAAGGTTACCGAGAAACTCGGTATCCCTTACGTGTTCAAGGCCAGCTTCGACAAGGCCAACCGTTCCTCCGTGACCTCTTACCGTGGCCCCGGCCTGGAAGAGGGCATGCGGATTTTCCAGGACATCAAGCAAGCCTTCGGCGTGCCGATCATCACCGACGTCCACGAGCCTGAGCAGGCCGCGGTCGTCGCTGAAGTCTGCGACATCATCCAGCTGCCGGCCTTCCTGTCGCGCCAGACCGACCTCGTGGTCGCGATGGCCAGGACCGGTGCGGTGATCAACATCAAGAAAGCCCAGTTCCTCGCGCCTCAGGAGATGAAACACATCCTGAACAAGTGCGTGGAAGCGGGTAACGATCAGTTGATCCTCTGTGAGCGCGGTTCGAGCTTCGGCTACAACAACCTGGTCGTCGACATGCTCGGCTTCGGCATCATGAAGCAGTTCGAATACCCGGTGTTCTTCGACGTGACCCACGCGCTGCAAATGCCCGGCGGTCGCTCCGATTCCGCCGGCGGTCGCCGCGCCCAGGTCCTCGATCTGGCGAAGGCTGGCATGAGCCAGTCATTGGCCGGTCTGTTCCTCGAAGCGCACCCGGACCCGGACAACGCCAAATGCGACGGCCCTTGCGCCTTGCGTCTGGACAAACTGGAGCCATTCCTGGCCCAGCTCAAAGCTTTGGACGAACTGGTGAAGAGTTTTCCGACGGTAGAAACCGCGTAATCCTCATTTCTCCGGTAAAGTACCGCACGATTTGTTGCTCAGGCCCTTGGGCCTGAGCCTTGTCGTCCGCAAGTCTGCCCGTTGCACATCACTTGCCGGCGATAAAAGATTTCCTTCAGCTGCGTCGTTTTCGTCAACTTTGGAGTGTTTACAACAATGGCAAAAATCGTCGACATCAAAGGTCGTGAAGTTCTCGACTCCCGTGGCAACCCCACCGTGGAAGCGGACGTGCTTCTCGATAACGGCATCATCGGCAGCGCTTGCGCGCCGTCCGGTGCTTCCACTGGCTCGCGTGAAGCGCTCGAGCTGCGTGATGGCGACAAGAGCCGTTACCTGGGCAAGGGCGTTCTGAAAGCCGTCGCCAACATCAACGGTCCGATCCGCGACCTGTTGAAAGGTACTGACCCAAGCGACCAGAAAGCACTCGATCACGCGATGATCAAGCTCGACGGCACTGAAAACAAAGGTTCCCTGGGCGCCAACGCGATCCTCGCCGTTTCCCTGGCCGCGGCCAAGGCAGCAGCACAGGACCAGGACCTGCCGCTGTACGCACACATCGCCAACCTGAACGGCACCCCGGGTGTGTACTCGATGCCGGTTCCGATGATGAACATCATCAACGGTGGCGAGCACGCCGATAACAACGTCGACATCCAGGAATTCATGGTTCAGCCGGTTGGCGCCAAGTCTTTCTCGGAAGGTCTGCGCATGGGCACCGAGATTTTCCATCACCTTAAAGCCGTACTGAAGGCCCGTGGCCTGAGCACTGCCGTAGGTGACGAAGGTGGTTTCGCGCCGAACCTGGCGTCCAACGAAGATGCTTTGAAAGTGATCTCCGAAGCGGTGGCCAACGCCGGTTACAAACTGGGCACCGACGTGACCCTGGCACTGGACTGCGCGGCCAGCGAATTCTACGAAGACGGCAAGTACAACCTGTCCGGCGAAGGCCAGGTGTTCACCGCTGAAGGGTTCGCCGACTACCTCAAAGGTCTGACCGAGCGTTACCCGATCATCTCCATCGAAGATGGCCTGGACGAGTCCGACTGGGCTGGCTGGAAAATCCTCACCGACAAGATCGGCGAGAAAACCCAGCTGGTAGGCGACGACCTGTTCGTGACCAACACCAAGATCCTGAAAGAAGGCATCGATAAAAAGATCGCCAACTCGATCCTGATCAAGTTCAACCAGATCGGCACCCTGACCGAAACCCTGGAAGCCATCCAGATGGCCAAGGCTGCCGGTTACACCGCGGTGATCTCCCACCGCTCCGGCGAAACCGAAGATTCGACCATTGCCGACCTGGCTGTGGGCACTTCGGCTGGCCAGATCAAGACCGGCTCACTGTGCCGTTCCGATCGCGTCTCCAAGTACAACCAACTGCTGCGTATCGAAGAGCAGTTGAACGGCAAAGCCAAGTACAACGGCCGCAGCGAGTTCCGCGGTTAAGCTGTAGAGGGTAAAAAGTCAGCGGATTGTGTCGGAAAAGTCGCGACAGCGACGGATTTGCCACTAATCTGATGCCTTAAGAGCACAAGCCTGGAGATTCCAGGCTTCGTGCTATCAGACACTTCAAAGTTTTGGCATAGCTGTCTTTTTTCACTGGATACCTGATATTCGATGCGCAGTCCCAATTGGTTGTTCCTCGTCTTGCTCTTGTTGCTGGCTGGCCTGCAATACCGCCTGTGGGTGGGTAATGGCAGTCTTGCGCAAGTGGCCGAGCTGACTCAGCAGATCGCGGATCAACACGCTGAGAACGAAGGGCTGCTTGAGCGCAATCGGGTGATGGACGCCGAAGTCAGTGAATTGAAAAAAGGCATGGAGACCGTTGAAGAGCGGGCTCGCCATGAGCTGGGCATGGTCAAGGACGGTGAAACCCTTTACCAGTTGGCTCAATGAATTCCCCGTTACCGGCCTTCTGGGCCGTGATTCCTGCCGCGGGCGTCGGTGCCCGTATGGCCGCGGACCGTCCCAAGCAATACTTGCAACTGGGCGGGCGCACTATTCTCGAACACAGCCTTGGTTGTTTCCTTGATCATCCTTCCCTGAAGGGGTTGGTGGTCAGTCTTGCTGTGGATGATCCTTATTGGCCGAATCTGGCGTGCGCTGGCGATTCGCGTATACAGCGGGTTGACGGCGGCGCCGAGCGTTCCGGGTCGGTGCTCAACGCCTTGCTGCATTTGCATGCGCAGGGCGCTGACGATGAGGATTGGGTGTTGGTGCACGATGCTGCACGGCCCAATCTGAGTCGTGATGATCTGGACAAGTTGCTGGTTGAACTGGCTGACGACCCGGTCGGCGGACTGCTGGCGGTTCCGGCTCGCGATACCCTGAAGCGGGTCGACAAACTCGGTCGTGTCGTTGAAACCGTGGATCGCAGTGTGATCTGGCAGGCTTACACGCCGCAGATGTTTCGCCTGGGTGCGCTGCATCGGGCATTGGCTGACAGCCTGGTGGCTGACGCGGTTATCACCGACGAGGCTTCGGCCATGGAATGGGCCGGGCTGGCGCCACGCTTGATTGAAGGGCGTGCCGATAATCTCAAGGTCACCCGGCCTGAAGACCTCGACTGGCTGCGGCAGCGCTGGGCTAATCGTCGCTAAAAGATCGCAGCCTGCGGCAGTTCCAACAGCAGACCGCATTTCCAATGCAGGAGCTGCGGCAGGCTGCGCTCTTTTGATCTTAAATCCGATACTCCGGCCGCTCGGCCAACCCTTCCTTCAAATAATCCACCAACTTGCGAACCTTCGGCGACAGGTGTCGTTGCTGTGGATAAAGCGCCCACACCGCAGTGTTCGGCGGTTGGTGGGCATCCAGCAGCGAAATCAGTTCGCCGCTTTTCAGGTATTCCAGCACGTAGTAATCCGGCAACTGACACAACCCGACACCCTGTAACGCCGCATCCAGCACCGCTTGCCCACTGTTGCAGCGCCAGTTTCCCTGTACGCGCTGGGAAAATTCCCGCCCGTTCTGTTCCAGTTGCCAGAGATCCGAGCTGCCGATGAGGCAGTTGTGGCGGCTCAGTTCCGACAAGCTGTGTGGGCGTCCGTACCGTTCCAGGTAGGAAGGCGACGCGCACAGATACATGCGCCGCGGCGCCAATCGCGCTGCCACCAGCCGCGAGTCCTGAAGGCGGCCGAGGCGGATCGCCAGGTCCAGGCCTTCATGCACCAGGTCCAGTTGCCGGTTGCTCAGTTCGATATCGATTCGAAGTTGCGGGTAAATCCCCATGAATCGCGTTACCAGCGGCACGATGAACCGTTCGCCGTATGCCACGGCGCAGGTCATGCGCAGCATGCCTTTGGGTTCGCTGGTCAGGTCGCCGACCGCTCTTAGCGCTTCTTCACGACCGTCCTGCAAACGCTGGCAATGCTGCAAAAAGGTCTGGCCCGCTTCGGTCAGCGTGACGCGACGGGTGCTGCGGTACAGCAGTCGCGTCTGAAGGCGCTCTTCGAGGCGTACTATCTGTCGACTGATGTGGGAAGAAGAAACCCCAAGCCGTTCTGCGGCAGCCGTGAACTGGCTGCACTCGGCCACGGCGACGAATTCGTCGATACCTTCCCAACGATTCTCGGACATCGAAGATTATCCCTGTATGGCAATAATGTTTTGCTTTTGTCCTGATTATTCATCGTAAAGCGCTGTATTACACTCCCTGTCTCGTTTTTATTCACTGGAGAATCCACATGATCAAGTCGCGCGCTGCCGTTGCCTTCGAGGCCAAGAAACCCCTCGAGATCGTTGAAGTCGATGTCGCCATGCCCAAGGCCGGTGAAGTTTTGCTGCGTGTGGTTGCCTCCGGTGTCTGCCATACCGATGCGTACACACTGTCGGGCGCTGATCCGGAAGGTATCTTCCCGTCGATCCTCGGTCACGAAGGTGGCGCGGTGGTTGAAGCCGTCGGCGAGGGCGTGACCTCCGTGACGGTCGGCGATCACGTCATTCCGCTGTACACCCCGGAATGCCGCCAGTGCAAATTCTGCCTGTCGGGCAAGACCAACCTGTGTCAGGCGATTCGTGCGACCCAGGGCAAAGGTCTGATGCCTGATGGCACTACGCGTTTTTCCTACAAGGGTCAGCCGATTTTCCACTACATGGGCACCTCGACGTTCTCCGAGTACACCGTGTTGCCGGAAATCTCCGTCGCCAAAATTCCTAAAGAAGCTCCGCTGGAAAAAGTCTGTCTGCTGGGTTGCGGCGTCACCACCGGCATCGGTGCGGTGCTCAATACTGCCAAGGTAAAACCGGGTGATACCGTGGCCATTTTCGGCCTCGGCGGCATCGGTCTGTCGGCGGTGATCGGCGCAGTAAAAGCCAAGGCGGCGCGGATCATTGCCATCGACATCAACCCGGCCAAATTCGAGATCGCCAAGCAGCTCGGTGCAACCGACTGCGTGAACCCGAAAGACTTCGACCGCCCGATCCAGGAAGTCATCGTCGACATGACCGATGGCGGCGTCGACTTTTCCTTCGAATGCATCGGCAACGTCCAATTGATGCGCGCCGCACTTGAGTGCTGCCACAAAGGTTGGGGCGAGTCGGTGATCATCGGCGTGGCCGGTGCAGGCCAGGAAATTTCGACCCGTCCGTTCCAGTTGGTCACCGGTCGCGTCTGGCGTGGTTCGGCGTTCGGCGGTGTGCGTGGCCGCACCGAATTGCCAAGCTATGTCGAAATGGCTGAATCCGGCGAAATCCCGCTGGATACGTTCATCACCCACACCATGGGCCTGGAAGATATCAACAAGGCTTTCGACCTGATGCATGAAGGAAAAAGCATCCGTTCCGTCATCCATTTCTGAGGTCCGCCATGAGCCTGGAAAATATCTCCTGTCAGAAAAGCTTCGGCGGCTGGCACAAGCGTTATCGGCACCGCTCCGATGTGCTGGGCTGCGACATGGTGTTCGCTGTGTACCTGCCGCCACAAGCGGAGCAGGGCGGCAAACTGCCGGTGCTGTACTGGTTGTCCGGCCTGACCTGCACCGACGAGAACTTCATGCAAAAGGCCGGCGCCCTGCGCATGGCCGCGGAGCTCGGGCTGATCATCGTTGCGCCGGACACCAGCCCACGCGGTCCTGATGTGCCGGGTGACCCGGATGGCGCCTGGGACTTCGGTCTCGGCGCCGGGTTTTATCTGAATGCCACGCAGGAGCCGTGGTCGCGCCACTATCGGATGCATGACTATGTCGTGCAGGAATTGCCGGCATTGGTCGAGGCTCATTTCCCTGCTTCGGACAAGCGCGGCATCAGCGGTCATTCCATGGGCGGCCACGGCGCTCTTGTCTGCGCATTGCGCAATCCGGGTCGGTATCAGTCGGTGTCGGCGTTTTCGCCAATCAACAATCCGATGGACTGCCCTTGGGGCCAGAAGGCCTTTTCCCGTTACCTGGGGGAAGACCGTTCGAAATGGCGCGAATGGGATGCCTGCGCGTTGATCGCCGAGGCCGAGGAGAAGCTGCCGCTATTGGTCGACCAAGGGGATCGTGATGATTTCCTGGCTACCCAGCTCAAGCCAGAAGCCTTGCTACAAGCAACCAGGCTGGCCGGTCATCCGCTGACGTTGCGCCTGCAACCCGGCTACGACCACAGCTATTTCTTCATCGCCAGCTTCATCGACGACCACTTGCAACATCACGGACGCGCCCTAGGCGTCTAATGCAGGTAGAATCACGCCCTGACAAAAATCGGGGCGTTTTTTTATGCGTATTGGCCACGGCTATGATGTGCACCGTTTCGCTGAAGGCGATTTCATTACTCTGGGCGGCGTGCGCATTGCACACGGCTTCGGGCTGCTCGCTCACTCCGACGGTGACGTCCTGCTGCACGCCTTGAGCGATGCCTTGCTCGGCGCCGCTGCGCTGGGTGATATCGGCAAGCACTTCCCGGACACCGACCCAAAATTCAAGGGCGCCGACAGCCGTGTGCTGTTGCGTCACGTCGTCGCACTGGTCCACGCCAAAGGCTGGAAAGTCGGCAACGTCGATAACACCATCGTCGCCCAGGCGCCGAAAATGGCCCCGCATATCGAATCGATGCGCGCGCTGATTGCCGCGGATCTTCAAGTTGAGTTGGATCAAGTGAACGTGAAAGCTACCACCACCGAAAAGCTCGGCTTTGTCGGTCGCGAAGAAGGTATCGCCGTGCATTCCGTTGCCTTGTTGCTGCGCGCATGAACGACCTGCAATTGCTCGGCCCGCGTGCCTACGGTGAAGCCCTCGGCACCGCAGTGTTGAAAGCCACGGCGGAAGACTTCCAGGTCGATGAAGTGCTCGACATCCCGCTCAGTGGCGATGGCGAACATTTGTGGATCTGGGTGGAAAAGCGCGGCCTGAACACCGAAGAAGCGGCACGGCGAATTGCCAAGGCAGCGGGTGTGCCATTGCGCACCGTCAGTTACGCCGGACTCAAGGATCGTCAGGCGCTGACGCGCCAGTGGTTCAGCGTGCAGCTGCCGGGCAAGGCTGATCCTGATTTGTCGTCGGCGGAAAACGAGACGCTGAAAATCCTCAAGACCGGTCGACATAAACGCAAGCTGCAGCGCGGCGCTCATTCGGCTAACGGTTTCACCTTGCGCCTGACCCAATTCGCGGGCGACAAAGCGGCCATCGAAGCGCGCCTGCAACTGATCGCCAAACAAGGTATCCCCAATTATTTCGGCGCCCAGCGGTTTGGGTTCGACGGCGGCAACGTGGTCGATGCCCGTGGCTGGGCCGCGCGCAAGGCCTTGCCGGAGCAGCGCAACGTCCGTTCGCGCTTGCTCTCCACTGCCCGTAGTTTTCTGTTCAACCAAGTGCTGGCGGCGCGTGTCGCCGATGGTACGTGGCAGCGGGCTCAAGTCGGAGATCTGCTGGCGTTCACCGACAGCCGAAGCTTCTTCCCGGCCGGTGAAGCCGAGTGCAGCGACCCGCGACTGGCGATTCTCGACCTGCACCCGACCGGCCCGCAGTGGGGCGAAGGTGACTCGCCGGCGATGGGCGCAGTCCATGAACTGGAGCAGGCAATCGCCGCGCGCGAAGCGGATCTGCGCGATTGGTTGATTAACGCCGGTATGAGCCACGAACGTCGCATCCTGCGACTGCCCATTGGTGGGTTGACGTGGCATTATCCCGAGCCTGACATTCTGCAACTGGAATTCGTCCTGCCGGCCGGATGCTTCGCTACCGTATTGGTGCGTGAGCTCGTTGATCTGGTGCCGGTGGGGCAGACGGACAGCCCATGCGTATTCTGATTTCTAACGACGATGGGGTAGCCGCACCCGGTCTCGCCGCGCTTTATGCTGCGCTGGCGGATTACACCGAATGCGTGGTTATCGCCCCGGACCAGGACAAAAGCGGCGCCAGCAGTTCGCTGACGCTCGACCGTCCCTTGCACCCGCAAACCTTGGCCAACGGCTTTATCAGCCTCAACGGCACACCGACCGATTGCGTGCACCTGGGCCTCAACGGCTTGCTGGAGCGCGAACCGGACATGGTGGTTTCCGGTATAAACCTGGGCGCCAACCTGGGGGACGATGTGTTGTATTCCGGCACCGTGGCCGCGGCCCTTGAAGGGCGTTTCCTGGCGCGTCCTTCGTTCGCCTTTTCGTTGGTCTCGCGGCAAGTCGAGAACCTTCCCACAGCCGCTTACTACGCGCGCAAACTGGTGGAAGCCTACGCCGACCTTGACCTGCCACCGCGCACGGTACTGAACGTGAACATTCCCAATTTGCCGCTGGACCACATTCGCGGAATCCAGCTGACTCGCCTCGGTCATCGCGCCCGCGCGGCGGCACCGATGAAAGTGGTCGACCCGCGTGGCAAGTCCGGTTACTGGATCGCTGCGGCGGGCGATGCCGAAGACGGCGGTCCGGGCACCGATTTCCATGCGGTGATGCAAGGCTATGTGTCCATCACGCCACTGCAACTGGATCGCACCTTCAATGATGCCTTCCGAAGCCTCGATGGCTGGCTGGAGGGATTGCGCTAATGGCTCGTGAACAAGACCCGATGCATCGCGGCATCGGGATGACCTCGCAACGCACCCGCGAACGCCTGATTCAGCGGCTGTATGAAGAGGGCATTTCCAACGCCAAGGTTCTGGAAGTGATCCGCCGAACGCCGCGTCACCTGTTCGTCGACGAGGCACTGGCGCACCGTGCCTATGAAGACACGGCGTTGCCGATCGGCAACAACCAGACGATCTCCCAGCCTTACATGGTGGCCCGCATGAGCGAGCTGCTGCTGGAAGCGGGTCCGCTGGACAAGGTGATGGAAATCGGCACGGGGTCGGGGTATCAGACTGCAATCCTGTCGCAATTGGTCGAGCGGGTTTTTTCCGTCGAGCGCATCAAGGTTTTGCAGGACCGGGCCAAGGAACGTCTGGTCGACCTCAACCTGCGCAACGTGGTCTTTCGTTGGGGCGATGGTTGGGAAGGCTGGCCGGCGCTGGCACCGTACAACGGCATCATCGTGACGGCGGTGGCGACCGATGTGCCCCAGGCATTACTCGACCAGTTGGCACCCGGAGGGCGACTGGTGATACCGGTCGGGTCGGGTGAGGTTCAGCAGTTGATGCTGATCATCCGTGAAGAACACGGGTTTTCCAGGCGTGTTCTGGGGGCGGTGCGTTTCGTTCCACTGCTCAACGGGCCACTGGCCTGAGCATTTGTTTCGTCCCGGTGAATTCTCTTCGATTGCCCCTGTCTTACAGCGGCGTCGATCAGTTAAACGGGATTCATCGTCAGGTAGCAAACGTGTGCTTCGCTTCATTAAAGGTAAAGCCTGCACCGCTCGTTATACTGACGACACTTCATGCCGGGAGCACGGCAATTCCACATTTCAGCCACCACAAAGGGAGCGGCGGGTGAGTCTCACAGTCATTGCGCAGCGAATGGGTATAACGAGCTTTCAGCGCCTGGTGACTGGCCTTGTCTTAAGCACCTTGCTGGTCGGTTGTTCCAGCACCAAATCGGGCGCGGTGCGCGTCGTCGATCGCAACAACGCCGTCGCCCAGCGTCCGGCAGTAACCACGGGCCAATACGTGGTTCGACCTAAAGACACGCTGTTCTCGATCGCCTTTCGCTACGGCTGGGACTACAAAGCCCTCGCGGCGCGCAACAACATTCCTACGCCGTACACGATACATCCGGGTCAGACGATCCGCTTTGACGGTCGCACCGGTTCAACGCCGACGGCGGTGGTCAGCCCGGCCGATTCGGCGCCTTCTTCGTCGAGTAAAACCACTGTAATCCGGCGCCAGCCAAATGGCGCAACTACGACGACAACGGTGGTTGCACCGTCCGTCGCCAACAAGCCAGCACCCGCTCCGATGCCTCCCGCAGGCCCGGCCCCGACCGGCTGGGGATGGCCTTCTAATGGCATCCTGATTGGAAAATTCTCTTCAAACGGTAGTTTGAATAAAGGAATTGATATCGCCGGAGATTTGGGACAGCCTGTTTTAGCTGCGTCTGATGGGACGGTGGTATACGCCGGGAGTGGCTTAAGGGGCTACGGCGAATTAGTCATCATCAAACACAGCGATACCTACGTCAGTGCCTACGGTCACAACCGCAGGCTGTTGGTTCGGGAGGGGCAGCAGGTCAAGGTCGGACAGACAATTGCCGAAATGGGGTCAACGGGTACAGACCGGGTGAAACTGCATTTTGAGATTCGCCGACAAGGTAAACCTGTAGATCCGCTGCAGTTCCTGCCACGTCGTTGATTTGTTACCAGCCTGTTCCGTCACGTAGAGGGAACAGGCTCCAGCGTTGCCAGGGATAAAGGCGCCGCTCGAGCTTGAGGTCGAACTCACCAAAGGACTATAACAATGGCTCTCAGTAAAGAAGTGCCGGAGTTTGACATCGACGATGAGGTTCTCCTGATGGAGACCGGCATCGGTACGGATTCGATGTCGAATGATGAAGGGGCTGCTCCACCTTCCGTTCGTGCCAAATCCAAACACTCCGCCTCGTTAAAGCAGCACAAATACATTGACTACACGCGTGCACTCGATGCGACGCAGCTGTACCTCAATGAAATCGGCTTTTCCCCTCTGCTGTCCCCCGAAGAAGAAGTTCACTTTGCACGCTTGTCGCAAAGTGGCGATCCGGCCGGGCGCAAACGCATGATTGAAAGCAACCTGCGGCTGGTGGTGAAAATCGCCCGACGCTATGTCAATCGTGGCCTGTCGCTGCTGGACCTGATCGAAGAGGGCAACCTCGGGCTGATCCGGGCGGTAGAGAAGTTCGACCCCGAACGTGGCTTCCGCTTTTCGACCTACGCAACCTGGTGGATTCGTCAAACCATCGAGCGCGCGATCATGAATCAGACCCGGACCATCCGGTTGCCGATCCATGTGGTCAAAGAACTCAACGTGTACCTGAGGGCCGCACGGGAGCTGACGCAAAAACTCGATCATGAACCCTCACCCGAAGAAATCGCCAACCTGCTGGAAAAACCGGTGGGAGAAGTCAAGCGCATGCTCGGCCTGAACGAGCGGGTATCTTCGGTCGACGTCTCGCTGGGTCCGGATTCGGATAAAACCCTGCTGGACACCCTAACCGACGACCGTCCAACCGATCCGTGTGAGCTGTTGCAGGATGACGACCTGTCTCAGAGCATCGATCAATGGCTCTCGGAACTGACCGACAAGCAGCGCGAGGTGGTGATACGCCGCTTCGGTCTGCGCGGTCATGAGAGCAGCACGCTGGAAGATGTGGGCCTGGAAATTGGCCTGACCCGTGAGCGCGTCAGACAGATCCAGGTGGAAGGCCTGAAGCGTCTGCGGGAGATTCTGGAGAAAAATGGCTTGTCGAGCGAGTCGCTTTTCCAATAAGCACAGCGCTTGAGCAAGTAGCAAACAACCCCGACTGGTTCGGGGTTTTTTGTGTCTGTAAATCCTGCCGGTCATTCCGCGGCTGTCTGCCTGAGCACAGTGCTGTTCAATCGCGGGTCGGCCCATCGAACGTCGCTTCTGCAATAGAAATGTCATGTTCCTTAACTGGGAACGCCATATTCGCCAAGTAATGTGCTCGTCAATGAGATCGATCTCAAGCGAGTGACAATGACTGATTTAATTGAAGTTGCACGGCTGGCAGGCGTTTCGCGGGCGACCGCGGCCCGGACCTTTTCCTCCCCGGAAGTGGTGCGTCCGGCGACCCGAGAGCAAGTCATGGCGGCGGCGCGTCAACTGGGTTTTCGGCCCAATCGGCTTGGCCGGCAGTTGCGCCTGCAAACCACCAACCTGATCGGGGTCGTGGTGCCCAATCTGCTCAATCCGGTATTCGCTGAGCAAATCCAGGCGATGGAGCGTGCCGCACGTTCACGAGGTTACAACCTGTTGCTGGCGACTACCGACTACAGCAGTGAGCGCGAAAGCTCGGTGGTCGAGGAGTTGTTGCGACAGCGGGTCGACGGTCTTGTTCTCACGGTGACGGACGCCGAGAGCAACCGCGTGTTGCAGAGCCTTGCCAGCGAAGACACCCCGTTTGTGTTGGCCTATCACCAGCCGGGTCATCCGGATTACAGCACCGTGTCGGTCGATAACCGCGCCGGCATGGCGATGGCCACCCGGTATCTGCTCGACGCCGGGCACTCCCGGATCGGCATGGTCGCGGGCCCCGCGTTGCAGTCCGACCGTGCTCGTCTGCGGTATGCCGGGTATTGCGACGCGATGCGCGAGGCTGGCCTCGACAGTTTACCCGTGATTGAAATGCCTGCTCACACCGAGGCGGAATTCGCCGCCATCGAGCCTCTGCTGCGAGGCCCCCAGGCGATCAGCGCGGTGGTCTGCTCCAACGATTTGCTCGCCATCAGTCTGATCGCGCAATTACGGCGCAACGGTTGGAGCGTTCCCGGGCAACTTTCAATCATTGGTTTCGACGGCATCGCCCTTGGCGCTCAGATGCATCCGACGCTATGCAGCGTTGTTCAACCTATTTCGGAACTGGCCTGCACGGTGGTCGAGCAACTGTTGGCACAGATCGCCGGTGCAGCGCCGAATTCCCATTGTCTGTCTTGCCATATCAGGCCGGGCGACAGTATCCAACCCTACGAAATCATACCTGGAGATGTCTGATGTTCCCTTTGCGTAAAACACTGGCGACATTGTTGCTCTGCGGATTGGCCAACCTGAGCCAGGCCGCTGACACTGCGATTTGCTACAACTGCCCGCCGGAATGGGCGGACTGGGGCACGCAGCTCAAGGAAATTGCCAACGCGACCGGCGTGCAGGTGCCGCTGGACAACAAGAATTCAGGTCAGGCCCTGGCGCAGTTGGTCGCCGAACAAGCCGCTCCAGTGGCTGACGTGGTGTATTACGGCGTCACCTTCGGTTTGCAGGCTCAAAAAGCCGGCGTGGTCGACACGTATAAACCCAAGGGTTGGGACCAGATTCCCGCTGGCCTGAAGGACCCGGACGGTCACTGGTTCGCGATTCATTCCGGCACGTTAGGCATCATGGTCAACGTCGACGCACTGGGCGGATTGCCGGTGCCGCAAGGCTGGAACGATCTGCTCAAGCCCGAATACAAAGGCATGGTCGGCTACCTCGACCCCTCAAGCGCTTTCGTCGGTTATGTCTCTGCCGTAGCGATCAACCGGGCCATGGGCGGCAGCCTCGATAACTTCGCGCCTGCCATCGATTATTTCCAGAAGCTGGCGAAAAATACGCCGATCGTGCCCAAGCAGACGGCGTACGCCCGAGTGCTGTCAGGCGAACTGCCGATTCTGGTCGATTACGACTTCAACGCTTATCGCGCGCGCTATAAGGACAACGCCAACGTCGCCTTCGTCATTCCCAAGGAAGGTAGCATCAGCGTGCCTTACGTGATGAGCCTGGTGGGCAACGCCCCGCATCGCGACAATGCGCAGAAGGTGTTGGATTTCGTCCTGTCCGATCAAGGCCAGGCACTCTGGGCCAAGGCTTATCTGCGCCCTGTGCGCGCGATAAAAATGCCCGCCGAGGTGGCCGCGCAGTTCTTGCCGGATAGCGATTATGCCCGGGCGGGTGTGGTCGATTACCAGGAAATGGCCGCGGTCCAGGAAGCCTTTTCGGCACGCTACTTGAAAGAGGTCAAGTAAGTGACGACCTCGTTCTTGAAAGTTCGGGAGGTCCGGTCGGGGCGCGCCATTTTTCCGCGCTGGCGCCCGACCGCTGCTTGGGCGCTGGCGCCGGCCGCAGCCCTGTTGTTCGCGTTCTGGCTGCTACCGCTGGCGCACCTGATTGTTCTGGGTGGGCAGGGACGCGATGGTAGTGCAAGCGGTTACTGGCAGGTGCTGAGTAGCGCGCAATACCTGAGTAGCCTGGCACAAACCTGCCTGCTTGCGCTCGTGGTGACCCTGGCGGCGCTCGTGGTGGGCGGTATCACCGGCGTGTTCCTCGCTCGTCAGCGCTTTTTCGGACGCTCGACACTGGTGGCTTTGCTGACCTTTCCACTGGCGTTTCCTGGTGTGGTCGTCGGCTTCCTGGTGATTCTGCTGGCGGGGCGCCAGGGATTGTTCAGTGCCCTGGGCGTCACGCTGGCGGGGGAGCGCTGGGTCTTTGCCTACTCGTTGGCGGGCTTGTGTGTTGGTTACCTGTACTTCTCGATTCCGAGGGTGATCCTGACGGTGATGGCCGCTTGCGAAAGCCTGGATCGCAGCCTTGAGGAAGCCGCCCACTCGCTGGGAGCGGGTTCCTGGCGAGTGGTCGTGGACGTCATTATTCCCGGTTTGGCGCCGGCCCTGGTTTCCTGCGCGGCTATCTGCTTTGCGACCTCCATGGGCGCGTTCGGCACGGCGTTCACCCTGGGCACGCGCCTCAACGTAACCCCGGTCGCGATTTATAACGTATTTACCAACTACGCCAATTTTGCCGTGGCCGCAGCGCTGTCGGTGGTGCTTGGCGCGGTGACCTGGATCGCGCTCCTGCTGGGCCGGCGACTGGTCACTCCATCGAGGACAACCTTGTGAAGCGTTCCACACTGTTTGTCGGGCAACTGGTCTTCACCTTGCTGGTGTGCGCCTTCATGTTGGTGCCGGTATTGATGTCGCTGATGGCCGGATTGACGCGCAATTATTTTCAGGGGCTGTCCAGCGGCCTGACGTTCGATTGGCTGGTGCAGGTCTGGCTCGCTTACTCATCCACGGTCTGGTTGTCCCTGCAATTGGCGCTAGCCTGTGCGCTCTGCGTCAGTGTGCTTGGCGTGCCGGCGGCGTATGCGCTGGTGCGAATGAACAACCGCTTCAGCCGCGGGTTCGAGGAACTGATGGTGTTGCCAGTGGCGATGCCGGGACTGGCCAGTGCTTTGGCCTTGCTGCTTACCTACGGCCAGTTCGGTGGGTTTCGCAGCAGCTGGTTATTCATCCTTGTAGGTCATGTGTTGTTCACTCTGCCATTTCTGGTGCGTCCGGTCATGGCGGTGATGCAACGCCAGCATCTGCCGGTATTGGAAGAGGCTGCGGCGAGCCTTGGCGCGGGACCGTTGCGGCGACTCTTCGGCGTGGTGATACCCAACTGCCGAGCAGGGATTCTCGCCGGGGTGCTGATGGTCGTCACGTTGTCGCTGGGCGAGTTCAACCTGACCTGGATGCTGCACACGCCGATGACCAAAACGTTGCCGGTGGGCCTGGCTGACAGTTATGCCTCGGCACGACTGGAGGTCGCCAGTGCTTACACACTTCTATTTCTACTGATGATCGTGCCGCTGCTTATTGCGTTGCAGGCTATCAGTGCCCGTCTCTCCCGCGGAGAAAGTCGATGAGCGGAATCACCATTCGCCTGGAAGGGTGCCGCAAGGCATTTTCCGATGGCACCGTTGCTGTACATGATCTGAACCTGACCATTGAAGCCGGGGAAACGCTGGCGATTCTCGGCCCTTCGGGTTGCGGTAAAACCACCACCCTGCGCCTCATCGCCGGCCTGGAACGGCCGGATGTGGGCCATGTGTTTTTCGCTGACAAGGATGTCACGCGCTTACCGATCGAGCGTCGTGATGTGGGTATGGTGTTTCAAAATTATGCCTTGTTTCCGAATCTGGACGTGGCCGCCAACATTGTTTACGGCCTGAAAATTCGCGGCCTTTCACCCGCCGAGCGCAACAAGCGGTGCTCGGAGTTGCTGGAGCTGGTGGGGCTGCAAGGTCACGAAAAACGCAGTGTTCACGAATTGTCCGGGGGGCAGCGTCAGCGAGTCGCCCTGGCTCGGGCCCTGGCACCCAGACCCAAAGTGCTGCTGCTCGACGAACCTCTGGCGGCGCTGGACGCACAATTGCGTGAACGCCTGCGCAGCGAGCTGGATCAGTTGCTCCGCGGATTGGGGGTGACCTCCGTATTTGTCACCCATGATCAGGGCGAGGCGATGGCGCTGGGCGATCGCATTCTGGTCATGGAGCGCGGTCGGGTCGCGCAATTGGGCACTCCACGGGAAATCTATCGGCAGCCGGCCAACACGTTTGTCGCCAGTTTCGTCGGCAATCTCAACGCTTTTCCGGTGATCGAGCACACGCCCTCGGGCTTGAAAGTCAGCGGCGGTGAATTGCCGTGGAGGGGCGCGCATCCCCCTTCCACCGTATATTGCCGCCCTGAACACTTACGGGTGATGCCCGGCGGCGGTCATCTGTCCGGGCGCCTGGTAGGGCAATTTTTCCAGGGGGCACAAAGCCGCTTGTTGGTCGATGTCGGCGCTGCACAGCCGCTGATGGTGGACAGCGCAGACGGCGTGATCCACGACTTTGGCGCGCTGATTGCTCTGGGCATTGAGCCGCAGCAGCTGTTCACCCTGCAACCGTAATGTTCTGGTCATTAGTGAGTGAATTTTGAATCGTTCGTTTCTCATTGCGCAGCTCAGTGATCTGCACCTGAAAGCTGATCACAAGCTGACCTACGGCGTCGTTGATACCACTGGCGCGCTGCGTCGTGCGGTCGATCAATTGAATGCCAGTCATCCGCGCCCGGATATTGTGGTGATCAGCGGCGATCTGGTGGACTTCGGCCGTCCTGATGAATATGCCGTGCTGCGTTCCGAACTGGAGCGGCTGCACATGCCTTGCTACCTGGTGCCTGGCAACCACGACATTCGCGAGCATTTGCAGGCGGCCTTTACAGATCACGCCTATTTGCCGACATCGACGGGTGCTCCGCTGGACTGGGTGGTGGAGCAGCATCCGGTGCGCCTTATCGGTTTGGATACGACCATTCCCGATGCCCATGGTGGCCGTGTGCTGGACAGTCAATTGCGTTGGCTCGACGAACAATTGGCACGTCGCCCCGACGTCCCGACGCTGTTGATCCTGCATCACCCGCCGTTCATCAGCGGTATTGGCCACATGGATCGTGAACCGTTTATCAACGCCTTGGCGCTGGAGCGGGTCATTGCCCGGCACCCGCAGGTGGAGCGCTTGCTGTGCGGGCATTTACATCGATCAATGCAGCGGCGTTTCGGCGGCAGTCTGAGTTGCGTATGCCCGGGGACCTCACATCAGATCGTGCTGGATCTGCAGCCCACGGCGCCGGCGCATTTCAATCTTGAACCACCCGGTTATCTGCTGCATCGCTGGGATGCACAGGCGCTGACGACCCACAACGTCGTTGTTGGCGAGTATCCCGGCCCGTATCCGTTTTATGACGCTCATGGACTGATCGACTGAAACAAAGGGACTTTCAAGGCGCTTTCCTGACAGGGTTCTTCGGAGGTTTTTAACCACTATTACTTCTGCTGATTCGCAAGTTTTTTGAAGACTATTTAATGCATCGGCCAATCCTTTGATTGGCGGGGTGCTTCCTGCTGCCATTTTAATAGACCCGGAACAGAGTTCCGCGCTGGAGTTCGTCCTGATGAAAACCACGTTAAAAGTACTGAGTTGTTTGACCGGCGTTCTGGGTGTTGCCATGAGTCCGTTAGCGAGTGCTGAATTTATCAAAGACAGCAAAGCCAACTTGAATTTGCGTAACTTCTATTTCAACAACGATAACCGCGACGGTGCCGCCGCTCCTTCGAAGACCGAAGAGTGGGGGCAAGCCTTCATGCTCAATTATCAATCCGGATTTACCGATGGAACCGTGGGGTTCGGTCTGGACGCCATAGGCCTGCTGGGTTTGAAGCTCGACAGCGGCGCGGGGCGCCATGTCGGCGGGTCAATGTTTCCCAACGATGGCGACAAAGCGGCAGATCAATGGAGCCGTATGGGCGCGACGGCCAAGATGCGTTTCTCCAAAACCGAACTGCGCTACGGGACCTTGCAGCCCAAGTTGCCCATTCTGGTTTCCAATGACGGGCGTCTCCTGCCTCAAACTTTTGAAGGCGGACAAGTCACTAGCAATGAAATCGACAATCTGACCCTCACCGCCGGTCAACTGGAGCACGCCACCGGGCGTGCTTCCAGTGATCGCGCGGGGCTGGCCGTTGCGGGCGCCACTCAGGAAAGTAATAAATTCAGCTTTGCCGGTGGCGACTACAAACTGACCAAGGATCTGACCGCCCAGTATTACTACGCCAATCTTGAAGACTATTACAATCAGCACTTCGTCGGGTTACTGCATGTTTTGCCCCTGGACGAATACGGTTCATTGAAAACCGACTTGCGTTATTTCAAGACCACCTCCGACGGTAAAAACAGCACCGTGGCCGGTCGCGCCAGTGGCTATAAAATGGGCGGCTACAGCAAAGACCGTAGTGGTGAAATCGACAACGATACCTGGAGCGCGGCGTTCATTTATTCATTGGGCGGGCATGCGATTACCGCGGGCTATCAAAGCGTTTCCGACGACAGCAACTTTGCACAGCTGAATCAGGGTGGGCTGGTGGGCAAAGGTGAAGGCGGCGCGAGTCTTTATCTCTATACCGACCGTACCATTCAAACATTCATCCAGGCCGGTGAGCGCACCGCATTCGCACAATACGCATATGACTTTTCCGCGCTGGGCGTTCCTGGGTTGAAGGCGTCCGTGATGTACCTCAAAGGCGACAATATCAAGACTGTCAGCGGCAATGATGCCAGCGAATGGGAGCGCGATATCTCGCTGGACTATGTGATTCAGAGTGGCGCACTGAAAAATGTGGGGTTTGGCTGGCGTAACGGCATGGCCCGAAGCGATATCGCTCGCGATCAGGATCAGAATCGTCTGATCGTGAGCTATACGATTCCATTGATGTAGGTATGGAGGCGTGTAAACGATAGAGCATAACGGTTGGTGACCTTCCTAAAGCGTTGTAGGTCTTGGCTTACTCTTCCGTAAGTGTTCGTTGTGTTTACACCCGGCCAAAGTGCCCAAGGGAGTCGGGTATGAGACCTGCCTCCCCGATTTAACGGGGTGTTGGTCAACGTTAACGCTACACGGCCACGTTTTTTTCGCCGCGGGTCCCGATTGCGTTACGCCATTAACCCTCTAGTATCGGTGCTGTGTCGACGGACAGACACGCCCTTCAAGGATGAGGGGAAAGGACATTGCAGGACGCGATTCATCAGGACGATGAAAAGGAACACAGGGAATAGGGAAAAAATGTGGGCGGGTCAAACCGCCCCTTTTTTTGCCTGCAGAAAAGCAAAAAAGGCCCGCAAGGGGCCTTTTCGGGAACGCGGGGGAAATCAGCGTTCGAGATCTTTGATCTTGCCTTTGACGCCATCCCACTCTTCGGCATCGGGCAGCGATTCTTTCTTCTCGGTGATGTTGGGCCAGATTTCGGCCAGCTCAACGTTCAGCTGAATGAATTCCTGCATCTCTTCCGGGACTTCATCTTCAGAGAAGATGGCCACGGCAGGGCATTCTGGTTCGCACAGTGCGCAGTCGATGCACTCATCCGGGTGAATCACCAGGAAGTTCGGGCCTTCGTAAAAGCAGTCCACCGGACAGACTTCTACGCAGTCGGTGTACTTGCACTTGATGCAGTTGTCGGTGACGACGAAGGTCATTTCTAATTTTCTCCTCAGGCGGCGGCAGCGGAGCCCCTTCACGTTGGGGTCGCCAGGTTTGGGAGCGATAGTCTGCAGGCCAGGCTATTGGCCTGCAGCATCCCAAACCGCGCGAGATTCTAACAGCTTGCAGGCAAGTGCGTTAGATCCGTGTCTTTAGTGTATAGAGCATTTCGAGCGCGCGACGCGGCGTCAGGTCATCCAGATCCAGTTTGGCCAGTTCATCGAGCACCGGATGGGGCAGGCTGGCGAACATGTCGCTCTGTTGCGGCGCGGCCGTTTTGCCTTTGGCAGCCTTGGGCACTTCATGGGGCAGCGCGGTGGCTTCCAGGCGACCCAGGTGCTCGCGAGCGCGCACGATCACTTCGCTCGGCACGCCGGCCAGCTGCGCAACGGCCAGGCCATAGCTCTGGCTGGCAGGCCCTGGCAGCACGTGGTGCAGGAACACGATGCGCTCGTTGTGCTCGGTGGCATTGAGGTGCACGTTGGCCACCAGCGGTTGCGCTTCCGGTAGCTCCGTCAGTTCGAAGTAGTGGGTGGCGAACAGCGTGTAAGCCCGCAGGTGCGCCAGGCGTTCGGCCGCAGCCCACGCCAGGGAAAGACCGTCGAAGGTGCTGGTGCCGCGACCGACTTCGTCCATCAGCACCAGGCTGCGCTCGGTGGCATTGTGCAGAATGTTGGCGGTTTCGCTCATTTCGACCATGAAGGTCGAACGTCCACCGGCCAGGTCATCGCTGGAACCGATCCGGGTGAAGATGCGGTCCACCAGCGACAGTTCGCAACTGGCCGCCGGCACGAAACTGCCGATGTGTGCCAGCAACACGATCAGTGCGGTCTGGCGCATGTAGGTGGATTTACCGCCCATGTTCGGACCGGTGATCACCAGCATGCGGGTATTGTCGTCGAGGCTCAGGTCGTTGGCCACGAACGGCGTGGTCAGCACTTGCTCGACCACCGGGTGACGGCCCTGGCTGATGCGCATGCAGGGCTCGTCGACGAAGCGCGGGCAATTCAGATCGAGATTCAATGCGCGTTCGGCGAGGTTGCTCAGTACATCCAGTTCGGCCAATGCCGCGGCGGTGTCTTGCAGCGGTGGCAACTGGGCGATCAGGTCTTCGAGCAGCGCTTCGTAAAGCATCTTTTCGCGAGCCAGGGCGCGGCTCTTGGCCGACAGTGCCTTGTCCTCGAACGCCTTGAGTTCCGGCGTGATAAAACGCTCTGCGCCCTTCAGCGTCTGGCGACGAATGTAGTCGGCCGGCGCCGATTCGGCCTGCTTGCTCGGCAGTTCGATGAAGTAACCGTGAATGCGGTTGTAACCGACTTTCAGGTGCGACAGGCCCGTGCGGGCCTTTTCGCGTGCTTCCAGATCGATCAGGAACTGTCCGGCGTTTTCGCTCAGCGATTGCAGGTCGTCGAGCTCGCTGTCGTAACCGGTTTTCAACACGCCGCCATCGCGGATCACCGCAGGCGGGTTGTCGATGATGGCTTTTTCCAGCAGTGCCGCCAGTTCCGGGTAGGTGCTGGTGGTCTTGGCCAGTTGAATGATGTGCGGCGCTTCCAGCTCGGTCATCGCCACTTGCAACTCAGGCAGTGCTCCGAGTGCATCGCGCAGACGAGCGAGGTCGCGAGGACGGGCGTTACGCAGACCGATCCGCGCCAGAATCCGCTCGATGTCACCGATTTCCTTGAGCTGCGGTTGCAGCTTTTCGAATCGGTAGCCGTCGAGCAGGCAAGTGATCGAGGTCTGGCGTGACAGCAAAACCTTCAGGTCGCGCAACGGCCGGTTCAACCAGCGGGTCAGCAGGCGACTGCCCATCGCGGTCTGGCAGCGATCAACCACCGATTGCAGCGTATTGTCGCGACCACCGGCGAGGTTGGTATCGAGTTCCAGGTTGCGGCGGCTCGCGCCATCCAGCACCACGGTGTCGTCGAGGCGTTCATGCCGCAGGCTGCGCAAATGGGGCAGGGCGGTGCGCTGGGTTTCCTTGGCGTAGCTGAGCAGGCAACCGGCGGCGCCGATGGCCAGGGTCAGGTTCTCGCAACCGAAACCTTTCAGGTCCTGGGTCGAGAATTGCTGGCAGAGACTTTTCAGTGCTGAGTCACGCTCGAAATCCCACGGCGCACGGCGACGTACCCCACGGCGTTTTTCCGCCGGCAAATCCTTCGGCCAGTCATCCGGGATCATCAGCTCCACCGGATTGACCCGCTCCAGTTCCGCCAGCAGGTTTTCCCAGCCCTTGATCTCCAGCACGGTGAAGTTGCCGCTGGTGATGTCCAGCACCGCCAGCCCGAACAGGCGCTCGTCACCCAGCACCGCCGCGATCAGGTTATCCCGACGCTCATCCAGCAGCGCCTCATCACTGACCGTACCCGGCGTGATGATCCGCACCACCTGGCGATCCACTGGCCCCTTGCTGGTGGCCGGATCGCCGACCTGCTCACAGATCACCACCGATTCGCCAAGCTTCACCAGTTTCGCCAGGTAACCTTCCGCGGCATGGTAGGGAATCCCGCACATCGGAATCGCCTGACCGGCCGACTGCCCACGGGCGGTCAGGGTGATGTCCAGCAACTTGGCGGCCTTCTTCGCGTCTTCATAGAAGATCTCGTAGAAGTCACCCATGCGGTAGAACATAAGCTGGTCGGGGTGCTGGTTCTTCAGGCGCCAGTACTGCTGCATCATTGGCGTGTGAGAGGACAGATCGGTGAGTGCTTTATTCATCGGATATCAGGCAAATTCGTTGAAAGGTGTAGGGCAAAGGAGGGACATCGGCCCGGCTTTTCCGCGATGGGCGCAAGGTTAACATGGGCGGTCCACCCGACGCAGGCATGAAAGCGGCGGGATACCTTTCTGCCGTCCATACACAATTTATGCGCTGTTTATGCAATTCTGCATTTGCCTACGAAAAAAAGATCAAGCACTATGCGCGTTATGCAAAAACGCAATGTTTCTACCGTATTAAGAGCGCTGCTCGATCAGCACGGGATCTCCCCCACGGAGCTTCACCGTCGCACGGGCGTGCCTCAATCCACTCTCTCGCGCATCCTCAGCGGGAAGATCGTCGATCCTTCGGACAAACACATTTCGAAGATCGCCGAATACTTCGCCGTGAGCACCGACCAGTTGCGGGGCCGTGCGGATGTCGCGCCTACCGTCAATTCCAGTCGCGATGAACTGCATTCGGAACTCAAGGACATAAGCCTGTGGGATGACGATACGCCCGTCGATGACGACGAGGTGTCCGTCCCCTTTCTTCGCGAGGTTGAATTGGCTGCTGGATCAGGAAGATTCGTCATCGAAGAAAGCGAGCGCTCTAGCCTGCGCTTCGGCAAACGCAGCCTGCGCCACAACGGTGTGCAGTTCGACCAGGCCAAATGCGTGACGGTGCGTGGCAACAGTATGTTGCCGGTACTGCGCGACGGCGCCACCGTGGGGGTCAATGCCGGCAAATGCGGGATTGGCGACATCGTCGATGGCGACCTGTATGCCATCAACCATAACGGCCAGTTGCGGGTTAAACAGCTTTATCGCCTGCCGACGGGAATTCGCCTGCGCAGCTTCAATCGCGATGAGCATCCGGATGAGGACTACACCTTCCAGGAGATCCAGGAAGAACAGATTGTCATCCTCGGCCACGTCTTCTGGTGGGGCATGTACGCCCGTTAACCTCATCGCTGTCAGATAAAACCCGCCACTGCGCGGGTTTTTTTTCGCCTGCTGAAAACCGTCAACGCCTTTGTCTGTGGGGCTTTCATGCGCCAACGCATTCAAAGTGCATAAATAAATGCATTTATGCATTGACTGTATATGCATCCATGCATATTCTTTGTCTCAAGCCGCTCAACAAAGCAGCTCGAAACGAAGTTCTTTAGTTCCACCACAAAGGCAGCGATGAACCGGCCTCAACGGTTCAGAGGGTTGGCAACTGACCCGGGTGTGCAGCGTAAAGCACCAGAAGCAGTTATCCGGCGGGCAGGGACCGCGGTCGGAAAAACAATCTGAATGGACCCGTACCGCGCCAGTAGCGCCGAAAGGTCAACGCGAAGGATCGCATTACTGAAAAGCCTGGGTGACCGGGCTTTTTGGAATGCCTGCCTGAAGTCAGGCATATCAACCCCGCATTTGGGGTTTGCCTGTGCAGCAACTGCTGCGTAATCAATACATCTCACTCAATAGGTACAACCATGAACGGAATCAAAAAAATCATTGCCCCGCTGATGCTGGCTCTCGTCGGTGCTGCCGGCAGCGCTACTGCGGCGAACCTTCTGGTCAACGGCAGTTTTGAACAACCGGGTTGCAGCGACAGTTGCATTCTGGATACGACGGCGAAAGCCAACTTCATCACGGGCTGGACGACCTTTCTGTCGGGAGTCGAATACTTCAACGTGCGCGCCTCGGTCCCCGGCTCCGCCGCAGTGGAGGGCGCGGTGATTGTTGATCTGGCTAACTATGTTTATGGCAACGGCGGTGGCATTCAGCAGAATTTCGCCACCGTCGTAGGGGCCAAGTATCGATTGACCTTCAGCATGGGCAACTCGTTGTACGCCAGTCGCTCCGGTGACGGTGTAGTTCAGGTGAAAGTCGCCGGTCAGACCGCCACCTTCAATACGCCAAAGGCCAAGGGCAGTGTTGTCGAGTGGAGCACCGTGACTTATGACTTCACCGCGACTACGTCCCAGACAACGCTGGCCTTTTCCAACGAGCAGAACCCTTACGTCAACTTCGCTTTCATCGACAACGTGATCGTTGAAAAGCTGTAGTTCTTCGTCGATCAAAACCAGCCGGCTCATTTCCGAAAGGCCCATCTCATCGATCCCAAGGAGGCGTGACATGACAAACGAGCAACAAGCGTTGCTGGACATGCCGATCTGGCTGGTCATCGTGCTCGCCGTGATGGGCGGGGTGTCTGGCGAAATGTGGCGTGCCGACAAGGAGGGCGCCCGGGGCTGGTCATTGCTGCGGCGCCTGGCCTTGCGTTCCGGGGCGTGCATGATCTGCGGGGTCTCGGCCATCATGCTGCTGTACGCCGCCGGCATGTCGATCTGGGCGGCTGGCGCGTTCGGTTGCCTCACGGCAATGGCCGGCGCCGACGTCGCCATCGGCCTTTATGAGCGCTGGGCAGCCAAGCGGATCGGCGTGTGCGAAGTACCGCCGCGTGATTCCCGCCCGGATCAATAAAACCAATCCCCGTTGCCGTTCTGGCAACGCCGACACGCTGCATCCCCCGCGCAGCCGAACGCTTCAATCTTTGAACTGGAAACCCCCTATGTCCCTCGACATCGATAAGCCGTCGCGGCTGTTGTTTGCCATTGCCGAAGCGCTGCGCTCGGCTGACCCGGGTTTGAACGTCGGAGCTCGTCAGGACTTCGACGGCACGTTCGATCAGGCGTGGATCCTGATCGCCCTCGAACGCAATGCAAGCGGCGAGCGCGCCCAGGACGGACGCATCGCTCATGTCCTGACGTTCTCGCTGCAAATCGTTGTTTCCCCAACGCTGGATAACCCTGGGTTGGCCGCTTGCGATCTGGCAGCCGTCCTCAAGGGATGGGTGACGGATAACCGATGGGGGCTGCCAGGTAGCCAATGCGATTTGCCCGTGAACATCGATGCCTTGCCGTCGACGCTCATCAGCGGTTCGCAGGAGTACCTCGCCTGGACCCTTTCCTTCACCCAGACGATTTACCTCGGCGCATTACTGCTGGACGACCCGCTGGGCATCCCGAAATTCGCCAAAACCTGGGAAGTCTCGAACATCGACGACCCGGACCAATACACCGCACTCGAGGGCTGAGCCATGTTCGATGCGCTTTTACGTCAGCAGCTCGGCCCCATCATCGAGCGCCTGGCCGAGATGGAGGCTGAACTTGAAGACTTGCACCGGCGAACCGACAGCTTGTGTCGCATCGGCGTGTGCCAGGAAGTCGATGCGGCCAGTAACACGTGCCGGGTCAGTCATGGTGAGTTACTGAGCCCGGCCATCCGTTTTTTCAACCCCAGCGCCGGGGCGCAAAGCGAGTCGCGGATCCCCTCGGTCGGCGAGCAATGCCTGCTGCTGAACCATGGCGGCGGCGAGGGCGGCGCTCAATCCGTGGCGTTGTTCGGGCTCAACGGCAATCAGTTTCCACCCGCTTCGACACAGGCGTCGCTGACGCGTCGCCTCTATCTGGATGGCACTGAAAGCGGTTACGACGATGCCCGTCACGCCTTGCACTGGAAGAACGGCCCGGCGGCGTTCAGTGGCTCTCGCGAAGCGCTCGAGTTGAATCTCGGCCCGGCGAGGCTTGCGATCACGCCTGAGGCCATCGAACTGCAACTGGGCGCGGTCGGCTTGCGACTCGACGCTTCCGGTGTGCACCTGAGCGGCCCGGTGGTGGATCACCAGGGACGCGTCATCAGTACCGCATAAAGAGTTTCCCATGATCGGAATCGATAGAAACACCGGGGCGGCGGTCGACGACTGGCCGCAATTCGTGCAGCGCGCCACCCGGGCGCTGACCACGCCGTTGGGCACCCGTCAGAAGCGTCCTTTGTATGGCTCGCTGATCCCGGATCTGCTCGGCCGCAACCTTGGCGACGACCTGCTGATCCTTGCCCAGAGTCATGCGGCGCAGGCGTTTTACAACGAGCAGAACGGCATCGGTGATTTCCAGCCGCAGGTCATTGTCGCCGGCCGGCGAGGCGCCGGGCTGGTGTTGCGATTCGCCGGCATCTGGAAAAACCGCAACCAGACCTTCGAGGTGGTGACATGAGCATGTTGATCCCTGGCCAGAACCAGTTGGCCGAACCGTCGATCGTCACCGTCGACGCGTTCGAAGACCTGCTCGCCGAGTTCAAGACGTTTGTCGTCGAGTACGTCGGCGCCCGGTCTCCCGAGACGGCGGCGAAACTCAAGGCCAGTCTTGAAAACGAAAGCGAGTTACTGACCCTGGCGCTTGAGGCGTTTTGTGTGCGCCTGCAAATCCACGAACGAAAATACAACGCCCGCATCAAGCAGATGCTGGCCTGGTGGGCGACCGGCAGCAATCTGGATGCCCGCCTCGCCGACATGGGGCTTGAGCGTCAGTTGCTCGACCCGGGCGATCCGGCAGCGTACCCGCCGGTAGCGCCCGTGTATGAAAGCGACGATGACGCCCGGTTGCGTTACTACCTGGCGCCGCACGCACCGGCCGCCGGTTCGCGCATGCAGTATCGCCGCGAGGTGTTCACCCTCGGCGAGCGTCCTGCGGTGAAGGTGGAAAGCGCGGCGGCGGGCGAGGTGACGGTCACGTACACCTTCGATCCGGACGGCCATGCGGCGCAGGTCAAGGATGGCAACGGACGTCGCACGGCACCGGGCGAGGTGATGGTCACGGTGCTGGCACGGGAAGGCGATGGCACCGCGTCAGAGGAACTGCTCGAAGGTGTGCGCGAACACTTCGCCCGACCTGATGTGCGACCGGAAACGGATCGGGTCACGGTGCAGGGCGCCCACATCAAGAACTACAAAATCCGCGTCGTCGCGAGGATCAACGCCGGCCCTGATTCGGGGCTGACCAAGGTCGCCGCACAACAGCAACTGCAAGCGTATGCCCAGAGTTGTCATCGGCTGGAAGGGCGGGTCGACCCGAGCTGGATCGACTACACGCTGCACAACGCTGGCGCGGTTCAGCTCGAGATTCTCGAACCGGTCGAACCGATTGTCACGACCGCCTTCGAAGCGCCTTGGTGCACGGGGGTCGAGGTCGAGGTGCTCACGCTATGAGTGACCCAAAACCTCGTCCGAGCCTGTTGCCGTCCAACAGCTCAGCGCTGGAAAAAGCCCTGGACCTCGGTTTCGGCACGTTGCTTGATCGCATCACGCCGCCGTTTCCCGAGCTGATGAACCCGACGGTGACGCCCTTGGCGTTTCTGCCGTATCTCGCCGCCGATCGAGGTGTCAGTGAATGGAGCTCCGAGGCGGCCGAGGCGGAAAAGCGCCTGACGGTCGAACTCGCCTGGCCCACGGCGCGGCAGGCCGGGACGCGACTGGCGCTGGAAAACGCCGCGAAAGGATTGCGCTTGATGCCTGAAGTGCGGGCCTGGTACGAGCAGACGCCACCGGGCCAGCCCTACAGCTTTTCCGTCAGGGCGTTTACCGAGCAACCCTACAGCGAAGAAATCGACGCCCGTCTCGACCGACGCCTGGCGGACGCCAAAAGCGAACGCGACATCCTGTCGGTGTCCGTTGGGTTGAGCGCATTCGGCAGTCACGTCATCGGCGCGGCGACGGTGTGCGGCGAACTCACCACGGTGTATCCGATTGTCATCGAAGGGCTCGAAGCCTCGGGTCAGGCCTTTATGGCTGCTGGGCTCTACGCCGTTGAAACATCCACTATTTATCCTCAGGGGGCCTGAATGGCTGACTATTACACCCTGCTCACGAATGCAGGGATTGCCTACGAAACCGCCTGCAAGGCGGCGGGCGTGCCGATCAAGTTGTCACAGATTTCGGTCGGTGACGGCGGCGGCACGGTCTACAACCCGGCGGCGACCGCCACTGCGCTTAAACGAGAAGTGTGGCGCGGGCCACTGAATGCGCTGTTCCAGGACGAGAAGAATCCGAGCTGGTTGTTGGCCGAAGTGACCATCCCGCCAGAAGAGGGCGGTTGGTATGTGCGCGAAGCGGGGCTCTGGACTGACACCGGGATTTTGTACGCCATCGTCAAATACCCGGAGTCGTTCAAGCCGGTGCTGGCGACGTCGGGCTCGGGGAAAGAGTTCTACATTCGCTCGATTTTCGAGACCAGCAATGCGTCGAACGTCACGCTGCTGATCGACGACACCGTGGTCAAGGCGACACGGGCCTGGGTGATGGGGTATCTCGCCGATGAACTGGCGAAGCTGGATGGCAAACAGTCGGTGCGCGTGGTCTCCACCGGGAACATCGTACTAAGCGGAGCGCAGCAGATTGATGGTCTCGCGGTGGTGGCGGGTCAGCGGGTGCTGGTGGCGGCGCAAACGGCGGCGAAGGATAACGGTATTTATGTTGCCGCCAATGGTGACTGGCTGCGTTCGGTTGACTCGAACACCAGCGCCAAGGTGACGCCGGGTCTGAGCGTGATGGTTGAAGAGGGCACGGCGAACGGCGATTCGCTTTGGCACTTGGTCACGAATGGTCCGATCACGCTGGGGACTACTGCGCTGAGCTTTGAAATGCTGGCGGGTAGGACGGGGATTCAGGCGGGGACTTACAAGAGTTTGACGGTTGATAAATACGGTCGCGCCACTGCGGGCACGAATCCGGAAACGTTGGCTGGTTTTGGGATCAAGGACACTTATACGAAGCCTGAAATCGAGGCGCTGATTGCGCAGGCTTCGGCGTTGCCGGTTGGTGCCATGGTGACCTTTCCTGCGGAAAGCGTTCCACCAGGTTTTCTTGAGGTGGACAACAGCCTGTTTAAAGACACGCTTTATCCAGATCTGGCGAACTATCTGAATCGTAAGTACAACTTGCCGGGCGATGGGGCGGGCTACACCCGATTACCTGAGTCCCGTGGCGAGTTCGTGCGCGGTTGGGATCATGGTCGCGGCGTAGATCCGGGCCGCGTAATTGGCAGTTGGCAGAAAGGTAGTATTTCGGCGATTGATACCAATCTTCCGGCCACCCAATCCATAGCTTCCAATATCAATGATCATGCTGCATCAAGGATCAAAACGGGGTACGACAGTGGCGATACGGGGCTTTATTCGGGTGTAACGCTTATGGGGGTGAACCCGGCATCGAACTTTGCGCTGCCCGGCGGTCCCGAGGTTACGTATGGCATTACCCGACCTAACAACGTGGCGTTCATGTTGTGCATCAAAGCATGGAACGCCCCGATCAATCAGGGGAC
This sequence comes from Pseudomonas sp. IT-P100, assembly GCF_949767185.1. NCBI lineage: Bacteria > Pseudomonadati > Pseudomonadota > Gammaproteobacteria > Pseudomonadales > Pseudomonadaceae > Pseudomonas > Pseudomonas sp. IT-P100. The sequence goes on from NZ_CATKQK010000022.1 coordinate 563,552, forward strand.
CATCGACATTGCAACGCTGGTAATACTTGCGTCTCAGGCTACTGAGGTCAATCAAGGAACGGCAAGGGTCGCGACTCAGGCTCAGATGAATGCTGGTGCGGACGACGCGACTATCGTCACGCCGAAGAAATTGCGGTTTGGGTTTTCGATCAGCTTGGCACTCAACGGCTACATCATTTTCCCGACGTGGCTAGGTGGGCTTGTATTTCAATGGGGGCGGGTTGCTCAAGCGTTGGGCTCCATCAGCACCGTATCTTTCCCGGTTGCCTTCCCGAATTCCTGCATGTTCCTCATTGGCGGAGCCTACGGAAACCTGGCGCCAGCAGTTGGCGAGTTTGTTGAGGTACTTGGTGAGACGAAGGAAACCTTCAAAGTCGCAAACAGTGCAAACGGCAGCGCATCGTTTTTCGCTATCGGAAATTAGGGAGGGTAGAACAAATGAAGCGTTTTTATAGTCCGAGTACAGGCACTACTTATTTGGAGGGTATTCATACAGAAATGCCTCCAGACGCTGTTGATATTTCCGAAGCGTTGTACCTGTCGGTCATTGGTAATCCTACGCCTGGCAAGGTACGCGCTCATGACGAGCGTGGTTTGCCCTATCTGATAGACGCACGTGAGCCGGACCCAGATCTTCCAGCGCAGGAGCGCACTTGGCGCGATGTTCAATTGCCGGCGGTTATGTGGCTGCGAGAGCGCCATCGCGATCAACTTGAAATCGCTGGCCCTACAACGCTTTCCGCTGAGCGGTTCGATGAACTTTTGGTGTACATCCAGGCCCTGCGCGACTGGCCACAATCAGCAGATTTCCCTGACAGCCAATACCGCCCGGTCGCCCCACTCTGGATCGCCGAACAAACCCAATAAACGCCCCGCACCGTCGGGGCGTTTTCTTTCCCGCAATACAACAAACACAACACCCGACAGCCCCTTCCCCAAGGGGCTTTTTCGTTCAAGGAGAAACAGAAATGGCAGAACGCCAAACGTACACCGTGCTCCTCCCATTCCCCACCGGGGGTGGTCACTGGTCGAGCATCGGCCAGGAATTGCAACTGCTCGATGTGGAGGCCAGTGCGTTGCGCAGCGCTGGTCGTCTGGAGCTGAAAAATACCGCGGTTGCCGAGTCGGCCGCATCCTCCACCCCGGCCAAGAAGGCCGCTGCCAAGAAGGCTGAATAACCATGGCTGAGGTTCTGAACTTCGAGCACAACGGCATTACCGTCAATGCCACCGAATCCCCCGAGGCCATGGGTGGCCTGGGCGACAACGTCATCGGTCTGATCGGCACCGCGCCGAAGGCGGATCCGTTGATTCCACGCAATGCGCCGTTTCGCATCAACAGCTTCACCACCCAGGCGCTGCTCGATCCGACCGGCACCGAGGCGGGCACGCTGTATCACGCGGTCTTCCAGATCCTGAAAGTGGTCAAGGTGCCGGTCTACGTGGTCATCGTCGAAGAGGGCGCGACCCCGGCGGACACGCTGAATAACGTCATCGGCGGCATCGATCCGCTGACCGGTCGCAAGCTCGGCCTCGCGGCGTTGGGCAGCGTGCCTGAGGACCTGACCATCATCGGCGCGCCGGGCTTCACCAGCACCAAAGCCGTGGCCGGTGAGTTCGCGTCTTTCGGCAAGCGCATCAAGGCCCGTGTGGTGCTCGACGGCAAGGACGCCGCGGTCGCCGACCAAGTGACTTACAGCCAGGAACTGGGCGGCGCGGAGCTGGGTTTCGACCGCTGCCTGCTGGTGCACAACATGCCGTCGGTGTACTCCAAGGCCGCCAAGAAAAACGTGTTCCTGTCGCCGTCGAGCCTGGCCATCGCAGCGCTGGCCAAGGTCAAGCAATGGGAAAGCCCGGGCAATCAGGTGACCTTCGCCGAGGACGTTTCGCGGGTCGTGGAATACAACATCCTCGACACCTCCACCGAGGGCGATCTGCTCAACCGCTACGGCATCAGCTACTACGCCCGCACCATCCTCGGCGGCTTCTCACTGCTGGGTAACCGCTCGATCACCGGCAAGTTCATCAGCTACGTCGGCCTCGAAGATGCGATCAGCCGCAAGCTGGTCAAGGCCGGCCAGAAAGCCATGGCCAAGAACCTGACCAAGTCGTTCATGGACCAGGAGGTCAAGCGCATCAATGACTGGCTGCAAACCCTGGTCGCCGACGAAACCATTCCAGGCGGCAGCGTGTACCTGCACCCGGAATTGAACAGCGTCGAGAAGTACAAGAACGGCACCTGGTACGTGGTCATCGACTACGGCCGCTACGCGCCGAACGAACACATGGTTTATCAACTCAATGCCCGCGATGAAATCATCGAGCAGTTCCTGGAGGACGTTCTCTAATGTTTACCAACCGCGTAAGACAGGCCATCGCGGCCACCCTGCAAGGCCTGCCGTTGTCGGCGACGGTGGAAGAGTTCACCCCGCCGAAGATCGAGTTCGAGATGGAGAACATGACCGGCGGGCGCTTCATCGGCGAGGAAATGGCCAAGAGCGGCAAAGCCCTCACCGCCACGCTCAAGCTGCAAGGCGTGGGCGCAGAAGTCATGCTCGCCCTGGGTGTGAAACTGGGCGACGACATTTTGCTGAACGTCCGTGAGGCCGGTCAGGATCAGGATGGCAACACCTGGTTCACCTACCACACCGTCGGCGGCAAGTTGAAGTCCCTGGCCGAGACGGCGCTCAAAATGAATGACAAACCGACCACCACGCTTGAGCTCTCCTGCCGCACCTACAACCGTCTGGAAAACGGCATCCCGGTGATCGACATCGACGTGCGCACCCAGAAGTTCGTGCTCAACGGCGTCGACATTCTCGGCGACGCCCGCCGCGCAGTGCTGATCCCTTGAACCTGTGGGAGCGAGCCCACCCAGGTTCGCTCCCACAAGGTTTGCTGGTCTCATGATTCACCAAGGAATTCATTTCATGTCCTGGACACCTCCTGTTCACGCCTTGTTGTCGCCGATCGCGGCCGACGATCAGTCGTCGATCGAGCAGATTCAGCTCAAACCGTTGTACTACGCCGCACAGAAAGAAGCCCTGACCCGTGCCGGCGACGATGAGGACGATCAGTTCTTCGAACTGGCGCTGCTGGCCACCGGCCTGTCGGTCAAGGAACTCGATCAACTCAAGCGCCCGGACTACGTGAGCATCGCGCAGTACGTGCACGAGATGTCGACGTTGCCGACGTCGCATTTCCTTGAGCAAGCGTACGAGGGTGAACCACCGTCGGCCGATCCCGACGACGTGACCTTGTTGCAACCGCTCGCCGTGGCGGGTCGAACCCTCACCACGCTGACTCTGGAAATGCCGGTGCTGCGCGCGACCAAAGCGATGAAAAAACTCAAGACGCCCAAGGAACGCGCCGAGTTCATCACCGCTCATTGCACCGGGCTGATGATTCCCGATCTGGCCCTGCTGACCGTGCCCGACTGGACACAGCTTCAGGTACGCATCGACGATTTTTTAAACAAACCGGCGGCCTTCTTTCGGAGCGCGACATCGAAGTAATCCTCGATGTGGTGCCGCTCATTTACCCGGTAAGTGAAGCGGACATTCTGGAGTGGGACGTCGGCAAGGCATTGCGCCGCTACGACATCGCGATCACTCGCCTTGGCGTGAAACAGGAGTAGAGCGGGATGGCAGACAGTCAATATTCGCTGGCCAGTGCGGCGATCAATAGCATGGGGTCGCCGGCAATGGGCGGCGGGTCAGCAACCCTCGGGCTGGCCGGTTTCATCGCCCCGCTGGCGCAGCTCAACCAGGCACTGAACACGGTCAGCCTGGACATACGCTTACTGACGGCAGGGCAGAACAAGCTGGGTGAAGCGCTGACGTCGCTGACAGCGGTAGTGTCTTCAGCACGCTCGGCATTCAAACGGCTCGGAGTGGGACCTGCCGCTGACAGCCCATCGCCATCGAACCTCGATGGCATGGCGGCGACTGAAACGCCCGATCAATTGGGCGCCCCCAACCTGAATGTCGATGGGGCAGGCCTGCGCTCCACTCTGCGCAGCAGTGGCGAGGCCGGTGTGGTGGCGGTGACGGCGCCCGAGCGGACGGCTGCAATCGCCGCCACGCCTCAGAATCCCGTTGTGCGCAAGGACGCGTCCGATAAAGCCGCCACTGCGACGTCAACGGTCGAAAGCAATGGCTCGACAGGGCAGACCGTCAAAGACGAAGGGCGCAATTCGACACCCGGCAGGGACGTGCTGGATGCGAGTCTCAGTCGCCTGGGGCGCGCAGTAACGCCAGACATGTCCGGCCCGCTGACGTCTCTTTCTGCTCAGGTCGACAAGCTCAGTTCGGTTGCCGAGCAACATCCCGTAATTGCCACAGGGCTGGCGGCTGTTGCGGTCACGCTCTCTTCCATCGCGTCCGTCGTGGGTGCCGCCGTCGCCACCGAAGCGTTGACCAACGTTGCCAAGAAAATCCTGAAGCGAACGGCGCCACGCCTGGCCTGGGGCCTGGGGGATCTGATCGGCGAGGACAATCGCGGCGCCGACCAGGACAACAAGCCTCCGCCGCCGAAAAAGAGGACGGAAAGCAGCCTGGGTTACACGGGTGATCAGGCACGCAAGAAACGCAGGAACGCAAAACCGGACAAAGCCAAGGGGCAGGGCAATCCGAAGGGTCAATCGCAATTTGATGTCACTGTGCAGCCTCGGGTCGATAGACCGGCAGTGGCCCCGATTCTGGCTCAGGCTCAAACTCTGGCTCCAGCTCCAGCTCCAGCTCCAGCTCCAGCTCCAGCTCCGGCTCCGGCTCAGCGTCTGGTGCAATTTGCTGGCTCCAGTCCGGCCAGCCCGTTGCTCGGCAAAGCCGCCAAGGTCGGCTCCTTCCTCCCTAAAAGAGCACCAGGGCTGAACTTGCTCAGCGCCGGGGTCGATATCGCACAAGGTGTCGCCACTGGAGACACCAAAGCCGTCGCGTCCTCTGCCGGGATGGTGGCCGGTTCTTATGCGGGCGCAGCGCTCGGTACGATGATATTTCCAGGCGTGGGCACGGCCATCGGCGGCTTTCTCGGCGGCATCGCCGGATCCTGGCTGGGCGAAAAACTGGCCACACCTTCCGACCAGCTCGGTGCCCCTGATCAAGTCAGCAAAGACCTGACCAGCGCCTCGACACAGACACAAACACAGCAGATCAATTATTCACCGTCAATCCAGGTCACCTGCACGGGGGCGGATAACTCCGAGCACATCCGAACGATCGTGGCGCAGCAACTGCAGACGCAGTTCCACGGTGAATTTGTCCCCCTGATAACCACCAACGCCCTCGCCACTCGACGAGGTGCGGCCCTGACCGATGGAGGTCTGTAATGCGTCAGCAAATGGCATTGGGCAGTTTCATTTTCGGCCTGTCCCGTCACTTCGCGTACAGCGGCATCGTGCACAGCTCGGATGGAGGCTGGGTGGAGCTGGACATTGTGACCGGCAAGCCGAAATCCAGTCAGACCGGGCAAAAGGCCCAGACATTGAGGATTACGGGGACGTCGATGTACGCGGTGGCCATGGACCGGCTCAATGAGCTGCGCACGCTACAGGAACAGCGCAAACCGGTGCCGTTGGTAGATGGCATCGGACGCAGCTGGGGGCTTTGGCGAATCAACACGGTGACGGAAACCCAGAGCATGATCATCGATGACGGTACGGCGATGGTCGTCAGTTGGGCAGTAGACCTGTCGGAGTTCATCCATGCGTAGAGTTCGAAGTCTGGCCGGTGATTCGGTGAACCTGTTGCTGTACCGCGAACTGGGTCGCTGTGACGATGCCGTCGAAGAAGCACTGTGGCGGCTCAACCCCACACTGGCGGAACCGGGGCCGGTATTGCCTGCGGGCGTCTGGGTGGTACTGCCGGAAATTGACGCAAAACCCGTTGTGATCACGCCGGTTACCGCGTGGGATTAAGGAGGCTCCATGGCATTGGGTTTCACGCCAGCGGTATACATTTATGGGGCCAATGAGGCCCTGATCAATAAGCGCCTGATCAGCTGGGAGCACATCGATGCCGCCGGTATCGAGTCCGATCAATTGACCTTGACGCTCGACCTGGAAGGGCTCGAAGGCCTGCCGATCCTGGGCGGCAAGGTGGGCTTGCGGGTTGGTTACGTGGAGTCCGGGTGGGTGGACAAGGGCCAGTTCATGGTGTCTCGCCTGACACCGACGCTGTTCCCGCTTCGCTTGACACTGGTGGCCACCGCGGCGCCGTTCAGTGTCGCGGACAAGACCGGGTTCCTGCTGCGTCGATCCGCCAGTCACGGCCCGACCACCCTGGGTGCGCTGTTTCGCGAGATAGCTTCCCGGCACGGCTTTTCGCCACGTGTGGCTCCCCAACTGGCACTGAAAAAAATCGATCACATCGATCAGTCCAACGAAAGCGACATGGCGTTCCTGACACGCCTTGCCCTCAGGCATCACGCAATCGCCAAACCGGTGAATGAACTGTATGTGCTGGCGCTTCCCGGTCAGATCAAGTCGCTGTCGGGCAAGGTGTTGCCCGAGGTGAAATTGTCGGTGACCACGGACAATCGTCCAGGCGATCGCGCCTTCATCTCCGCCACGCTCGATGACACTGCCCGGGCGAAAAACCAGGGCTGCAAGACGAGTTGGTGGGACGCGGCGGCCGGGGTGGTGCGGGTGGTTGAAACCGGTAGCGCGCCGTTCAAGGTCATCGGCCGGCTTTGTCAGAATGAAGAAGAGGCCAGGGACGTCGGAGAGGGTGAGGTGCGCAAATTGTTGCGTGAAAAACTCAAGGTAAAAATCGCCTGTCCTGGCAATCCGGCCCTGTCCGCCGAGGGCGTTTTGCTGCTGGACCCTTCCTGGCCGGATTTCATGCGCGGTTACTGGTCAATCGACAAGGTCACTGCCAGCGGCGACAAATTTCAAAGCTATCGCTGCGTGATCGACGCGACCTGCCTGGACGCCACCCAATAACGCATTGGCGCGGTCTGGCTAATCAAATGGCGAAGGGAACACGACTCATGCCGCTGACGGTTCTGCAATTACAGCAAATACTTCCAGACGCCCGCAGCCAAGCGGGCGTTTTCATTTCCGCCCTCAATGGCGCCATGGATGGCCATTCCATAAACACGCCCAAACGCCGCGCCGCTTTCCTTGCGCAAGTGGGTCACGAATCGGGGCAGTTGCAGTACGTGCGCGAACTCGGCAGTGACCGGTATTTGAGCAAATACGACACCGGCCTGTTAGCCGCTCGTTTGGGTAATACAGCAGCGCTCGACGGCGACGGTCAAAAGTACCGCGGTCGTGGCTTGATTCAGATCACTGGCCGCCACAACTATCAACAGTGCAGTGTCGGTGTATTCGGCGACGAGCGACTGCTCGAATTACCGGAACTGCTGGAGCAACCGCGATGGGCTGCGGAATCTGCCGCCTGGTTCTGGGCACAAAACGGCCTCAACGAACTGGCTGATCGTGACCAGTTCAACAGCATCACCCGCCGGATCAATGGTGGGCTGAACGGGCTGCAAGACCGTTTGCAACTGTGGGCGCGGGCGAGGGCGGTGTTATGCCAGCCTTCGGTTTGATCCCTTTATCGTGGCGGGTTGCTGGAATTGTTGTGTTACTGGCCGTGTTGGCCGGTGGCTCGGCGGCGGTGGCCTGGCGATTTCAGGATGGACGTTACGGGCGCCAACTGGCGGAGCTCGACAGGCAGCACGCGGCGACGCTCAACCGGCTAACCCTGGCGGCCGCCGCCCGGCAACAGGCCGAGCAGGACAAGCGCCTGGCGCTGGAGCAACGGCTGTCGGTCAGCGAACACACCCATTATCGAGCGCTTAACGATGCCCAACGTGATCAAGGTCGCTTGCGCGACCGTCTTGCCACTGCTGATGTGCGGCTGTCAGTCCTCCTCGATGCCAGCGACACTGCCACTGGCTGCGCAGTGCCAACCGCCTCCGGCACCGGCGGCGTGGATCATGGCCCCCTACGCGCCCGACTTGACCCGGCGCATGCTCAACGAATTATCGCCATCACCGACACCGGCGACCGTGCACTGATTGCCTTGCAGGCGTGTCAGGCCTATATCCGGGCGCTGCGGCGCTAACATTTTGATCGATCCTGTAACTTGCAAGCGCGATCCGCTCGTGTACGGTAGTTCCCATTCCGCTCGCTCAGGAGATGACCGTGAAAGAAATCACCCAACTGGCCGCTGAACTTGGCAGGCGCCTTCAGGTTCTCAATGCTCACGTCACGGCGGCCGAGTCCTGCACCGGCGGTGGGATTTCCGAGGCCATCACACGCATTCCCGGGAGTTCGGCATGGTTCGAGGCGGGTTATGTCACGTACTCCAACCGTCAGAAAACCGAGCAATTGAATGTCCCGGCCGAGTTGTTTGCGACGGTGGGGGCGGTCAGTCGCGAGGTGGTCGAGGCCATGGTGCGAGGTGCGCAGGAAAAAAGCCGGGCGTCTTTTGCAGTGGCGGTCAGCGGTGTAGCAGGGCCGGACGGTGGTTCGCCGAACAAGCCGGTAGGCACGGTCTGGCTGGCGTGGGGGGTGGGTGAGCGGGTCTTCAGCGAGGTGCAGCACTTCCCCGGTAACCGCGACGAGGTCCGCCGACAAACGGTGAAGGCCGCGCTAGAGGGGCTGCTGCGCCATGCCTCTGGAGAAATCTCAAATCAGGGGTAGGCGATACTGAATCGCTGTGGAATAATACTGTCTACTTATACAGGTGTTGGCCGTCAGGCCTTATTGATTACGTGAGGACTTTAATGGACGACAACAAGAAGAAAGCCTTGGCTGCGGCCCTGGGTCAGATCGAACGTCAATTCGGCAAGGGTGCCGTAATGCGTATGGGCGATCAGGACCGTCAGGCGATCCCGGCTATCTCCACGGGCTCTCTGGGGCTGGACATCGCGCTCGGCATTGGCGGTCTGCCAAAAGGCCGTATCGTTGAAATCTACGGTCCTGAATCCTCCGGTAAAACCACACTGACCCTGTCGGTGATCGCCCAGGCTCAGAAAGCCGGCGCGACCTGCGCATTCGTCGACGCCGAACACGCTCTCGACCCTGAGTACGCCGGCAAACTCGGCGTCAACGTCGACGACCTGCTGGTTTCCCAGCCGGACACTGGCGAGCAGGCCCTGGAAATCACCGACATGCTGGTGCGTTCCAACGCGGTTGACGTGATCATCGTCGACTCCGTGGCTGCCCTGGTACCCAAGGCTGAAATCGAAGGCGAAATGGGTGACATGCACGTGGGCCTGCAAGCCCGTCTGATGTCCCAGGCGCTGCGTAAAATCACCGGTAACATCAAGAACGCCAACTGCCTGGTGATCTTCATCAACCAGATCCGTATGAAAATCGGCGTGATGTTCGGCAGCCCGGAAACCACCACCGGTGGTAACGCGCTGAAGTTCTATGCGTCGGTTCGTCTGGACATCCGCCGTACTGGCGCGGTGAAAGAAGGTGATGAAGTCGTCGGTAGTGAAACCCGCGTCAAGGTTGTGAAGAATAAGGTCGCTTCGCCGTTCCGCCAGGCCGAGTTCCAGATTCTTTACGGCAAGGGCATCTACCTCAACGGTGAGATGATCGACCTGGGTGTTCTGCACGGTTTCGTAGAGAAGTCCGGTGCCTGGTATGCCTACGAAGGCACCAAGATCGGTCAGGGCAAGGCCAACTCGGCCAAGTTCCTGGCGGACAACCCGGAAATCGCCGCGAAACTTGAGAAGCAGCTGCGCGACAAACTGCTGACTCCAGCGCCGGACGTCAAAGCATCGCCAGTCAAAGAGACTGAAGATGACCTGGCTGACGCTGATATCTGATTGATCCGATGACCGCCGTACTCGATACACTCGTCGCAGTGCGGCGAACCGCAATGGACCTGCTCGCACGCCGCGAGCATGGTCGAGTCGAGCTGACGCGTAAACTGCGTCAGCGCGGCGCCCTCCCTGAAATGATCGACACTGCACTCGACCGCTTGACGGAAGAAGGCCTGCTGTCCGAATCCCGTTACCTCGAAAGCTTCGTTTCCTACCGTGCCCGTTCCGGCTATGGCCCTTTGCGTATCCGCGAAGAGTTGAGCCAGCGTGGCCTGCAACGCAGCGACATCGAACTCGCGTTACGTGAGAGCGGTATCAACTGGCAGGAACAACTGGAAGACACCTGGCGGCGCAAGTTTTCCGGGCATTTACCGATCGACGCCCGGGAACGTGCCAAACAAGGGCGGTTCCTGAGTTATCGGGGCTATTCCATGGAAATGATCAGCCGCTTGTTCAGCGGCCGAGGGATGGACGATTGACTGAAACGGCTCGCTATTTCGATAGCGGGCCGTTTTTTTTGCCTCACGTAACCTTCGAGGGTTCCCGCGTGCGTTGTTGTGCCTGAGGTTTGGGCTGCGCCCAGTTTTCCGGCAGGTTGATGTAATCCACCAGTTCCCGCAGGCGTCCATGGTCACGCGCGTTGAAGGTAAAGGCCAGGCGTGCAAGGTGGCTGAACTGCGGCTCGTCGTGCTCCTCACCGCTGTAGACATGCTGATGGAAGTGATCGCTCAGGCACAGGTCGGCGAAGGCGTGCTGCATGTGTTCCAGCGCATCGTCACTGAGCTGGTGATTCATGCGGATCACGAACTGATGCTTGAGCCAGCGGCTGGAGTGGAAGTTGCTGTAGAACTGATTGATCTGTTCCACCGCCTCTTCGGCGCTATAGACCAGGCTCACCAGCTTCATGTCGGTGGGCAGGATGTAGCGGTTTTCCTCCAGTTGATGGTGAATGAAGTCCAGGGCGCCTTGCCAGAATTTGCCTCCCGGAGCGTCCAGCAGTACCACCGGCACCAGCGGGCTTTTACCGGTCTGGATCAGCGTCAGCACTTCAAGCGCCTCGTCCAGCGTACCGAAACCGCCGGGGCACAGGACCAGCGCATCGGCTTCCTTGACGAAGAACAGCTTGCGGGTAAAGAAGAAGTGGAACGGCAGCAGGTTGGCGGTGCCGTTCACAGTGGGATTGGCATGTTGCTCGAAGGGCAGGGTGATGTTGAACCCCAGGCTGTGTTCCAGGCCGGCACCTTCGTGGGCGGCCGCCATGATGCCGCCGCCGGCACCGGTGATCACCATCAGGTCCGAGCGCGCCAGTGCCGCGCCGAGTTCTCGGGCCAGACCGTATAACGGGTGTTCTATCGGCGTTCGGGCCGAGCCGAACACAGTAACTTTACGCCGCCCCCGGAACTGTTCGAGCACGCGGAAGGCATGTTCCAGTTCGCGCAGGGCTTGCAGGGTGATCTTGGCATTCCAGCGATTGTGATCTTCCTGGGCCATGCGCAGCACGGTCAGGATCATGTCTCGGTAGATCGGGATGTTCGGGCTGTTGGGCGAAACCAGGTTGAGTTGTTCTTCGACCTTGCTGGTGAGGTCGTGGCCGCTTTCTTCGAAATGACGGCTCAGGAGGTCATTCGGTTGGTAAGGCATCAACTTCTCCTTCCATACAGGCTCTGTTGTTCCTTTGGATGAAGGAAACATTCGCATCAAACATCGCAAACCAGGCAGCCCCTTTTCTGCCCTGAAAAGTGAACGGGAATACTATGAATCTAGACCCTCGCGGTGATTTGCGCTGGCCTGATCATTGCGCTGCAAAGTCTTTCCTGGCAACCGCTTAATGACGATTTGCAAAGTGATTTCACCGCTCGTCTGAACGCACGCCGAGTGAGCTGTACTCTGATTTACTGAATAACAGGCGTGACATGACAACTTTGCGTCAATGGCAGGGCGCACGATACAAGCGGTTCAAGGATTTTGTCGCTCAAGCAAGGGCGAAGTGCAAGGAGGCGGGATGCTATGGCCAGAGTCATTCTGGAGATCGATACGCAACTGTATCGATTATTGAAGTCATCGGCCGAGACCAATCATTTGAGTCTTGAAGAGGAGTGCTGCCGGCGTCTGGAGGGAGCCGACCGGCGCTCACGCTATTTGCAGGCGCTTCTGGCAGAACTGCGCGCCGAGGATGAACAGCGGCGCGCCAATTCCCATTCCCCTTGAATTACTTTTTCTTCGCCGGTGTCGCTTTCGGGCAATCCGATTCCTGATAGCTGGCGGAGCCGACCGAGCGGTTGGTCTTCACCTCGGTGAAGTCGTAACGCATGACCGCGCCCTTGGCCATCAGTTTGCGGAACGACGGGTTGTTGCACACAGAGGCGCCCAGTTGGAAATACACGGCTTTGGGGTCAGCGCGCATCTTGTTGGCGTGGCTGCTTTGCACGCTCAAGTGGTTGATCAACACATTGCCTTCGGCGGTGTAGCCCTGATCGAGAATGTCTTCGTTGATCGCCCGTGGCGTGCCGACGCTGCTTTGGGCGGCGACGTTGCGCAGCTCTCTGTTGAGATTCTGCTCACTCAAGGACGCAGCCTGAGCGTTGAAGGACGACGCCAGCAGAATGGCAGCGGTGGGAACGATAAGGCGCAACATGAAACTCTCCTGGTTCAGTGACTGGTGCTTCGACCCGTCACATGACTGTGCGTTCAGTGGTGACGAATTATAGGGGAGCCTGTCTGGACGGTACAGGCTTGCGCCGGCCGCTCTGGTAAACTGCCGGCCTTTATGGCCCCCTGAGTGTTATTCGTGCCGAGTTTTCCTGTCTGCCGGTGTTACCTGCGATGAACCACGCCCCCAACGCCGTAGCCCGCTTGCGTGACCAGCGCGAAGAGGAGGGCATCAAGCCGATTCAGGCCCGTGGCTGGCGGGCACCCCGTTGCCGTGCCTGTCGCGTGATCGAGAGCCATTGCCTGTGCGCGTGGCGTCCGCAGGTCGAGACCCGCTCTGGCGTGTGCCTGATCATGACCAACAAGGAAGTGTTCAAACCGAGCAATACGGGGTGGCTGATCGCTGACGTGGTGCGCGACAACCATGCGTTCATCTGGTCGCGTACGGAAACCGATCCGCAGCTGCTGGCATTGCTCGCCGACCCGCAATGGCAACCGTATCTGGTCTTTCCCGGCGAGTACGTTGCGCCTGAACGAGTGACGAACACGGTCGAAGTCGATAGCGCCAAGCGGCCGCTGTTCATTCTGCTGGACGCGACCTGGACCGAAGCCCGGAAGATATTCCGCAAAAGTCCTTATTTCGATGCGCTGCCGATCCTGAGCCTGTTGCCCGAGAAGCTTTCACGTTATCGGCTGCGCCGGTCGACCCGCAGCGAGCATTTGTGCACGGCCGAAGTGGCGGCGTTGTGCCTCGATCTGGCGGGAGATGGCGCTGCCGCGTCGGCACTGGACGCTTATTTCGATGTGTTCAGCCAGCATTACCTCGATGCCAAACGCCAGCTGGAAATGGACGTCACGACACCGGCACATGCCGAGCTGATGCCTTTCGTGCAGAAAACGGCTGCTGTCTCGGCCTGATTGTCGCCCATACTGCAAAGAACTGTACCGGCCAGACACCTTGACCACCCCGGTTTCGCTGGGCATGCTTGGCGCCGATTAGGGCGCGGCCAAAGTTTGATACGCCGTTTCTTTACGTGAATTGCCACGTGATTGGCGTTGAACGTGCCCTGTTGGTGCAGCTCCGTGGCTGTACCTCGAGTTGTTAGAAAAACAGGATCATTTGAAAAATGGCCACATACGAAATCCTGATTGCCGATGACCACCCTCTTTTTCGTAGCGCCCTGCATCAGGCGTTGACCCTTGGCCTTGGCCCGGACGTCCGTCTGGTGGAAGTGGCTAGCATTGCCGAGCTGGAAACCCGTCTGGACGAAAAGTCCGACTGGGATCTGGTGCTGCTGGACCTGAACATGCCGGGAGCCTACGGTTTTTCCGGGCTGGTGCTGTTGCGCGGTCAGTACCCGCAAATTCCAGTGGTGATGGTGTCGGCCCAGGAAGAGGCCTCGATCATGGTCAAGTCCCGTGAGTTCGGGGCCAGTGGTTTCATTCCCAAATCGAGTGACCTGAGCGTTATCCAGAAAGCCGTACGTGCGGTGCTGGATGGCGATGTGTTCTGGCCGCCCCAGGCGTTTGAAGCAGTCAGCGTTTCCGACGAAGCCAAGGCCGCCAGCGAAGGCCTTGCCAGCCTGACGCCGCAGCAGTTCCGGGTGTTGACCATGGTCTGCGAAGGTTTGTTGAACAAGCAGATTGCCTACGAACTGAGCGTGTCCGAAGCAACAATCAAGGCACACGTCACGGCGATTTTCCGTAAGCTGAATGTGCGCACCCGGACCCAGGCGGCGTTGCTCCTGCAACAACTTGAGTCAATTTCAAGCCACTAAAGGTTGGCCCCTTCACGCTTTTTTGACTTCGGTTGATCTAGCTTTCCCACTCCTTTTTTGGTCAGTTGCCACTTTATGTCCCCTTTCAAAGGCCAGACCGGCCTGAAACGCATCCTCAACGCTTCCGGTTACTCCCTGGACGGCCTGCGCGCAGCCTTCACCGGCGAAGCGGCTTTTCGGCAACTGGTGTTGCTCAATGTCATCCTGATCCCGATTTCGTTCTTTTTGAACGTCAGCCGCGTCGAGCAGGCGCTGTTGATTGCCGTCTGTTTGTTGGCATTGATCGTCGAGTTGCTCAACTCTGCGGTGGAAGCGGCCATTGACCGCATCTCCCTTGAGCTTCACCCGCTGTCCAAGAACGCCAAGGACATGGGCAGCGCCGCCCAGTTCGTAGCGTTGACCATGATCGGGCTGGTGTGGGCGGTGATCCTGCTTTAAGCGATGGTGGGCAGCACGATCTCGTCGCTGCGCTGCACCCCGGCGGTGAAGGCGCGGCACAGGTCGAGGAATTCGCGCATCGCTGACGTCTGATATTTCTGTTTGTGCCAGATGAAGTAGAACTGCCGCGCCAGGTCCAGGTCCGGTGTCTCCACCGGCACCAGGCTGCCGCGGCGGAATGCATCGCGCAGGGCCAGCCGTGAAATGCAGCCAATGCCCAATCCCGACTCTACCGCGCGCTTGATCGCTTCAGTGTGTTCCAGCTCCAGGCGGATATTCAACGCGCTGCGATGGTGACGCATGGCCTGATCAAAGGTCAGCCGCGTACCAGAGCCCTGTTCCCGCAGGATCCACGCCTCATGGCTCAGTTCTTCCATGGTCGCCGTGCCGCGAATGGCCAGCGGGTGCTGGGGCGCGCAGAACACCACCAGCTCATCCTCGACCCAACTCTGTACTTCGATGTCCGGATGGCTGCAGTCGCCTTCGATTAGACCCAGATCAATTTCATAGTGGGCAACTTGCTGCACGATGTTGGCAGTGTTTTGCACGTGCAGCTTCACCTGGCTTTCCGGGTGGAGTTGCATGAAGCTGCCGATCAGCAGCGTGGCGAGGTAATTACCGATGGTCAGCGTCGCGCCGACAGCCAAAGAGCCGAAGCCGGACTTGCCGTTGAGCAGGTCTTCGATTTCCTTGGACTGGTCGAGCAGCGCCACCGCTTGCGGCAACAGCTGTTTGCCGAGGGCGTTGAGACTCAACCGTTTGCCCGCGCGATCGAACAGCTGACAGCTCGACTGGCGTTCCAGTTCGGTGATGGAGGTGCTCGCCGCCGATTGCGACAGGTTGAGCAAGCCCGCAGCACGGGATACGCTTTCCTGCTGGGCGACGGCGACAAAGACTTGAAGTTGACGGAGAGTAAATCGCATATCTATATAACCGATAACCCTTATCTTAATAATCCATTTAACAGATATTGTCGCTGCCATTAGAATGCTATGCAATTGCGCACATCATAGGCGCAGGCAAAATCTCCAGGAGTCCCACGTACATGAGCAACATGAACCACGAGCGTGTCCTCAGTGTTCACCACTGGAACGACACTCTGTTCAGCTTCAAGTGCACCCGCGATCCGGGCCTGCGCTTCGAGAACGGTCAGTTCGTGATGATCGGCCTGCAACAGCCCAACGGCCGGCCGCTCATGCGCGCCTACTCGATTGCCAGCCCGAACTGGGAAGAGCATCTCGAGTTCTTCAGCATCAAGGTGCCTGATGGCCCGTTGACTTCCCAGTTGCAGCATCTGAAGGAAGGCGACGAGATCATCATCAGCAAGAAGCCTACCGGCACGCTGGTGCTGGATGACTTGAAGCCTGGCAAACATTTGTACCTGCTCAGCACCGGTACCGGCCTGGCGCCGTTCATGAGCGTCATCCAGGACCCGGAAACCTACGAGCGTTTCGAAAAAGTGATCCTGTGCCACGGCGTACGTTACGTCAACGAAGTCGCTTACCGCGAATTCATCACCGAGCACTTGCCGCAGAACGAGTTCTTCGGCGAGGCCCTGCGTGACAAGTTGATCTACTACCCGACCGTGACCCGTGAGCCGTTCGAGAACGAAGGTCGCCTGACCGACCTGATGCGCAGCGGCAAGCTGTTCAGCGACATCGGTCTGCCACCGATCAACCCGCAGGACGACCGTGCCATGCTGTGCGGCAGCCCGAGCATGCTCGACGAGACCAGCGAAGTGTTGAACAGCTTCGGCCTGAAAGTTTCGCCGCGGATGCGCGAGCCGGGTGATTACCTGATCGAGCGTGCGTTCGTCGAGAAGTAAGCACAACGCCTGACGGCTTTGCTTTCCCTGTGGGAGCGAGCCTGCTCGCGATAGCGGTGTATCAGTCAGCATTATTGCCGACTGCCACACCGCTATCGCGAGCAGGCTCGCTCCCACAGTGGTTTCTGGCGTTCAGGTTTTTGCGGGAATGACTTCCAGGACGCGGATGACGCCCGCCTCGGGATAATGCCAGCGCACATCCAGATCCCAGAACTGCGCTCCATATTCCCGCTCAGGCGCAGGCGTCTGATACGCCGGCCGTGGATCTTGCGCTAGGCACTGTTCAATCAACTCCACCAGCGGCTCTTCAAGACGCTGAGCGTGGCCATGAGCCTGCTGCAGCGCCGAGTCCGTCCACTGCACGGCAATCAACGGCGGCGCAGCGCTGGCGATGCTGTTGGAGGCTGTGTCGATGATGTCGGCGTAAGGCACGTAGGGTTTTATGTCGAGAATCGGCGTGCCGTCGAGCAGGTCGATGCCGGATATCCACAGGCGATTGGCTTCGACCTTGTCCAGCTTCACCACGGATTGGCCTATGCCATTGGGTCGGTGCGTCGCGCGGGTGGCGAACACGCCCATGGACTTGTTGCCGCCGAGGCGAGGAGGGCGGACTTTAAGGCGGGGTTTTTCTTCCAGGGCCTGGTGGAACAGAAACAGCAGCCAGATATGACTCACTTGCTCCAGGCCTTGCACCGCATCGCCCTGATCGAACGGCGCCACCAGTTCCAGCACGCCGCGAGCGGCCGGGGCCAGTTGTGGCTGGCGCGGGATGGCGAACTTCTCCTTGAAGCAGGAGCGAACGAAGCCGATGGGGGAAACGCTGTAGGTCATGGTTTGCGATCGAGGCGGGAATGAGGGCGAACATGATAGCCCATGCGCACCCTGTGGCGAGGGAGCTTGCTCCCGCTGGGGCACGAAGCGCCCCCAACCACCTTCACTGGTTTTATCCAGGGGAAACTCGGTGCTGTAGGCGGTTGCTTCGCAACCGAGCGGGAGCACGCTCCCTCGCCACAAAAGCGGGTATCAGAGACTAAACCCACCATCCAGCGGAATGATATTCCCGGTCATATACGCCCCGGCCGTACTCGCCAGACTGATCGCCAACGCCGCCATCTCTTCCTCGCGGCCCCAACGCTTCATCGGAATCAGCGCCGTATCGTCCGCCAGCGCCTGTTCATCGTTGCCTATGTGCTGCGTCATCTTGCTCGGAAAACGTCCCGGCGCGATCACGTTGACGTTGATGTGCTGGCTCACCAGCTCCCGCGCCAGAATCCGCGACAATTGGTGCAAGGCCGCTTTGCTCGGCCCATAGGCATACGCCTGTTCGCCGAAGGAGGAAATCGCCGCCACCGAGCCGATGTTGATGATCCGCGCCGGATTGGCTTCTGAACCGGCCTTGCGCAACAGCGGCAAGAACTGCTGGATGCAGTTGAACACCGACGTCACGTTGAGCTGCATGACCTTTTCCCAGCCCTTGACCGGGTAGCTTTCCAGGGGCGCGCCCCAGGTGGTGCCAGCGTTGTTCACCAGAATATCCAGATGGTTGATCTGTTCGCCCAGTCGCGTGGCGAGCTGAAGCACACCTTCTTCGGTGGCCAGATTGGCCGCCACGCCGTGGCAGTGACCGAGGGCACTCAGCTCCTCGGCGGTTTGCAGGCAGGCTTCGGCGTCCCGCGAGCAGACGTACACGGTGGCGCCGGCCTCGACATAGGCCTTGGCGATCATTTTGCCGATACCACGGGTGCCGCCGGTCACCAGAGCGGTGCGGCCTTGCAGGGAAAAGTACGGGTGCATGGCGAATCCTGAGAGCTGAGGGTCAATACACCCTAGTCGTCAGCCGCCCGAAGCGGAGCCACTATTTTTGCGAGGAATGAAGCTCTATACAGCCTTGTAGGCGCTGCTGAAGGCTGCGATCTTTTGATCTTGATTTCGAAAATCAAAAGATCGCAGCCTTCGGCAGCGCCTACACAGAAGATCCGCGGGGCGCGCTTACTGCGGGCGAACGCGCAGGGTCAGGCCCTTGAGGAAGTTGCGCAGCAACTGGTCGCCGCACGGGCGATAGTTGGTGTGGCCGAACTTGCGGAACAGCGCGCTCAGTTCAGGCTTGGAGACCGGGAACTCGGCGGCCTTGAGGATCGCGTGCATGTCGTCTTCTTTCAGTTCGAAGGCCACGCGCAGTTTCTTCAGGATGATGTTGTTGGTCACCGGCACTTCGATCGGCTGCGGCGGACGGCTTTCGTCCTTGCCGCGCTTGAAGATCACCAGACCGTCGAGGAAATGCGCCATGACTTCGTCCGGGCAGCGTACGAAACCTTCTTCGTCTTCTTCTTTCTTGTCGAGGTAGGTCAACAGGTCTTCCAGGGACACGTCCATGCCGCCGAGCTTGATGATCTCGATGACTTTCTTGTCGCTGATGTCGAGCATGTAGCGCACGCTGCGCAGTACGTCGTTATGAATCATGGTGTGCAATCCTGATATTCAGCAGTGGGCGCCGCACAAGCCGCGGCGCCGAAATGTATGGCGGCGTGAAAAGCCTTAGAACTTCTCTTTGCCGGACAGGTAGCGCCATTGACCCAACGGCACTTTGCCGATGGACACGCCGCCGATGCGGATGCGGCGGATGGCGACGACCTTCAGGCCGACGGCCTGGCAGAATAGGGCGATCACGCCCGGTTGTGGGTTCTTCATCGCAAAACGCAGGCGGTTTTCGTTCTGCCAGCTGGCTTTGACCGGCGGCAGTTCCTTGCCCTTGTAGGTCAGGCCGTGGTTCAGGCGGTTGAGGCCGTGGGCCACCATGTCGCCTTCAACCTCGACCACATACTCTTGCTCGATTTTCGCGGAGTCGGCGGTGAGCTTGCGCAGGATCTTCCAGTCCTGGGTGAACACCAGCAGCCCGCTGGCGTTGGCCTGCAGGTCAGTGCTGGCGGTCAGGCGCAGGAAATGGCCCTTGAGCGGACGTTTGCTGAAGCGGTGTTCCTCGCTCAGGGTGTCGGCGCTGATGGTCGCCATGGCGGTGTCCGCGTCCATGCCGGCCGGCACGTTGAACAGGATGGTCACCGGCTCCGGCGCGGTGGCCTTGGCCTCCGGGTCGAGCTCGACTTTCTGGGTGTCGACCTTGAACTGCGGCTCGTCGATGACTTCGCCGTCCACGGTGACCCAGCCGCCCTCGATGAACAGCTCAGCCTCCCGACGGGAACAGCCGACGAGTTCGATGAGGCGTTTGGAGAGACGAATCGGGTCAGTCATGACAGGGCCGTAACAAAAAAGGGGTGAGCATTGTACCTGCTGGGCGCCGGTTAATCCCGGCTCCATTTCAGTACGGTTGAATTTCCTGTGGGAGCTGGCCTGCCAGCGATACAGACGCTACGGTTTGTCGGATACACCGAGGTGATGCAATCGCTGGCAGGCCAGCTCCCACACGGGTTCTATGATGTCAGCCATTGCGCGTCCGTTGTTGCGCCTGGCGCAGCCGCATGTGCAACAGCGGATAAGGCTGGCCCATGCCGTCGACCTCCGAGCGGCCGATCACCTCGAACCCTTGTTTGAAGTAGAACCCCAGCGCCTGCGGGTTCTGCTCGTTGACGTCCAGTTCATCGGCGTTCAGGTGTTCCATGGCGTAACGCAGCAACTGTTTGCCCAGGCCCTGGCCGCGATGAGCAGGGTCGATGAAGAGCATTTCGATCTTGCCCGCCGCGACGCCGGCGAACCCGGTGATGCGCTGGCGCGCGTCCTTGGTGCAGATCAGCATGACCGCGTCGAGGTAGCGGGTCAGCACCAGGTTCTTCAACAGTTCGATGTAGCTGTCCGGCAGAAAGTCATGGGTGGCGCGCACCGAGGCCTCCCAGACTTGCGTCAGTTCCTGATAATCGCTCTGTTTCGGTGTGTGAATGACCGAATGTTGGCGCATGGCCGAATGCCCCTTTTCACCGATGGTTGTGCGAGTCCTTTCTTCCACAAAACGATAGACGTAAAAAAGCCCCGCATCTCGTCAAGAGAGCAGGGCTTTTCGTATTTTTTGCGTTTAGATCTGTTCAGCCCACAGGTCGTATTCGTCGGCGTCGGTCACTTTGCACCAGACCTTGTCGCCTGGCTTGAGGTTGCTGCCGTTGTCGATGAACACGTTGCCGTCGATTTCCGGGGCATCGAAGAAGCAGCGGCCAACGGCGCCTTGCTCGTCGACTTCATCGACCAGCACTTCGATTTCACGGCCGACGCGCATTTGCAGACGCGCCGAGCTGATGGCCTGCTGGTGCGCCATGAAGCGGTCCCAGCGGTCTTGCTTGACGTCGTCCGGAACGATGGCCGCGTCCAGCAGATTGGCCGGTGCGCCTTCGACCGGCGAGTACTGGAAGCAGCCGACGCGGTCGAGCTGGGCTTCGGTCAGCCAGTTCAGCAGGTACTGGAAGTCTTCTTCGGTTTCGCCGGGGAAGCCGACGATGAAGGTCGAACGGATGATCAGGTCCGGGCAGATCTCGCGCCAGTTCTTGATGCGCGCCAGGGTCTTGTCTTCGAACGCCGGGCGTTTCATGGCTTTCAGGACTTTCGGGCTGGCGTGCTGGAACGGGATGTCCAGGTACGGCAGGATCTTGCCAGCAGCCATCAGCGGGATCAGCTCGTCGACGTGCGGGTACGGGTAGACGTAGTGCAAGCGCACCCAGACGCCGAGGGTGCTCAGGGCTTCGCAGAGTTCGGTCATGCGGGTTTTCACCGGCGCACCATTCCAGAAACCGGTGCGGTATTTCACGTCGACGCCGTAGGCGCTGGTGTCCTGCGAGATCACCAACAGCTCTTTGACGCCGGCCTTGACCAGGCGCTGGGCCTCGTCGAGCACGTCACCGACCGGACGGCTGACCAGTTTGCCGCGCATCGACGGAATGATGCAGAAGCTGCAGCTGTGGTTGCAGCCTTCGGAAATCTTCAGGTACGCGTAGTGGCGCGGGGTCAGCTTGATGCCTTGCGGCGGCACCAGGTCGATCAGCGGGTTGTGATCCTGACGCGGCGGCACAACGTCGTGCACGGCATTGACCACTTGCTCGTACTGCTGCGGACCGGTCACGGCCAGCACGCTCGGGTGCACGTTGCGGATGGTGCCTTCTTCGACGCCCATGCAGCCGGTCACGATGACCTTGCCGTTTTCCTTGATGGCTTCACCGATCACTTCCAGGGATTCGGCCTTGGCCGAGTCGATGAAGCCGCAGGTGTTGACCACCACGACATCGGCGTCCTGGTAGGTGGACACAACGTCATAACCTTCCATGCGCAGCTGGGTAAGGATGCGCTCGGAGTCGACCAGTGCTTTGGGGCAACCCAGGGATACGAAGCCAACCTTTGGATTGGCCGGCGCAGGAGTGGTGGACATGTCTAACCTCGGTATTTGTGACGCCTCCAGCCGAAGACGGCAAGGCGACAAACGGGCGCTTGCTGCGCCTCTGATCAAAAAGTGCGCAATTCTAGCGATGAGACGTTCAATTGACCAGCTTTATGGAGGGAAATACGACGAGTGCTGCGCTATGCTTCGCGCCGTTACGCTTTACCGATTTTTTACAGTCAACAAAACGTCTGTAACAGTACGTAAAACAGCGCATGCTGCGTGACAAAGCATAGTGCTTCTTTAAAGAAGTCCGGTCTGGGTAGTGGGAGTGTTGGATGGGTCAGGCAAGTAGTCAGGCAGCGAGCGCCGGGCATTCGGCGGCGAAGCCGATCGGCATGCTGGTCGCGGCGGTCGGGGTGGTTTATGGCGACATCGGCACGAGCCCGCTGTACACCCTTAAAGAGGTTTTCTCTGGACATTACGGCGTCCCCGTCAACCATGACGGAGTGTTCGGGATTCTTGCGCTGATCTTCTGGTCGCTGATTTGGGTGGTTTCGATCAAGTACGTGTTGTTCATTCTGCGCGCCGACAACCAAGGTGAAGGCGGGATCATGGCGCTGACGGCCTTGGCCCGGCGTGCTTCGACGCCTTATCCAAAGTTGCGCGCCGTACTGGTAATACTCGGGCTGATCGGTGCCGCACTGTTCTATGGCGACAGCATGATCACCCCGGCCATTTCCGTACTATCAGCGGTGGAAGGGCTTGAGTTGGCCTTCGACGGGCTGGAGCGCTGGGTCGTACCGTTGTCACTGATCGTGCTGGTTGGGTTGTTCCTGATCCAGAAACATGGCACGGACCGAATTGGCAAGTTGTTCGGTCCCGTGATGGTGTCGTGGTTTGTGGTGCTGGGTGTACTCGGTATCAACGGGATCATCAAGCATCCTGAAGTCCTCAGTGCGCTTAACCCGGTCTGGGGAGTGCGTTTCTTCATTGTGCACCCGGGCATGGGGGTGGCGATTCTTGGCGCGGTCGTGTTGGCATTGACCGGTGCTGAGGCCCTTTACGCCGACATGGGCCACTTTGGTCGCAAGCCGATCGCACGTGCCTGGTTTGCGCTTGTGCTGCCCGCGCTGGTGCTGAATTACTTCGGTCAGGGCGCCTTGCTGTTAGAGGACCCGGAAGCGGCGCGTAACCCTTTCTACCTGTTGGCGCCGAACTGGGCGTTGATTCCGTTGGTGATTCTGTCGACGCTGGCCACCGTTATTGCCTCGCAAGCAGTGATCTCCGGTGCGTTCTCGTTGACCCGGCAGGCGATTCAGTTGGGCTACATCCCGCGCATGCACATTCAGCACACCTCAAGTGCCGAACAAGGGCAAATTTACATTGGCGCAGTGAATTGGGCGTTGATGGTCGGCGTGATTCTGCTGGTGCTGGGCTTCGAATCATCCGGTGCGCTGGCTTCGGCCTACGGTGTTGCCGTGACCGGGACCATGCTGATTACCAGCATTCTGGTCTCGGCGGTAATTCTGCTGCTGTGGAAATGGCCACCGGTGCTGGCAGTGCCGATATTGATCGGTTTCTTGCTGGTAGATGGACTGTTTTTCGCGGCCAACGTGCCGAAAATTGTTCAGGGCGGTGCCTTCCCGGTATTGGCGGGGCTTGTGCTGTTTGTTTTGATGACCACCTGGAAGCGCGGTAAAGAGCTGCTCGTGGATCGTCTGGACGAGGGCGGGCTGCCACTGCCGATTTTCATCAGCAGTATCGCCGTGCAACCGCCGCATCGCGTCCAGGGAACTGCGGTGTTCCTCACTGCGCGCCCGGACGCCGTGCCCCACGCGCTGTTGCATAACTTATTGCATAACCAGGTACTGCACGAGCAAGTGGTGCTGTTGACCGTGGTGTACGAAGACATCCCGCGAGTACCGCCGACGCGGCGCTTCGAGGTCGATTCCTACGGCGAAGGGTTCTTCCGGGTGATCCTGCACTTTGGCTTCGTCGACGAACCGGACGTGCCGCAAGCGCTCAAGCTGTGTCATCTCGATGACCTCGACTTCAGCCCGATGCGCACCACCTACTTCCTCAGCCGCGAGACGGTCATCGCCTCCAAACTCGAAGGCATGGCGCGTTGGCGCGAGGCGTTGTTTGCGTTCATGTTGAAGAATGCCAATGGCAATCTGCGGTTCTTCAATCTGCCGTTGAACCGGGTGATTGAGTTGGGGACGCAGGTCGAGATGTAAGCCCGCGACATCAAAAAGCCCCCGTTGCCAGTGCGGCAGCGGGGGCTTTTTTGTGTCTTGCACTTGATCCGAGCTTCGCGCAGCCCCCTGTGGGAGCCTGCTCGCGAAAGCATTCTGTCAGTCACAGGTATATTGGATGTACCGCCGTCATCGCGAGCAGGCTCGCTCCCACAAGGAATCTTGGCGCCTGCTGATTTGGGCTCATGCCATCATTTTTTAGATTCGGTTTTCGTCGCAGCCGGTCGCTCCAACACTTTCACCGCATCATCCAACACGGCCTTGCTCATCGCCGTCAGATAGTGCGCGGCCCAGATATGGCGGTCGGTATCACGATTAAAGGCAGCATCTCGGGTCAGTTCCTTGGCCAGGAACAGAAAATCGGAGGCCATGGCTAGCGCATCGCCGAGGGGAACGTCTCGCGTGACATGGAACAGCGGTTGGTTTGAACAGTAGATGAAGGGGGTGAGGCCGATGGTTTTTAATTCTGAGGCTTCGGACTGTTTTGTATTTGTCATGGTTTTACTCCAGGGTTCGAGGAGCTGCCACATTCGTTTCCAAGCGAATGGGTGGCAGCTATGCGCAGGTTGGAAACCGGGAACCATGGAACCGGCACGCCCGAGGGCGTCCCACGCACAGCCGCCATTACTCTAGATTGCAGCCATAAAATCGGTTGCATTCATGCAGGGGGCTCTAGCGCTTTGATTCGACGGGTTTCCAAGCCCGATCGCTGAATGGTCAGCGACGTCCGGAGACTATCCCGTCAAAGAAAAGCGCAACAAGGCATCAAAGTGCCCAAAAAACACGATTCGGAGTTTGCCTACAAGGTCTGCGGGCGTCATCTGATATTGCGTCACCTTAAGTTAAACGAAGCTCAACACGGCGAGCGATTTTATAAGTCGCTGGAGTTTTTGCGTCGTTGTAGCCGGCGAATGAAAGCGGAGTCGTCACTCTCCTCTCTGTTGGCGAATTGGCAGATGATCTGCAGGTTCCTCAGCGATAACTGATTTCTAAAAAACTTGACGGCCCAATATTTTCAATGAGACAAGTGTCCACGTTTTATGGAATGTGGACACTTGGGGTTTCTAGTTTCATGAAGAGTCAAGACATATTGCTTTTGTTCAAGATGGCCAGCCTTCACGCCCAGGAAGAGAATCTTTTTGGGAGGATGGAATCTCAATCGAATTCCAATACGGTTGAGGAATTGCTGAGGCCCACGCAGATAAATCTGAGGGCAGGGGGGCGAGTGGGGCAGCCGCTAGTGACTTACCCCGCTGATGGTGAAGAAGCTGTATTCCGCCGCCAGGAGTTCGACTCATCCTTGGGCGAGGATAATGGGTGGGAAGGGTGGTTAGAGCCGGTACCTTCTGCGCCGCTGACGAGCTGGAGTGAAGGTTATTCATTGCGTGCGTTGTCTGCGTCTCTTGGGCTAAGCAAAAGCGAAATTTCAAATTCGATAGCCAGATGTCGCGAGGCTGGATTGCTGACCAATGACTACGACACCGGACTTGCGAAAGTTAATCGGCGAGAGCTGCTGAAAATCACCGAGCATGCTTTGAAATACTTTTTCCCCGTGAAGCCGGGCGCAATGGTTCGCGGCATTCCAACAGGCTTCGCAGCACCAGCGCTGTCCAAAAGCATCAAGAGCGCTGGCGGGCTGATTCCGGTTTG
Source organism: Pseudomonas sp. IT-P100 (assembly GCF_949767185.1). Lineage (NCBI taxonomy): Bacteria > Pseudomonadati > Pseudomonadota > Gammaproteobacteria > Pseudomonadales > Pseudomonadaceae > Pseudomonas > Pseudomonas sp. IT-P100. Next base: position 589,240 of record NZ_CATKQK010000022.1, read on the forward strand.
GCCTGATCCACTCGGAACTGAGCGTGGCCAGGCGATAGAGCCGCTCTACAAAACCGTGCCGGAAGCGGTCAAGAAGGATAGGACCCTTTACCATTACCTTGCGCTTGCTGATGCGATCCGTCTTGGCGGTCCGCGAGAGTGTGGCGTGGCGATTAACATTCTAAAGGCAGGGATGGGGCTCAAATAGCATGTCATCAAACGCTGATCACATCTTTGAGCTCATCGAGTTTGTTGCAGACGGATTGGGGGAGGAGTTTCTCGCTGAGGTTGCCTTCGTCGGCGGCTGCACTACGGCCATGCTGATTACTGACGCTACTGTGCTGGATGACATTCGTTTCACGGATGATGTTGACTTGGTGATCGAACTGGCAGGTATTAGCGCCTGGCAACACCTCACAGAACGGCTGGCAGCCAAGAACTTTAAGATCACCGGTGAGGATGAAGTCAACTGTCGTTTCCGCTTCAACGACGTTGTGGTTGACGTGATGCCTTCCGACCCCGCTGTTCTCGGATATGCCAACCGTTGGTTCGTGGAGGGGCTGTCGAGGGCCGATAGATTTACGTTGCCCAGCGGTACGGTCATCCAGATATTTAAACCGACCTACTTTCTTGCGACGAAGCTAGAGGCCTTTTGCGGTCGCGGTCAGGGCGACCCGTACCACAAAGACGTCGAAGACATCATCATCTTGATTGATGGTCGTACAGAGTTATTGGAAGAAGTTCGCCAAGCTGAGACTGAGCTCAAGAACTTCATCACGACTGGAATTCGAGAGCTCACGGCGCTCAGTGGAATCGACTACGTGATTGAAAGCTCGGGCTCGGTGCAGGCGAATCCGGGTAGAGGACGAATCATCCACACGCGCATGAAGGATCTGGGCAACGCATGAAATACAACACCAGATCAGTAATAGGACGAGCCAGGAAAACCAATCATGACTACGCTGGAGCTTTCTGCGACGGCGACAGAGGGCTGTTCGTCATCACGGACGGAACGTCAAAGCCCGGCAGTGGGCAACTGGCCGAGCGCTTCGTAAAAGGTGTTTTAGAGGCCTACCCGAAACACATGGCGCAGGGGACTGATATCCCTGAGCACGGAGCAGTTGAGCGGGCACTTGGTTCAGTGCTGGCTGAGCTTCACTCCACTTTGTTTGTGGACCAGACAGGGACCACGTGTTACCTGGTCGGTCTCGCGGCTCATGGGAAGCTCACGCTTGCCTATGAGGGTGACTGTTCGTGCGGTGTGGTGACACCGGCAGGCACGATCGAGTGGATTACGCCGCCCCACTGCAAGGCGAATTGGAGGCGGGACCGTTCGCATCGTGAGCTGGCGCAAGATCCGGCTCGAAACTGGATAACCCGATGCCTGAAAGTTGATCGTGTCCCGAACCCTGACTTTGTTTTCCACCCATTGGCCGCCGGTGAGCGACTGGTGTTCGTGACCGATGGATTCTGGGCCGAGTTGACTGAGTCGCAGCAAAGCAGCTTGCTGGCAGCACCTTATGGCGACTTTTATGCTGTTGAAGATGACGTCACATGGATAGATGTTCAGCTTTAGTCTTGGAAGCAAAGAACATCGACATAAAGTCCGGCTAGCTGAGAGCGCTTCATTTTCGTACATGTAAAAAAAGCCCCCGCTACCATTGGGTAGCAGGGGCTTTTTGTTGGGCGGGGTTCAAATCACTCCTGCGCCGCCTCTTCCTTCGCCTGACGCTTCTCAATCACTTCCACCAACCGCTGGGCCAGTTTCGGGTAGTTCTCGTCGAAGTGGTGGCCACCGGGCAGTTTGATCGCTTCGCCCACGGCGGTCTTGTCGGTGCAGCCGCTTTCGTCGGTTTCTTCTTCACCGTAGATGCACACCACTTTCTCGGCGGGCAGCTTGGCCATTTCCGGGCCGGTGGCGGCTTCTTTGCCGGCGTTGCCGAGCCAGCCTTCGACTTCGATCTCGAAGCTGCCGGTGCGGGCGAAGGCCAGCAGGATGATTGCGTCGACGCGTTGCTGTTCCGAGGCTTCCAGGCGGTTGTAGATCGCCGGCAATACGTCAGCACCGAACGAGTAGCCGGTCAGGATGAAGCGCTTGGTGCCCCATTTCTGCCGGTAGTGCTGCATCAGTTCGGCGAGGTCCAGGGCGCTTTGCTCCGGGCTCTTGTGCTGCCAGTAGTAGCGCAGGGTGTCGATGCCGACCACCGGGTAGCCGATCTTGGCCATCTCGCCCGCCACGTCGCGGTCGAGGTCGCGCCAGCCACCGTCGCCGGAGAGGAACAGGGTGACCGTATCCTTGGCCTGGCCGGCCGGCACTTCAACCACTGGAATCTGCAGGCCGCCAGCGGCTTTGTCGCCACCGACGAGGAGCTTGCGCAGTTCGTTGTTCAGCACTTGTGGCAGGTTGATGTCGTAGTCGCTAATGCTGGTTTCGGCGTTGGGTTGGTCGCGTACGAAACCGGCGCTGGTGTCGTCCGGGTTGTCGTTCCACGCCACCAGCCAGTGGCCGTGAGCGGCGCTTTTCGGCAGCAGGTGGGTGCAGCCGGGTTTTTCCAGGGCCAGGTCCACCGAAACGGCCTGGGACTTGTCGTCCTTCTGCTCGGACAACCAGCGCCACGCCAGCACGGCGCCAGGGCCGATGCCGCTGACCAGGGTCGCCGGGCCTTTGAGTTCTCTCAGGCCCGCTTGCAGGGCGCGGCTTTGCAGCAGGCATTCCTTGGGCAGGATCACTTGAACGATCTGCGCCGAACCGCTGCGGCTGAGGGTCATCAATTGCTTGTCGCTGAGTTTCTGGTCTTCATTGACCGCCACCAGCACCTGGGCGCGGGGCGTGTTGCCGGGAATGACACGGGTCATCGCCGCGCCGCCGGCCGGTGTCAGCTGTTCCAGGGTCGGTTCTGGCGCCGGACGTTTGAGGTACCAGTAACCGCCACCGAGAATCAGGGCCAGCACTACCAGTGTGGCCAGTACGTACCGCAGGGAGCGTTGAATCATCAGCGTTTCACCAATCCAGTCAAGCCGCCCGCAATCAGGGCAGCAGTGTCGGCCAGGGCAACCAGCGGATCGAGTCCGGCGGGCACGGCCATATAACGGGGTTCCCAGTCAGGCTGGAACTTGTCTTTGAAGCGGCGCAAACCTTGGAAGTTGTAAAGCTGCTCACCACGGCGGAAGACCATCGAGCCCAGGCGCTGGGTCAGCGGTGCACCGCGACGGGGTTGCAACCCCGACAGCGGCACCATGCCCAGGCTGAAACGCGCGTATCCATGATTTTTATAATGTTGAATCAGGCCGACCATCATGAACTCCATGGTCAGCTTGGGGGCATCCGGGTGCGCGCGCATCAGGTCGAGGCTGGCCAGGTCGTGGCCGTAAGTCTCGAGCAAGTTGGCGAACGCTACCGGACGCCCTTCGAAACGAATCACCGCGACGCGGAAATGCTTGAGGTAGTCATCGCTGAAACGGCCGAGGGAGAAACCTTTCTCGCGCACGTTCTTGCCGGTCAGCCAGGCATCGGAAATCACCTTGAGCTCATCCATTGGCGCATGTCCTGGTTCATGGATCTCCAGCGACAGGCCATCGCGGGTGCCACGGTTCCAGGTGTAGCGCAGGTCTTTCATCTCCTTGCCCTTGGCTTCGAGATCAAAGCGCTGCAGATCGACCCGGGCTTCTTCGCCGAGCTTGATCGCGGTCAGGCCGATGTCCATGTAGTACGGCAGGTTTTCCGCGCGGACCTGATAGAACACCGGCCGGGCGTGGTGGATGTCGCAGAGGTCGCGGAACTGCCAGATCATTTCGGCCCGTTGCTGGGTCGGGCCGATCGGGTCGTACAAGGCCACGAGGCTACGCCCACGGCGGGCGTACATCAGGAACGCCTCGTCGTTGGGGTGGAACAGTAGCGCCTTGTCACCGGTCAGGGCGAGGCCACCATCCGGTTGTGCGGAAGCCATCAGGATTTTTACCGCGCGGTCCAGCTCATCCGGCGTCGGCAGGTGAATCACCGGGCGCGCAGTGCGCAGCAGCCAGGTCAGGGACACCACCACCAGCAGCACGGCGGCGCCCAGCAACGAGCGCAAGCCACGCGGGGCGTCGGCGTCGAGTGTGAACTGCCACCAGAGTTGATGGCTGTACGGAACGTCCTGATAGGCGAACAGCAGCAACCAGATCGACGCACCGAGCACGCACAGGCTCGACACCAGATACAGCGGCGAAAACGGCAATTCAGTCAATCGGCTCGGGCGATAGAACGAGCGGCGGAAAACCCCCAGCAGGCTCGCGGTCAGGGTCATCAGGCAGGCTTCTTCCCAGTCGAAACCTTTGAGCAGCGAGAGCACGGCACCGACCAGCAACAGAATGGTGGTGAGCATCCAGGCGGCCGACAGTCTGCGGCGCAGGCCCTGAGCCAATAGCAGGCAGAGCACGCCGACGAGGCTGGCGCCGAAGTGCGAGGCGTCGACCAGTCGATGGGGAATCAGAAAACCGATGTGTTCCAGGCGCGTGTCGATTTCCGGAGTTACGCCGGAGAACAGCAGCACCACGCCAGACAGGAACACCAGCACCGCCAGAATCGGCGCGGCCAGGCCGGACGCGGCGCGCAAAGACTGACGCGTCTGAAACAGGCGCTGGCCTTCGTTGATGAGAAGCAGCAGACAAGCCACCAGCAGCGGCAGCACCACGTAGATCAGGCGATAGAGCAGCAGTGCGGCGGCCAGTGGTGCAGCGCCGAGTTTGTCGGCGAAGGCGGCCAGCAGAATCGCTTCGAATACCCCGACACCGCCGGGCACATGACTGAGCACGCCTGCGGCCAACGCCAGCAGGTACACCAGCAAGAACGCACCGAAGGGCGGCGCTTCCGGCAACAACAGATACAGCACCGTTGCGGCGGCAGCGACGTCAAGGGCGGTAATGATCAGTTGCAGGAACGTCAGGCGGCGGCCCGGAAGGCGCAAGGTGCGACGACCGACCTTGACCAGCAGGTTGTCCGCATAAGGCTGCTCCGGCAGGCGACGACGGTAGATCCCGACCGCCAGTACGATAAACAGCAGCAGCACGGCGGCAGCGATCACACCCAGCAATATCTCGGAGAGACCGAGGGCGGCGGACGCGGCTGGCAGGTTGCTCAGTGTCGCGAGGGCGGCCAGCGGGGGCAGGGCGCAGCCAAGCGAGAGACTGGCGAACAGCGTCATGTGCGCGACTTCGGAAGCCCCCAGGCCATGACGTGCATATAAACGATAGCGAACCGAGCCCCCCGAGAGCATCGACAGACCGATGGCATTGCCGATGGCGAATGCCGTGAATCCGCCGAGGGCAAGAATTCGCGGCGCCAGCGTTACGCCGGCATAGCGGCTGGCCGACCATTCATAGCCGAGCAATATGATGAAGCCCACGACCGTCGCTGCCAGTGCGCCCAACAGTGCCGGTTTCGGTACTTCAAGAATCGAGTCGTGCAGAGCGTACAGATCGAGTTCGCTCAGCAGATGGCGACAGGCAATCAGCGCGATCGCGAACAACAGCAGGGTGACCGCCAGGCCGATGGGCTGGCGATACTTGCTGACCTGATCAAGCAAGCGCAAACGCTCGGGCTTGATGGGTTGTGTCGCTGTGACAGTGTCTTGTGGATCAGACGAGTTGGCGCGCATCAATCACCTCTTGGATTGTGCGCGACAGGATGGGGGTATCCAGCCAAGTTACCAATCCCTGTAGAAAAAAATAATCACAAATATTAACGCCTCTCGCCGGGTGTCGGCGATGGCAGGTCATCCGTCGTGGAGGATTCCGTCTGCGATCCAGCATAGTCTGATCTCAGCGCTACAGGGATCCCGAACACTTCCCCACAGAGTGACAGGTCATTGTTGCGAAAGGACTTTTTCAACAGATACAAAAAAGGCCACTCTTTCGAGTAGCCTTTTTTGATGTTGGTTGCGGGAGCCGGATTTGAACCGACGACCTTCGGGTTATGAGCCCGACGAGCTACCAGACTGCTCCATCCCGCGTCTGTGTGGCGGCATTCTATAGAGATACGCCTGTGTGTCAACCGTTAATCCGGAACCGGGTCAAATAAGCGTGAATAAGCGGCGAACGGTCGCAGGGGAGCGCTAAGTTTCGGAAGCAGAACGATTTCTCGGTTCTGGTGAAAAGAGGGGGCAAAAACAGGCGCGCACAAAAAAGGCCACTCTTTCGAGTAGCCTTTTTTGATGTTTGGTTGCGGGAGCCGGATTTGAACCGACGACCTTCGGGTTATGAGCCCGACGAGCTACCAGACTGCTCCATCCCGCGTCTGTGTGTCGGCATTCTACAGAGGATCGCCGGGCTGTCAACCTTCAATCTGGATAAAACCTGTTCTGGTTCAATCGGTTAGCTTGAAAGAACGCCAGTGTAATCGGCTGGGAGTCAGGCGTGGCAAGGCTTCCAGCTCTATCGCAGGCGGTCTTTCGATTGAGAAAATAAATTCATCTGCGACTTTTCCTACGGGCAGGAAAGAACATTCAGACTACTGGTGCTATATACAGGTGTCAGTGAGATACTGCCAATCCGGCCTGCCATGTCTCCTTTTCTACGCCATGAACACCGCTTTCATATGACCCAGCGAAAAATCATCCACGTCGATTGTGACTGCTTCTACGCTGCCATCGAGATGCGTGACGACCCGCGCCTGGCCGGAAAACCGTTGGCGGTGGGCGGGTCGGCGGATCGGCGCGGAGTGATTGCCACCTGCAACTATGAAGCGCGAGCATATGGCGTGCGTTCGGCGATGTCTTCCGGGCACGCCTTGAAGTTGTGCCCGGACCTGACCATCGTCAAGCCGCGCATGGACGCCTACCGAGAAGCCTCGAAGGAAATTCACACGATCTTTCGCGATTACACCGACCTGATCGAGCCGCTTTCCCTCGATGAGGCCTACCTCGATGTGTCGGACAGTGCGCACTTCGGCGGCAGCGCCACACGAATTGCCCAGGACATTCGCCGACGGGTGTCCAATCAGTTGCACATCACGGTTTCGGCCGGCGTGGCGCCGAACAAATTCCTGGCCAAGATTGCCAGCGACTGGAAGAAACCCAATGGTTTGTTCGTCATTACGCCGGATCAGGTCGAGGACTTTGTCAGTGGCTTGCCCGTGAGCAAGTTGCACGGCGTGGGCAAAGTGACGGCCGACAAACTGGGCAGGCTCGGCATTGTCGATTGTTCGCATTTGCGCGAGTGGGACAAGTTGGCGCTGGTGCGTGAATTCGGCAGCTTTGGCGAACGACTTTGGAGTCTGGCCCGTGGGATCGATGAGCGGCTGGTGCACAACGACAGTCGGCGGCAATCGGTCAGTGTCGAAAACACGTATGACGTGGATCTGCCGGATCTGGTGAGCTGCCTGGATAAATTACCGGAGTTGCTGGAAACCCTGGCGGGCCGCATGGCTCGGATTGACGACAGTTATCGACCGGGCAAGCCGTTCGTCAAAGTGAAGTTTCATGATTTTACCCAGACCACCCTTGAGCAGGCCGGGGCAGGGCGGGACCTGGGGAGTTATCAGTTGTTGCTGACCCAGGCGTTCAATCGCGGCGGAAAGCCGGTGCGGTTGTTGGGGATTGGGGTCAGGCTGGAGGATTTGCGCGGCGGGTTTGAGCAGATGGAGTTGTTTGAGCGATAACCTCTAAAAACAAAAGATCGCAGCCTTCGGCAGCTCCTGCGGAGGAAAAATACCGCGTAGGAGCTGCCGAAGGCTGCGATCTTTTAGGGGACTTAATTCGGTCCCGGATCCGCCACCAATCGCCCGGCATCCTTGGTCAATGACTTGAGGAATTCAGTCTGCAACTCCGGATCGTTGCGAGTCAGCTCGATCAGGCTCTGTTCCAGCTCGCTGGCTTCTTCTTCCAGGCCCAGCTCCGACAGGCGTTTGACCCGGTGGACCCACTGGCTCACTTCGTCGTCTTCAAGATCGTCGTAAATCAGCCCATGGGCTTCAAGCAGTTTGCCGCGCAACGAGCTGCTGACCGCCAGGGTTGAGTCGGTATGCACATCGTCCTGACCATCTTCGACCTTGATCAGCAGCCGGCTCAGATGGTTGATGTCATGTTCGGCGAACGGGCTGTCCAGCAGGTTCAGGCGCAACACACCGTTTTTGTCGGTGCTCAGCTCGAACGTTTCCTTGCCGGCCTTGACCTCCACCGGGCGCTCACTCCACGGCAGGCTCGAGTATTCCGTGCGCTTGTCGAGCTGGACCTCGTCGATACCCGCCAGGTTCTGCTGCGCACGACCGTGCGACGGCGCGTTCATGAACGGATTTAGCCCGGCAAAACCGTAACTGAACCAGTCCTTGGTCACGCTATCCGGCAAATTGCCGAGGGTGAACACGTTGACCACGTTCGCGCCGACACCAGCCACCACGGCCACCGCGCCCAGCGGGATCTCGTAGATCTCCCGCCAGGGTTGGTAAGGCGTGTAGCGGTCGTAATGCCGCGTGACTTCGAACTCGGTGACTTCGAAGGTCTTCTGCTCGTGGATTTTCACCCGGCGTTGCGGCAGCTCAAGCACCTTGGGCTCACCGACATCGATCTGCAGGCTGTGGTCGAGCAATTTGCGCTCGACACGTTCCTCGTGCTCGCTGCGTTGCGACATGTGATTGGCGCAGCCGCTGACCAGCAGGGTGCCGCACAGGGCGGCACCACCGAGGCCTAAGGTGTTTCGCTTGAACATGACTTCTCTATCTGGTGTCAGCGGCGGATACGGGCCTGGAGGAAGGACAGCACGTCAGCGACCGGCAGCGCTTGCGCCTCGGGCTCGGTGCGGCTCTTGTATTCCAGATTGCCTTCGGCGAGGCCGCGGTCACTGACCACGATCCGGTGAGGAATGCCGATCAGCTCCATGTCCGCGAACTTGATGCCCGGGCTGGTTTTCTTGTCGCGGTCGTCCAGCAGCACTTCGAAGCCGGCCGCAGTCAGTTCTGCATACAGCTTGTCGGTGGCTTCGCGAACCTGCTCGGTTTCGTAGCGCAGCGGCACCAGGGCAACCTGGAATGGCGCCAGTGTGTCGCTCCAGATGATCCCGTTCTCGTCGTTGTTCTGCTCGATGGCGGCGGCCACCACGCGGGAAACGCCGATGCCGTAGCAACCCATTTCCAGGGTGACCGGCTTGCCGTTCTCGCCCAGCACTTCGCACTTCATCGCCTTGCTGTACTTGTTGCCCAGCTGGAAGATGTGCCCGACTTCGATGCCGCGCTTGATTTCCAGGGTGCCTTTGCCGTCAGGGCTAGGGTCGCCCGCCACGACGTTGCGCAGGTCGGCAACGGTCGGAACCGGCAGGTCACGCTCCCAGTTCACGCCGAAGTAGTGCTTGTCATCGATGTTCGCACCGATACCGAAGTCGCTCATCAGCTCGACGGAACGGTCGATGATGATTGGCAGCGGCAGGTTCAACGGGCCGAGCGAGCCGGCACCGGCGCCAATCGCGTCACGCAATTCGTTTTCCGACGCCATGACCAGCGGGCTGGCAACGCCTGGCTGGTTGGCGGCCTTGATTTCGTTCAGCTCGTGGTCGCCACGGATGATCAAGGCAATCAGCTTGCCTTTCTCTTCGGCGTGCACCACCAGGGTCTTGATGGTCTTTTCGATCGGCAGATTGAATTTTTCCACCAGCGCGGCGATGGTTTTGGTCTCTGGCGTGTCGACCAGGCGCAGCTCTTCAGCCGGCGCCGGACGGGAGGTTTCCCGTGGCACGGCTTCGGCCTTCTCGATGTTCGCGGCGTAGTCGGAACCGTTGCTGAAGACGATGTCGTCTTCGCCGGATTCGGCCAGTACGTGGAACTCGTGGGAGCCGGCGCCGCCGATGGAGCCGTTGTCGGCTTCAACAGGGCGGAATTTCAGGCCCAGACGGGTGAACACGTTGCAGTACGCCTGGTGCATGCGGTCGTACGTGACCTGCAGCGAAGGCTGGTCAGCGTGGAACGAGTAGGCGTCCTTCATGATGAATTCGCGGCCGCGCATCAAACCGAAGCGTGGGCGGATTTCGTCACGGAATTTGGTCTGGATCTGATACAGGTTGATCGGCAGCTGTTTGTAGCTGCTCAGCTCGTTGCGCATCAGGTCGGTGATGACCTCTTCGTGGGTCGGGCCGGCGCAGAAGTCGCGACCGTGGCGATCCTTGAAGCGCAGCAACTCAGGGCCGTATTCTTCCCAGCGACCGGATTCCTGCCACAACTCAGCCGGTTGAGTACTCGGCATCAACACTTCGAGAGAGCCCGCGGCGTTCATTTCTTCACGAACGATGGCTTCGACCTTGCGCATCACTCGCAAGCCCATCGGCAGCCAGGTGTACAGGCCCGAGGCGAGTTTGCGGATCATGCCGGCGCGCAGCATCAGCTGATGGCTGATCACGACCGCATCGGAAGGCGTTTCTTTCTGTGTGGCGAGCAAAAATTGACTGGTGCGCATGGTTGGCCGTTGTCGGTTGCTGATGACGAGAAATGACGGAGCATTGTACGGGCGAGATCTGCTGGCGTACAGGCGTGCGGTCGGTGGTGTGGCTCGAGGGCAGGATTCTCCACGCCCTCGGCGAAGCGTCCTACGATTCTTCCGCGACCTGGGTCGGCACCGGTTCTGGCGTCGGTGTCGGGCCTTCGCGGCGGTTCTCCTGGAACCAGTGCAGGGCGATCAACAGCAGTGTCGGAACACCCAGCAACGCGGTGATCAGGAAGAAATTGTGATAGCCGAACTTTTCCACCATGACCCCGGAATAGCCGCCGATCAGGCGTGGCAGCAGGAGCATGATCGAGCTGAGCAGGGCGTATTGGGTGGCCGAGAACTTGAGGTTGGTCAGGCTCGACAGATAGGCGACGAACGCCGAGGTCGCCAGGCCCGAGCTGAAGTTGTCGAGGGAAATGGTCAGGATCAGCATGTTCAGGTTGGCGCCCATGTCGGCGAGCATCAGGAACAGGATGTTGGTGCCCGCTGACGCCACGCCGCCGATGAACAGGATCGGCAGGATGCCGAAACGCACGATCAGCAGTCCGCCCATGCCGGCGCCGACCAGGGTCATGATCAGGCCGAAGATTTTGCTGACGCTGGCAATCTGATCCTTGGTGAAGCCTTGGTCGATATAGAACACGTTGGCCATCACGCCCATTACCGTATCCGACATCCGATACGTGGCGATCAGTCCGAGTAGCAGCAGTGCCTGCCAGCGGTAACGCAGAATGAAGTCGTTGATCGGGGTGAGTACGGGCGCGAGGCCTCGGCGGCCTATGGCCGAAAGGCACAGCGCGGTGAGCGTGGTGTAGAGAATCGCCCGCAGGAACGCGCGATCTTCCAGCAGCAGGTCGAGCAGGCTCGTGCCTTGGAACAGCACGCTGGCGAAGTCGGTGTTGTAGAGCTGGGTAAACATGGCCGGCACGGACACCAGCAGCACGATCAGCACGAACACCGAGGCCAGTTGATGCGCAAAGCTGTAGCGCCCGGCCTGGAGTTGCGTGCGTAACGGCACTGGCGGTTCACGCATGAAAAACGAGGTGAGCAGCGCCGGAACCATCAGGGCACCGAACAGCAGGTAAGTGCCGGCCCATGCCGAATGCTTGTAGTTGAAACCGGTGGAGCCGAAGCCTTCGGCAAAGAACAGGGCGCCGGCAGTGGCCAGCAGCGCCGCGATCCGGTAGCCGGACATGTAGCTGGCGGCGAGGGCGGCCTGACGGGTGTCGTCGGCGATTTCCAGGCGATAGGCGTCGACCGCGATGTCCTGCGTCGCCGAAGCGAAGGCTACGACCACGGCGATTGCGATCAGCCAGGACAGATGTTTTTGCGGGTCGCAGAAACCCATCCCGATCAGGCCGAGGATTACCAGTGCCTGGGACAGCACCAACCACGAGCGACGGCGACCGAGCTTGCCAAGCAAGGGCAGGCGCCATTGGTCGAGCAGCGGCGACCAGACCCATTTAAAGGCGTAGGCCAGGCCGATCAGGCTTGCATAGCCGATGGTTTCGCGAGCCACACCGGCTTCACGCAACCAGACCGACAGTGTCGAAAACACCAGCATGTAGGGCAGGCCGGCGGCGAAACCAAGCAACAACAGCACAAGTGTTGAGGGGCTGGCATAGGCGGCGAGCGCGGCGCGCCAGGTTTTACGGGGCATGGGCTGAAGTCTGCCTCAAGATTACGGAAACAAAGCGCGCACTCTAACCGCTGTGCTCTACCGGGCGCCAGCCATGGCGCTGAATATCAACACGATTGTTCAGGACACTGATCCCTTCGGAGCGTAATCGCGCGCGCTGCTCATCCCCTGAGGGACTGCCCACCGGCAGGCTGATTCGACCGCCGGCGCCGAGCACGCGGTGCCAGGGCAGTTTGGTGTCGCCGGGCAACTGGCTCAGGGTACGACCGACCCAGCGCGCCGCGCGGCCGAGTCCTGCCAGTTCGGCCAGCTGACCATAACTCACGACTTTGCCCTCGGGCACCTGCGCCAGGGTCAGATAGAGCGCCGTGCGTCGGATTTGCGCGGCACTTTCTGTTTCGAGGGTGGGGTCAGTCACGTTCGGGCTTCCTGAAGAGGTTCGCATTACCGTCTGTAGAGTAAATCCTTGATCGCTTACTGAGAAATGAACTCGGTGGGAATAGTCGTGTCAGTCCAAGCTAGGGCCTTGTTCCTTGGGATAATGCCGACTTTTTTCGCAAACTTGAGCCTGTATTTGCTTATGGTGTCCAGAACCCTGCTGTGCCTCGCTGTCTTGAGTGCTTCCTCGCCCGTGCTCGCCGATACCGTCTGGTTGAAGAACGGCGACAAACTGAGCGGCAAGATCACGCTGTTTGACGGCGGCAAACTGTTGATTCAGACCGAGTACGCCGGCTCGGTGCCTATCGACTGGAAGCAGGTCAAAACCCTGGAAAGCGATCAGGAGTTGCTGGTCAAGCAGGAAACCTACAAAGGCGAGAAAGCCAAGTCGCTGCACGCGGCAGACGACGGCAAGGTGACGCTGGAAAACGGCGAGGCACCGAAGACGGTCGAGCTGGCGAGTATCCAGCAGATTCTCAAACCCAAGCCGGTCGTCGAAGATCTGGTCTGGAAAGGCAATATCGATGCGGCGCTGGATTACCAGCGGGCGGAAAAAGACACCGACGATTACGACATCGACTTCAAGACCACTGCGCGTCATGGCAGATGGCGGCATATCGCGGAAGGCGAGTACAACCGTGAATTCCAGGATGACGTGGTTACCACCGACAACTGGCGGGGCGAGTACTCCCTCGACCGCTTCCTGACCGAGAAATGGTTCTGGCAGGGCCGCGCGGTCTATAAGCGCGACAAGGTTGAAGAGCTCTCCCGTCAGCGCACCGTCGGTACCGGGCCGGGTTACCAGTTCTGGGATGACGAGCTGGGCGCATTCTCGCTGGGCTCGCTGGTCAACCGCACGGACTACCAGTTCGACGACGGCAGGAAAGAAAACTTCTATTCCCTGGCGATGAAGTGGGATTACAACCGCTACCTGATCGGCAAGAAGGTGGAGTTCTTCACCAATGGCGAAGTGGGCAAGCCGTTGTCGGGCGTGGCAGATTATGCGCTCGATGCGGAAGTGGGCCTGCGCTACAAAGTGACCGAGTGGGCGTCACTTAACCTGAAGGCCGAACGAGACATCATCAGCGGTACCGATGACGATGCCGATCTGGACAAGACCCGCTACACCGCAGGATTCGGTGTGGCCTGGTAAGCCACAAAAAATCGCAGCCCACGGGCTGCGATTTTTTTTGCCTGCAAAACACACAGGCACAAAAAAGCCCCGCTTTTAAGGGCGGGGCTTTTTACTAAAGCAAGTACAAGTTAGATAACTTGAACTTCTTCAGCTTGCATGCCTTTCTGACCGCGGGTAGCGATGAAAGAAACCTGTTGGCCTTCTTTCAGGCTTTTGAAGCCGTCGGATTGGATAGCTTTGAAGTGAACGAACAGGTCGTCACCGGATTGTGGAGTGATGAAGCCGAAGCCTTTTTCATCGTTGAACCACTTAACGGTACCAGTTTGGCGATTAGACATGGTGTAACTCCTTGAACAAAGATAACTGCGACACAGGAAGAACCCTGGCCGAGACTGAGTGCAAAGAGCAGGAAAAATTCTTGTAGATGGTTGGATCGAAATTCAACATATCGTGTAGAGATTCTCAGTGACACAAGCAGCACAGTGGCGCCACCTTAACCCTTTTTCCGGGACGTGCCAATGCTTCCTGCGAAGGTTTCTCTGTTTTCGTGACTGACGGTGCATCGTATTGCGGCGAAGCGCCGGAATTTACGGGGGATCGGCGAGAATTGCGCCACGGTCTTTGAACCCGAAGCGCGCGCCCGGTAAGATGCCGGACAGATTTTTTCCACCTCGCTATTCAGGACACCCGCCATGAGCATCAAATCGGACAAGTGGATTCGCCGCATGGCGCAAGAGCACGGCATGATCGAACCGTTCGTCGAGCGCCAGGTGCGCGGCAGCGACGATAGCCGTGTGATCTCCTACGGCGTGTCGAGTTACGGCTACGACGTTCGTTGCACTAATCATTTCAAGGTGTTCACCAACATTAACTCGGCTATCGTCGACCCGAAAAATTTCGATGCCGGCAGTTTCGTCGACATCCACAGCGATGTCTGCATCATCCCGCCGAACTCTTTCGCCCTGGCGAGCACCGTCGAGTACTTCCGTATTCCGCGCAACGTATTGACCATCTGCCTGGGCAAAAGCACCTACGCCCGCTGCGGCATCATCGTCAACGTGACCCCGCTCGAGCCTGAGTGGGAGGGGCACGTGACCCTGGAATTCTCCAACACCACCAACCTGCCGGCGAAAATCTACGCCAACGAAGGCGTGGCACAGATGCTGTTCCTTGAATCCGACGAAGAGTGCGAAGTTTCCTACAAAGACCGTGGCGGCAAGTATCAGGGCCAACGCGGCGTGACCCTGCCACGTACCTGATCGATTCATCTGGCAGCTAGCGGGAATTCTTGAGCGGGTAGACACTCTACTGAGTGTACTGCCCGGTTCGCGCACAGCGGACCAGGCCTTTGCTCAGGAGTGCTTTATGAAGATCGATCCGCGAATAAGTGCCGAACTGGCAAGGCTTGAGCCCAATCAGGTTGGCGTCTTGGCCTGGTCCTTGTTGGCACATCCGCCAATCAGCATGGCGGGGGGCATCCCCGGCCAGCCTGATCCCGATACCCCTAACGAACAACCCACCGAACCCGGCGAGCCGACCCTGCCGGATGAGCCGCCTCCCGCGCCGGTTGCCTGATTGACAGGTTGTAGACGAATGGCCAGTCAGCTGATGTCCTTGAAGACTTCAGCTGACTGGCCATATTTCGTTATCACCGATGACAAAAATCCTACAGCTGTCGTCCCTTTCGACCTGATACCCACCGGTGAACGCACCGAAGGCCGGAAGCAGGCTGATTTCCCCGGCAAATCTGAAGCACGCCAGCCGCAGGCTTTGCCGACCTCGACCGTTCAACCGATAGACCGGATGCACATGGCCAGCGAGCACGTGCCGCTGCGGATGCGGTTGAGGTTCGTGCTGCAACGCAAACGGCCCCAGTAGCAAAGGCTCAGGCACCACGCGAATGTTCAGCGACGCCGGTGGATCCCCGGCACGTTTGTCGTGATTTCCCCGAATCAGTGTCATGGGCAGCTGGCAGTGTCGCGCTCTCCAGTCGGCCAAGGCCTTCAGCGTCTCGGCGGCATGGGAGCCGGGCCCGTGAAGAAAATCTCCGAGGAAAATCAGCTGACGGCAGGGCAGGGCCGCCAGCAATCCGTCGAGCACGGCGATATTGCTGGAGGTGGTGCCCCGGGGCACCGGCTGGCCGAGCGTTCGGTAGGCGGCGGCCTTGCCGAAATGCACGTCGGCAATCAGCAGGGCTTGTTGCGCAGGCCAGTAGAGGGCCTTTTCCGGCAACAACCATAGTTCTTCACCAGCCAGGCTTATGGGATAGGGCGTACTCATCAGACTTTTCCGGTTTCGGCAGTGTTCTCAAGGTCGCTGACCATGCGCCTGATGCGATCGGCGAGTTTTTCCGAACTCATGCTTTCGCGCATGCGTTCTACCAGCAGTGGAAACCCGAGGGGCGTAGGACGTTTGACCGGATGCACGTCGAGCCTGAGTCGACTGATGTGCTCCAGCGTCTTTTCCAGACGATGAATATCCAGCTCGTTGCGCAGGACTTCTTCCCCGGCCTGGGCCAGGAGCAGGTTCCCGGCGTCGTATTGCTTGAACACTTCGTAAAACAAACCACTGGAGGCCTGAACCTGCCGCGTACTTTTCGGGGCGCCGGGATACCCGGCGAACACGAGCCCCGCAATCCGTGCGATTTCCCGAAAGCGCCGCAGCGCCAGTTCGCCAGCGTTCAGGCTGGCGAGCACATCGTTCAATAACTGCTCAGGACTCAGCAGTCCGGGGTTCAGGACACTGGACCACTCCACACAGGTGGCGCTGAGCAATTCCAGTCCGTAATCGTTGACCGCAATGGAAAACGTCACCGCCTGTTGCTGACTGACACGCCATGCCAGCAGACTCGCCAGCCCCAAATGCACCTGGCGCCCGGCGAAGGGGTAGAGGAAAAGGTGCCAACCCTCACGGGATTTCAGCGTTTCAGCCAGCAGACTGTTCTCGGTTGGCAATCCCGACCAGCGCTGTTGCACCTCCAGTAACGGACGCAAGGCCTGCATTTCAGGACCGATGAACTCGCCCAGCGCCGCTGCACCGAAACGCTCGACTACCGCCCGGGCCAACTCGCTGGAAAGCGGCATGCGCCCACCGTTCCATCGTGGCACCGCGGCTTTCTTTACCGTGCTGCGTTTGACGTAAGCGGTCATGTTTTCCACGCGCACCAATTCGAGCAGTCGGCCGGCAAACAGAAAGCCGTCGCCCGGTTTGAGACGTGCGATAAACCCTTCCTCGACGCTGCCCAGTTGCTTGCCCCCGCCGCCCTTGCTCCAGAACTTCAGCTGGATGCTTGCGTCGCTGACAATTGTGCCGATGCTCATGCGATGGCGCCGGGCCAAGCGCGCATCCGGCACGCGCCAGACACCCTGTTGATCCGGTTCAACGCGGCGATAATCCGGATACGCCGTCAGGGAAAGCCCTCCGTGGCGTACGAAAGCCAGCGCCCAGGTCCAGTCTTCCAGCGTGAGATCACGATAAGCCCAGGCCCCGCGGACTTCTTCATACAACTCATCGGGCAAAAAACCACCGCCCAAGGCCATGCTGACCAGATGCTGAACCAGCACATCCAGCGGTTTATGCGGCGATTCTCGGGGTTCGATCCGGCGCTGCGCCACGGCGTCCTGAGCGGCGGCGGCTTCGATCAACTCCAGGCTGTGCGTTGGCACGAGCGTCACCCGCGACACGCGTCCCGGTGCATGGCCGGACCGCCCGGCACGCTGCATCAGTCGCGCCACTCCTTTGGCCGAGCCGATCTGTAGCACCCGCTCCACCGGCAGGAAGTCTACGCCGAGGTCCAGGCTGGAGGTGCAGACCACCGCTTTGAGCTGGCCGTCATTGAGTGCGCGTTCGACCCAGTCGCGGGTGTCGCGTGACAGCGAGCTGTGATGCAAGGCAATCAAGCCGGCCCAGTCGGGGCGTGCTTCCAGCAGCGCCTGATACCAGATTTCGGACTGGGCACGGGTGTTGGTGAAGACCAGGCTTGCGGGGCTGGCATCCAGTTCCGCGACCACCTGCGGCAACATCTTCAACCCGATATGCCCGGCCCATGGAAAACGCTCGATGGCTGGCGGCAACAGCGTGTCGACGAGCAGCGCCTTGCGGGTCTCGCCCTGAACGCTAATGCCACCGCCTTGTGGGATTAGGACCTGTTCGGCGTGGGCCTGATTACCCAGCGTTGCGGAAACACCCCACACGATCAGTTCGGGATTCCACCGACGCAGGCGAGCGAGGGCGAGTTGCAGTTGTATGCCGCGTTTGTTGCCGAGCAATTCGTGCCATTCGTCCACCACCACCATACGCAAGGTCGACAGCGCGGTTTGCGCGTCGGCACGGGCGAGCATCAGGGTGAGGCTTTCCGGCGTGGTGATCAGCGCGGAGGGCAGCCGCCGGGTCTGCCGCGCGCGTTCGCTGCTGCTGGTGTCGCCGGTGCGCAGGCCAACACTCCACGGGAGCTGCAAGTCGCGCAACGGCGCTTCCAGTGCGCGGGCGGTGTCCGCGGCCAAGGCGCGCATGGGCGTTATCCACAGAACCGTCAGTGGTTCGGCAAGCGGTTTTCGTTTGCGGGATTTTTCAACAGGGGCGGCAGAGGCGAAGCGGTTGAGGGCGGCAAACCAGACGGCGTAGGTTTTGCCGGCACCCGTGCTGGCGTGCAGCAACCCGGATTGCCCTTGTTTGACCGCGGCCCACACCTGTTTCTGAAAGGCGAACGGTTTCCAGCCGCGAGCGGTGAACCAGTGCTTTGCGAAGTCGGAGGAGGTTCCCATGCCGGCGGTGTGCGCTCTGAACGTGTTCTTTCAGTGACCGCGGGGGAATGCGACAAGTTTAATTGCTTTGCTGTCGTGTCAGCGATTGACACCTTACCCCGTGGTAGCGAGCTTGCTCGCGATAGCGGTGTGTCAGTCACCCTATGTGGCGGATGACATGGCCTCACGCAAGCAAGCTGGCTCCCACAGGTTTATCGGCGACGTTTACTTGAGATTACCGCTGAGGAATTGCTTCAACCGCTCGCTCTTCGGATTGCCCAGCACGTCTTCCGGCGCGCCTTCTTCCTCGACCAGTCCCTGATGCAGAAAAAGCACCTGGCTCGATACCTTGCGGGCGAAGCTCATTTCGTGGGTGACCATGATCATGGTCCGCCCTTCTTCGGCCAGACCCTGGATCACCCTGAGCACTTCACCCACCAGCTCGGGGTCGAGCGCCGAGGTCGGTTCGTCGAACAGCATGACTTCCGGTTCCATGGCCAACGCTCGCGCAATGGCCACACGTTGTTGCTGACCCCCGGAAAGAAACGCTGGGTACTGGTCTGCCACGCGTGCAGCCAGGCCAACCTTGTCGAGATAACGACGGGCGCGGTCTTCGGCTTCCTGCTTGCTGCAGCCCAGCACCCGGCGCGGGGCCATGGTGATGTTTTCCAGCACCGTCATGTGGCTCCACAGGTTGAAGTGCTGGAACACCATGGCCAGGCGCGTGCGGATTTTTTGCAGTTCATCGGCGTCGGCCACGTGCATGCCGTGGCGGTCCTTGATCATGCGGATGTTCTGACCGTCCAGGGTCATGGTGCCGTCGTTGGGTTGTTCAAGAAAGTTGATGCAGCGCAGAAAGGTACTTTTACCCGAGCCGCTGGCGCCGATCAGGCTGATGACGTCGCCGGTGTTGGCCTTGAGTGAAACGCCTTTGAGCACATGATGATCGCCATAGCTTTTATGCAGGCCTTCGATGGTCAGTTTGTACATGGGGCATGCATCCTCAAGGCGAAAGTAGGTAACCGCTGCGATAGGCTTCGGTGCCCGCGACGTGGGCGATCACCATGCCGGCAGTGGCCATGCGCCGCAGCGAGCGGGCGTACATCAGCCCGGCGACGGTGCAGTGAACGGGGGTGACGCGGTCATTGACCGGGTCGATGATTTCGGCGACCCGTTGCCCGGCTTCGAGGTATTCCCCCGGCAGCGCTGTGAACACCAGCAAGCCGCCCACGGGCGTAGCCACCGGTTCGACGGCGGCCAGCGGCGTGGCGGGATACGGCAGCTCCGGCAGGGGCGCCGGTTCGCCGGCAATGGCGCCGTGGTGAATCAGGTAATCAAGCAACGCCTGGCAGTCGAGGCTGGCCAATGGATGATTGACGTCACCCTGGCCGCGCAATTCGACGGTCACCGAAAAACTCCCCAGCGGAATATCGAAATGCTCGCCGAAGCGCTCCTTCAACTGCCACCAGAGCAGGGTGAAGCACTCGTCGAACGACTGGCCGCCGGAGTCGGTGGCCAGCAGACTCGCTTCGGCACCGATGTAACGGGCCAGCGGCTCGACCTGCGGCCAGGCCTCTGGCGTGGTGTAGAGGTGCGCGACCGCTTCGAAATCGCAATGCAGGTCCAGCACCACGTCCGCATCACAGGCCAGGCGTTGCAGGATCAGGCGCTGGGATTGCAGTTGAGTGCTGGCGGTCTGTCGCGCCAGCGCCTGACGCAGGCTGCTGCGGATCAGTTCGAGGTTGCGCTGCGGATCGTCGCCCAGTTGGCCTTCGATTTCGTTGCCGACTTCTTCGCTCAGATCGACGAACCAGCGGTTGAAGTTCTGGCCGCTTTCGAGCTCGTAGCGCCCCAGCGGCACATCCATCAGCACTTGTTCGAGGCCGACCGGGTTGGCCACCGGCACCAGCACGATTTCGCTGCGCAGGCGACCGGAGGCTTCGAGTTCCGCCAGGCGCTGCTTGAGGTGCCAGGCGACCAGCATGCCGGGCATTTCATCGGCGTGCAGGGACGCCTGGATATAGATCTTGCCCTGGGCCGTCGTCGGGCCGAAGTGGAAACTGTGAATCTGTCGTGCGGTCCCCGGCAGCGGGGCCAGCAGGTCATGTATCTGGTGGCGCATTTGCAAGAAGTCCTAGTGGGTCGGCCCGAGGAACGCCAGCCATCGGCGTTCGGCGAGGCGGAACAGTCCGACCAGCGCAAAGGTAACGGTCAGGTAGATCAGCGCGGCGATGCCGAACGACTGAAAGGTCAGAAAGGTCGCCGAGTTGGCGTCCCGCGCGACTTTCAGGATGTCCGGGACGGTCGCGGTGAACGCCACCGTGGTCGAGTGCAGCATCAGGATCACTTCGTTGCTGTAATACGGCAACGAGCGCCGCAGCGCCGACGGCATGATCACGTAGGCATACAACTTCCAGCCGGTCAGACCGTAGGCCTTGGCCGCTTCGACTTCACCATGGGCCATGCTGCGGATCGCCCCGGCGAAAATCTCCGTGGTGTAGGCGCAGGTGTTCAGGGCGAACGCCAGGATGGTGCAGTTCATCGCGTCGCGAAAGAACGCATCGAGTATCGGCTGCTCGCGCACGGCGGCCAGGCTGTAAATGCCGGTGTAGCAAATCAGCAGTTGGATATACAGCGGCGTCCCGCGGAACAGGTAAGTGTAGAACTGCACCGGCCAGCGAATGTAGAAATGCGGTGACACCCGGGCGATGGACAACGGGATCGACACCAGGAACCCGATGAAGATCGACGCGCTGAGCAGCCACAGGGTCATGGCCAGGCCTGTGATGTTGTAGCCATCGGTATAGAGGAAAGGTTTCCAGTATTCCTGCAGGAGTTCGATCATCGTACGGCCTCCCGGGAGCCGGCGGAGTAGCGGCGTTCAAGCCAGCGCAGGATGAAGTTGGAGGCGCTGGTGATCAGCAGGTAGATCAACGCGGCCAGCACCAGGAAGTAAAACAGCTGATAACTGCTTTTGCCGGCATCCTGCGCGGCCTTGACCAGGTCGGCGAGGCCGATGATCGATACCAGCGCGGTGGCCTTGAGCATCACCATCCAGTTGTTACCGATGCCCGGCAGGGCAAAGCGCATCATCTGTGGAAACACCACGATCCAGAACCGCTGGCCACGCTTGAGGCCATAGGCGGTCGCCGCTTCGACCTGGCCCCGTGGCACCGCGAGAATCGCGCCACGAAAGGTTTCGGTGAAGTACGCGCCATAAATGAAGCCCAGGGTGATGACCCCGGCGCTGAACGGGTTGATCTCGATGTATTCCCATTCCATGAAGTCGGTGAGCGACGTCAACCAGGTTTGCAGGCTGTAAAAGATCAGCAGCATCAGCACCAGGTCTGGCACGCCGCGAATCAGCGTGGTGTAGATCTGTGCCGGAACGCGCACCAGTTTGACTTTTGACAGTTTGGCACTGGCGCCGAGCAGGCCGAGCAACACGGCCACCAGCAGCGACAACGCCGATAATTTGATGGTCATCCAGGTGCCTTCCATCAGCAACGGGCCGAAGCCCTTGAGGCTGAAGGCAGAGAGCCCCAGATTTTGTAAGAGGTTTTCGAACATAAATCAGCAACCTGATCGGATGAAAAAAGCGCCCATCGCGAGATGGGCGCCGGGCATTATTTGCCGCTGTACAGATTCAGATCGCCAAAGTGTTTCTTCTGAATGGTGGCGTAGGTGCCATCGTCGTGTAACGCTTTGATACCTTTATCCAAAAGTGCCTTGAGGTCTTTGTTACCTTTAGAGATACCGATAGCTGTTTTGGCTGGCAGCAATTCGCTGTCGACCGGCTTGCTGACTTCGTAGCCTTCGCCTTTAGGCGACTTCAAGAAGCCCAGTTCGGCTTGCAGCATGTCCTGGATTGCCGCATCGAGGCGACCGGACATCAGGTCCGAATACACCTGGTCCTGGTTCTGGTAAGCCTGGGTTTTCACGCCAGCCTTGTCCAGCACGGCCTTGGCGTAGGCTTCCTGGATGGTGCCTTGCTCGTAGCCTACGGTCTTGCCCTTCAGGGACGCGACGTCTTCGCTCAGCCCGGAACCTTTCTTGAACACGTAAGCGGTTGGGCCGGAGAACAGCTCGCTGGAGAAGTCGATGACTTTTTCGCGGGCCGGGGTGACGGTCATCGAAGAGATCACACCGTCGAATTTATTGGCCTTCAGGCCCGGAATCATGCCGTCGAAATCGCTTTCGACCCATTTGCACTTGACCTTCAGCTCGGCGCAGATCGCGTTCCCCAAATCGATGTCGAAGCCCACCAGGCTACCGTCGGCCGCTTTCGACTCGAACGGTGCATAGGAAGGGTCAACGCCGAAACGCAGTTCTTTGTATTCCTTGGCCAGCGCGGAGCCGGCAGCCATGCACAACGCCAGTGCAGAAAGGGTCAGCAATGCTTTTTTCATTATTCAATCCCTAAGAACCAATATGAGCGCTTGTGGCGCAGAATTATTGTTACTGGAAAGCGTAAGACCCATTGAAAGTAGCAATTTCCGAACCAGAGTGCCGAACAAGCGTTTTAAAAGGTGATACGAGAAATGGCAAGGCGGGATTTGTGCACGAAAACGGGCGTCGCAAACAGGTTGCACCAAATCAGGTCGTTCGGACGCAATCCTGTGGCGAGGGAGCTTACTCCCGCTCGATTGCGCAGCCGTCGTAAATCTCTGTAAACCGGGACCGCTTCGCGTTCCAGCGGGCGCAAGCGCCCTCGCCACAAGGCCTCTTTCAGCCCAACAAATCCTGCAATGTGGCCAGATTGTCAGCCTCTTCAACGGATTTATCCTGCCGCCACCGCAACATCCGCGGAAACCGCACCGCTATCCCGCTCTTGTGCCGCTTGGACAGGGCAATCCCTTCAAACCCCAGCTCAAACACGAGGCTCGGTTTCACGCTGCTGACCGGTCCGAATTTTTCGACGGTAGTCTTGCGCACAATGCTGTCGACCTGGCGCATCTCTGCGTCGGTGAGCCCCGAATAGGCCTTGGCGAACGGCACCAGAGTGCGTTCGCTGGCGTCCGGCGGGCCGTCCCACACGGCGAAGGTGTAGTCGCTGTAGAGACTGGCCCGACGGCCATGCCCGCGTTGCGCGTAGATCAGCACCGCGTCGACGCTGAACGGGTCGACTTTCCATTTCCACCAGACGCCCATGTCCTTGGTGCGGCCGACGCCATATAACGCATCGCGGGCCTTGAGCATCATGCCTTCGACGCCGAGGCGGCGGGAGGCTTCGCGTTGGCGGGCGAGGTCGAACCAGTCTTCCCCGGTGAGCACGGGGGAGGGCAGTAACACCGGGTTGCTGCAGTCAGCGATGACGTGCTCCAGTTGGGTGCGACGCCTGGCTTGAGGCTGGTTGCGCCAGTCTTCGCCCGCCCATTCCAGCAAGTCGTAGGCGAGCACAACCACCGGGACTTCTTCGAGGATTTTCTTGCCCAGGGTTTTACGGCCGATCCGCTGTTGCAGCAGGGCGAACGGTTGGACCGCGGGCGGCGTTGGCGCCAGTGGATCGAAGGCATCCTCGGTGTCCGGTGGCGAGGTTTTCCAGGCAACGATTTCACCGTCGATCACCGTGCCGTCGGGCAGGCCGTGGACCAGGCTGTCGAGTTCGGGAAAGCGTTCGGTGACCAACTCTTCACCGCGGGACCAGATCCACAGTCGGCCGTCGCGCTTGACCACTTGGGCACGGATACCATCCCACTTCCATTCCACTTGCCAGTGGCTGGCCGGGCCGAGCAACCCGTCGAACTGTTCGACCGGTTGGGATAGCGCATGCGCCAGAAAAAACGGATAGGGCTGACCGCCGCGCTGAGCATGTTCATCCGACGATTCGGCCGCAATCAGCTTCAGGTAACTGGCCGCGCTCGGGCGATTGGACAGGTCGGTGTAACCCACCAAACGCTGGGCCACGCGTTTGCTGTCGAGCTGTGCCATCGCCGCCAGGGCGCGGGTCACCAACAACTTTGAGACGCCGACGCGGAAACTGCCGGTGATCAGTTTGATGCAGAGCATCAGGCTGGGGCGGTCCAGTTGCGACCAGAGTGTTGGCAACTGTTCGGCGAGCACTTCGGGAGATTCGCCGCGCAACGGCAGCAGTTTTTCTTCGATCCACACCGCCAATCCGTCGGTGGAGCTGTGGGGCGTTTCAGGCAGTACCAGCGAGATGGTTTCCGCAAGATCGCCGACCGCCTGATAACTCTCTTCGAACAACCACGGCGACAGGCCGGAGTACGCTACGGCGAGTTCTCGCAGGATGCGCACTGGCACCAGTTGGCGAGGGCGTCCGCCGGACAGAAAATACACCGCCCATGCCGCGTCTTCCGGCGCGGCCTGGGCGAAGTAATGTTGCATGGCCGCCAATTTGGCGTTGCTCGAGGTCGTGGCATCAAGTTCCGCATACAACTCGGCGAAGGCCTTCATGGCAGCACCTCGGTGCTCTCGGGGTCGGTGGTTGTAATGTCTTCTTCATCGTCGCCGTACTCGGTGGTGAACCCTTGGGCGTCGAGACCTTGTTCGCGCAGATGGCGCACCAGGACCGCCACCGAACCATGGGTGACCATGACGCGCTCGGCGCCGGTCTGCTCGATGGCCCAGAGCAGGCCTGGCCAGTCGGCGTGGTCGGACAACACGAAGCCACGGTCGACACCGCGCCGGCGCCGTGTGCCGCGTAAACGCATCCAGCCGCTGGCAAAGCCATCGCTGTAGTCACCGAAGCGGCGCATCCAGGTGCTACCGCCAGCGGAAGGCGGGGCCAGAATGAGCGCGTTGCGCATCATCGGGTCGCTCTTTTTGACATCGCCGGCGTAGATCGTCGGCGGTAAATACACGCCGCTCTCGCGATACACCCGGTTGAGCGGCTCGACGGCACCGTGCACCAGAATGGGGCCGATACTGGCGTCGATGCCGTGGAGAATCCGCTGTGCCTTGCCGAAGGAATAGCAAAACAGCACGCTGGCCTTGTCTTCGACGGCGTTGGCTTGCCACCACTGATTGATCTCTGCAAACACCTGCGCCTGGGATTGCCAGCGGTAGATCGGCAGGCCAAATGTCGATTCGGTGATGAAGGTGTGGCAGCGCACCGGTTCGAAAGGCGCGCAAGTGCCGTCGGGCTCGACTTTGTAATCTCCTGAAGCGACCCAGATCTCGCCGCCGTATTCCAGCCGCACCTGTGCGGAGCCGAGCACATGGCCGGCGGGATGAAAACTCAGGGTGACGCCGTGGTGCAGCAGCCGTTCGCCATAGGCCAGGGTTTGCAGGTTGATGTCCTGGCCCAGTCGCGCGCGCAATATCCCTTCGCCGGGGGCGGCCGCCAGATAGTGCTGGTTGCCGCCTCGGGCATGATCGCCGTGGGCGTGGGTGATAACCGAACGCTCGACCGGCCGCCACGGGTCGATATAGAAATCGCCGGCGGGGCAATACAAGCCTTCGGGACGCGCGATAACAAGATCCATGTTGTTACCAAAATGGAGGGACTTGTTAGCTATGAGGTTTGGCCGAGGTCAGAAGTTCTATGGATTTTTTGCAACGATCAAAAGCAAAAGATCGCAGCCTTCGGCAGCTCCTGCAGATGAACGCGAATCCACTGTAGAAGCTGCCGAAGGCTGCGATCTTTTGATCTTTTCTTTGCTCTTATTTTCCGGGTGTCAGCGTCAATCGCTTGGTCCCGTACACCTTGTCGTAGTTCTGCGGTTGCATCGGCAGACTCACGTATTGCCCCTTGAGCCACGGCTGCACGCTGTCGAGGTAATGGGGGCTGGCCGGATTACCGGACTGACCCGTGCCGTTCTGGCCCATCAGCGGTTCGGCCTGGCCGAAGTCGACGATGAAGCGCATGGCCGGCGCCAGCGTGGTGTTGAAATCCTGGCCCCAGGCGAACGCCGCGGTGTTCAGCGTAGTGTGATCGCCGCCGGCCGCGAGCGGGCCGCGCACGGTCTGGCCACTGGCGTTTTTCCACTCATAACGGTGCAATTTTCCCCACTGCCAGGCTTTGTGGTCGCCACCCAACTGGCTGTCGCCGGCGGTGATGGCGGCTGCAAGGCTGCGGGCGAGGATCGCTGGTTTGTCTTCTTTCTGCGGCGTGCGCGCGTCATCCCAGAACGGGCTGTCTTCACGGCCCAGCAGGTGATCGGCCTGGGCCGCGTAGGACAACTTGCCGTTGGCGATAAAGGCTTTCCATGCGGGGCTACTTTCCGGGCCCAATTCGTCGAGGAAAATTTGCTGCGCGCTTTGCTGCAGGAACAACTCGTAAATCGCCGCATCGGCGGAGGTCGGCGCGAGTTTGCCGTCGAATGCCATCAGGCGGGTCAGCGCTTCATGAGCCTTGCCGCGATCAGCGACCGGCAGCGCCTCGATAGCCTGTTTCAGCGGTTGGGCCATACCCGGCGCTGCAAACATCTTCTTCAGTTTGGCGGCGAAGGTGGTGGTCTGATCGTATTGCATGGCGATCACACCGCGCGTGTCGTGTTTGCCCGCGCCGGCCAGTTCGGCCATGCGTTCGCCGCGCTCCGGCGCCGACCACGAGTTGGACAGCTGCATGCCGTAGCCATGGGGAATGACCCGCTGGTTGGCGGTGCCGAGCCAGCCTTGCGCCGGATCCTGATCGTACGGGTGCAGCATCGGGTCAGCGTAACCGTCCCAGTCGTAACGACCTTCCCAGCCCGGCGACGGTAGCAGGCCTTCGCCTTCGCGGCGGTTCGGGTAACGGCCGGTGACTTGCCAGCCGATGTTGCTGGCGTCGGCGAAGACCAGGTTCAGCGTGATCGCGCGGATTTCACGGCTGGCGTCCGAGGCTTTCTCGACGTTCTGCGCCCGGGACAGGTCGAAAAACGCGTCCAGGGATTTGTCATCGGTGAAGTTCGGCGTCTGCAATGCCAGACCCAGGCCGTTATCCAACGCTGTGCCTTTGGCACTGTTGAGCAGCGGTCCATGGCGGGTTTCGTACACCGCTTCGCGAATCGGCCGCTGGCCTTTGACGAAGTAGGTTTCGTTGCGAACGATGGCCGGCTGCCATTTGCCGCCGACTTCGTAGGAAAGTCCGTTGCCCTGGCGTTTGATTTTTTCCAGGAACAGGTCCTGGTTGTCGCCCATGACCGACGCCATGCTCCACGCCACTTTGCCGTTGAAGCCGCCCAGCACCATCGGCAAACCGGCGATGGTCACGCCGGACGCCTGATATTTCGGTGTACGAATCTGCACGTAACTGAGCAACGACGGCACGCCCAGCGGCCCATGGCTGTCGCTGGCCAGCAGGCTTTTGCCGCTGCGGCTGCGTTGCGGGGCGATCGCCCAGTTGCTCGATGACGTAGCGCCCAGCAGATTCAGGTCGGACAGTTGAGCTGTGGCCTTGCTGATGTCGGTGAGCCCCGCAATTGCACCGTTCAGCTTGAGGCCCTGAAGTTTTTCGGCTTCGGCCACGGGCAGTTTTTCGTCGGGAGCGGACGGTGTCAGCCAGGCGAGTTTGTCGGTGGTGACCGTTTGGGCCAGCACCAGCGAGGAAATTTCCTCGGGCAGGTTCGCCGATTGACTGAAGTTCAGCAGGCAGAAAATCAGCGCCGAGTCTTCCGGTTTCCAGTACTCGGGCTTGTAGCCGGTGGCCGCGAGGTCTGCCGGGAGCTTGTCGCGGTAGCGGAACAGGTAGGCGTTGACCCCGCGGGCATAGACTTCGAAGAAGCGTTTAAGGCGCGGCGACGAGGCCTTGTACAACTCTCCGGCGCTTTTCTTCAGGTTGACGGCGCGCATGTAACGGTCGGCATCCAGCAGGTCCGAGCCGGACATCTCCGACAAACGGCCCTGGGCCAGCAGGCGCAGGGTGACCATTTGCGTGATGCGGTCGCTCGCGTGCACGTAACCGAGGGTGAACAGTGCGTCGTGGAACGTGCTGCTTTCGATCAACGGCATGCCCATGGCATTGCGGCGCACTGAAACGTTCTGCGCCAGACCCTTGAGCGGCTGCACGCCAGTCGTCGGCGGGAGGGTGTCCTGGGTGTTCCAGGTCTGACAACCGGTCAGGCTCAAAACACCGGCCACTGCTGCGGCAACGCCGAACCGGGGAAGAAAATGTGTGAGGGCTGGCGAGGCCATGGCAAAGCTCCTGCGGGGGTAGAGGCGCAATAAAGGCGCTACGTTAGAGAGCAGGAGGTGGCCGCGCAAGCGGGGTATGGGGTTATTTCAGGATTTGTCTGATAAACCGAGGTCAGCGATGTCCCTGTGGCGAGGGAGCTTGCTCCCGCTGGAGTGCGCAGCGCTCCCAAACCGGGCTCATCGGAAACAGAGGTGTCTGGATTGCGTCTGCTGCGCAGCCGGGCGGGAGCAAGCTCCCTCGCCACAGGGGTTGTGAATACTGAGGGGCTGTGGTGTTCCTCAGGGCTTGGGTGGGTTGATTTTCGCCGCAAGGGCATACGCCTTCACCGTCGCCGGCCGATCCTGGATGTGGTTGAACCAACGCAGAACATTCGGGAAATCCTCCAGATTCTGGCTCTGCCATTTGTGGGAAACGATCCAGGGGTAGATCGCCATGTCGGCAATGCTGTATTCGTTGCCGGCGACAAACTCGTTGTTCGCCAGTTGCTTGTCGAGTACGCCGTAAAGGCGCGCCGTCTCATCGATGTAGCGCTTGATCGCGTAAGGGATTTTCTCCGGCGCGAACTGGCTGAAGTGATGATTCTGCCCGGCCATCGGCCCCAGCCCGCCCATCTGCCAGAACAACCATTGCAGCGCCTGCTGGCGACCGCGCAGGTCCTTGGGCAGGAACTTGCCGGTCTTTTCCGCCAGGTACAGCAGAATCGCCCCGGACTCAAACAGCGACAGAGGTTCCCCGCCATCGGCTGGCTCATGATCGACGATCGCTGGAATTCTGTTGTTCGGAGAGATTTTCAGGAAATGCGGCTGGAACTGTTCGTTCTGGCTGATGTTGATCGGGTGCACGTTGTAAGGCAGGCCGGCTTCTTCCAGGAAAATCGAGATTTTGTGGCCGTTGGGGGTGGTCCAGTAATACAGGTCGATCATGAAGTACTCCACATCAAGAGACATTGTCAGGAATGGACAGCAACCGCGGGCATCAGGTCGTCCTGTTTGCGATCGAAGGCTTGTCTGCAGGAGGAGGTGATGCTGAAGTGCGTGAAATTCAATGACCTTGCGTGAGAATAGTCGGCATGGAGCTCAAGACCAACGCGGTACTGATCATCATCGATCAACAAAAAGGCATCCTGGAGCCCCGGCTCGGCCGGCGAAACAATCCTCAGGCTGAGGCGCGGATTCTGGAACTCCTGGGTTATTGGCGTGAAACCGGGCGCCCGGTGATTCACGTCCAGCATCTGTCGCGTTCGCCGGACTCGGTGTTCTGGCCGCAGCAGTCGGGCGTGGAATTTCAGGAGCGGTTCCAGCCATTGGCCGGCGAGCAGTTGATTCAGAAACAGGTACCGGATGCGTTTTGTGCAACGGGGTTGGAGGCGGGATTGCGCGAAGAGGGGATCGATCAGTTGGTCATCGTTGGCGTAGCGACCCACAATTCGGTGGAGTCCACGGCGCGAACGGCCGGGAATCTGGGGTTCGAGACATGGGTGGCGGAGGATGCGTGCTTCACGTTCGACAAGGCGGATTACTTTGGTAATGCCCGTTCTGCCGAGGACGTGCATGCCATGTCGCTGGGGAATCTGCAGGGGGAGTATGCGACGGTTGTCCGCACGGCGCAGGTATTGAACGCAAACTGAAAAGCCTGTGCGTTAACTGACAAATTGAGGGTGAACAGTACGGCTGCCATCGCGGGCAAGCCCGCGATAGCGATTCAAGAGGCGAAGAATTTTTTCGCCTGAAACATCAAGCGCCGTGGCACTTCTTGAATTTCTTGCCATTGCCGCACGGGCAAGGATCGTTACGGCCGACGTCCTTCAAGGCGTTGCGTACCGGTTCCTGGTGCGCGTGGCCGCAGTTCGGGCCGTGAACATGGCCATGGTCGTGATCATGGTGGTCGTGATGGTCATGATCGTGGTTGCAGTCAGGGCCATGGACGTGGGGTTGCTGGGTCATCGGGTGTGCTCCGGAATTAAATCGGCGGGGATTATCACGCCTTTGCGCGCCAGGTGCACGTAGTGCGCGATGAACACACCAGTTTCCAGCTCACCTTCAAGACGATAGGGGATGGGTTGCTCGGGTTTTTTCAACAGTTTCACCAGATCCCGCACCTTCGGCCACAGGTTGGTGCGGATCGGCACTTTGAAATACGCGCTGCGCCTGGGGCTGACCGTAAACCAGTGTTCATGCTCGCCTTCGGTCAGCAGCATGTCGCCCAGGTGAATCCGGTATTCGAGGCCGCGTACCGTCAGGTCGCTGTCTCGAGGGTTGTCGACGCGAAAGAACAACAGGAAGCGTTGCTCCATCAGCTTCGCCCGGACTACTTCGACCTTGACCAGATGCACTTGAGGTTCCGGCTCATCGTCGCTGAACCAGGACGCACAGCCGCCAAGCCCGAGAAACAGGAGCAGGGTGAGCAGAAAAAGTGCGAATCGCCTGGTGATCATGGTTGTGTTTCTCCCTTGACCCCCAGTCTAGCCCTTCACGGATCACTTCAGCTCGCGAAATACCCCGCACAACACTTCTTGAACTTCTGCCCGCTGGCGCAAGGGCAGGCATCGTTGCGTCCGGCCTTGAGGGGCACGGTGGGGTCGATGAAGTACCAGTGGCCGGCGTTCTGTACGAACGACGAACGCTCGCGGTGGCTGTGTTCGCCGCTGCCGTCGTGCCAGCGTGCGGTGAACGTCACGAACGCGTGTTCCGGCTGACCGCCGAACACCTCGGAGCTTTCCACCTCCAGGCCCAGCCAGGTGCTCTTGGCGCTCCAGTCACTGATGGACTGACGATCGAGGCCGGCCTGTTGTGCCGGCAGGGTGGTCGCCACCAGATAGTCAATCAGCCCCAGCACATAAGCGCTGTAGCGCGACCGCATCAAGGCTTCGGCGCAGGGCGCCGGGTGACCGGCATGGTAATGACCGCAGCAGGCGTCAAGCAGGGTGCCGCTGCCGCAAGGGCAAATGGATGTACTCATTGCGTTACCACCAATATTTCCCGAAGTTTTCCGGATTGGCCCAGAACCGTGAGTTGAGCCAGTCGGGCACTTGTTTGTAGTCAAGCAGATCGTAGGTGAACAGGGTCAGCACCTGATCGTCGCGCTGGAAACGTTCACTGGCTTGCAGGGCCAGGGAGAAAAAGTCCGTCTCCTGCCAGCCGCTGGCCGGCAAGTCCGCGAGCACCGCAATGCGACTGGCATTGAGGTTGCGGATTCCGCCGAGCAAATTCAGACCCTCGCGTTTGGGCAAGTGTTCGAGGCAGTCGACCACCAGCGCCAGATCGAAGCGGCGCGCCGCCAGCTCGACCGGCAACGGCCCGGGCGCGGCATGGGCGACGCAGGTGTCCGGGTGCGCGAGCTTGAACGCTTCAAGCGCGGGAAACTCACTGGCGCCGATCAGCAACAGGCGCGGCGGGGCGTAGCGATCGAGCAAAGCGGCCAGCGCCTGCTGCGGCGTGCGCGAAGAAATACCTGAAATCATCGAAGATCCTCAATCAGAGCGCCAAGACTAGCCTGCCCAAACGCCCAGATATAGAGCGGCTTAGCGCCAAAAGTGCCGATCACCCGTGAACACGGGACAAAACAGGCATGGCCTATTGCTGGCGGAGATTAAAACTCGGGTCTTTACTCCCTGAATCGGTTCTAAGCCGATCCCTCAGGAGAAAACTAGATGAGCATAGTTCGGACAGCATTACCCTTGGTTCTGCTAACCAGTGTGTTGACTGGTTGCGCAGGTTTGCAGAAAACCGACTGGCCGACCTGTGCGGCAGTCGGTGGTGTGGTAGGTGCGGGTCTCGGCGCGACCGAGAGCACGGCATGGGCAGGGTACGGCGCGCTGTTGGTTGGCGGTACGGCCGCAGCCTATTGCTGGGTTCACGGTGATGGCGACGAAGACGGCGATGGCGTGCCGGACAGCCGCGACAAGTGCCCGGGTACGCCTAAAGGCGTGCAGGTCGATGCCGATGGCTGCCCACCACCAGTCCCTGCGCCAGTGGTTGAAGAGGTGGTTGTGGTCAAGGAAGAAACCATCGTCATCCGCGATGTTCACTTCCAGTTCGACAAAGCCACACTCACTCCTTCCGACAAGCTGGTACTCGACAAAGTCGCCACTCGCCTGAAACAGGAATCTACCACCGCACGCCTGACCGTCACTGGCCATACCGACAGCGTGGGCAGCGATGCCTACAACCAGAAACTGTCTGATCGTCGCGCGCACTCGGTGGTTGATTACCTCGTCAAGGATGGCGTGCCGCGCAGTAGCTTCGTGTCTGTGACCGGTGCCGGTGAAAGCCAGCCTGTTGCCGATAACAAAACCGCTGACGGCCGTGCGTTGAACCGTCGTACCGAAATCAAGATCGAGCGTTGAGTCCCTTCCGCTCCGCGGCTTGTGCAGTCGCGGATGCGGGTCTTTACTCCTGTGTGACCGGCATCTGCCGGTAACACAGGAGCTTTCAACCATGAGCCTTCTCCCCAGAACCCTCTTGCCGGTGCTGCTGCTTGGCGGCGTATTGACCGGTTGCGCGACTCACAGCGATGGCACTGCCCCCCTCAATCAACGTACCTGGCCTGTCTGCAGCGTTATCGGCGGTCTGGTCGGTGGAGGCCTGGGCGCTCTGGAGAGTAGCGGCTGGGCGGCGGGCGGAGCGGCACTGGGGATCTTGACCGGGGGCTTGATCTGTTATGCCCAGGACGGCGATGAAGACGACGATGGTGTATTCGATCGACGCGATCGCTGCCCTGATACCCCGGCCAATACCCCGGTTGAACATCATGGTTGTCCGTTGCCGCAATACCCGGCCAGCGTGAAAGCTGTGCAAACCGAAGTCATCACTCTGAGCGATGCGGGCGACGTGCTGTTTGCCTTCAATAATTCCGACCTGACGCCCTCGATGCAAAGTCAGCTGGATGCGCTGATGCCCACACTGCAAAGCGCCGATGTGGTGAGCATTAAAGTGATCGGCCATACCGACAGCGTAGGTTCGGACACTTATAACCAGGCGCTGTCAGAACGACGCGCCAGCAGCGTGGCGGCTTACTTGTTGGGCATGGGCCTGGCGCCGAACAAACTCACCAGCGAAGGCCGGGGCGAAAGTCAGCCCGTGGCTGATAACGAAACAGACGAAGGCCGCGCGAAAAACCGTCGCGTGGAATTGCACATCAATCGCTGAGCCACGTGATAGAGCCGTCGGACAGCCATTTCGGTTGTTCCGATGGCCATTCGGCGGCCTTCATGAAGAATTTTCCGTTGCCCTCTGGCTTATCCCGCGTGGAAGCCGTTACTGTGCGCGCAAAGAATAATTCTCAACGGGGGCGCGTATGAAGGTGTTTTGGGGACTGGGGAAGCTGTTGACCCTGCTGTTCTGGCTGGTGGTCCTGGTCAATCTGATGACGCCGTTTGTCAATCCGCTGCACCTGTTGGTCAATCTGGCCGGCGGTCTGTTGGCGTTCCTGCATCTTCTCGAGGCGGTGTTCTGTTTCCGCAGCCTCAGAGGTCGTGCCCACCCTTGGCGCGATCGCTTGAAGATTGTCTTTTTCGGTGTTTTCCACCTGCAAACCCTTCCGGCTCCTGCCGTCTCTAAGGCATCCCATGCGTAAACTCTGTCTGCTCGCCGCTTTCATCAGCCCGCTCGCCTGCGCCCAAGTGATCAGTGTCGAAACCAACTCGCTGATGCGCCTGCCCAACACTGTCAGCACCATGCAGCTGGAACGCCTGGAAGTGGCCGATTACGGCACGCTGCTGATTCCCTCGAACGTGACCGAAGTCACCGTGGGCGAATTGCACCTGGGGCGTGAAGCGCGGATCGCCATCGTGCCGAGCGAAAATGCCCTGGAGTTGAAGATCAACCGTGCCGAACTCTCCGAAGGCAGCCAGATTACCGCTCGCGGCGCGCCGGGCACTTACCTCAAGGCAGCCCGCTCGGGGCGCAATCTGAACGTGCAGATCAAGGCACTGAACGCACCGCAGTTGTCGCTCGATGCACGCGGCGGCGCAGGGGCGCCGGGTTTTGTCGGTCTCGATGGTGCCAACGGTCAGGCGCCGGGGTGCACTTGGGGCCAGGCTGGCCGCGGAGCGGATGGCAGTAATGGCAGCGATGGTCAGCCAGGTGCGCCGGGCGCGCTGGTCAGGCTGGAAGTGCCGCGGGACTATCCGGCGGAGCAGATCAAGGTTCAAGTGGCGGGCGGCGCGGGTGGTCTGGCCGGTCCTGGCGGCAAGCCGGGCGCGGGCGGCAAGGCCAAGGGATGCCTGGTGTACAAGGCTGATGGCGGCAAGAGCGGCAAACCTGGCGTGGACGGCCAGCCGGGGCCTGCGGGTGCGGCGGGCTCGGTGACTGTTCAGCGGTTGTAAGAACCACCGAGAACCCTTGTGGCGAGGGAGCTTTGTGGCGAGGGGATTTATCCCCGTTGGGCTGCGAAGCGGCCCCAATCCGGACTCCGCGTTGCCTGGTTTTACGACTGCTTCGCAGCCGAACGGGGATAAATCCCCTCGCCACGGAGTCCCTTACCACAAAGTTGGCGAAGCCTTAGAACATCGGCCGCGCTGCGGCAATGGCTACCAACACCAACCCAACGATCAGATTGATCCCCACCAGCTTGCGAATCCGCCCCAGCACCGCAGCTCCCGTCGGCCAGTCCTGCGCCGCCACCGCCGTGCGCAACTCGGGCAACAGCAACGCCTGAATCCGGATAAACAGCGCCGTCATCACCACGTACAAGCCCATCATTACCTGCACATAACGCGGCGCGGCCTCAAAACCGGCGTATTGCAGATGGATCATGCCCACCCCGCTGATCGGCAACAGCACCACCGCCACCCAGACCCAGCGGAAAAAACCTTGAAACACTTCCACCCACAGTTTCAAGCGGGCAGGGCCTTCCAGCGCCTTCATCGCCGCAGGACGCAAGACCATCCACGCGAAAAACATGCCGCCGACCCACACCAGGGCGGACAGGAGATGCAGGGTGTAAACGATGCCAAAAGGTGTCATTGAGGTACTCCGTTCTGCGCGGGATTAATTAGCGGGGTATGATAGCCGCCGAACCGAACCACTGAAAATTTATCCAGCGTTTTTTGCGCCCGACAATCCATGATCAGCACCGAACTCAAAACCACGATCCAGGGCGCCTACTCGCGTTTTCTCGAAGCCAAGAGCCTCAAGCCGCGCTACGGCCAACGCCTGATGATCGCCGAAATTGCCAAAGTCCTCGGTGACATCGACACCGACGACGAAGGCCGGCGCAGTGGCGACCCCGCGATTGTCGCGGTGGAAGCCGGCACCGGTACCGGCAAGACCGTGGCCTACAGCCTGGCAGCGATCCCGACCGCGAAGGCCGCCGGCAAACGCCTGGTGATCGCCACGGCCACCGTGGCCCTGCAAGAACAGATCGTCTACAAGGATCTGCCCGACCTGATGCGCAACAGCGGGCTGAATTTCAGCTTCGCCCTGGCCAAGGGCCGTGGGCGCTACATGTGCCTGTCCAAGCTCGACATGTTGCTCCAGGAAGGTCACGCACAAACCGCCACGGCGCAGCTGTTCGAGGAAGAAGGCTTCAAGATCGAGGTCGATGAGGCCAGTCAGAAGCTGTTCACCAGCATGATCGAGAAACTCGCCGGCAATAAATGGGACGGCGACCGCGACAGTTGGTCCACCGCTCTGGAAGACGCCGACTGGGCGCGCCTGACCACCGACCACAGCCAGTGCACCAACCGTCATTGCCCGAACTTCGGCCAGTGCGCCTTCTACAAGGCCCGCGAAGGCATGGGCAAGGTCGACGTCATCGTCACCAACCACGACATGGTCCTGGCCGATCTGGCATTGGGCGGCGGTGCGGTTCTGCCGGACCCGCGCGACACCATCTACGTGTTCGACGAAGGTCACCACCTGCCGGACAAGGCTATCGGCCACTTCGCTCACTACACGCGTCTGCGTTCCACCGCCGACTGGCTGGAAACCACCGCCAAGAACCTCACCAAATTGCTTGCCCAGCACCCGCTGCCGGGCGATCTGGGCAAGTTGATCGAACAGGTGCCGGAACTGGCCCGTGAGATCAAGACCCAGCAACAGTTCATGTTTTCTGCCTGCGAACAGGTCGCCGATTTCAAACCCGGCGAAGACGTCGAAGGTCGTGAACGGCCGCGTCACCGCTTCGTCGGTGGGGTGATTCCCGAGCACATGCGCGAAATGGGCGTTGAGCTGAAGAAAGGCTTCGCCCGTCTCACCGACCTGTTTACCCGGCTCACCGAATTGCTCAAGGAAGGCATGGACGGCGAGGTCAACATCGGCATCGCCAGCAACCAGGCCGAAGAATGGTATCCGCTGTTCGGCAGCCTGTTGTCGCGTTCTTCGGGCAACTGGGAATTGTGGGTCGCGTTCACCGCAGAAGACCCGGAAGACAACCCGCCCATGGCGCGCTGGCTGACCCTGGCCGAAAGCGGTTCGCTGTTCGACATTGAGGTCAACGCCAGCCCGATCCTCGCGGCGGAAATGCTCCGGCGCAACCTGTGGAACGTCGCTTATGGGGCGCTGGTGACCTCGGCAACGCTGACCGCGCTGGGCACTTTCGACCGTTTCCGCATGCGTGCCGGCCTGCCAAAAAAGGCCGTGACCGCCGTGGTCCCGAGCCCGTTCCATCACGCCGACGCGGGTGTGTTGCGGGTGCCCGACCTGAAAGCCGACCCGCGTGATGCGCCGGCGCACACCGCCGCCATCATCCGAGACCTGCCGCAACTGGTCGAAGGTTCGCGCGGCACGCTGGTGCTGTTCTCCTCGCGCAAGCAGATGCAGGACGTGTTCGACGGCCTCGACCGCGACTGGCGCAAGCAAGTGTTCATTCAAGGCAACCTGTCGAAACAGGAAACCCTGAACAAGCACAAGGCGCGGGTCGACGGTGGCGATTCCAGCGTGCTGTTCGGCCTGGCGAGTTTCGCTGAAGGGGTCGACTTGCCTGGTGCTTACTGCGAACACGTGGTGATCGCGAAGATTCCGTTCTCGGTGCCGGATGATCCGGTCGAAGCGGCACTGGCCGAATGGATCGAAGCACGGGGCGGCAATCCGTTCATGGAGATCTCCGTGCCGGACGCCTCGCTGAAACTGGTCCAGGCCTGCGGTCGCTTGCTGCGGACCGAAGAAGACCGCGGCACCATCACGTTGCTCGACCGACGCCTGGTCACCCAGCGTTACGGCAAAGCGATCCTCAATGCGTTGCCGCCATTCCGTCGAGAAATTTCCTGATACAGCGGTGGGCAAATCTGCCCGCCGCGTTGTCTATCTCTCTGCCACCGCTTTTCCATTGGCCCATTGAGGTCGTTAGGGAGAATTTCGTTCTCATGATTCACCGTTCCTTGCCCGCCGTATTTGCCCTGTTGTTCGCAACGCCCTTGTTGGCCGCTCCGGCAGGCCAGCAGACGCTGTTCAACTTTGTGCGCCCCGCCGACGTGGTCCAGGTGGCGACTCAGGACGCCAGCCTGCCGCAATCCAATGCCGAGCAAACAGCCGAAGGCGAAGTGCTGCGTCGGGTGACGTTCAACCCTGTGGCACAGCCAACCCTGCGTTTGACTCCGCAAACCGGTGCCTGGGACTGGTCGCAGTCGGCCATGATGAGCCTGCGGATCCAGAGCGCGATGAATTGGGCCGTGACCCTCTATGTGAAAATCCAGAGCAACGATGGCAAGACGCTGATCAGTCGCGTCGACCTGCCGGCCGGTCCTGCGCAGACGCTGCTGGTGCCATTGGTCGCCACTTCACCGCTGAGCCTGGGCATGAAGGCCGGGCCGCCGATGCCGATGACCGTCGACGGTCAACGTATCCTGCTGGCCAGCAGCGCTGGCGAACTGGAGCGCAGCCAGGTGGTGTCGGTGACCTTGTCGATGGATCAGCCGAAAGTCGCCCAAAGCATCCTGCTGGAACGCTTTGGCGTGCAGGACGGCGAGGCTGTGACTCAGGCCGTTTACGGCGGTCTGGTGGACGCTTTCGGGCAATCTACCCGGGCCAAATGGCCGGAAAAGGTCGGCAGCGACGAGCAACTCAAAAGCGCTGCCGCCAAGGAACAGCAACAAACCAAAACCTGGTTGGCCGAGCGCGAGAAGGCGTCGCTGGACAAATTCGGTGGCTGGATAAAAGGCCCGTCGTTCAAGGCCAGCGGCTTTTTCCGCACCGAGAAACGTGACGGTCGCTGGTACCTCGTGACGCCGGAAGGCCATCCGTTCTACTCGCTCGGGGTCAACACCGTTACCCCGGACGTCAACCAGACCTACATCGCCGGCCGCGAGTGGATGTTCGAGGCGTTGCCAAAACCCGACGAGCCGCTGGCCAGTCACTTTGGCGAAGGCGACAACCGTGGCGGCAATGGCGTCGATCAGGGCCGTGCCTATAACGCCGGTCGCTGGTACGACTTCTATGGCGCCAACCTGCAGCGTTTGTATGGCGCCCCTTGCGCACTGGGCAGCGACACCAAGGCCGGTGTCGCCGAAGCGGCCAAGGCCGACGCAGTTGAGGCGACGGTCGAAAAAGCCGCTGAGCAACCCGTCGTGCCTGCCACCGCCGAATCCGGTGTTGCCGAAGCCGCCAAGACTGGCGCAGAGGAAGCAAAGGTCGCGAAAGCGGTCGAGCAGAAACCCGCCGAGCCCTGCACCGCGGTGATTGATGAACAACGCTGGGCCAGCCACACCCTGGATCGCCTGCAAGCCTGGGGGTTCAACACCATCGGCAACTGGAGTGCCCCGGCACTGGCCAACGCTGATCGCCTGCCCTACACCTTGCCGCTGTCAATCGTCGGCGATTACGCCAGTATCAGCACGGGCACCGACTGGTGGGGCGGCATGCCCGATCCGTTCGACCCGCGTTTCGCCATGGCCACCGAGCGTGCCGTGGCCATCGCCGCCCGCGATCATCGCGACGATCCGTGGCTGATCGGTTACTTTGCCGACAACGAACTGGCCTGGGCCGGTCCCGGCGACGACCCGAAAGCCCGCTATGCGCTGGCCTACGGCACTTTGAAAATGACCACCGACGTGCCGGCCAAACGCGCGTTCCTCAAGCAATTGCGCGACAAATACCGCAATCAGGCAGGCCTTTCCAAAGCCTGGGGCATCGACTTGCCGGCGTGGGAATTGATGGAAGATCCGGGCTTCGTACCGCCGCTGCCAAGCGCCGAGCATCCGGAAATCGAGGCCGACTTCAAATACTTCCAGAAGGTCTTTGCCGACACGTACTTCAAAACCATTTCCGACTCGCTCAAGTGGCACGCGCCGAACCAGCTGTTGCTGGGCGGTCGCTTTGCCATCAGCACGCCGGAAGCCGTGGAATCCTGCGCGCAGTATTGCGACGTGCTGAGCTTCAACATGTACACCCTGCAACCGCAGGACGGTTACGACTTCGCGACATTGCGCAGCCTGGATAAGCCGGTGCTGATTACCGAGTTCAACTTCGGCTCCGCCGATCGTGGCCCGTTCTGGGGTGGCGTGACGCAACTGGCCAAGGAAGAAGACCGCGGCCCGGCTTACGCCAACTTCCTGAAACAGGGGCTCGGTGAACCGTCGATTGTTGGCGTGCACTGGTTCGAGTACCTCGATCAACCGGTGACCGGCCGTCTGCTGGACGGTGAAAACGGCCACTTCGGTTTGGTGGGCGTTACCGATCTGCCGTTCCAGGGCTTTGTCGACAGTGTGCGCAAGAGCAATCTGGCGGCCGTTGATCAGCTGGGCAAAGAGGCCGAGAAGGCCAGGGCTGAGGCGGATAAAGCCAGTCACGATGCCGTGGGTGGGCGAAAAGCCGAAGCCGGCAAGGGCCCGGGGCAGGGCGCCGG
This sequence comes from Pseudomonas sp. IT-P100, assembly GCF_949767185.1. Classification (NCBI taxonomy): domain Bacteria; kingdom Pseudomonadati; phylum Pseudomonadota; class Gammaproteobacteria; order Pseudomonadales; family Pseudomonadaceae; genus Pseudomonas; species Pseudomonas sp. IT-P100. The sequence goes on from NZ_CATKQK010000022.1 coordinate 629,477, forward strand.
GCAGGCGGGCGGGCATTCAGGCAAAGGCCATTAATCGCTGAGATCCGTGTGGCGAGGAAGCTTGCTCCCGCTGGACTGCGCAGCAGGCCTTTTTTGGGCCGCTGCGCAGCCTAGCGGGAGCAAGCTCCCTTGCCACAAAGGGTTCTGATCATTTCCATGGGCAAACCGACCGCCCAGCCCGCCCCTGTTCCCAAAACCGCCAATGGCTGGAACAATGCGGGCCACTTTGTAGAGCTTTGTCCGAGGGAGTAGCGGGTGCAGATTCAGGGTCATTACGAACTCAGGTTCGAAGCGGTGCGTGAAGCGTTCGCCGCGTTGTTCGACGATCCCCAGGAACGTGGCGCAGCGCTGTGCATCCAGGTCGGTGGCGAAACCGTTGTCGATCTCTGGTCCGGCACCGCCGACAAGGATGGCCATGAGGCCTGGCACAGCGACACCATCGCCAACCTGTTCTCCTGCACCAAGACCTTCACCGCCGTCACGGCCCTGCAACTGGTGGCCGAAGGCAAGCTGCAACTGGACGCCCCGGTTGCCCGCTACTGGCCCGAATTCGCCGCCGCCGGCAAGGAATCCGTCACCCTGCGTCAATTGCTCTGCCATCAGGCCGGTCTGCCGGCGCTGCGTGAATTGCTGGCCCCCGAGGCGCTTTACGACTGGCAGGCCATGGTCGATGCCCTGGCGGCCGAATCGCCGTGGTGGACGCCGGGCACCGCGCACGGTTATGCCGCGATCACCTATGGCTGGCTGGTCGGCGAGTTGCTGCGGCGGGCTGACGGTCGTGGGCCTGGCGAGTCGATTGTTGCCCGCGTCGCCAAACCGCTGGGGCTGGATTTCCATGTCGGTCTGGCGGATGAAGAATTCCAGCGCGTGGCGCACATCGCCCGCGGCAAGGGCAACGTCGGTGATGCCGCGGCCCAGCGCTTGTTGCAAGTGACGATGCGCGAACCGACGGCCATGACCACGCGGGCCTTCACCAACCCCCCGTCGGTCCTGACCAGCACCAACAAACCCGAGTGGCGGCGCATGCAGCAACCGGCGGCCAATGGCCACGGCAATGCCCGCAGCCTGGCCGGGTTCTACGCCGGCCTGCTCGACGGCAGCCTGCTGGAAAGCGAAATGCTCGACGAGCTGACCCGCGAACACAGCCTCGGCGAAGACAAGACTTTACTGACCCGGACCCGTTTCGGCCTGGGTTGCATGCTCGATCAACCGGACGTCCCCAACGCCACTTACGGCCTCGGCCCACGTGCGTTCGGCCATCCGGGGGCGGGCGGTTCCATCGGTTTTGCTGACCCGGAGCACGATGTTGCCTTCGGTTTTGTGACAAATACACTGGGGCCTTACGTCTTGATGGATCCGCGCGCGCAAAACCTTGCGCGGGTACTGGCCACTTGTCTGTAAAACGCGCTCACGGGTTCCAGGGCCGGAACCTGAAGGCCTTTATGTTTTCCAACCGTCTGTTTATCCGGGTCAAGCCGGCCTGATTTTTTATGACTTCATTTTTGTGGATATCCAATGTCATTCAATAAAACCACCCTCGCTTTGGCCCTGTGTGTCGCTGTTACCGGTTGTGCGCAGACTCCACAAAATGATTCGGATGGCAGCAGCTGGTGGCCGTTCGGTTCCTCCGACAAAGTTGCGGCAAAAGAGCCGGCGCCGGCGCCAGCACCTGTGAAACCAGTCGCTGCGGCTCCGGTGGCCAAGGCTGAAAGCTCCAGTCCCTGGTACTGGCCGTTTGGCTCTGAGGAAGTTCTGGACAAGAAGCCAGAGGTGAAACCTGAAGCCAAACCGGTCGAAGTGGCCAAGGCTGAGGCGCAAGCAGGTGGCAAATGGTGGTGGCCGTTCGGCGGCAAGGATCAGAGCACCGCTAAAGCTGTACCGATGCCGGATCCGAAAGTCACCCAGGCCTGGCTCGACGACTACGAACCGCGCCTGCGCGAGGCGATCAAGGACAGCAACCTGCAACTCGAGCGCCGTGAAAACGTGCTGGTGGTGACCGCGCCGGTAGAAGGCTCGTTCAACCCCGACCGCCCGGCCATGTTGCTGCCGGTCACCTTGGGGCCGTTCACTCGCGTGGCGAAAATCCTCGAAGTCGATCCGAAGACTGCCGTGCTGGTACTCGGTCACAGCGATACCTCGGGCGCCGCACCGGCCAACGTAAAACTGAGTCAGGAGCGGGCACAAGCGGTGGCGGCAATCTTCCGTCTCAGCGGCTTGCAGCGTGATCGTCTGATGTTGCGCGGCATGGGCGGCGAAGCCCCGCGTGCAGCGAACGACAGCACTGAAGGCCGTGCCTTGAACCGTCGCGTTGAACTGTTGGTGACCCCGCAAAACACCATGGTCGCGCTGCTGAGCAAATACAACATGCCAGCCCCGGCGCCGGTCAAACTGGTCGCAGCCCAGGACGTGAAGCCAGTGGTCAAGCCGGTCACTCCCGCACCTGCCGCGAAGAAAGCCGCTGTGCCTGCCGCGAAAAAAGCGCCGGCCAAGAAAGCCGCCGCCAAGAAGGCACCAGCCAAAACAGCGACGCCGGCTAAAAAGACCGCGCCGGCCAAAGCCGCAGCAACTGACAAGAAAGTCGCTGCCGCCGATGCTGTGAAAAAGTGATTCGTTAACCAAAAGGAATGCGCCATGACCCAGGGCCTGGCTGATATGCGTCGCGACTACACCCGAGATGGCCTGACCGAGGCACAAGCCCCGAGCGAGCCGTTCGCGCTGTTCCACCACTGGTTCGCCGACGCGGTGAAAACCGAGCAGGCGCCGGTGGAAGCCAACGCCATGACCCTGGCCACCGTCGACCCGGACGGTCGGCCGCATTGCCGCATTCTGCTGCTCAAGGGCCTGGATGAACACGGCTTCACGTTCTTCACCAACTACGACAGCGCCAAGGGCCAGCACCTGGCCGCGAATCCGTTCGCAGCCATGACTTTTTTCTGGCCGGCCCTGGAGCGTCAGGTGCGCATCGAAGGTCAGGTGGTGAAAGTCACGCCTGAAGAGTCCGACGCCTATTTTCAGGTCCGGCCGTTGGGTAGCCGGCTTGGCGCCTGGGCTTCACCGCAAAGCCGCGTGATCGCCGATCGCGCCGAACTGGAAGCGCTGCTCAAGAACACCGAGCAACGTTTCAGCGATACACAGCCCCATTGCCCCGAGCACTGGGGCGGTTATCGCCTGCTGCCTGAGCGCATCGAATTCTGGCAGGGCCGTTCGAGCCGCCTGCATGATCGCCTCAACTACCGCCTACAGGGCGCCGACTGGATTCTTGAACGTCTGGCACCCTGAGCAGTCTACCGACCGGGATAGCCTGCTGCCGCGGCCTCCAGCCACTGCGGCAGGTCCCGACGCTTGATTTTCTGCGCTTGAGCGTTCGCCAGTTGCTGGAGCATGAAGACTTTCTTATGCTCGTCGTCACCAGCCAAGGCTAACGCGAGGTCGCGGTCCATCCAGCGTTTGATCCGTACGTACAACCACCCATGGAAGTACAGACCGGCGACAGTGGTGACGACAATGATGAAGTAATCCATGACAATTCCTGGTTCAGCGGCGCAGATACCATCATTTGCCGCTACTGTGTGCTGAGTTCGTGGAGGCGCCTGTACCTGGCCTGAATCAAACCAATTTTATCCGGGCGACGTCGTGACAGGCGTCAAGCAGCGGAGTTTAATGGCTACCTGTCCTTTGGAGTTGATGCTATGCGTAAGTCTGTTCTGCTGGTTGCTTCCTTTTCCACCATGGCGATGTTGCTCACTGGTTGCCAATCGAGCCTGACCGGTGACTCCTATTCCCGTGACGAAGCGCGTCGTGTGCAGACCGTTCGCATGGGCACCATCGAATCCTTGCGTCCGGTGAAAATCGAAGGCACCAAGACCCCGATCGGCGGCCTGGCCGGTGCGGCGGTTGGTGGTGTCGGCGGCAGCGCCATTGGCGGCGGTCGCGGCAGTATCGTTGCAGCGGTCATCGGCGCCGTTGCCGGCGGCTTGATCGGCTCGGCCACTGAAGAAGGCCTGACCCGCGCCCAGGGCGTGGAAATCACCGTTCGCGAAGACGACGGCAGCATGCGCGCCTATGTTCAGCAGGTTCAGGAGAATGAAGTGTTCCGTGTGGGTGAGCGGGTACGGATTGCTACTGTTGATGGGACTAGCCGCGTTTCGCACTAAGCGGAGTGGTTACAAAGAAAACCCCGATCAGGTGACTGGTCGGGGTTTTTATTTGGTTTTTCATGGCATCCCGGAGCAATACAGAAACGCCGATTTTGATTGGGGGCATATCCGTTTCTGCGGTTGCGGTTGCTGGCGGTTCCGCTTTTACAGCGGGTCACTTGGAGACGCGCCGATGGAGGCACTCACAAGTTGACGGACAGGCTCAGGGCGTGAGGGGGGCGACTACCGCCACAGCCCACCGAGGCGGCCTACCGGCCTGGCTGATCGTGGCGGTAGGACGCGTCTCGAATGACGCCAGGAGTCGTCTCTGTCGATCAGGCTGGCAGCGCGGCGTTCTTGCGACTCGACGCCGCCGTCACCGCGTAACCGATCAGTGCCGCCAGTATCGAACCGGTCAAGATCCCCATTCGGTCCATGCCGGCGTAGTCACTGACGCCCGGTTCAAACGCCAGAGAGCCCACAAAAAGACTCATGGTGAAGCCGATCCCGCAGAGGATCGCGACCCCCAGCACCTGACCCCAGTTGGCGCCTTGGGGCAGGGCGGCGATGCCGATTTTCACCGCCAGCCAGGTCAGGCCGAACACGCCTAAGGTCTTGCCCAGCAGCAGGCCGACCGCAATGCCCATCGGTACGTGGTGGGTGAAGCTTTCGACGGTCACGCCGCTCAGGGACAGGCCGGCGTTGGCGAAGGCGAACAGCGGGAGGATGCCGTAAGCCACCCATGGGTGCAGGGCATGTTCCAGGGTCAGCAGCGGTGAAGGTTCGGCGTTTTTCGTGCGCAGCGGGATGCAGAAGGCCAGGGTGACGCCGGCCAGCGTTGCATGCACACCACTCTTGAGCACGCACACCCACAGGATCAGACCGATGATCATGTACGGCCCGAGCTTGACCACGCCAAGCCGGTTCATCGCGATCAGCGCCACGATGCAGGCCGCCGCGAGCGCGAGTGACAGGGTCGACAGGGTGCCGGAATAGAAGATCGCGATGACAATGATGGCGCCGAGGTCGTCGATGATCGCCAGGGTCATCAGGAACAGCTTCAGTGACACCGGCACCCGTTTGCCCAGCAGGGCGAGGACACCGAGGGCGAAGGCGATGTCGGTGGCCATCGGGATGGCCCAGCCACCCAGCGCTGCGGGATTGTCGCGGTTCAGGAACCAGTAGAGCAGCGCCGGCACGACCATGCCGCCGATCGCGGCCGCGCCTGGCAGCACGATCTGCGAAGGTTTCGACAGCTGACCATCAAGGACTTCGCGTTTCACTTCCAGACCGATCAGCAGGAAGAACAGTGCCATCAGCCCGTCGTTGATCCATAGCAACAATGGCTTGGCGATTTTAAGCGCGCCGATCTGGGCGACCACGGGGGTGTCCAGCAGACCGTTGTAGAGCCACGACAACGATGAGTTGTTAATGATCAGTGCCAAGGCTGCAGCGGCGATCAACAACAGACCGCTGGCAGCTTCCAACTGAAAGAAACGCGTGAAAGTGCTACGCAGAGGCAAGGTCGCTCTCCATCGAATTATCAAAAAGGTGGCACACCCTAACCCGTACCGTTGGTTGTTAAAACAAAAGTTATATTCTTTTTTGTTATATGCCGTTGCAGCCGAAAGATCGACACGGACCTGAGCCTAGCAGTTGTCGGACGTATTGAAGCTCAGCTGTATCTGTGCGGGATGTCGGATTTTTCCTAAGCTTCAGGGCTGAGCCTTGTGACAAGGCCGACTCAACGAGAAAATCACCATGAGCGACAATCGACAGTGGGCCCGCGAAGCCATCCGCATCATCGAAGCCGACTTCCAGCGCAGCGCCGACACCCACCTCATCCCGTTACCCCTGCCGGGTTTGCCGGGCATCGAGTTGTATTTCAAGGATGAGTCGAGCCATCCCACCGGCAGCCTGAAGCATCGGCTGGCGCGTTCGTTATTCCTCTATGCGCTGTGTAACGGCTGGCTCAAACCCGGTGCGCCGGTGATCGAAGCGTCCAGCGGTTCGACGGCGATTTCCGAGGCGTACTTCGCCCGGTTGCTGGGCCTGCCGTTTATTGCGGTCATGCCGGCGACCACCTCAAAAGAGAAGATCGCGCAGATCGCTTTCTACGGCGGCAAGAGTCATCTGGTGGACGACCCGACGCAGATCTACGCTGAGTCCGAGCGCCTGGCGCGCGAGCATGACGGGCACTTCATCGATCAGTTCACCTACGCCGAACGCGCCACCGACTGGCGGGCAAACAACAACATTGCCGAATCGATCTTCCATCAGATGCGCTTCGAGCAGTACCCCGAGCCGAGCTGGCTGATTTCCAGCCCCGGCACCGGCGGCACCACCGCGACCCTCGGCCGTTACGTGCGCTATCGCCAGCATTGCACCCGCGTGTTATGCGCCGATGCCGAGCGTTCAGTGTTTTTCGATTACTACCTGACCGGCGATGCCAGCCTGCGCCTGGATCACGGTTCGCGGATAGAAGGCATCGGACGGCCACGGGTCGAGGCATCGTTCCTGCCGAAGGTGATCGATGCGATGGTCAAGGTACCGGACGATCTGTCACTGGCCGCCATGCATTACCTGGCGCAGCGCCTGGGGCGGCGTGTCGGCGGTTCGAGCGGGACCAACCTGATCGGCGCGTTGATGGCGGCCCAACAGATGGTAGCGGCGGGGGAGTCGGGGTCGATCGTGGCGATTCTGTGCGACGGCGGCGAGCGATATGAGACCAGTTACTACGATCAGGATTGGCTCAAGGCCCAAGGGTATGAGCTGAGTGGGTTGATGGATATCGTGGCGGCGAGTGTCGAGCGGGGCGAGCCGTTGCCGGACACCGTGATGCGCGCCAATATCTAAAAAAGATCGAAACCTTCGGCAGCTCCTACATAGAAATGCATGCTCATGCAGGAGCTGCGGAAGGCTGCGATCTTTTGATGTTAAGGCTTAAGCCTCCAGGCCAAGGATGTCGCGAGCCACTGCTTCGGCGATGCGGATCCCGTCCACACCTGCCGACAGAATCCCGCCCGCATAACCTGCACCTTCACCCGCCGGGAACAGGCCCTTCACGTTCAGACTCTGCATCGACTCGTTACGGGTAATGCGCAGCGGCGACGATGTACGCGTTTCGATTCCGGTCAACACCGCGTCATGCAGCGAGTAGCCACGAATCTGCTTCTCGAACGCCGGCAGGGCTTCGCGAATGGCTTCGATGGCGAAAGCCGGCAAGGCCAGCGCCAGATCACCCAGTGCAACACCTGGCTTGTAGGACGGTTCAACACTGCCCAGCTCGGTGGACGGTTTGCCCGCAATGAAATCGCCCACCAGTTGCGCCGGCGCTTCATAGTTGCTGCCACCCAGCACAAAGGCGTGGGATTCCAGGCGTTCCTGCAACTCGATACCGGCCAGCGGGCCGCCCGGATAATCGACTTCCGGGGTGATGCCGACGACGATCCCGGAGTTGGCGTTGCGTTCGTTACGCGAGTACTGGCTCATGCCGTTGGTCACGACGCGATTCGGCTCGGACGTCGCCGCGACCACGGTGCCGCCCGGGCACATGCAGAAGCTGTAGACCGAACGACCGTTCTTGGCGTGGTGCACCAGTTTGTAGTCGGCGGCCCCCAGCTTCGGGTGGCCGGCGTATTTGCCCAGGCGCGCGCGGTCGATCAGCGACTGCGGGTGTTCGATACGGAAACCCACCGAGAACGGCTTGGCTTCCATGAACACGCCACGACCGTGAAGCATGCGGAAGGTATCGCGGGCGCTGTGGCCGAGGGCCAGAATCACGTGTTTCGAATGGATCTGCTCGCCGCCGTTGAGCTCGACGCCGACCAGTTGGCCGTCTTCGATCAACACGTCGGTGACGCGCTGCTGGAAGCGCACTTCGCCGCCCAGGGCGCGAATCTGCTCACGCATGTTTTCCACAACGCCGGTCAGACGGAACGTACCGATGTGCGGCTTGCTGACGTAGAGGATTTCTTCCGGCGCACCGGCTTTGACGAATTCATGCAGGACTTTGCGACCGATGAATTTCGGGTCCTTGATCTGGCTGTAAAGTTTACCGTCGGAGAATGTCCCCGCGCCGCCTTCACCAAACTGTACGTTGGACTCGGGGTTGAGCACGCTTTTACGCCACAGGCCCCAAGTGTCCTTGGTGCGCTGGCGAACTTCGGTACCGCGTTCGAGGATGATCGGCTTGAAGCCCATCTGCGCCAGCAGCAGCCCGGCGAAAATCCCGCACGGACCGAAACCGACCACGACCGGACGTTGCTCGAGATCGGCCGGCGCCTGGCCGACCACTTTGTAGCTGACATCCGGCGCCACGTTGACGTTTCGGTCATCGGCGAACTTGTGCAGCAACGCCGCCTCATCTTTCGCAGTGAGGTCGATGGTGTAGATGAAGCACAGTTCGGAGGACTTTTTGCGCGCATCGTAGCTGCGCTTGAACAAGGTGTAATCGAGCAGGTCATCACTGGCGATGCCCAGGCGCTGCACGATGGCAGGGCGCAGGTCTTCATCGGGATGGTCGATCGGCAGCTTGAGTTCGGTGATTCGTAACATGACAGGATCCGGTTCGCGGGGCGCACAACTGCGCCAAGGCGTTTGAAGCCCGCGATTATAAGCCTCAAAGAATGAATCCCGTGAGGCTTAAACGATCAGTCGTCGCGCGATCCGCCGAAATACCCGCAGCCACGTTGTACCTGGCCATCGATGCGCAATTCGGCGCTCATGTGCTGGACGCTGCCGGTGCTGCTGTCGACGCACCGTTGCGGCGCGACCCACAGTTCGATGTGCTGGTTGTTGGCTTCAGTGCTGAGGTTGAAGCGTCCATCACCCAGTTGTTCTTCAACATAAGGGACGGCCAATGGCGGTTGGCCCGCACGGTCGATGACCATGCCTTTGCCGCTGACTTTTACGTTCCACTCCGGACCATGGCCGGCGGCACGCAGGATCAGCAATTTGAAATTCGGATCGTCGCACGCTGTGCCCGAGCGTTCGACGCGGTACAACTGCGCAAGATCCAGGCGGCTGCCCTCGACCCGGCCACGCACGTCGGCGAATAGTTTGCCCCGGTCATCGGCCAGGCTCGCGGCCTCCTGCAGGACGCTGGTGCCGCCGGTGTCGTTGACCACGAAACTGCGCTGCTCATTGCATGGCTGGAACAACAGCTTGCCGTCGGCTGCCGTCAGTTGACCCTGCATTCGGGTCTGGCCCACGTGGGAAGCACTTTCACGCGGGCCATCCAATAACTGGCAGGCGGCGAACAGCGGAAGCAGGGCAACAAGGACTAAGGAACGGGCAACACGCATCTTTGGCTCTCCAGACAAGTGCCGCCACGTTACTCAGCCTGACCGTTCATCACAAGGGCTCAGCCCACATGAAAGGTCTGGCCCGTTTGCAGGCCTTCCACGCTTTTGGCGTAGGCCAGTGCCACATCGGCTGCGGGAACCGGTTTGTAGCCGCGGAAGTACGGTGCGTATTTGCCCATTGCTTCGAGCAAAACGTTAGGACTCACGGAGTTCACCCGCAGACCGCGCGGCAGTTCAATCGCGGCGGCACGCACGAAGCTGTCGAGGGCGCCGTTGACCAGTGCAGCCGAGGCGCCGCTGCGAATCGGATCGTGGCTGAGCACGCCGGTGGTGAAGGTGAACGATGCACCGTCATTGGCGAACTCGCGGCCGATCAGCAGCAGGTTGACCTGGCCCATCAGCTTGTCTTTCAGACCCAGGGAGAAACTGTCTTCGGTCATTTCACCCAGCGGTGCAAAGGTCACGTTTCCCGCAGCGCAGACCAGCGCGTCGAACTTGCCGGTCTGTTCGAACAGTTTGCGAATCGAGGCGCTGTCGCTGATATCCACCTGCAGATCGCCGCTATTGCGACCGATGCGGATGATTTCGTGACGCTCGGACAATTCCTTGTCGATCGCCGAACCGATGGTGCCGCCTGCGCCAATCAAAAGAATCTTCATGCTGTTTATCCTCATGTGTGTTGAAAGTGGCTTCAGTCTAGAGTGGTTTTTTCTGCGGATAAGCGCGCTAATAGGCAACCTTTGGTTTTCAAATGGAAACAATCCATGAGCGAGATGGATGATCTGGCGGCGTTTGCGGTGTTGATCGAAGCGGGCAGTTTCACCCTGGCGGCGCAGCAACTGGGTTGCAGCAAAGGCCAGTTGTCCAAGCGCATCAGCCTGCTGGAGACGCGGTTTTCGGTGGTGCTGTTGCAACGCACCACCCGCCGCTTGAGTCTGACGGCGGCAGGCGCGGCGCTGTTGCCGCAGGCTCAGGCCTTGGTGGTGCAAGTGGAAAGGGCGCGCCAGGCATTGGCACGGTTGAAGGACGACATGGCCGGGCCGGTGCGGATGACGGTTCCGGTCTCGTTGGGGGAAACCTTCTTCGATGGCTTGTTGCTGGAGTTTTCCCACCAGTACCCCGAAGTGCAGATCGAACTCGACCTCGACAACAACTACCGTGATTTGTCCCGGGACGGTTTTGATCTGGCGGTGCGTTCCGATGTGGGCAATGACGAGCGTCTGGTGGCGCGGCCGCTGTTGGCCTGGCACGAACTGACCTGCGCCAGCCCGGCCTACCTTGAGCAGCACGGCGAACCGCTGACGCCGCAGGCACTCGCCGAACATCAGTGTTTACTCAACAGTCACTACAGCGGCCGTGAAGAATGGTTGTATCACCAGCAGCACGAGTTATTGCGCGTGCGGGTGTCGGGACCGTTCGCCAGCAACTACTACAGCCTGTTGAAGAAAGCCGCATTGGGTGGCGCGGGTATTGCGCGTCTGCCGTCCTACCTGCTGCAAAAGGAATTGGCTGACGGGCGTTTGCGCTGGCTCCTGCGTGACTATCAGACACGTCGCATGCCAATGTACCTGGTGCATCCGTATCAGGGTGGGTTGCCCAAGCGCACGCAAGTGCTGGCGGATTATTTGATTGGGTGGTTCAAGCGCAGTGGGGAGGCACTGGACAGGCTTTAACGATAATGTCTGCCTCCCACAAGGGGCTTCATTGTTGGTGAGATTGTGCCAGGCATAAAAAAACGGCCCGCAGGCCGTTTTTTGTTTACCGCAAACGCTTAACCACCAAGGTACGCTTCGCGCACTTTCGGGTCGGTCAGCAGCGCTTCGCCGGTGCCTTGCATCACCACCCGGCCATTCTCCAGAACGTACGCGCGGTCAGCGATTTTCAGCGCCTGGTTAGCGTTCTGCTCCACCAGGAACACCGTCACGCCATCCTTGCGCAGTTGCTCGATGATGTCGAAGATCTGCTGGATGATGATCGGTGCCAGGCCCAGCGATGGCTCGTCGAGCAGCAACAGCTTGGGCTTGCTCATCAGCGCACGGCCGATGGCGAGCATTTGCTGTTCGCCGCCGGACATGGTGCCGCCGCGCTGGGCAAAGCGTTCTTTCAGACGTGGGAAAAGTCCGAGAACCTTTTCCATCTGTTCCTGATAATCGCCCTTGTTGGTGAAGAATCCGCCCATGGACAGATTCTCTTCCACGGTCAGACGGGCAAACACCCGACGACCTTCCGGTACGACCGCAATGCTTTTACGCATGATCTGCGACGAGTCCTGGCCGACGAGCTCTTCGCCCATGTAGCGGATGCTGCCGCTGTGGGCTTGCGGCGAACCGCAGAGGGTCATCAGCAGGGTCGACTTGCCGGCACCGTTGGCACCGATCAGCGTCACGATCTCGCCCTGACGGACTTCGACGTTGACGCTGTGCAGGGCCTGGATCTTGCCGTAGAAGGTGGAAACGTTTTCGAATTGCAGCATTTACGCTTCCCCCAGGTAGGCTTTGATCACTTCAGGATTGTCGCGGATCTGTTCCGGCGTGCCGTCGGCCAGAGGCGTGCCCTGGTTGATCACGACGATGTGGTCGGAAATGCTCATGACCAGTTTCATGTCGTGTTCGATCAGCAGCACGGTGACGTTGTGCTCTTCACGCAACATGCTGATCAGCGCCTTGAGGTCCTCGGTTTCCTTCGGGTTCAGGCCGGCGGCCGGTTCGTCGAGCATGAGGATCCGCGGACGGGTCATCATGCAACGGGCGATTTCCAGGCGGCGTTGCTGACCGTAGGCCAGGGTGCCGGCCGGGCGGTTGGCGAACGCCGTGAGGTTGACCTTGTCCAGCCAGAACTCGGCGAATTCCATCGCCTCGCGTTCGCTCTTGCGGAACCCCGGCGTCTTGAACAGACCGGACAGGAAGTTGGTGTTCAGGTGACGGTGCTGCGCGATCAAGAGGTTCTCGACCGCGGTCATGTCCTTGAACAACCGCACGTTCTGGAAGGTTCGCACCACGCCTTTGAGGGCGATCTTGTGGCCGGGCAGGCCTTCGATCGGCTCGCCGTCCAGCAGGATGCTGCCGCCGCTTGGTTTGTAGAAACCGGTCAGGCAGTTGAACACGGTGGTCTTGCCGGCGCCGTTGGGGCCGATCAGCGCAACCACCTGTTTTTCCTTCACGGTCAGGGCTACGCCGTTGACCGCCAGCAAACCGCCGAAGCGCATGCTCAGATTTTCGACTTTAAGGATCTCGCGGCTCATTTGCGCAGCTCCATGTGAGGACGTTGCATGGGCAGCAGGCCTTGAGGTCGCCAGATCATCATCAGCACCATCAAGGCGCCGAACATCAACATGCGGTACTCACTGAACTCACGCATCATTTCAGGCAGCAGGATCATCACCACGGCCGCGAGGATCACGCCCAGTTGCGAGCCCATGCCACCCAACACGACGATGGCGAGGATGATCGCCGATTCGATGAAGGTGAAGGACTCCGGCGTCACCAGACCCTGACGGGCGGCGAAGAAGCTGCCGGCGAAACCGGCGAAGCTGGCGCCCAGGGTAAAGGCCGACAACTTGATGACCGTAGGATTGAGACCCAGTGCACGGCAGGCGATTTCGTCTTCACGCAACGCTTCCCATGCGCGACCGATCGGCATGCGCAGCAAGCGATTGATGACGAACAGGGCGCCGAGGGCCAGCAACAGCGCAACCAGGTAGAGGAAAATCACCTTGTTGATCGAGTTGTATTCCAGGCCGAAGTACTCGTGGAACGTCTGCATGCCTTCGGCTGCTTTACGTTCGAAGGTCAGGCCGAAGAACGTTGGTTTCTCGATGTTGCTGATGCCGTTCGGGCCACCGGTGAGGCCGGTGAGGTTACGCAGGAACAGACGGATGATTTCACCGAATCCCAAGGTCACGATCGCCAGGTAGTCACCGCGCAGACGCAGGACCGGGAAGCCGAGCAGGAAGCCGAAGGTGGCCGCCATCAGGCCGGCGATCGGCAGGCAGATCCAGAAGCTCAAGCCGTAGTAATGCGACAGCAGTGCATAACTGTAGGCCCCGACGGCGTAGAAACCGACGTAACCGAGGTCGAGCAGGCCGGCCAGACCGACCACGATGTTCAGGCCGAGGCCGAGCATCACGTAGATCAGCACCAGGGTGGCGATGTCCACCGCGCCGCGAGAGCCGAAGAACGGCCAGACCAGGGCACCGGCGATCAACGCAATGATGATCCAGCGCTGGGTGGTCGGCAGGGTCAGGAAGTTACTGGCTTTGGCCGGCATCAACGGCATGTTTGGCGAAGAGCGCCAGGCCGAGCTGATCTGCTGATCGAACAACACCCGCAGGAACATCAGCACAGAGCACACGGCTATGGTGATCAGCGTTGCAGTGCTGGTGCCGTGGACTTCCAGGTTGATACCGACGATGGTCAGTTTCAGACCGAGTACCGGGTAGGCAACCGCCCACACCAGCAAGGCGCTGAACAACGCCTGTTTAAGATTCCTAGTCATACTTTCTCAACCTCCGGACGGCCCAGCAGGCCGGTTGGCCGGAACAACAACACCAGAACCAATAGACCGAACGCCACGACGTCCTTGTACTGGTCGCCGAAGATATCGGCACCGAAGGCTTCCGCGACCCCAAGCACCAGCCCGCCGAGCATGGCGCCCGGGATGCTGCCGATACCGCCCAGTACCGCTGCGGTGAAGGCCTTGAGGCCGACGAGGAAACCGGCGTTCGGGTTGATCACGCCGTATTGCATGCTCAGCAGCACGGCGGCGATGGCGGCCAGTGCGGCACCGATGACAAAGGTCAGGGCGATGATGTTGTTGGTGTTGATACCCAGCAGGTTGGCCATCTTGATGTCTTCTGCGCAGGCGCGGCAGGCGCGACCCAGGCGAGAGCGGGAGATGAACAGCGTCAGGCCGACCATGGCGACCAGCGTCACCACGAACACCACGATTTGCATGTAGGAAATCAGCACTTCATGTGCGCCACCTGGCCCGATGGTGAAGTTGCCGGGGATCAGGTTGGGGATGGATTTGTCCTTGGAGTCTTGCGCCAGCAGAACCGTGTTCTGCAGGAAAATCGACATGCCGATGGCGGAAATCAGCGGGATCAGACGGTTGCTGCCGCGCAAGGGGCGGTAGGCGATCCGTTCGATGCTGTAACCGTAGGCACTGGTCACGACAATGGTCGCGAGGAAAGCGGCGGTCATCAACAGCGGAACACTGTCGAGTCCCATCATGGCCAGCCCGGCGATGGCGATGAACGCCACGTAGGAGCCGATCATGTACACCTCGCCGTGGGCGAAGTTGATCATTCCAATGATGCCGTAAACCATCGTATAGCCGATGGCGATCAGGGCATACGTGCTGCCAATGGTCAGACCATTAACCAGCTGTTGGAAGAAGTGATAGATGTCAGGCATTACAGCGCTCCTAAAAACCTGATACGCATTTCACTGGTGGAGTCATTTTCCCGCTCGAGCCCCGTGGATCTGCATCCACTTCGAACGCGAGGTTTGCCAGCGAACCGCTGATGACGGTTTTGAGATTTTCAGGTGGGGAGACTGGCGGATCACGCCAGCGCGGCCCAATACGTTCGTAAAACAAAGCCCACGGCACGCCGTGGGCTTTATTGGCAGTCAGTCAGGCAACGCCTTACTGAGGCTTGGCTTCAGTTTTTGGTTTGCCGAAGTGCCACTCGTAAACCACAAATTTGAAGTCTTTCAGGTCGCCCTTGTCGTCGAAGCTCAGGTCGCCGGTAGGCGTCTTGAAGGTGCCTGCGTGGATGGCAGCAGCCACTTTGGCGGTGTCTTCGGACTTGGCAGCCTTGATGCCTTCAGCGATCACTTCCACAGCCGAGTAGGCCGGGAATACGAACGGACCGCTCGGGTCTTCTTTCTTCGCTTTGAAGGCGTCAGCCAGGGCAACGTTGGCCGGATCCTGGTCGAAGGATTTCGGCAGGGTGACCAACAGACCTTCGGAAGCATCCTTGGCGATCTGCGAAATGGAGTCGTTACCCACGCCTTCCGGACCCATGAACTTGGCTTTCAGGCCTTTTTCCTGGGATTGACGCAGGATCAGGCCCAGCTCAGGGTGGTAGCCGCCGTAGTAGACGAAGTCGACGTTGGCTTGCTTGAGCTTGGCGATGATCGAGGAGAAGTCCTTGTCGCCGGCGTTAATGCCTTCGAACACGGCGACCTTGGTGCCTTTCTTCTCGAGGGTCTGTTTAACGGCGGTGGCGATGCCTTCACCGTATTGCTGTTTGTCGTGCAGGACAGCAACGATTTTCGGTTTTACGTGATCGGCAATGTAGTTACCGGCGGCAGGGCCCTGGGCGCTGTCCAGACCGATGGTGCGGAACACCATTTTGTAACCACGGTTGGTGATGTCCGGGCTGGTGGCAGCCGGGGTGATCATGATCACGCCTTCGTCTTCGTAGATGTCCGAAGCCGGTTGAGTGGAGCTGGAGCACAGGTGACCGACCACGAACTTGACGCCGTCGTTGACGACCTTGTTCGCGACAGCCACAGCTTGTTTTGGATCACAGGCGTCATCGTACTCAACGGCTTCGAGTTTCTTGCCGTCTACGCCGCCCTTGGCGTTGATTTGTTCGATGGCCATTTTGGCGCCACTGAACTGCATGTCGCCGTATTGGGCTACAGGACCGGTCTTAGGGCCGGCGATGCCGATCTTGATGGTGTCAGCTGCGAACGAATGGCTGGCAACCCCGGCCAGAACCATAGCGGCAAACAGTTTGGAAATCTGCTTAGTAGCCTTAGTCATAGTGCTCCACTCTTACTGTTGTAGTTTTTATAGTCCTGGCGCCGTAGCAGCAGAACCGGGTCAGATATCTTCGACATCCTCCGGAAAATGCCCCCGGCAACTGTACCGGTACAGTGTAGAGCGCCGATTGTTAGCCTGGGAAGCTGGCGCCAGGGGGCAAAATCAGGGGGTGTCGCTTTTTTGAAAGAAAAAGACAGAATTGCGGCGGGGGCTTCAGCTGAAATATCAGCAATCCTTGGCTTTCCTGCAGTTTTCAATCGGCGACTCAATTGCTTCCGGGTTTTTCTGCCAGACCACCAACGTTATCATCCACGTCGATTTCTTTTCCGGACAGGACCCATGACTCAAGAACCTAGCACCCTCTATGCCAAGCTGCTTGGTGAAACCGCATCTATTACCTGGAAAGAGCTGGAGCCGTTCTTCGCCAAGGGTGCCCTATTGTGGGTCAGTCCTGAGCTGGATTTGATTGCGGCGGCGGAGGCTGTAGCGACCGATGACGGTGAGAAAGTGGCTGCCTGGCTGGCCGCCGACGAGGTCGCCAAGCTGCCTGAAACGCGGGCGCTGGATCTTTTTGAACGTGACCCGGAGCTGTGGGCAGTGGTGGTTTCGCCGTGGATTATGATCCAGGAAAGGGCGACGAAGTGAATCTCTGCACCGAATGAGTGCGCGAGTTCGCCGAACAAAAGTGTGTAGCCGAGTAGCGTGATGGCATGTTGCCGTAGAGAAAGGCCACAGGCGTGGCCAGCATCACGGTGACGTAAACGTAACGGGAACAGTTTATTGAGCAGCCGATGGGCTGCTTAATTGTTTCTGGATGTTGGATTTCGCGGTGAATGTGCCGCCGCCATCGCGAGCAGGCTCGCTCCCACAGTTAACCGCGTTTCTTCAGAAGAAATGCGATCCCTGTGGGAGCGAGCCTGCTCGCGATTGGGCGCGACGCGGTTTTAGAAGGTTTTACCAGTATGGTTATTGAGCGAAATAACCTTGGTCTTGCCGATCCGGTGACGGTAGATCTCGCGCAGATACTTGATCGCCTTCTTCACGCAATCACGCGACAGCCGAATGTCGTTGATCGAGACAAACTTGTCCTTGTCGTTGATCAGCTCGCGGTACTTCTTCTCGTACATCGGTTTGATCGCATACCAGTTGGTATCGAGGATCTTCGCCGGGTTTTCGAACTCGTTGAGCAAGTCGTCGATCAGGTCTTCGTCGAACTCTTCATTGATGATGAAGTCCAGGATCGAGTTATCCAGCGTATCGTCGAAGCGGTACGGGTTCTTCGCGAAGCAGCGCTTGATGAACGCGACGATCAGCGTCAGGAAATCGTCCGACAGGCACGGGCTCTTGGCGATCAATGTGGTCAGCGACAAGTTGGCCGACGCGCCGATCACCAGCGCGTAGCGCTTGAGCGTGGTGTTCGGGAACAGGCTGTTGAGGTGAGTCTTCAACCGGTTCAGGTCCATGTAGGACAGTTTGTAGTCTTTGGGCAGGGACACGATCGAGACCACCGACGAGCAGTTCTTGAAGAAGTGCAGGTCGTGCAACGCGGCCGCGTCATAACCGGAATTCTTGTACTGCTCCAGCGACGCCCGATAGCGCTTGGATTCGATCGGCAACAGGCTGATGCCTTCGATGGCCTGGGTGACTTTATTGAAGTGCGGCAGGTCGATGGAGCGGAAGAACAGGTCATCGATGTTCAGGCGCTGCGGTTCTTTTTCGAACACCTTGAACTTGTCGCTGCTCGGTGGCGGCGTTTCCGGTACCACGGATTCGGCGTAGGCAATCGCCACCGGGCCAGCCAGACTCATGAACAGGTCGTTGGCGTCGAGGCGAATGGTCTCGCCGATGTCGATGCCGGCGCGACGGAAATAGTTCTGGTCGTAGTCGGTCGTGACCGCCTGCGCCGTCAGGATGTTGAAGATCTGCTGCGAGATGTACTGGTTGGCGTGCTTTTCCATCGCGTTGACGTCGATGTTCTGGATGTTGCCGTCATCGCTTTCTTCGGCATACCGCATGATGTCGTTGGAGATCAGCATCATGGCGTTCCATGGGCGGATACGACCCATGACGCTCGCTTCGCTGCTGTCTTCGTTGGCGAAGTTGTAGGAGAAGTCCCACTCTTCCGACAGGTATTTGCACAGCAGACGACCGGCGTTGATGTGCAGCGCCTCGGACATTTCACTGCGGTGATCGGAAATGTTCGGCAGTACGCAAATGCCGCTGGTGAAGATCGGTTCGAAGACGAAGGAATGACCGCTCTTGCCGTCATGCTCGTCCATCGGTTTGGTGTCGAACGTCTTGTTCATGTACGAGTGCTGCTGGGCCAGGCCGAATTCCGACGCCATGCCCGAACCGGTACCGCCGCCGGCACTGAAGATCGAGAAATACAGGCGCGACTGGTTGGCCTTGATACCGCAGCTGTCGATCAGGTACGAGTGAATCATCTTCCAGTCAGGGCTGGAAAAACGCTGGGTGTCCTTGTTCAGGATGATCTTGGCCAGGTACTGGCCGAGGATCGGCGCGTTACCGGCACCACCGGCGTGGACTTCCGACAAGTCCATGATTTTCATTTTGCTGTAGTCGCGCAGGAAGCCGCTTTTTTCGCCCTTGCGCGAGAAGCGGATACGACCGGCGATGTCTTTGTCCAGGTCGCCGAGCATCACCAGCGGCTCGACCAGGAACACCGGTTTGGTGGCCTTGTTCGTCCCCAGGCGCAGGTTGTTGCGGATCCACTGGGCCGGGCTGTAGCCCTTTTCGGCGTAGCGTTTGTCCGGCGACAGGCGGTCTTCGTTGTTGAATTCGTTGAGGTAGAACTTGCGCGCGTTGTACACCAGCTCCGCGACGTCCAGCGCAATGTTCGAGCCGCAGCGACCGAGGCCGATCAGGCACACTGACGGGAATTCCTGGTCGCTGTGTTGCTCGTTATCGCCTTCCAGGTGCGGCGGGCGCGGGAATACCAGGTCGCGCAGGCCGTCGAGGTTATCGAGGATGCGGTCGGTGTTGGTTTCGGTGAAGTACAGGTATTGCTGAGTCGCCAGCGGGCGCGACGGCGTCAATGGCTTCGACGGTGCGGGGCTGTTCGCCGCGGGGCTCAGCGTCAGATCGGATATCGCAGTGGCCGGATTGTTTTTGGAAGTCATTGTGCGCCATGTACCTGGGCTGGTCGGTCGGGCGACTACTGTCGTCGAACCGTCACGGATGGGTTCTCGCGTCTTGTTTTCAGCGCGTCATTGGCCCAAGCGTCAGGGGGTGGCCTGAGCATCACTCGGGGGAATCCTTTCCTTAGTCATGATGAATCGGCCAATATTTGGCGATCTTTAATCGAAAAGAAGGCCAAATGATGTCAACGCTACCTTCGTTGGGTTTTGCCGGGATCGGCCTGATGGGTTTGCCGATGTGTCGGCGCTTGCTGGCGGCGGGTTATCCGCTGGCGGTGTGGAACCGTAATCCGGACAAGTGCGCGCCTTTGGTAGAAGCGGGAGCGCGGCAGGTGAAGACGCCCGCCGAACTCTGTCGGCACGCGGAGGTGGTGATGCTGTGTCTGGCGGACACGCCAGTGGTGCGCGAGGTGGTGTTTGGTCCGGGCGGGATTGCCGAGGGTGGGAAAAGCGGCCAGCTGTTGGTGGATTTTTCCAGCCTGGAACCCACCGCGACGCGGGAAATGTCAGCGCGGCTGGCCAGCCAGACCGGCATGAGCTGGCTGGACGCTCCGGTGTCCGGCGGTGTGGTCGGCGCCGAGGCCGGTAGCCTGGCCATCATGGTGGGCGGCGAAGCGGCGGACCTTGAGCGTGTCAAGCCTGTACTGCTGAACCTCGGCCAGCGCGTCACCCATATGGGCGCGGTCGGGGCGGGGCAGGTGACCAAAGTCTGTAATCAGATGATTGTCGCTTGCAACGCCCTGGTCATCGCCGAAGTGGTGGCGCTGGCCGAGCGTTCCGGTGTGCAGGCCAGCCTGATCGCCGAAGCCCTGGCAGGTGGTTTTGCCGATTCCCGACCCTTGCAGATCCTCGCCCCGCAAATGGCCGAAAGCCGCTTCGAACCCGTGAAATGGCACGTGCGCACGCTGCTCAAGGACCTTGACACCGCGGTGAAATTTTCCCGTGAACAGGGCTCGGCCACGCCAGTCAGCGGATTGGCTGCGCAACTGATGCGCCTGCATGGGGCTCAGGGCTTTTTGCAAAAGGACCCGTCAACGTTAGTGCAGCTGTACCGCGAGCCAGATTCAAAGGAGTGAACCCGCGCGTATGTTTGCGTTGGTTGATCTCGTCCAGCACAGGACGCAACTCCGTCAGCGGCACCGGGCGACTGAGCAGGAAGCCCTGCACGAAATCGCAGCCGTTGCGCTCCAGAAACGCGAATTGCTCGGGGGTTTCGACGCCTTCGGTGACGACCTGCAAATGCAGCGTGTGGGCCATGACGATGATCGCCTGGACAATTTCCATGTCCTGGGTCGCATTGGGGATGTCCTGAAGGAACGAGCGGTCGATCTTCAGCGTGTTGAGCGGCAGGCGCTTGAGGTAAGCCAGCGATGAGTAGCCGGTGCCGAAATCGTCGATCGACAGCGAAACGCCGAGGGCGCGAATCTGGCGCAGTAACACCAGCGTCTCGGCGATGTTGTTCATCAGTGCGTTCTCGGTCACTTCCAGTTCCAGGCGCTGCGGCGCAATCCCGGTTGCCCACAGTGCCTGTTCGATTTCAGTGGCCAGCTCTTCACGCGCCAGGTTCAGGGGCGAGCAGTTCACCGCGATATGCAGGGTTTCACAGCCTTCGCGCGACAATGTGGCCAAGTCCTCACAGGCTTTGCGCAGGACCCAGTTGTCCAGCTCGGCGATCAGGCCGTTGGCCTCGGCAATGGCAATGAAGCGGTCCGGCGCCAGCAGTCCGTGAACCGGATGTTGCCAGCGGACCAGTGCTTCAAGCTTGCTGACCTGGCCGGTTTTCAGGTCCTGGACGGGTTGGTAGTGGAGCACCAGCCCGCTGTTTTCGCTGAGGGCCTGGCGCAGCTCTTCTTCTAGCTGCAATTCCAGCGTGGCACGGGTTTTCAGGTTTGAGCTGAAGAAATTCAGACCATTGCGACCGTTGCCCTTGGATTGGTACAGCGCCAGGTCGGCGTGTTTGAGCAGTTCTTCGCAAGTGGTGCCATCGTCGGGAAACAGGCTGATACCGATGCTGGTGGTCATCACCATGCGCCGCCCTGACAGCTCGATCGGCTCCTTCATTTTCAGCATGATGCGCTGGGCCATGTGCCGTGCTTCTTCGCGATCGCGCAGACTGATGAGCAGGCAGAACTCGTCACCACCGAAGCGCGCCACCACATTTTCGTGGCCGCGTACCGAACCCTTGATGTGCTGGGCCAGGACTTTAAGCAGTTCATCGCCGGCATCATGGCCGAGGCTGTCATTGATTCGCTTGAAGTGGTCGATGTCGAGAAACATCACCGCCAGCATGCCGCCTTCATTGGTTTTCTGGAGCAGCCTTTCGGCGAAGATCTGGTTGAAGCCTCGCCGGTTGATCAGGTTGGTCAACGCGTCATAGTTCGCCACGTGTTGCAGCGACAGGCGCGCCTGGTCCAGTTGGCCGAGCAGCGTGTTGACCCGTTGCAGGTCGCGTTCCTTGTACTGCAGTTTCTTGTCCGCCAATGCCGCGCTGATGCTGCTGCCGATGATCAGCAACGTCATCACCGCCACCGTCAGCCCCAGTTGCAGGTGATTGTTGTCACCGGGCAGTGTCAGCGGGCTGCCGGTTGGCAGCACCAGGTTGAAGGCGGCCATACCGGTGAAATGCATGCTGATAATGCCTGCCCCGAGTACCAGGCTGGCGCTGAACTTGACCAATTGATGGGTCGTGCCAGAGCCATCGCGCAGGCGACTCGACAGCAACAGTGCCGCGAAGCTGGCGGCAATGGCGATCACGATGGAGAGGGTGAACAGCGCCGGCTGGTAATAGGTCATCGCATTCGAACGCATGGCCGCCATGCCCACGTAATGCATGGTGGCGATGCCCAGCCCGATGCAGATCGAAGCCTGGGCGTATTGCCAGATGTTCAGGTGAGGGTGACTGAGGATGAGCATCGCCAGCCACGAGGCGGACAGTGCAATCAGCAGAGAGGCAATGGTGATGGGCAGTTCGTAGTTAATCTCGACGGGCGCCTGAAACGCCAGCATGCCGATGAAATGCATGGCCCAGATCCCGCCTGCCAGGCAGGCGGAACCCACCCAGCGCCAGAGTCGTTGAGAGGCGGGATTTTCCGAATGACCGACTCGCTCGGCCATGTCCAGTGTGGCGAAACCGCCCACGCAGGCGACCAGATAGGCCAGTAGCACCAGAAAGGGGTCATGTGTGCAATTGAGGAAAACCTGCCCGTTTGCGGTCAGCTCGGTAATAAAACGCAAACCAAGCCACTCCATAGCATTCCTCGTCTTGTCCTGGCCGCGTCATGCACGCTGGCGAATGCTTGGGAGTATAGAACTCATAGAAAGGCCGCAAGCCGTAGTGGCATATTGATTTCGATCTTTTTGGAATGAGTTTTGGATTGCTTAGACATAAATTGTTGCATGCACCGCGCCGGGTTCCATGGGGCGGTATCAGCTTTACGAATAATTACAGACAGCTCTGGCGGGCCTGACTAGATTGCAGGTTCCGGGCTCGGATGCATCGGCAGTGAAGCCCCAATAACAATAAAAGAGACGGACCCATGCAGAACTCGACCCAAGCGGCGAATGCCTGGCGCATTCTGTTCCTGCTGTTCCTGGCCAATCTGTTCAACTTCTTCGACCGCACCATTCCCGCCATCATCATCGAGCCGATCCGAATGGAATGGAGCCTCAGCGATTTTCAACTGGGGATCATCGGGACTGCATTCACCATCGTCTACGCAATTGCCGGCCTGCCTCTGGGGCGGATGGCCGATACCGGCTCGCGGGCCAAACTGATGGGCTGGGGCCTGGCAGCGTGGAGCGCGCTGACCGCCGTCAATGGGCTGGTGGGCAGTTTCTGGAGTTTCCTGATCGTGCGCATGGGCATCGGGATTGGTGAAGCCAGTTATGCACCCGCCGCCAATTCATTGATCGGCGACCTGTTCCCGGCCCATCGCCGCGCGCGTGCGATGGGCATTTTCATGCTGGGCTTGCCACTGGGCCTGCTGCTGGCGTTCTTCACCATCGGCTGGATGGTCAAGGCATTCGATAGCTGGCGTGCACCATTTTTCATCGCGGCAGTGCCGGGGCTTGTCCTGGCGATCTTCATGTTTTTCATCAAGGAGCCGAAACGCGGCGCGGCCGAAAGTGTGCAGGTTTCGCAGGAGCGTGTGGACCGGCCGATCCGCCGGGTGCTGGCGGTGCCGACCTTTCTATGGCTGGTGATGGCGGGGTTGTGTTTCAACTTCGCCACCTATGCCTGCAACTCCTTCCTGGTGCCGATGTTGCAGCGTTATTTCCTGATGCCCTTGCATGAGGCCGCCGTGGCAACGGGCGTCATCGTCGGTGTGACGGGGCTGTTCGGCCTGACGTTGGGTGGTTGGGTCGCGGACAAGATTCACCAGCGCGTGGCCAATGGACGACTGCTGTTTGCAGCGTTCAGCCTGATCATCTCGACGGTGTGTACGGCTTGGGCGTTGCATGCGGGACGGATCGAAATCGGGGTATTCGTGGCGGTGTTCAGCGTCGGCTGGTTATTTGCCTACAACTTCTATACCTGCGTCTACACGGCGATTCAGGACGTGGTCGAACCTCGCCTGCGGGCGACGGCCATGGCGTTGTTCTTTGCCGGGTTGTATTTGCTCGGCGGTGGATTGGGGCCGGTGGTGGTGGGCGCTCTGTCCGATCACTTTGCGCACACGGCCATGCTGGCGGCTGGTGCCGGGCAGATGACCGAAGCGTTCAAGGCCGTCGGGCTGCATGACGCGATGTACCTGATCCCGGTAGCGCTGTTCCTGACGATGGTGTTTCTGTTTCTGGCATCGCGGTGTTTTGTGCGGGATGCGAAGCGGATGAAGGAAGGGTTGGTGGCGGTGGTTGAGCCCGGGGTTTCTGCTGTCACCGCATAACAGGAGCGAACAGAAAACCTGTGGCGAGGGAGCTTGCTCCCGTTGGGGCGCGAAGCGGCCCTGAAATCTCAACGCGACGACTGCTTCGCAGCCGAGCGGGAGCAAGCTCCCTCGCCACAATGGTTTGTCTCGAAGCATAAAAAGGCCCGCATCGCTGCGGGCCTTTTTGTTTATCGGTGGAGCAGGGGACTTAACCCGCCACCAACACCCGAATCGCTTCCAGTCGCAACGCAGCCTTGTCGAGCATGGCCAGGCCTTGCTCGCGCTGTTTGCGCAAGGCAACCAGTTCGCTGTCGCGTACGGTCGGGTTGACCGCTTGCAACGCCGTCAGGCGTGCCAGTTCTTCGTCGGTGTCGGCCGCCAGGCGACGCTGCGCCTCAGCCACACGCTCGGCGTGACGCGGGAAGATCTTCTCTTCACCGGCGTTGATCCGTGGCGTCAGCTGATCGCGCTGGGCCTGGATGAACTTGTTGGCGCTGGCGCGCGGCACGCTTTCCAATTGATCGTTCAGGGTTTCGAACGAGACCCGGGCCGACAGGTCGTTGCCATTGGCATCGAGCAGGCAGCGCAGCGCGGCCGGCGGCAGGTAACGGCCCAGTTGCAGCGAGCGCGGCGCAACCACTTCGCTGACGTAGAGCAACTCCAGCAACACGGTGCCAGGTTTCAGCGCCTTGTTCTTGATCAGTGCCACGGCGGTGTTGCCCATCGAACCGGACAGCACCAGGTCCATACCGCCCTGCACCATCGGGTGTTCCCAGGTGATGAACTGCATGTCTTCGCGAGACAGTGCCTGGTTGCGGTCGTAGGTGATGGTCACGCCTTCGTCGTCGCCCAGCGGGAAGCTGGCGTCGAGCATTTTTTCACTCGGCTTGAGGATCAGCGCGTTTTCCGAATGGTCTTCGCTGTCGATGCCGAAGGCGTCGAACAGGGTTTCCATGTAGATCGGCAGGGCGAATTGATCGTCTTGCTCAAGAATGTCCTCGACCAGCGCATCCCCTTCGCCAGCGCCGCCGGAGTTGAGCTCCAGCAAACGGTCACGGCCGGTGTGCAGCTCGGCTTCCAGACGCTCACGCTCGGCGCGGGCTTCGTCGATCAGCGCTTGCCACTCGCCATCGTCGGCGTTTTCCAGCAGCGGCAGCAGGCGCGGGCCGAACTGGTGCTGCAGGGCGTTGCCGGTCGGGCAGGTGTTGAGGAACGCGTTCAGTGCTTCGTGATACCACTGGAACAACCGCTCTTGCGGGCTGGTTTCCAGGTACGGCACGTGCAGTTCGATGATGTGCTTCTGGCCGATCCGGTCGAGACGACCGATCCGCTGTTCCAGCAGGTCCGGGTGCGACGGCAGATCGAACAGCACCAGATGGTGCGAGAACTGGAAGTTGCGACCTTCACTGCCGATTTCCGAGCAGATCAGCACTTGCGCGCCGAACTCTTCGTCGGCGAAGTAAGCGGCGGCGCGGTCACGCTCGAGGATGTTCATACCCTCGTGGAATACCGTGGCCGGGATGCCGGAGCGCACGCGCAGGGCGTCTTCCAGGTCCATGGCGGTTTCGGCGTGGGCGCAGATCACCAGCACTTTGGTGCGCTTGAGCATCTTCAGCGTATCGATGAGCCACTCGACGCGGGGGTCGAATTTCCACCAGCGTTCTTCTTCGTTGGCGTCCGGCTGGGCCTGGAAGCTGACTTCCGGGTACAGCTCGGCGTGATCGCCCAGCGGCAGTTCGAGGTATTCGTCGGGGCAGGGCAGCGGGTACGGGTGCAGTTTGCGTTCCGGGAACCCTTGCACCGCGGCGCGGGTATTACGGAACAGCACGCGGCCGGTGCCGTGGCGGTCGAGCAGTTCGCGGACCAGACGGGCGCTGGCTTCGGTGTCGCCATCGTTGACGGCGGTCAGCAGCGCTTCGCCTTCGTTGCCGAGGAAGCCGTGAATGGTCTTGTGCGCTTCAGGCGACAGGCGTCCTTTTTCCAGCAGCTCCTGAACGGCTTCGGCGACCGGGCGATAATTTTCGCTCTCGGCGCGGAAAGCGTGCAGGTCATGGAAACGGTTCGGGTCAAGCAGGCGCAGACGGGCGAAGTGACTGTCCTGGCCCAGTTGTTCCGGGGTTGCGGTCAGCAGCAATACGCCAGGAATGACTTCGGCGAGTTGTTCGACCAGCGAGTATTCCGGGCTGGCCTTGTCTTCGTGCCACACCAGGTGGTGGGCTTCGTCGACGACCATCAAGTCCCAACCGGCGGCAAACAGCGCGTCCTGAGCCTTCTCGTCTTCCACCAGCCATTCCAGCGCAACGAGTGCGAGCTGGGTGTCTTCGAACGGGTTGGCGGCATCGCTTTCGATGAAGCGTTCTTCGTCGAACAGCGCGACTTGCAGGTTGAAGCGGCGGCGCATCTCCACCAGCCACTGGTGCTGCAGGTTCTCTGGCACCAGGATCAGTACGCGGTTAGCGCGGCCCGACAGCAGTTGGCGATGGATCACCAGACCGGCTTCGATGGTCTTGCCCAGACCCACTTCGTCCGCCAGCAGGACCCGCGGCGCAATGCGGTCGGCCACTTCACGGGCGATGTGCAACTGGTGCGCGATCGGTTGCGCACGCACGCCACCCAGGCCCCAGAGCGAGGATTGCAATTGACGGCTGGTGTGTTCCAGCGTGTGGTAGCGCAGGGAGAACCAGGCCAGCGGGTCGATCTGCCCGGCGAACAGACGGTCGCTGGACAGACGGAACTGAATGAAGTTCGACAGCTGGGTTTCCGGCAGGGTGACCACTTCGTTCTGTGCGTTGAGGCCGTGGTAGACCAGCAGGCCGTCGACGTCGTCGACTTCCTGGACAGTCAGTTTCCAGCCTTCGAAGTGAGTGATCGAGTCGCCCGGCGAAAACCGCACGCGGGTGAGGGGCGCATTCCGTAGCGCGTACTGGCGAGTGTCGCCAGTGGCCGGATAGAGCACGGTCAACAAGCGGCCGTCCTGTGCCAGAACGGTGCCCAAACCCAGCTCGGCTTCGCTGTCACTGATCCAGCGTTGCCCCGGTTGATACTGCTGCGCCATGCTGCCTGACTCCCACCTTGAAAAAGCGGGCTATCTTAACGGAATCGGCCCTCCAGACCAAAAGGTTTACGGCGTAGGAGCTGTCGAAGGCTTCGATTTTTTGATCTTGGGGAACGCTTGAGTTCTATGTTGTCCGATAAAGATCGTAGCCTGCGGCAGCTCCTGCAAGTGCCAATCAGGTCACAGTTTGCGACCGATGGCTCAAGTCGCCATCCCCGCAGCCGACAGCCTGCTCACAGGAGACAACTAATTATGCTGCCACCGATGCTCCCATTGAGTGCCGTGCCGATCACTTCCCAGCACGACCCGATCCGCCAGCGCCCGGATATTCCGCCCGTTGTGCCGGTGCAGGAAAGCTCCAACGAAAGCACGATCGATCTGCAACAGCGCGACCCGGAAGAAGCGGCATTTCAGCTGCGCGAGGAACAGCGCCGCAAGCAGGAACAGCAACGGCGTCGTCGTGAAGCCGATGAAGATCCTGATGTGCATCTGGCCATTCCTGGCACCGAACTCAACGCCGACAACACCGTGCCGGTCGCGCCGCTGATTGAAGACGAGCCGCGCCAGGGCTTGTGGGTCGACATTCAGATCTAAGCCTTGGAGAGTTGGTTGAGAGCGTTCAGCAATACCTCCATTTCTTCTTCGGTGTTGAGGTGACTGACGGCAATCCGTGCGATGCTTTCCAGTCCTCTTGCCTGCATGTCCAGTGGCGTATAGGCCACTCCATTGGCGCCGATGTTGATCCCCCTCAGCGCCAGTTGCTGCTTCAAATCGACACTGTCCCAACCCTTGAGCGTGAAGGCGATCAGGCCTGATTGCTGATCGGTGTCCCCCAGGTTGTGCAGCGTCAGCCCGCTGATAGTGCCGAGGCGTTCGCACAGGTGCCGACACAGCCCATCGATCCGCTGACGAATGCGGGTCGCTCCCAGCCGGTTGAATTCCTCCAGCGCATTGGCCAATCCCGCCAGCAAGGCCACCGACACTTCGCTGGTTTCAAAGCGCCGCGCATCGTCGCGCACGGAAAAGCTTTCGCCGTCCCAGGGGGCGGACAGCACGTCCAGATGGCCGGGCACGAGTCGTTCGAGGAACCCCTGCCTGACATACATCAGCGCCGTACCTCGCGGACCACGAAGAAATTTGCGCCCGGCGCCCTTGAGCACATCGCAGTTCAGCGCCTGCACATCGCAGGGCAGTTGACCGAGTGCCTGGCCTGCGTCGATGAAGTAGGCAATCCCGTGCTGTCGCGCCACGGCGCCAATGGCCTCGGCCGGGTTGATCAGGCCGCCATTGGCCGGGAGCCAGGTCAGCGCGATCAGCTTTACCTTCGAGTCGATCATCTGCTTGAGGGCAGGGACGGATACCGCGCCTGCCTCATCGCAGGGAATCACTTCAAGCCGCGCGCCCGCGCTGACGGCCCGGGCCATGCAGGCCAGGTTGCCGCCCCATTCATGGCGCCCGACAAGAATCCGGTCGCCGACCCGCCATGGCCCCAACGCATTGAACGCCATACCCCACGCCGCCGAGCCGCTGCTGGCGAAGGCGATGCTTTCAGTGTTGGCGTTGAGCAATTTCGCGGCCGCGTGGCGGGCGCGGGCCTGGATGCTCTGGTCGGCGGCTTCCATCGGGCCGCCGGTGGCTTCGCGCTGCAACTGCTCGATCATCGCGTCGAGGGTGCCCTGGCTGGGCAAGGAAGCGCCGGCATGGTTGAAGTGAATCACGCTGTAGCAACCCGGTGTAGCCGCGCGCAAATGCTCCACCTCGGCACGATTCACGGCCGCAACTCGAATATTGCGTCGATTTCCACCGCCACGCCGCCCGGCAGGCTCGATACACCCACGGCCGTGCGTACATGCCGGCCTTTCTCGCCGAGAGCATTGACCAACAGATTGGACGCGCCATTGGCAACCGCGCCGTGTTTCTGGAAGTCAGGAGCGCTGGCGATAAACACGCCCAGGCGGATGATGCGCACCAGTTTCGCGAGGTCATCGTTCAGCGCATTGCTGAGTTGTGCCAGCAGGGCCAGGGCAGCGAGTTCGGCGGCGTTAGCCCCCTCTTCATCGGAGATCGATTCGCCAAGTCGCCCGATGAACGCTGGTTTGCCGTCCTGCAAAGGAATCTGCCCGGAAATGAACAGCTGGTTCTGGCTGACCACATGATTGACGTAGTTGGCAATGGGCTGGCTCGGCGTCGGCAGGCACAGGCCCAGTTGCTGGACGCGGTGGGCGAGTGAATCGGTCATGGTGAGTCCTCCTGAATGAAGGCTTCAGCATGTTTGCGTCCGGGGAGCGCGACAAACGGATAGATCTAATTCGACGTATTCAAATAACTCATGCATGGGCCATTTCATACAGCCATTCACCGAAACATTCCGCTGCGTCGCTGGCAGGCCGATCGGGAGTGACCAGCCAATAACCGATTTCGCTGATGAAGGGCGGGGTGTCGAAAGCATCTACCAGCGCACCTTCCTTCAGTCGGCGTTCGATCAAATGACCACGACCCATGGCAATGCCCTGACCGGCCACGGCGGCTTCGACGACGATGTTGTAGTCGTGGAGCATCACGCTGGGGTAGTGGCTGAGGTCGATGCCATTGCGCGCGCTCCAGTCAGTCCACTCGAACGGTTGAAGGGATTTGGCCATCAGTAACGGGCCGATGCCGGTGCCCTGGGTTTTGAATGCGGGACTGCAAACCGGTGCCAGTGTTTCTGCCATGAAGCGGCGAGCCCGGACTTTCGGCCAGCCGCCCTTGCCATAACGAATCGCCAGGTCAACTTCGCCACCGCCAACGTCGGACAGTTCTACCGAAGGCAGCAGCTCGACATGGATGTGTGGATAGCGCGCGTTAAAGTCGGCCAGACGCGGCACCAGCCACAACGTGGCAAATGACGCGAGGAGGCCGATGCGCAGGGTGGTTTCATGATGATCGTTGCCGCGCAGTCCGCGGGTGGCCAGGGCAATGGATTCCAGGGCTGGCTGAATCTGCCGGTAGTACGCTTCGCCGGCTGGCGTCAGATCGATGGCCCGGGTGCGGCGGATAAACAGCCGCTGATTCAGATACTGCTCCAGTTTCTGCACTTGATGGCTGATTGCACTTTGGGTCACCGACAACTCATCGGCGGCCTTGATGAAGCTCAAGTGGCGAGCCACGGCCTCGAAGGCGCGCAGGGCCATCAAGGGCGGCAGATCCTGGTGCAATTCCACGGCGCGGGTCCTTTGGGTCCATCGCAAAAACGCGATTGTGCGGTGAAAAAACCGCTTCGGTACATATTTTGTTAAGTCGTCGTTACGCGAGTGACTGGTCAGCGCCGGCGCCAGACCGCATTATTGGCGCAATCCTGTCGAGCGATGCGGCAGTGTAATTTTCCTTCACGCGATGCACTGAACACCATGAGCCAAGACGACAAGCTGATCGACCTTAACGCCGAACGCGCCAAGCGAATTCACGACCTCAACGACAAACGCCTGAATGAAGTGCGCCAGGCATTCGAGCAAGCGATGCCTTTGGGTAAAGCGAAGAAAAAGCCGAAAAACAAACCGAAAAAGCGTTAATCCCCCTGCATCTGTTGATGTAGATCAGTTTTCCCCCTCCTTTGCGCCCTGTCTCGGGCGATATTGACCTCGATCAATTTTCTCTCCTGCCTGATTGGTTAACTTAGCCCCATCGCAACAGGGCAAGTCCAGGAGGCCAGTCATGTTTTTCGACAACGTGGTGATCGCCGGAGTGCTGACAGTCGGCCTCATGGTTCTGTTTTTTGCAGGGTTTGGATTTTTTATCTGGAAGGACTCGCACAAGCGGAAAAAACCGTAGGTCTTTCTTGATGCAATGAGCACGCAAGGCATTTTGGGCAACTTCGGTTGCCCTTTTTTTTGCGTGCGGGAAACGACCGTTGTGCGCTCCCACAGGGATTTTTGGTGTTTAGAGAATTGCAGGCATGAAAAAGGCGCGAACCTCACGGAACGCGCCTTTTTCGTAGCAGCGATCTATCAGCTGCCCAGTGCCTTCGACGCCAGCCAGAACAGGCCGGCCGACAGGGCCACGGTCGCTGGCAGGGTCAGGACCCAGGCCAGCAGGATGGTTCTGACGGTGCCGCCCTGCAGGCCGCTTTTGTTGGCGACCATGGTACCGGCCACACCTGAAGACAGGACGTGGGTGGTGGAAACCGGCAGGCTGAAGATGTTGGCCATGCCGATCAGGCTGGCGGTCGTGATCTGCGCCGACATGCCTTGGGAGTAAGTCATGCCTTGCTTGCCGATCTTCTCGCCGATGGTCAGTACCACGCGTTTCCAGCCCACCATGGTGCCCAGGCCCAGGGCCAGTGCGACCGCCAGAATCACCCAGAACGGGGCGTATTCGGTAGTGGTGGTCAGGTCTTTGCGCAGTTTGTCCAGGTCAGCCTTTTCACGGGCAGCGAGACCGGGCAGTTTGCCGACTTTCTTCGCCGTGTCATCCAGGCAGAGCAGGTAGCGGCGCACTTCGATACGGCTTTCCGCCGACAGCGAATGGTAGTCCGCGACGCCTTTAAGGGTGTCGAGCAGGGCGGTGATGGTCGGTTCGGTCTGTTGCGGGTTGCAACGGAATTTCTCCGGCAGATCACCATCCACGCTTTTGCCCAGGGCCAGGTATTCACCCAGAGTATCGGCATTGCGCTTGTAGAACTGGCTCAGGTGCAAAGTCGCATCGCGAGTGCGTTCGATCTGGTAGGTGGTGCTGCCCAGGTCGAGTACGAACTGTGCCGGAACGATACCGATCAGCACCAGCATGATCAGGCCGATACCTTTCTGACCATCGTTGGAGCCGTGCACGAAACTCACGGCCATGGCCGAAATCACCAGCACCAGGCGGTTCCAGAACGGCGGATGCTTCTTGTCGTCGATCTTGCGGCGCTGTTCCGGCGTCTTGTGCATCTTCGACAGTGGACGCCACCATTTAAGGCCGATCAGGATCAGCGCAGCGATCAGGAACCCGGCCATCGGCGAAAACACCAGCGAAGCCGCGATATCGATCGCCTTCTGCCAGTTGACGCCATCGGCCAATGGAATGTCGTTGATCAGGGCGTTGGCCAGGCCAACCCCGAGGATCGAACCGATCAGCGTATGGGAGCTGGAGGCCGGGATACCGAAGTACCAGGTGCCCAGGTTCCAGGTGATGGCGGCGGCAAGCAACGAGAACACCATGGCCAGTCCGTGACCGGTGTTCACATTGATCAGCAGTTCTACCGGCAGCAGGTGGACGATGGCATACGCCACGCCAACACCGCCCAGCAGCACGCCGAGGAAGTTGAACACACCGGAAAAGAACACGGCCAGATGCGGCGGCATTGCTTTGGTGTAGATAACAGTGGCCACCGCGTTTGCAGTGTCATGAAAGCCGTTGATGAACTCGAAGGCGAGGACAAAGGCGAGGGCGAGCAAGAGGCTCACAAGCACCCAAGCATCCAGTCCGCTGAATAAATCGATCATGAAGGTTTTCTGACCCGGTCGTAAGGGGGCGCGATTATGCCAGAAAAGACTGTAAATCGATGCACTAGCTGCTCATCGGTAACATTCTTCAACGAATTAGTAAGAGACGACGCCCTAAGTTCCGGGTGTTTAGCGGGTTTTGCAAGTCGTTGAATTGCCTTGAAAAGCCCGCAGGCACAAGGGTTTCTCTCGAAACGGCAAGAGAAGCAAAGACTTGTATGAAATTTCTGAGAAGAGGGCCAGACATGAGCCAATTGCCTCATCAGATAGATGAGGTAACCGCTGCCCGCTCGTAGCGGGCGCGAATGGCAACATCAATGCATCCCGCTTTTAACGGGGGCAGACGCAGGCCCTTGAAGGGAGTCAGGCCGAGGCGATCATGGCTCTTCGGCTTTGAGTTCCTTTTCCATCTTCTGCAGTTCTTGCGTGAAAGCCTGGTCCTGAACGGTGGCGCGTTTACGCCAGGGTTTGCGTTCCGGTTCGGGCTGAGCGGCGTAGGTGGTGACTTCCCCGCCGTAAACTTCCTTGTAACGTTGTTCCTGGCGCTCAAGTTCCGCGCGCAGTTCGTCTTTCGTCACAGTGCTACCTGTATAGGTTGAGATTAATTCTGGTAAATCGCGCTGCATCAAATGCACCGACCACGCTCGTCGAAAGGACAATGCCCGCAAAGGCATCGTTTTACGGCACGGCGATCAATACTTCCATGTTGCAGGCGGCCACGGCACCAGAGCAAAACAGCTGACGTAGCATCAGTTTCCTGTTTCAGCGAGCGCGCTGTCAGAGCATTTGAAATGAGCGTCAGGCGCTTGCTGCGGGCAGCAACGATGGAACATCGTGCTGCCGGATGACGGAACCGGCGAATAGAGAAACCGGTTCGTCACTGAATTGCATTATAGCGGTCGATTTGAAGAACACTATCGCCAAAGAGTTAAAAATGGATGTTCATGTGTGATCGTTTTATTACTTGCAAGTTTTTACCTTCACTTGGCCGCGCTGTCTTTCTGGCGTCATTAAGTCGAACAAGTTAGGACATTACATGGGGACTTTAACTCAGGGTTCAAGCCCGGGGTAAAACCATGTAATAGAGAAGGGCGCACGCGTGTCCGACCAAGGCTCTATAACGGCAACCGATTGCGATTATCGGTCGAGGGTTCGATAATCGCCCAGTCTCGGCTGCCTTTGGCTTGTGTGTCGAATCGGAGCCGCCTGTAATAGCCGTCGCTGATCCGTGTGGGAAAAGGACCTGATATGAACGAGCAAATGCGCAATTCCTTCGCTTCAGTGGCGCCGCCTATCGTCGCGTCGCCCGCCAAGCGAATCCAGGCCCTGACCGGCGACCCGGATTTCATGACTTCACTGGCCCGAGGCCTGGCCGTGGTGCAAGCGTTCCAGGAGCGCAAACGGCACCTGACCATCGCCCAGATCAGTCACCGCACGGAAATTCCCCGCGCCGCCGTGCGACGTTGCCTGCACACCCTGATCAAACTCGGCTACGCCACCACCGACGGTCGCACCTATTCGCTGCTGCCCAAAGTGCTGACCCTCGGTCATGCCTACCTGTCCTCGACCCCGCTGGCGGTCTCTGCCCAACCTTACCTCGACCGCATGAGCGAACAACTCCACGAGGCCTGCAACATGGCCACGCTGGAAGGCGATGACATTTTGTACATCGCTCGCTCGGCGACGACTCAGCGGCTGATTTCCGTCGACCTGTCGGTAGGCGGACGCCTGCCGGCCTATTGCACCTCAATGGGCAGGATTCTTCTCGCGGCACTGGATGACACGTCGCTGCGCGAGTACCTCGACCACGCAGACCTGCAAGCCAAGACCAGCCGCACCTTGCACACTCCCGAAGCGTTGCTCGAATGCCTGCAGGAAGTGCGGCAGCAAGGCTGGTGCATCGTCGATCAGGAACTGGAACAAGGCCTGCGCTCGATTGCCGTTCCGGTGTACGACGCTTCCGGGCAAGTCGTGGCGGCGCTCAACGTCAGCACGCACGCCGGTCGGGTCAGCCGCAACGAGCTGGAGCAACGGTTCCTGCCGGGTCTGCTGGCGGCCAGCCGTAACCTCAGCGCCCAGCTGTTTGCCTAAGCTGTTCGATAATCGCCCAGACTCGCGTTTAACGAATTGACGCACTTTCCCCAGGCTCACTAATGTCGCGGCAGCGCCAGCTCAGGCTGGCACCTGTCCGACTGCGTTCTTGCGTGGAATAAAAATAATGAACCAGCCTCAGTCTGCTGTAGGTAACTGCCTCGACGTGCAGTCCTTCATCAATGCTCAACCCATCTCGCGCTACCAGTGGCGAGTGGTGATCCTGTGTTTCCTGATTGTTTTCCTCGATGGCCTCGACACCGCGGCCATGGGCTTCATCGCGCCGGCACTGTCCCAGGACTGGGGCATCGATCGCGCCAGCCTTGGTCCGGTGATGAGTGCGGCGTTGATCGGCATGGTCTTCGGCGCACTGGGTTCCGGGCCGTTGGCTGACCGCTTCGGACGAAAAGTCGTACTGGTGGGCGCGGTGCTGTTGTTCGGCGCCTTCAGCCTGGCCTCGGCCTACAGCAGCAACGTCGATCAGTTGCTGGTGTTGCGCTTTCTGACCGGCCTGGGCCTTGGCGCCGGGATGCCGAACGCTACGACATTGCTGTCGGAATACACCCCGGAGCGCAAAAAATCCCTGCTGGTGACCAGCATGTTCTGCGGCTTCAACCTCGGCATGGCCGGTGGCGGATTCATTTCGGCCAAGCTGATTCCGGCGTTCGGCTGGCACAGCCTGCTGTTGATCGGCGGAATTCTGCCGCTGATCCTTGCCGTCGTCTTGTTGTTCTGGCTGCCGGAGTCGGCGCGTTACCTGGTCGTGCGCAATCGCGGCACCGACAAAGTGCGCCAGGCGCTGGCGCCAATCGATCCGACGGTCGTCGCTCAAGCATCCAGCTTCAGCGTACCCGAACAGAAAACCGTGAAGGCCCGTAACGTGTTTGCGGTGATCTTCTCCGGCACCTACAGCACCGGCACCTTGTTGTTATGGCTGACCTACTTCATGGGCCTGGTGATCGTTTACCTGTTGACCAGTTGGCTGCCGACGCTGATGCGTGACAGTGGCGCGAGCATGGAACAGGCGGCATTCATCGGCGCGCTGTTCCAGTTCGGCGGCGTATTGAGCGCGGTGGGCGTGGGCTGGGCGATGGACCGGTTCAATCCGCACAAGGTCATCGGTACTTTCTACTTGCTGGCCGGGGTGTTTGCCTACGCGGTAGGGCAGAGCCTGGGCAACATCACGCTATTGGCAACCCTGGTGCTGGTGGCCGGGATGTGCGTCAACGGCGCGCAATCGGCGATGCCTTCTTTGGCGGCGCGTTTTTACCCGACTCAAGGTCGGGCGACCGGTGTGTCGTGGATGCTCGGGATTGGCCGGTTCGGCGCAATTCTGGGGGCGTGGATGGGCGCGACCTTGCTGGGGTTGGGCTGGAACTTTGAACAAGTGCTGACGGCATTGGTGATTCCGGCGGCCTTGGCGACGACGGCGGTGGTGATCAAGGGCATGGTCAGTCATGCGGATGCGACCTGATTCTGGATTGAAATTGATCTTTTGACAGGCGATGGAGAACGATAGCGAGACAACAATATGTTCGATAAACGAACACTTAGTCGATTATCGGATTGTTTGGCGTTTTGCACAGGCTTAACCTTCAGTCATTCCGGCGCGCGCATCGCGTCGTTTCCTACCACTGTCGGTTCACAACAAAACGGGAGCCTGCCCCATGGCTGAAATCCTTTCGCTGCACGACGCGGTGAAGCAATTCGTCAACGACGGCGATACCGTCGCGCTCGAAGGCTTCACTCACCTGATCCCTACGGCGGCGGGTCACGAAATCATTCGTCAGGGCAAGAAAGATCTGACGCTGGTACGGATGACGCCTGACCTGATCTACGACCAGTTGATTGGCGCCGGTTGTGCTCGCAAGCTGATTTTCTCCTGGGGCGGCAACCCGGGCGTCGGTTCGCTGCACCGTCTGCGTGACGCAGTCGAGAAGCAGTGGCCGCACGCGCTGGAAATCGAAGAACACAGCCACGCCGACCTGGCAAATGCCTACGTCGCTGGCGCCTCCGGCCTGCCGTTCGCGGTGTTGCGTGCCTACGCCGGCTCCGACCTGCCAAAGGTCAACCCGCTGATCAAGAGCGTCACTTGCCCGTTCACCGGTGAAGTATTGGCGGCGGTGCCTTCGGTGCGTCCGGACATCACCGTGATCCACGCGCAAAAAGCCGACCGTAAAGGCAACGTGTTGCTGTGGGGCATTCTCGGGGTGCAGAAAGAAGCCGCACTGGCCGCCAAGCGTTGCATCGTCACCGTCGAAGAAATCGTCGACGACCTCAACGCACCGATGAACTCCTGTGTACTGCCGACGTGGGCCTTGAGCGCGGTTTGCCACGTTCCTGGCGGCGCGCATCCGTCCTACGCTCACGGTTACAACGAGCGCGATAACCGTTTCTATCAGGCCTGGGACCCGATTGCCCGCGACCGTGACACCTTCACCGCGTGGATCAACGAATACATCCATGGCTGCGCTGACTTCAGCGAGTTCCAGGCCAAGCTGGCCGCTGCATCGGAGGCGAAGTAATGACTTACACCACCAATGAAATGATGACCGTCGCCGCTGCTCGCCGATTGAAGAACGGTTCGGTGTGCTTCGTCGGTATCGGGCTGCCGTCGAAAGCGGCCAACCTGGCGCGGCTGACGTCCTCGCCGGATGTAGTCCTTATCTACGAATCGGGTCCGATTGGTGCCAAGCCGAGCGTACTGCCGCTGTCGATCGGTGACGGTGAACTGGCGGAAACCGCTGACACCGTCGTGCCGACCGGTGAGATTTTTCGCTACTGGCTGCAGGGCGGGCGCATCGACGTCGGTTTCCTCGGCGCCGCGCAAGTCGACCGTTTCGGCAACATCAACACCACGGTGGTGGGTGACTACCACGCACCAAAAGTCCGTCTGCCGGGTGCCGGTGGTGCGCCGGAGATTGCCGGTTCGGCCAAAAGCGTCTTGATCATTCTTAAACAGTCGGCGCGTTCCTTCGTCGACAAGCTCGACTTCATCACCTCGGTCGGCCATGGCGAGGGTGGTGATTCGCGCAAGCGTCTCGGTCTGCCAGGCGCCGGTCCGGTTGGCATCATCACCGACCTGTGCATCATGGAACCGGAAGCGGGTACTCATGAATTCGTGGTCACTGCGTTGCACCCTGGCGTGACCCGTGAGCAAGTGACCGCCGCGACAGGTTGGGCCATTCGTTTCGCCGAGACGGTTGAAAACACCGCCGAGCCCACCGAGGTCGAACTGAAAGCGCTGAGGGATCTGGAAGCCCGCACCGCTGCCGCCCACGGCCAAGCACCTGGAGAAGCGTGATGCGTGACGTTTATATCTGCGACGCGATTCGCACCCCCATCGGCCGTTTCGGCGGTGGCCTGTCGACGGTTCGCGCCGACGATCTGGCCGCCGTGCCGATCAAGGCGTTGATGGAACGCAACCCTTCGGTGGACTGGAATGCAGTGGACGAGGTGTTCCTCGGCTGCGCCAACCAGGCCGGCGAAGACAACCGCAATGTGGCGCGCATGGCGCTGCTGCTGGCGGGCCTGCCGGAAACGATTCCGGGCGTGACCCTCAATCGCCTCTGTGCTTCGGGCATGGATGCCATCGGCACCGCGTTCCGTGCCATCGCCAGCGGCGAAATGGAACTGGCGATTGCCGGCGGCGTCGAGTCGATGTCCCGCGCGCCGTTCGTGATGGGCAAGGCGGATGCGGCGTTCTCGCGCAACATGAAGCTGGAAGACACCACCATCGGCTGGCGCTTCATCAACCCGTTGATGAAAGCCCAATACGGTGTCGATGCGATGCCGCAGACCGCCGACAACGTGGCGGACGATTACGAAGTGTCCCGCGAGGATCAGGACGCTTTTGCACTGCGCAGTCAGCAGCGGACAGCCGCCGCGCAAGCGGCAGGATTTTTCGCTGAAGAAATCGTCGAAGTGCGCGTTGCCCACAAGAAGGGTGAAACCGTCGTCAGCCAGGACGAGCATCCTCGCGCCGACACGACGCTGGAAACCCTGGCCAGACTGAAACCGGTCAATGGTCCCGAAAAAACCGTCACCGCCGGCAACGCGTCGGGTGTGAACGACGGTGCTGCAGCGCTGATCCTGGCCTCGGCCGAGGCGGTGAAAAAACACGGTCTGACCGCTCGCGCCAAAGTGCTGGGCATGGCGAGTGCCGGCGTTGCACCGCGGGTCATGGGCATCGGCCCGGTCCCGGCGGTGCGCAAGCTGACTGAGCGCCTGGGCCTTGCCGTCGGCGATTTCGACGTGATCGAACTCAACGAAGCCTTCGCCAGCCAAGGCTTGGCGGTGTTGCGAGAACTGGGGCTGGCGGACGACGCGGCTCAGGTCAACCCGAACGGTGGTGCCATTGCCTTGGGCCATCCGTTGGGCATGAGCGGTGCGCGTCTGGTGCTGACGGCGCTGCATCAGCTGGAAAAAACCGGTGGCAAGAAAGGTCTGGCGACCATGTGTGTCGGCGTCGGCCAGGGGCTGGCCTTGGCGATCGAACGCGTCTGACGCGCAGCTGTGATAATAAGAACTGAGGAAAGCGAAATGACTGACAAGCCTGGTTACCGTCGCCCGCAGGAAGGCACCCAGCCGGACTACCTGCACCCGACTTATCAATCGACCAACCTGCGCTCGCCGTCCAAGCCGTTGGTGTTTCTGCCCCATTCGTTGTCGGAAATTACCGGCCCGACGGTCGGTGCCGAGCGCGTCAGCGAGAAGGACAACGACCTGACCGCGCAGCACACGGGCGAGCCATTGGGCGAACGCATCATCATTCACGGCCGCGTGCTGGATGAAAACGGTCTGCCGGTGCCGGGGATTCTGGTGGAGATCTGGCAGGCCAACGCCGCTGGGCGCTACAACCATGCACGCGACCTGCATGACGCACCGCTGGACCCGAACTTCACCGGCACCGGCCGCACGGTGACCGACGCCGATGGCTGGTATCAATTCCAGACCATCAAGCCCGGCGCTTACCCGTGGGGCAACCACCACAATGCCTGGCGTCCGGCGCACATCCATTTCTCGCTGTTCGGGCCGAGCATTCTGACGCGGCTGGTCACGCAGATGTATTTCCCCGGCGACCCGCTTCTTGCGTATGACCCGATCTATAACTGCGTGCCGGACACCCGCGCCAAAGAGCGCCTGATCGCCAGTTTCGACCTGGAAAAAACCATCCCTTCCTACGCCCTCGGTTATCGCTGGGACATCGTCTTGCGCGGCCGCGATGCCACGCCGATGGAGAAATAAGATGACGCTGACTGCGACCACGTCCCACACCGTCGGGCCGTATTACCACATCGGCCTGACCTGGCTGAACCGCGAAAACCTGACCGTCGAGCAAACCCTGGGCGAGCGCGTGGCGATCACCGGGCAAGTCGTCGATGGCAACGGTGACATCGTCAACGACGCCATGCTGGAAGTCTGGCAGGCCAACGCCGCCGGCAAGTACGACCACCCCGAAGACGATCAGGACAAACCCCTGGACCCGAACTTCGAAGGCTTTGGCCGGATTCCGGTGGATGCCGAAGGGCGCTTCCGCTTCACTACGATCAAGCCGGGCACGGTGCAAGGGCTGAAAGGCACGACCCAGGCGCCGCACCTGGTGGTGCTGGTGTTCGCTCGCGGGTTGGTGAAGCACTTGCTGACGCGGATTTATTTTGAGGGCGAGCCGGCGAACGTATCGGACCCGCTGCTGGAGTGCGTGCCGGCTGAGCGTCGCGGTACCTTGCTGGCGAAGCAGGATGCGAGCGGTGTGTATCAGTGGAATGTGATTTTACAGGGCACCGACGCCGAGACGGTGTTCTTCGATTATTGAGTGAAAGCACTACACCTGTGGCGAGGGAGCTTCTCCCGCTCGGCTGCGAAGCCGTCGTAAAACCGGCTGGCGAGTGACAGAGCACGTTTGAAGGTTTTGGGCTTGCTCCGGGAGCAAGCTCCCTCGCCACCGGATGTGTAGCAGGCTTCTGATGAGTGATCTGTGGAACGGGACTGTTGCAAAGTGTGTCTAGACTGTCACTGTCCCCAAAGAGTGAAGAACAATGACAACCCCAACCGCGATTCCAGCGCATTACACCGGCGAAGAGCGCAGCAAGCGGATCTTCGCGATTGTCGGCGCCTCGTCCGGCAACCTCGTCGAATGGTTCGATTTCTACGTCTACGCCTTTTGCGCGATCTACTTTGCGCCCGCGTTTTTTCCGTCCGATAACCCGACCGTGCAACTGGTCAATACGGCAGGCGTGTTCGCCGCCGGGTTCCTGATGCGACCGATCGGCGGCTGGATTTTCGGCCGTGTCGCGGACAAGCACGGGCGCAAGAATTCGATGCTGATTTCGATTCTGATGATGTGCTTCGGCTCGTTGCTCATCGCGTGCCTGCCAACCTACAAGGACATCGGCGTCTGGGCGCCGATCATGCTGCTGTTCGCCCGTTTGCTTCAGGGCTTGTCAGTGGGCGGCGAGTACGGCACCACGGCGACCTACATGAGCGAAGTTGCGCTCAAGGGCCAGCGCGGTTTCTTTGCCTCGTTCCAATACGTGACGTTGATTGGCGGGCAACTGCTGGCGGTGTCGCTGGTGGTGATCCTGCAACAGTTCCTCACCGAAGATGACCTGCGTGCCTACGGCTGGCGGATCCCGTTTGTGGTCGGTGCGGTGGCCGCGTTGATTTCGTTGTTCCTGCGTCGCTCGCTGAAAGAAACCACCAGCAAGGAAATGCGCGAGAACAAAGACGCCGGCAGCATCCGCGCGTTGTTCCGCGACCACAAAGCCGCATTCATTACCGTGCTGGGTTACACCGCCGGGGGCTCGCTGATTTTCTACACCTTTACCACGTACATGCAGAAATACCTGGTGAACACCGCCGGCATGCACGCCAAGACGGCGAGCTACATCATGACCGGCGCGCTGTTCCTTTATATGTGCATGCAGCCACTGTTCGGCATGCTCGCCGACAAGATCGGCCGACGTAATTCGATGCTGTGGTTCGGTGCCTTGGGTACGTTGTTCACCGTGCCGATTCTGTTGAGCCTGAAAAGCGTCAGCAGTCCGTTCCTGGCTTTTGTGTTGATCACCGTGGCGCTGGCAATCGTCAGTTTCTATACCTCCATCAGCGGTCTGGTGAAAGCTGAAATGTTCCCGCCGGAAGTGCGCGCATTGGGCGTAGGCCTGGCGTACGCGGTGGCGAATGCGATCTTCGGCGGCTCGGCAGAATACGTGGCGCTGAGCCTCAAAGCCGTAGGCATGGAAAACTCTTTCTACTGGTACGTCACGGTGATGATGGCGGTGGCGTTCCTGTTCAGCCTGCGCTTGCCGAGACAGGCGAAATACCTGCATCACGACCTTTGATCCATCTGCGTGGGCCGCACCGGCCCACGCCTTCAGGGACTGTTTATGAACCAGCGACCGGGCAATCAATTGTTCGATGCCTATTTCACTGCCCGCGATATGCGTGAGGTGTTTTGCGATCAGGGCCGGGTTCAGGCCATGCTCGATTTCGAAGCGGCGCTGGCTCGGGCCGAGGCGAAGGTTGGCTTGATTCCGCAGACGGCTGTGGCGTCTATCGAAGCCGCCTGCCGCGCCGAACATTTTGATTTCGCGGCCCTCGGCGAGGCGATTGCCACGGCCGGCAATTCGGCGATTCCGCTGGTGAAAGCGTTGGGCAAGCAGATCGCAACCACCGACGCCGAAGCCGAGCGCTATGTGCATCTGGGCGCGACCAGTCAGGACGTAATGGACACTGGCCTGGTGTTGCAACTGCGCCGGGCGCTGGAACTGATTGAAGGCGATCTGGCACAACTGGGCGAAACGTTGGCGACCCAAGCGTTACGCTTCGTCGCCACGCCGCTGGCCGGGCGCACCTGGTTGCAACATGCGACACCGGTCACCCTGGGCATGAAAATCGCCGGTTGGCTGGGCGCGGTCACCCGCAACCGGCAACGCCTGCAAGCGCTCAAACCGCGTTTGCTGGTGCTGCAATTCGGCGGCGCCTCCGGAACCCTCGCGGCCCTCGGCTCACAGGCGATGCCGATTGCCGAAGCGCTGGCCGGGGAACTGCAACTGACCTTGCCCGACCAGCCCTGGCACACCCAGCGCGATCGTCTGGTGGAGTTCGCTTCGGTACTGGGATTGATCGCCGGCAGCCTCGGCAAACTCGGCCGCGACATCAGCCTGTTGATGCAGACCGAAGCGGGCGAAGTGTTCGAACCGTCGGCGCCGGGCAAGGGCGGCTCTTCGACCATGCCGCATAAACGCAACCCGGTGGGAGCTGCGGTGCTGATCGGTGCCGCTACGCGCGTGCCCGGTTTGCTCTCGACCCTGTTCAGCGCGATGCCGCAAGAACATGAGCGCAGTCTGGGCCTGTGGCATGCCGAGTGGGAAACCCTGCCGGAGATTTGCTGCCTGGTGTCCGGCAGCCTCAAACAAGCGTTGCTGGTGGCGGACGGACTGGAAGTGGACGTCGAACGCATGGCCCGCAACCTCGACCTGACCCAGGGCCTGGTGTTGGCCGAAGCGGTGAGCATCGTCCTTGCGCAACGGGTCGGCCGCGACACCGCACACCATCTGTTGGAACACTGCTGCAAACGTGCCGTGGCCGAGCAACGGCAATTGCGTGCGGTCCTCGGCGACGAGCCGCAAGTGACCGCCGAACTCTCA
Source organism: Pseudomonas sp. IT-P100 (assembly GCF_949767185.1). Classification (NCBI taxonomy): domain Bacteria; kingdom Pseudomonadati; phylum Pseudomonadota; class Gammaproteobacteria; order Pseudomonadales; family Pseudomonadaceae; genus Pseudomonas; species Pseudomonas sp. IT-P100. The sequence goes on from NZ_CATKQK010000022.1 coordinate 672,975, forward strand.
CCTGCTGAACTCGATGATCTGCTGGATCCCGCCCACTACCTCGGTCAATCCCGTACATGGGTCGAGCGAGCGGTGGCTGAACATTCTGCGTTGACTGCCTGAAGGAGATTGCTGTGGCTTTCGTACAACTCGCCGAGGGCGAACTGAATTACCAACTCGACGGACCTGAAAACGCGCCGGTGCTGGTGCTGTCCAACTCGCTGGGCACCGACCTGCACATGTGGGACGCGCAGATGGCGGCATTCACCGAGCATTTCCGGGTGCTGCGTTTCGACACGCGCGGGCACGGCAAATCGCTGGTCACACCGGGGCCGTACACCATCGAGCAACTGGGCCGTGACGTGCTCGCGTTGCTGGATGCGTTGCACATCGAAAAAGCGCATTTCTGCGGCCTGTCGATGGGAGGGCTGATCGGCCAGTGGCTGGGCATCCATGCCGGTGATCGATTGAACAAGCTGGTGGTGTGCAACACCGCGGCGAAAATCGGCGATCCGTCGATCTGGAACCCACGTATCGAAACCGTGCTGCGTGATGGCGCGGCGGCCATGGTCGCGCTGCGCGATGCGTCGATTGCGCGTTGGTTCACCGCGGATTTCGCCCAAGCCAATCCTGCGGCGGCGAAGAAAATTACCGACATGCTCGCGGCCACTTCGCCAGAAGGTTATGCGGCCAATTGTGCGGCGGTACGCGATGCCGATTTCCGTGATCAGCTGTCCTCGATCAAGGTACCGTTGCTGGTGATCGCCGGCACTGAAGACGCCGTAACGCCGCCATCCGGTGGACACTTTATCCAGGAACACGTGCAGGGCGCCGAGTACGCCGAGTTCTACGCCGCACACCTGTCCAACGTTCAGGCCGGTGCTGAGTTCAGCAAGCGGGTGCTGGCGTTTCTGTCAGCTGATTGAGGGGATTTGTTGTGGACGAGAAACAACGTTACGACGAGGGCCTGAACGTCCGCCGTGCCGTGCTCGGCGACGCCCATGTCGACCGCAGCCTGAACGCGCTGACCGAGTTCAACTCGGAGTTTCAGGAAATGATCACCCGCCACGCCTGGGGCGACATCTGGACGCGTCCGGGCCTGCCACGGCACACCCGCAGCCTGATCACCCTGGCCATGCTGATCGGCATGAACCGCAATGAGGAACTCAAGTTGCACTTGCGCGCCGCCGCCAACAACGGCGTGACCCGCGGCGAGATCAAGGAAGTGATCATGCAGAGCGCGATCTACTGTGGCATCCCGGCGGCGAATGCGACGTTCCACCTGGCGGAGTCGGTTTGGGATGAGTTGGGGGTTGAATCGCGGGAGTGACTCCTCGCGATGTGGGGTGTTTGATCTGACGCCATCGCGGGCTTGCCCGCGATGGCGATGGTGAGGTTTACAAAAGGCTGATCGGATAGCTGACGATCAACCGGTTCTCATCGAACTCGTTGTTGCTGTAGTCGCGGCGTATGGTCGAGTTGCGCCATTTGACGTTCAGGTCCTTCAGCACGCCGCTCTGCACGGTGTAGCCCAGTTCACTTTCGCGTCCCCATTCCTTGCCGTCGGTGACGGTGCCGGTGTGGACGTTGTCGCCGCTGATGTAGCGGTTCATCAGGGTCAGGCCGGGAATGCCGAGCGCGACGAAGTTGTAGTCATGACGCACCTGCCAGGATTTTTCCTGGGCGTTGTCATAGCTGGCGTTGTAGCTGTCGTTGGCCAGGGTGCCGCCGCTGGTGCCGTTGACCCGCATCCAGGCGCTGTCGCCGGTGAGTTTTTGCAGACCGACGTAGAAGGTGTTGCCGCCGTACCTGGCGGAGAACATCCCTGACCAGGTCTTGTTGTCCAGATCACCGGCGCGGGCACTGCCGTCATCCTTGCCGTAGAAGAAACCGAGGTTGGCGCCCAGGGTCCAGTCGCCGATGGGTTGGGTGTGAATCAGGTTGAGGTATTGCTGGCTGTAGATGTCCTTGAGCTCGGCGTTCCACAGGCCGATTTGCGTGCGCTTTTCGTTGAACAGGTATTCGCCGCCCTGGAAGTTGAAGCGGTCCGAGGTGAACGCCGCTTTGCCGGTCATCGACATATCGCTCATGCTGCTGTCGTCACGCGGGCTGTTTTGGCGGAACTGACCGCCGTAGAGCGTCAGGCCATTGATCTCCTTCGACGTGATCTGGCCGCCGCGAAAGGTTTGCGGCAATGAGCGACCATCGTCCGAACGCAGGATCGGCAGCACCGGCATCCATTCGCCGACCTTCACTTCGGTCTGTGACAGCTTGGCCTTGAACGCTACGTTGGTGCGACCGAAGCTGTCTGCCGGGCGACCGTCGTGATCCAGCGGCAGCAGTTGCGTACCGCCGGTGCCTTTACCGCCGTCGAGCTTCACCGAGTACAGCCCCAGCACATCCATGCCGAACCCAACGGTGCCCTGGGTGAACCCGGACTTCGCGTCGAGGATGAAACTTTGCGTCCACTCTTCAGCCTTGCCCTGGGCCTTGGTCGGGTTGGTGAAGTTGCGGTTGATGTAGAAGTTGCGCAGGTTGAGGTTGACCTTGGCACCTTCGACAAAACCTGACTCTTCGGCCGTGGCGGGAAGGGCCGCGCCGGTCAGCGCGATGGCGATCAGGCCGGGAAAGACGTACTGCGCAGTGGAAGGGGTCATGTGCTCGGGTCTCTCTGATTCTTGGGGATGAAACGGGTTGATGCCGCAACCGACGGGTTGCAGACAAAAGCTTCGGATTCGAATGGAACGGGACGAGATCAGCCGGACAGGGCAGGGCGCGGGGGCATGGTGTAGAACCTGTTGTTATTGGTTTTGTGAGGCGAATGGTGCGGGGAATGAACTGGATGGTTCAATCGGGGAAAGCGGGTTTTGGGCGGTTATCGAACGCAAGATTGGGCTGGGGAATTGGTGTTGTTTGCGCCGGCTCATCGCGGCCAATGTGGTCGGCACACCCTTTCCCGCAGCCAACAAAAAGCCCACCAAAAGGTGGGCTTCTTATTTACGGCGTGATCAGAACAATTTCAGCTTCGGCGCTTCTTCTTTCAGTGGCTCGACTTTCGCCGTCTGCTCATTCCAGCCACCGCCCAGTGCCTTGTACAGATTCACGGCGCTGGTCAGTTGCGCCAGGCGATCGGTGATCAGCGCCTGTTGGGCACTGAACAGCTGACGCTGGGCATCGAGGAAGGTCAGGTTGCTGTCGACGCCAATGCGATAACGACGCTCGGCCAGACGGTAGTAGTCCTGGTTGGCGGTGACGAAATCACGCTGGGCCTGCAACTGCTCGGTGTAGGTCTGGCGGGCGGCCAGGCCGTCGGCGACTTCCTGGAAGGCCGTTTGAATGGACTTCTCGTAGTTCGCCACGCCGATGTCTTTCTGGATTTTCGAGTAATCCAGGCTGGCGCGCAGGCTGCCGGCGTTGAAGATCGGCAGATTGATTTGCGGCTGGAACAACCACGTACCCGAACCACCCTTGAACAGGCCGGAGAGATCAGGGCTCAGGGTACCGGCGTTGGCGGTCAGGCTGATGCTCGGGAAGAACGCCGCCCGTGCCGCGCCGATGTTGGCGTTGGCCGCTTTCAGGTTGTATTCGGCCTGAAGGATGTCCGGACGACGTTGCAGCAAGTCCGACGGCAGGCCGGGCGGTACGTCGCTCAGCAGGTCGTCAGACAGCGGCTTGGCTTCTCGCAGATTGGCCGGGATGCCAGTGCCGAGCAGCAGCACCAGGCTGTTTTCATCCTGGGCAACCTGACGCGTGTAACGGGCCAGTTGTGCACGGGCGTTTTCCACCGAGGTACGCGACTGAGCCAGATCCAGGGCCGAAGCTACACCCACTTCGTTGCTGCGGGAGGTGAGCTTGTAGCTCTCCTCGAACGCACCGAGGGTGTCTTGAGTGAGCTTGCGCAGCTCTTTGTCAGCCTGCCAGGTCAGGTAGGCATTTGCCACGCTGGCGACCAGGCTGATTTGCGTGCTGCGACGGCCTTCTTCAGTGGCGAAGTACTTCTGCAGCGCTTCTTCGCTCAGGCTGCGAACCCGACCGAACAGGTCGAGTTCATAAGCGCTGATGCCGACGGTGGCGGAGTAGGAACTGGTGATGCCTGCCTGACCGGTCTGCGATGCATCCGCCGGAACCCGCTGACGGCTGCCGGTGCCATTGGCCGACACGGCCGGGAACAGGTCCGCACGCTGGATGCGGTACTGCGCCGCGAACGCATCGATGTTCAGCGCCGCGACACGCAGGTCACGGTTGTTTTCCAGGGCGACCTGGATCAGCTGTTGCAACGCCGGGTCATGGAAAAACTGCTTCCAGCCCTGTTCGGCGGCGGCCTGTGCAGGCGCCTGGGTCGGCGAATACGCCGGACCTTGCGGGTACTGCGCTGCCACCGGTGCTTCAGGCTGCTGATAATCGGGTATCAGCGAGCAGCCGCTCAGCACGAAGGCCGCGACTGCGATGGAGAGTAGCGACTTGCTCATTAGCCAGCCTCTTTAGAAGGTTCAATAGCGTCGTCCTGATCGGCGGTTTTACGCTGACCAATCGACGACACGGTGACAAAGAAAAGTGGGACCCAGAAGATCGCCAGAACCGTGGCCGTGATCATACCGCCAATAACGCCGGTTCCGATCGCATGTTGGCTGCCTGAACCGGCACCAGTGGAAATCGCCAGTGGCACCACGCCGAGGACGAAAGCGAGCGAGGTCATGATGATCGGTCGCAAACGCATGCGGCAGGCTTCGATCGCCGCGTCGCGCAGGCTGCGCCCTTGCTCATGCAGTTCCTTGGCGAATTCGACGATCAGGATGGCGTTTTTCGCCGCCAGACCGATCGTCGTCAACAGGCCCACCTGGAAGTAAACGTCGTTCGACAGGCCGCGCAGACTGGTGGCCAACAGTGCACCGATGATCCCCAACGGCACCACCAACATCACCGCGATCGGGATCGACCAGCTTTCGTACAGCGCTGCCAGACACAGGAACACCATCAGCAGCGACAGGGCGTAAAGCGCCGGTGCCTGTGAGCCGGACAGCCGTTCTTCGTACGACAGACCTGTCCAGGAAATACCGACACCGGCCGGCAGTTTTTTGGCCAGGGCTTCGACTTCCGCCATGGCTTCACCGGTGGAGTAGCCCGGCGCCGGGGCACCGAGGATTTCCATCGCTTCTACGCCGTTGTAACGCGAAAGCTTCGGCGCCCCGTAGATCCACTGCCCCTTGGCGAAGGCGGAGAAGGGCACCATGGTGCCTGCGCTGTTACGCACATACCATTTCTTGATGTCTTCCGGGCTCATCCGCGAATCGGGTTGGCCTTGCACGTAGACTTTCTTCACCCGACCACGGTCGATGAAGTCGTTGACGTAGCTACTGCCCAAGGCAATCGACAAGGTGCTGTTGATGTCAGAGAGGGTAATGCCCAGTGCGCTGGCCTTCTCGTCGTCGATTTCCAGCTGATATTGCGGCTCGTCGTTCAGTCCGTTCGGACGCACCTGGTAAAGCACCTTGCTCTGTGCCGCCATGCCGAGGAACTGGTTGCGAGCTTCCATCAACTTCTCGTGACCGATACCGGCGCGGTCTTGCAGGAACACATCGAAACCGGTGGCGTTACCCAACTCCAATACCGCAGGTGGCGCGAAGGCGAACACCATGGCATCGCGGAAGGTGAAGAAGTGTTGCTGGGCACGGGCGGCGAGTTTGAACACGCTGTTTTCCGCATCCCGCTGATCCCACGGCTTGAGCATGATGAACGCCAGGCCCGAGCTTTGGCCGCGACCGGCGAAGTTGAAGCCGTTAACGGTAAACACCGACGCCACGGCGCTCGATTCCTTGTCCAGCAGGTAAGAGCGCATTTCATCGATCACCACCTGCGTGCGCTGGGCGCTGGAACCGGCCGGGGTCTGCACTTGGGCAAACAGAACGCCCTGGTCTTCTTCCGGAAGGAACGCCGTTGGAATACGGGTGAACAGCCAGATCATGCCGACGACAATGATCAGGTAGGCCAGCAGGTATGGCGCCTTGTGCGCCAGCATGTTGCCCACGCCCCGTTCGTAGCTTTTGACGCCACGGTCGAAGCTGCGGTTGAACCAGCCGAAGAAGCCGCGTTTCGGTGTGCCGTGCTCGCCTTTCGGAATGGCCTTGAGCATGGTCGCGCAAAGCGCCGGTGTGAAGATCAGGGCAACCAGCACCGACAGGGCCATGGCGGACACGATGGTGATCGAGAACTGCTTGTAGATCACACCCGTGGAGCCACTGAAGAACGCCATCGGCAGCAATACTGCCGACAGCACCAGGGCGATACCGACCAATGCACCCTGGATCTGCCCCATGGATTTCTTGGTGGCCTCCTTGGGTGACAGGCCTTCTTCGCTCATGACCCGTTCGACGTTTTCCACCACGACGATGGCGTCATCCACCAGCAGGCCGATGGCCAACACCATGCCGAACATGGTCAGGGTGTTAATGCTGAAACCGAACGCCGCGAGGATGCCGAACGTACCCAGCAATACCACCGGCACCGTCATCGTGGTGATGACCGTGGCGCGGAAGTTTTGCAGGAACAGGAACATCACCAGGAACACCAGCACGATCGCTTCGACCAGGGTTTCAACCACACCCTTGATCGATTCGGTCACCACCGGTGTGGTGTCGTACGGGAACACCACTTCCATCCCTTGCGGGAAGAATGGCTTGAGCGTGTTAATGGTGTTGCGTAGCGCTTTGGCCGTGTCGAGGGCGTTGGCACCGTTGGCCAGTTTCACCGCCAGGCCGGAAGCCGGTGCACCGTTGAACTGAGCGTTGATGCTGTAGTTTTCACCGCCCAGACCCACATCGGCGACATCGGACAGACGCACTTGCGAACCGTCCTTGTTGACCTTGAGCAGGATCTTGTTGAACTGCTCGGCGGTCTGCAGACGGGTCTTGCCGATGATGGTGGCGTTCAACTGCTGGCCGGGCGCGGCAGGCAGGCCGCCCAGCTGACCGGAGGACACCTGGATGTTCTGCGCCGCGATAGCCGCTTTCACGTCCACTGGCGTCAGGCTGAAGTTGTTCAGCTTGGCCGGGTCGAGCCAGACACGCATCGCGTACTGGGAACCGAAGACCTGGAAGTCACCGACACCGGCGGTCCGCGAGATCGGGTCCTGCATGTTCGACACGATGTAGTTGGACAGGTCGTCCTTGGTCATGCTGCCGTCGCGCGACACCACGCCGATTACCAGCAGGAAGTTCTTCACTGACTTGGTCACGCGAATACCCTGTTGCTGCACTTCTTGCGGCAGCAGCGGGGTGGCCAGGTTCAGCTTGTTCTGGACCTGGACCTGCGCGGTATCGGAGTTGGTGCCTTGCTCGAAGGTCGCGGTGATGGTCATGCTGCCGTCGGAGTTACTTTCCGAGGAGACATAACGCAGGTTGTCGATACCGTTGAGCTGCTGCTCGATGACCTGCACCACGGTGTCCTGCACGGTTTGTGCGGACGCGCCTGGGTAAGTCACCTGAATTGCAATGGCCGGTGGCGCAATGCTCGGGTATTGGTTGATCGGCAGTTTGAGGATCGATAGAGCCCCGACCAGCATGATCACCAGGGCTATGACCCAGGCAAAAATCGGACGGTCGATAAAAAATCTGGACATGGTTTACTCCCCTTTGCCGCTGGAAGCCTTGCTAGCTGCCTGTGCGGGGGCCGGGTTCTTTGCGCCAACGTTAGTCGCCTCGGTGGCCTTGACTTCAATGCCAGGTTTGACGAATTGCAGTCCTTCGGTGATCAGGCGGTCGCCGGCCTTCAGGCCGTCTTCGATCAGCCATTGGCTGCCGACCGTGCGGCTGGCCTTGAGCTGACGCAGTTCGACCTTGTTGTCCGGACCGACGACCAGCGCGGTCGGGGTGCCTTTGAGGTCGCGGGTCACGCCTTGTTGCGGTGCCAGAATGGCGGCGGCGTTGACGCCGGCCTGAAGCTGGGCGTGAACGAACATGCCAGGCAGCAGGGTGTGATCCGGGTTGGGGAACACCGCACGCAAGGTCACGGAGCCAGTGGTCTGGTCAACCGAGACTTCGGAGAACTCGAGCTTGCCGTCCAGCTTGTACTGGCTGCCGTCTTCGAGGGTCAGCTTGACCGCGGCCGAGTTGTCGCCGGCCTTTTGCAGGCGACCGCTTTCCAGTTCGCGGCGCAGTTCAAGCAGCTCCACGGAAGACTGGGTGACGTCGACGTAGATCGGGTCGAGTTGCTGGATCACCGCCATGGCGTCCGCTTGACCGCTGGTGACCAGAGCGCCTTCGGTCACGTTGGAGCGGCCGATGCGACCGGACAGTGGCGCGTACACTTTGGTGTAGCGCACATTGATCTGGGCGCTTTGCAGCGCGGCTTCCGATTGCAACCGGTTGGCCAGGGCCGTGTCGTATTCCTGACGGCTCACCGCCTGTTCGTCGACCAGTTGCTTGTAGCGATCGGAGATCGATTTGGTCTGCTGCAGATTGGCTTCGGCGCTTTTCAACGTGGCTTCATAGACGGCTGGATCGATCTGATACAGCTGCTGACCGGCCTTGACGTCGCCGCCTTCCTTGAACAGGCGCTTGAGAATGATGCCATTGACCTGAGGGCGAACTTCGGCGATGCGATAGGCGCTGGTGCGGCCCGGCAGCTCGGACGTCAGGGTAAAGGCTTGGGGTTGCAAGGTTACAACGCCGACCTGAGGGGGTGGCGCGGCCGGTGCCGCTTCTTCCTTTTTGCATCCGCTGAGCAGCGATGCCAAGGCGACGGCAGTGACCAGAGCGGTAACAGCTGGCTTGAATTGCATGAAAATCCTCGGGTCAGGCGCGCAAATTGCGCACTAGAAATGTGTAAGGGTAAAAAATGTGCGCTGAGTGGATAAGTAGCTTGCTAAGGAATATACTTACGTTCATGGTTGTTTGTAAATACCTTGGCTGCGTACCCACATCGTTACAAAAGCCGTTTCAAAGGTTCGAATTGTAGGCCGGGGACGACACCCAAGAGCGTTCGCCCCACTTTTATTCAGCGGCTGTTCAGGCATCGCTGAAGCACCCTGATTGAGGTTGTACTGCCATGGTCCGTCGTACCAAAGAGGAAGCTCAGGAAACCCGTAGCCAGATACTCGAAGCGGCAGAAAAGGCCTTTTACGAACGGGGCGTAGCACGCACCACGCTGGCGGACATCGCAACGCTGGCGGGCGTGACGCGCGGGGCCATCTACTGGCATTTCAGTAACAAGGCGGATCTGGTGCAGGCCATGCTCGATACATTGCATGAGCCGCTGGATGAAATGGCCAAGGCGAGTGAAAGCGAAGATGAACTCGACCCACTGGGTTGCATGCGCAAGCTGCTGATTCATTTGTTTCATCAAGTTGCCCTGGACCCGAAAACCCGACGCATCAATGAGATTTTGTTTCACAAGTGCGAATTCACCGATGAAATGTGCGATCTGCGCCAGCAGCGCCGGGAGGTCAGCCTCGATTGCAATGTGCGTATCGGCCTGGCCCTGAGTAATGCGGTGAATCGGGGGCAGTTGCCGGACAACCTCGACACGGCCCGCGCGGCCATCAGTCTGCATGCCTACATCGATGGCATTTTGTATCAATGGCTATTGGCGCCCGACAGCTTTCAACTGCATACCGAAGCCGAGCGTTGGGTCGATGCAGCGTTGGACATGCTGCGCCTGAGCCCCAGCCTGCGCAAATGAAACAAAATGCTTAATTGGATCCGAATCTGTCAATAGACGCGGGCGAAGATCAACACTTCGCCCGCGTTGTTGTGATGGAGTGCTTTTATATACGGACGCGCTCCGGGATGACAGGTAGCGAGCTACGTATTTTGTAGGAAATTTGTGTCGCAGATGTGAAAAGGTGAGAGTGATCCCGAATGGTCGCTGCTTCAGCCGAGCGTGATTTCCACCTCGAAGCTGAACGGTTCTTCCTCTGCCATGCGGGTGATTCTGGTTGAACAATCGATCCTGGATGAGCCAATGGAAGTGACGGTATTTTTTACCGTTGCCCTGTGTCTTGGCGAAATGACGCCGAAGGATTTGTTCATGATCATGCCCAGGTCAAAACGGACCCCGACGTTCTGATCGATAAAATCAACGAACTGATTGAACATGATTTTATTTTTGGGCCAAGGGTAACCGTACGTATAGGCGAAATCGAATTTCAATGCGGTTTTTGTGCGAGGGGGAAGCTGGAATGACTGGCGCTCTGATGTGTGCAAAGGCAGGCTGGTTTGTGCAATTTTAAAAGTGTGCGGCGTGTTGTTAATGAGCTTGACGATCACGCGAGTGGCCTTCGTGCTTTTATCTTCATTTCGCCACAGCTCGATGCTCTGTTTCAGCGCACGCTCTGACTCAAGCCCTTCAAGAAAGTCGATTAACTCGACCTTGGCGACCCCGATCAATTCGTCCAGTGCCTGCTGATTTTCCTCGCTGAAAAACAGCGGTGTCAGGTTGTACAGTGTGCCAATGGAGGTGTAGTTGAAGAACGATAGCAAGTCTTCGTGTGGGTTACTGGTTTGTTTGATGTCGTTCATATCGATTCCTTTCGATCAAATTAGGGGACGCTGAAAGTAACCTCGCTCTAAGTTCTGCTGCAATGAAGAGGTTGTTTCATGAGTTGAGCGTTATTAAATAAAAAACCCCAGGTATTTCTACCCGGGGCTTTTTTATACAGGCAGGACTTACATCATTGGATAGTCGATGTAACCCACCGGACCTTTGGCATAAAACAATTCCGGACGTGCTTCGTTCAGCGGTGCATCGGCCTTCAAACGTGCAGGCAAGTCCGGGTTGGCAATGAACGGCACGCCGAAGGCGACCGCGTCAGCCTTGCCACTGGCCAGCCAGGCGTTGGCGCTGTCCTTGGTGAAGCGTTCGTTGACGATGTAGGGGCCGCCGAAGGCTTCTTTCAATTGTGGGCCAAGGCTGTCGCCGGCTTCTTTTTCGCGCGAGCAGATGAACGCAATGCCACGTTTGCCCAGCTCGCGAGCGACGTAGGTGAAAGTCTCGGCCAGGTTGTCGTCGCCCATGTCATGGGAGTCGGCGCGCGGTGCCAGGTGCACACCGACGCGGCCGGCGCCCCAGACTTCGATCGCTGCGTCAGTCACTTCCAGCAACAGGCGAGCACGATTTTCCAGGGAGCCGCCGTAGTTGTCGGTGCGCTGGTTGGTGCTGCTTTGCAGGAATTGGTCGAGCAGGTAACCGTTGGCGCCGTGGATTTCCACGCCGTCAAAACCGGCCGCCTTGGCGTTTTCTGCACCGGTGCGATAGGCGTCGACGATATCGGCGATTTCAGCGGTTTCCAGAGCACGCGGCGTTGGGTAGTCGGCCAGTGGGCGAACCAGGCTGACGTGACCCTTTGGCTGGATGGCGCTCGGTGCGACCGGCGCTTCACCGTTCAGGTACGACTCGTGGGACACCCGGCCAACGTGCCACAGTTGCAGGAAGATCTTGCCGCCCGCGCCGTGGATCGCTTTGGTCACGTTGGCCCAGCCGCGCACCTGGTCGTTGGACCAGATACCCGGAGTATCAGGGTAGCCGACGCCCATCGGCGTGACCGAGGTGGCTTCGCTGAGGATCAGGCCGGCCGAGGCACGTTGCACGTAGTACTCGGCCATCAGCGCGTTCGGCACTCGGCCTTCGTCGGCGCGGCAGCGGGTCAGCGGCGCCATGATGATGCGGTTGGCCAACTCGAGGTCGCCCAGTTTGATCGGATCGAAAATAGTCGTCATGAAATGCACCCTCGTGAGGTATCAGTGAGTCAGTTGGTAGCAGAGGCCAGTTCGGGATTACCGCTCTGACGGAAAGTAATCAGGGTCACCAGCAGGGCGAGTACCGCCAGTGCGGCGGCCGCGAGAGGTACGCTGGTCAGGCCGTAGCCGTGGGCGATGACGCTGCCGCCGACCCAGGCGCCGAGTGCGTTGCCGACGTTGAACGCGCCGATGTTCAGGGTCGACACCAGGTTCGGTGCAGCCTTGCCGTAGGTCACCACGTTCACTTGCAGGGCTGGCACGGCGGCGAAGCACGCGGTAGCCCAGAGGAACAGGGTGATTTCGGTCGGGATCAGTGCAACGCTGGTCCAGGTCAACACGGTGGAGACCACCGCCATGCTGATGAACACGCCGATCAGCGTCGCCGCCAGGCCTTTGTCCGCCAGCTTGCCGCCGATGATGTTGCCGACGGTCAGGCCCAGGCCGATGAGCATCAGGGTCCAGGTCACGCCGCGTGGCGAGACTCCGGTCACTTCGCCCAACAGCGGTGCGACGTAGGTGAACAAGGTGAACACCGATGCCGCGAACAATGCCGTCATGCTCAACGACAGCCAGATGCCGGCGCCTTTGAGTGCGCGCAGTTCGGCGCGCATGTCGAGTTTTTCTTCGTCGCGCTTGGCTGGCAGGAAGCGGATCAGGCCGATCAGGGCAATTACGCCGATCACGGTCACGGCCCAGAAGGTCGAGCGCCAGCCGGCGTGTTGACCGAGCGCGGTGCCCAGTGGCACGCCGAGGACATTGGCCAGGGTCAGGCCGGTAAACATCAGGGCCACGGCCGACGCGCGTTTGTTCGCCGGGACCAGGCCTGCTGCCACCACCGAGCCGATGCCGAAGAAGGCGCCGTGGCAGAGGGCAGTCACCACCCGGGCAAACATCAGTACGTTGTAGTCACTGGCCACGGCGCAGAGCAGATTGCCGATGATGAAGATGCCCATCAACGCCACCAGGGCGGCCTTGCGTGGCAGCTTCGCGGTGGCCAGTGCCATGAACGGCGCACCGATGGCCACGCCGAGGGCGTAACCGGTCACCAGCCAGCCGGCACCGGGGATCGACACGCCGAGGTCGGCCGCCACATCGGGCAGCAGGCCCATGATGACGAACTCGGTGGTGCCGATGGCAAAGGCGCTCAGGGCCAGAATGAGGAGCGAGAGGGGCATGGGTGATTCCTTATCGGCGTACTGACGTAAAGGGTCAGAGCTCTTTGCTGAAGGTGCTGAGGAATGCCTGGATGGTTTCCTCGTTGCGTTTGAAAAAGTGCCACTGGCCGACTTTGCGGCTGCTGATCAGGCCCGCGCGTTGCAGGGTCGCCAGGTGAGCGGACACCGTGGACTGCGACAAGCCGCAGCGTTGATCGATCTGACCGGCGCAGACACCGTGCTCATTGCTGTGAGACTGATCGGGAAATTCGACGTCCGGGTTTTTGAGCCAGTGCAGGATTTCTCGCCGTACCGGGTGTGCCAGGGCTTTTATTATTTCGTCGAGGTCGAGGTTCATGGTGTGGGGGCTCGTGATGTGAATAACGCTATATCGCGATGGGGCGAACTTTAAATCGTTAGTTCGCGATATACCAATATGATTTTGCTCTGATAACCGTGTAAATCGGTATATCGGGTTATAACGATACGATGAGTGTAAAGACCAGCCTGGGCGATGCTAAGCTGCGCCCATGAACTATCTCGCACATCTTCACCTCGGTGGCCAGCGTCCCGGTCAATTGCTCGGCAGTCTGTATGGCGATTTCGTCAAGGGTCGGCTGCAGGGGCAGTTCGACCCGGAGGTCGAGGCGGCCATCCAGCTGCATCGCAGCATCGACGTGTTTACCGACCGCCATCCTTTGGTGGATGTGGCGCTGTCGCGGTTTTCCCTGACCCGCCGGCGTTACGCCGGGATCGTGCTCGATGTGTTTTTTGACCATTGCCTGGCGCGGGACTGGACGCTGTATGCCGACCGGCCACTGGCGCTGTTCACTAGCGACGTGTATCGGGTGCTGTCCAATGAGCCGCAATTGCCGGAGCGATTGGCAAGGATCGCGCCGCACATGATGGCAAATGACTGGTTGGGTTCTTACCGGGAGTTCGACGTGCTGGAGCAGGTTTTGCGGGGGATTTCGCGGCGGCTGACCAAGCCTGAGGAGTTGGCGGCGGCGATGCAGGAGTTGCGGGTGTTGTATGAGCCGTTGAGCGAGGATTTTCGGTTGTTCTACCCTCAACTTCAGCTCTTTGTGCAGAAACATCCAGCAAAATAAGCCCTGCTCGCGATTGCGGTCTGTCATCCAACATAGTTGTCGACTGATACACCGCTATCGCGAGCAGGCTCGCTCCCATAGGGGATTTGTGTTTTTCCGGGGGAATTGCGTCAGGCCGCGATGGCAGGCCGCATCGGAACCTGCTGTTTCTCCGGAATCGCCCCAAACAACGCCTTCTGCACCGCCTGCTGTGCTTCAAACGCCAGCGCCGCCCTTTCGCGACCTTCACAAGCGATCGGCTTGAGCAGATGAATCTCCACCTCACCCCGATCATTGGCAAACAAGCGCATCAGGTGCGAGAGCAAATCATCGTCGCCAATGAACGGTGCCAGCGAGTCCACTTGACTCTCGCGCAGATAACGAATCGCTACCGGCTGCAGCTTCACTTGCGAATCAATCGCCGCCGACAGCAAGCGACCATGAAAGGTGCGCAACGAACGGCCATCGGTGGTGGTGCCCTCCGGAAACATCAGCAACGCATGTTCCTGTTCCAGATGACGGGTCATCTGTTTGCGGATCAACTGGCTGTCGCCTGAACCACGACGGATAAACAGGCTGCCAGCCTTGGCCGCCAACCAGCCCGCTACCGGCCAGGTACGCACTTCGGCTTTTGACAGAAACGACAGCGGCGTCAGCATGCCCAGCAGCGGGATGTCGGTCCAGGACACATGGTTGCTGACCCAGAGCATCGATTCCTTCGGCAATTCACCGTGCACGGTCACGCGAAAGGGCAGGGCATTGGCCAGCCGCGCCATGAAGAAACGCGACCAACGCTGACGGCGGACCATCGAATGGGCGATGCCCAAGCGTTCGAACAGCCCAAAGATGCTGGCCATGCTCAAGCCCAGCGCAACCACCACCAACACTCGCGCAATCCGCGCGTACACCCGCAGACGGCTCATTACACAGCCGCCTTGAAGTGCTTGGCGTAGCGCGGGCAGAGTTCGTCGCGCTTGAGCAGGATGAACACGTCGGCCACCTGGAAATCTTCATCCCAGCACGGCTCGCCGCAGATCTTCGCACCGAGGCGCATGTAGGCCTTGAGCAGCGGCGGCATTTCCGCGATGACGTTGGAGGGGATGTCTAAAACAGGCAGCGGTTTTTTCGGTTCGGCGCGCAGGTTTTCGGTGCACAGGTAACGTTCGCGCAGACGCTGCATGATCGCGTGGGCCTGGATGCCGCCGTCCTGCATCGGGATGCTCGCGCAACCCATCAAATAGCTGTAGCCGCCCTGGTTCAGGACTTCGGCCAGTTCACCCCAAAGCACGGCGATGGTGCCGCCGTTGCGGTAGGCCGGGTCGACGCAGGTGCGACCGATTTCAAGGATCGGGCCTTTGAGGTGGACCAGGCCGTGCAGGCTGAATTCTTCTTCGCTGTAAAACCTGCCCAGGCTGCTGGCGGCGGTGTGGTCGAGCAAGCGAGTGGTTGCCACCAGGCGTCCGGTGTTCAGGTCACGCACGCCGATATGGGCGCAGTGAACATCATAGTCATCCATGTCCAGACCCAGTTCCGCGCCCTTCAGCTTGGCGTTGAACTCGCCGCTGAACACGTTGAAGCGCAAAGCCTGGGCTTCCTGCAAGGCCTCGGCGCCCACCAGGCGTTCGGCTTGCAGGCGGCGTTCGTTGCCGGTGTCGCTGATGCGGGCGATCTGAGTCATTGCGAATCTCCGTGCGGGCTGGTCACCCGTCTTGGGTTAGAGCCGATCGACTTTCTTTATGCGGCCGTGTTGTGCAAAGTCAGGCTATGTAGCCCCGGTGTCATCGCCATGAAGCTTTGGTGATGCTTATATGACAGCCCATGAGGAGCCTCTTATGCCCTGGCAAACCCTGTTGAAACGTCGCGATCGCTTGCCCGCCAACCCGGACCTCGCAGAGGGTTTCGCGACCTTGTTGCAGCAGTTGGGCGCGGTCTCGCCGTTCGAGCTGGCGGTGGTTGGTGGACGTCTGATGGCAACACCGGGGCTGGCCTTTCTGGTGGGTTATCAGGCGGCGTTGCGCATGCTCTGGCCGAGCGCGCCGCCTAGCCTCGGCGCGTTGTGCGCGACCGAACAGCGCAGCCTGCGGGTGGCGGACATGCAGACACGTCTGACTGACCTGCGCCTGAGCGGGCGCAAGGATTTCGTCACCGCCGGCGATGCCGCGGACTGGCTATTGATTGCCGCCCGCAGTGAAGGACCCGGCGAGGCTCCGCGCTTGAGCCTGGCCGTCGTTTATCCCGGCGAACCGGGTGTGCGGGTGGAAAAGCTCCCGGCGATCCCGCTGATGCCGGAAATCAGCCACGGTCGGTTGTTTCTCGAGAGCGCCTTGTGTGAATTGCTGGCGGGGGATGGCTGGGACGCGTACGTCAAACCGTTCCGGACGCTGGAAGATGTCTATGTGCTGAGCGCCATGACGGCGTGGTTGTATGGGGTGGGTCAGGACAGTGACTGGCCGCAGGGCTTGTCATTGCGTTTGCTGGCGCTGTTGGCCGGGTGCGCGGAAGTCAGCCGGCAGGCGCCGAACAACCCGGCCGGGCATGTGTTGTTGGGCGGGTTGTTTGCGCAGTTTGAGGGGTTGAAGGTTGAAGTGAATCAAGCGTTGGCCGATGGACCGCCGGAGTGGGCGGTGATGTGGCAGCGGGATCAGGCGGTGATGGATCTGGCGGCGGGGGCACGGGGGAAGCGGTTGGCCAAGGCACTTGCCGGATATTCGCTGAATTGACCGCGATGGCGGGCGGCACGGTCAACACAAGCTTCAAAACTGTCATCAACCTCGACTAGGCTCAGCAGGTTCAACTTTCCGAGCCCCCTCCATGTTCAAAGGCTTGCCCCTGCTGTTCATGCTGCTAAGTCTCACAGCCCAGGCCGAAAACTGGCCCGCCGAGCAATGGTCCACCGGCCCGGCCCTCAGCGGCCCGGCCATTCAAGCCCTGGAAACCTACGCCTTCCCACCCCGCGACGAGAGCGACCTAAAAGGTATCCGCACTGACGCCTTGCTGGTGATCCGCGACGGCCAGTTGATTTACGAACGCTACGCCGGCCCGACCACTGCCGATACGCCGCACCTGACCTGGTCGGTCAGCAAAAGCCTGATGGCCGCGGTCCTCGGCGTGGCCTATGGCGAAGGCCTGTTCAGGCTCCAGGACCCGGTGCTGAAATACTATCCGGCGCTGACAAACCACCCTGCAATCACCTTGGCCGATCTGCTGCACTGGGCCTCCGGTCTGGACTGGCAGGAAGACTATGAATACGCCCCGCTGAAGTCGTCGGTGGTGGCGATGCTTTACACCCGCGGTCATCGCGACATGGCCGCATTCACGGCCGATCACGCCGAGTATGCGCAACCCGGCCAGGCTTTTCGGTATTCCAGTGGCGACAGCAATCTGCTGGCCGCCGCGCTGAAAAACATCGTCGGCCCGGCCCGGTATGCCGACTATCCATGGACTGCGCTGTTCGAACCCTTGGGCATTCGCCACGCCGTTTGGGAAACTGACGCCACGGGTACTTTCGTCGCCTCGTCATACGCCTACCTCACCGCGCGCGACTTGGCGCGAGTCGGCCTGTTGATGGCTCGCGACGGTCGTTGGGGCGACCGGCAATTGCTGCCCAAGGATTGGGTCGCCTTCAACCTCCAGCCTTTCGACCGCTATCGAGCCCATCAGGACGAGGCGGTGCCGGGCGGTCATTGGTGGCTCAATCGTGCCGCGGAGGGTGCCGCACAACCTTGGCCCGATGCCCCCGCCGACACCTTCGCCGCACTCGGGCATTGGGGCCAGGCGATGTACGTGATCCCCAGTGAGCACCTGGTGATCGTGCGTTACGGCGATGATCGCGACGGCAGTTATCGACACAACGAACTGCTCAGACTCGCGCGCCTGGCATTCGCCGGGAAGGTGCAGCCATGAATCGCCGCCCTTTTGTCCGCCGCCGACCGTTCAGCTCGCTGGGGTTGATCCTGCTGATCGCCTTGCTCGGCTGGATCTGGCAGGAACGGGTGGCGCTGTGGGCGTTCCCGGACATCATCAGCGCCTACACCGCCAAGGAATACTGCTCGTGCCGCTATGTGATGAATAACGACGTCGAGTATTGCCATGGCTATGTCAAACAGTGGCTGCCTACCAGCAGCTTTACCGATGACCCCGCCAGAAAACGAATTACCGTCAGCGGGATGGGGCGCAGCAACAGCGCCGAGTGGGTCGGCGAACGCCAGGGCTGTCGGTTGATGCCTTGAACAGATCGCAGCCTGCGGCAGCTCTTACAGGGATTGTGTGTCCACCCATGCAAACAGTGATGTAACCCGATCTTGTAGGAGCTGCCGCAGGCTGCGATCTTTTGATCTTCGCGGTTTGCAATGCGCTCACGGGCGGTTAAGGTTCGTGCAGGTTTATTTCCCCACGAGTCTTTATGTTCAAGCGGTCCCTTATCCAAACCCTGGCCTTTGTGCTGCTGACCGGTGCCACACTCTCGGCCCAGGCCAATTGGTACCTGGACGGCGAGTCTTCACGGCTGTCGTTCGTCAGCACCAAAAACGCCAACATTTCCGAAGTGCAGCGCTTTCTGGTGCTGCATGGCAAGGTCAGTCCCAAAGGCC
Organism: Pseudomonas sp. IT-P100; assembly: GCF_949767185.1. Taxonomy (NCBI): domain Bacteria; kingdom Pseudomonadati; phylum Pseudomonadota; class Gammaproteobacteria; order Pseudomonadales; family Pseudomonadaceae; genus Pseudomonas; species Pseudomonas sp. IT-P100. Next base: position 691,517 of record NZ_CATKQK010000022.1, read on the forward strand.
TGGCCGAGGTGGAAGTCGAGCTGGAATCGGTGAACAGCGGCATCCCTTTGCGTGACGAACGCATGCGCAAGGAACTGTTCGAGATCCAGACCTTCCCCGAAGCCTTGATCACCGCGCAGATTGATCTGCGCCCGATCAACGACCTCGCGCCCGGTGCGCAACTCGAATTGCGTTTGCCGGTGACCGTCAATCTCCATGGCAAACAACACGACTACAACGCCGAACTGCTGGCGACCCGTCTCGATGACCGGCGCTTTCAGGTGGTGACGCTCGAACCGCTGGTGATCAACGCCGCGGATTTCGATCTGGCGCCAGGGCTGGACAGTTTGCGCAAGCTCGCCGGTTTGTCGGCGATCAGTCTGTCGGTGCCGGTGGGTGCGGTACTGATTTTCACGGCGCGCTGACATGGCCGGCGCGATTTTTCCCTGGCGTGAAGGCAACAGCTTCGAGCTGCTGATCGACGGTCCGCAGTTTTTCCCGCGCATGCTGGTCGCCATCGCTCGCGCTGAGGAACAAGTCGAACTGGAGCTGTACCTGGTGGAGGCGGGCGCCTGTGCCGAGGCCATGGTTCAGGCATTGGTCCAGGCCGCCGAGCGGGGAGTTCGTGTGCGCTGCCTGTTCGATGATTATGGCAGCCTCGCGTTTACCCTGACCTTGCGTCAGCGGCTGATGGCGGCGGGCGTGGAGCTGCGTTTCTACAATCGCCTGAGCTGGCGGCGCTGGGTCGGCAATTTCTATCGCGATCATCGCAAACTGTTGTTGGTCGATCAGAGCATGGCTGTGGTCGGTGGCACCGGTGTCACCGATGAATTCTGGACGCCAGGCGAAGACACCAGCGAATGGCATGAGGTGATGGTGGAAATTACCGGCCCTCTGGTCATCGACTGGCAGTTGCTGTTCGACCGCCAATGGATCGCCAACCGCCACCGCCGCGCTTGGAAACCTGCTGCGCATTTCGGCCTGCCACGATTGCCGCGCGTGCCGTCCACAGGCGAGGGCATGGGCCGGGTGGCGTATGCCGACGCCCGTCAGCACCGCGACATTTTGCAATCGCTGGTTCGTGCGCTGAACAGCGGACAAAAGCGAATCTGGCTGGCCACGCCGTATTTTCTGCCGACGTGGAAAGTCCGCCGCTCGTTGCGTCGGGCCGCCGGTCGAGGCGTTGATGTACGTTTGCTGCTGACCGGGCCGCGCACCGATCACCCCTCGGTGCGCTACGCCGGGCATCGCTACTACCCGCGATTGCTCAAGGCCGGGGTGCAGATTTTCGAATACCAGCCGTGTTTCCTGCACCTGAAAATGGTGCTGGTCGATGACTGGGTGAGCATTGGTTCGTGCAATTTCGATCACTGGAATCTGCGTTTCAACCTGGAAGCCAACCTTGAAGCACTGGACCCCGGGTTGACGCGGGCGGTGGCGGCGAGTTTCGAACGGGACTTTGCGTTGAGCCAGGAGGTGAGCCTGGAAGCATGGAAACGCCGACCGTTGTGGCGACGCGTGAAGCAGAGGGTGTGGGGATGGGTGGATCGGCTGGTGGTGAATCTGCTGGATCGACGGGGCTGAACCCAGTCTCCTCAACACCCCAAAACCACTGTGGGAGCGAGTCTGCTCGCGATGAGGCCATAACATTCAACATCATTGTTGACTGTCAGGCCGCCATCGCGAGCAGGCTCGCTCCCACAGGTTTTTGTGGTGTTTGAATAATTACAGCAATTCAAAACTCTGCTGCGTCACGTCCTGGGAGTCCAGGCCGATCTGCACGTTGAACTTGCCTGGCTCCGCCGCGTACTTGAGCTGGGCATTGAAGAACTTCAGGTCATCCTCGGTGATGGTGAAGTGCACGACTTTCTGCTCACCGGCCTTGAGCGTGATTTTCTGGAAGTTCTTCAGTTCCTTGATCGGCCGGATCATCGAGCCGGTGACGTCCTGGATGTACAACTGCACCACGGTTTCGCCATCACGCTTGCCGGTGTTTTTCACCATGACGCTGGCGTCGAGCTTGCCGGTCTTGTTCAGCGTGGTCGATGACAGGGCCATGTCGGTCAGGCTGAAATCGGTGTAGCTCAGACCGAAGCCGAACGGGAACAGGGGACCGGTGGTGTCATCGAAATACTGCGAGGTGTAGTTGCCCGGTTTGCCCGGTGTGAATGGCCGGCCAATGCTCAGGTGGTTGTAGTAGGTCGGAATCTGGCCCACCGAACGCGGGAAGGTGATCGGCAGTTTGCCCGACGGGTTGTAGTCGCCGAACAGCACATCGGCGATGGCGTTGCCGCCTTCGGTGCCGCTGAACCATGTTTCCAGGATTGCGTCCGCCTGGTCTTTCTCTTCGAGAATCGACAGCGGACGGCCGTTCATCAACACCAGCACCAGCGGTTTGCCGGTGGCTTTCAACGCCTTGATCAGATCGCGCTGGTTGGCCGGGATGTTGATATCGGTGCGGCTCGACGATTCGTGGGACATGCCACGGGACTCGCCCACCGCTGCCACCACCACATCGGCATCCTTGGCGGCTTTCACTGCTTCGTCGATCAGCACTTGCGCCGAACGCGGATCGTCCACCACTTCCGGGGCGTCGAAGTTGAGGAAGTTCAGGTAATCCAGGACTTTCTTGTCGCTGGTGATGTTGGCGCCACGGGCGTAGATCAGCGTCGATTTATCGCCCAACGCGCGGGTCATGCCGTCAAACAGAGTGACCGATTGAGCCGGACGGCCAGCGGCAGCCCAACTGCCCATCATGTCGATCGGTGCTTTGGCCAGCGGACCGACCAGCATGATTTTCGCGGTTTTCTTCAGCGGCAGGGTTTCGCCCTGGTTCTTCAGCAGCACCAGGCTGCGGCGTGCAACGTCGCGGGCCTCGGCACGGTGCAGGCGGCTGTCGGCGTAAGTGTCGGCCGGATCATCCTCTGCCTTGCCGATGCGCAGGTACGGGTCCTTGAACAGGCCCATGTCGTACTTGGCTGCGAGCACTTCGCGGACGGCGTTATCGATGTCTTTCTGTTCGATCTCGCCCGCCTTCAACAGCCCCGGCAGCTCTTTGCCGTACAGGGTGTCGTTCATGCTCATGTCGATGCCAGCCTTGATCGCCAGCTTCGCGGCTTCGCGACCATCACGAGCGACGCCGTGCTTGATCAGCTCGAAAATCGCCCCATGGTCGCTGACTGCCAGGCCCTTGAAGCCCCATTCCTTGCGCAGCAAGTCGTTCATCAGCCAGGTGTTGGCCGTGGCGGGTACGCCATTGATCGAGTTCAACGCGACCATCACGCCGCCGGCACCGGCGTCAATCGCCGCGCGGTACGGCGGCAGGTAGTCCTGGTACATCTTGACCGGGCTCATGTCGACGACGTTGTAGTCACGACCACCCTCGACCGCGCCGTACAAGGCAAAGTGCTTGACGCTGGCCATGATGCTGTCGGCTGCGTTCGCGCCAGAGCCCTGAAAAGCCTTGACCATCACGCCGGCGATGCGCGACACCAGATAAGTGTCTTCGCCGAAGCCTTCGGAAGTCCGACCCCAACGCGGGTCGCGGGAGATGTCGACCATTGGCGCGAAGGTGATGTCGAGGCTGTCCGCCGCGGCTTCCTTGGCGGCGATGCGCCCGGACAGGCCGATGGCGTCCATGTCCCAGCTCGACGCCAGCGCAATCGGGATCGGAAAAATGGTGCGATGGCCGTGGATCACGTCATAGGCGAAGAACATCGGGATCTTCAACCGGCTGCGCATGGCCGCGTCCTGCATCGGACGGTTTTCCGGGCGGGTGATGGAGTTGAACGTGCCGCCGATGTTGCCAGCGGCGATTTCCTTGCGGATCATCTCCCGAGGCATTTCCGGGCCGATGCTGATCAGGCGCAACTGGCCGATTTTTTCATCGAGGGTCATTTGCTTCATCAGGTTGCTGATGAAGGCGTCCTTGTTCTCCAGGGGTGCAGGGGTCGTGGCGGCCAATACGTTATGACTGGCCAGGCTGACGAACAGGCCCAGCAAACACAGCTTCTTCATGAATGGTTTTCTCTAAAGCCTAAACGGCGGGGAATACGCGCCGGTCAGCCAAAATTTAGGGAGCGACTATTGTTGTTCAGGTAAATGCAGCACACTTCTGCGTGTCTTTGCGCTGGGGCATCTTTTAGCCCATTGGCTCGATGCAATCCAGTGGCGGCGGCAGATTATGCCCCAAGAGGCGGTCCAGAAGGTCGCTGGTTGTTTTTTCAACGGAATGTACAAGGGAGCGTCAAACCAGATGAATGTACGACACCACACTCGGTCAAGCCTGCGGATCGCAGCCTTGATGTTGCTGACCACGTTGCTGGCCGGTTGCGGCATCAACAACATTCCGACCCTCGACGAACAGGCCAAGGCCGCCTGGGGCCAGGTGCAGAACCAGTATCAGCGTCGCGCCGACCTGATCCCCAACCTGGTGGAAACCGTCAAGGGCTACGCCAAGCATGAAGAGGAAACCCTGACAGCGGTGATCGAAGCCCGGGCCAAGGCCACGTCGATCCAGGTGGATGCCAGCACCCTCGACAATCCCGAGAAGCTCAAGCAGTTCCAGCAAGCGCAGGATCAGCTGACCGGCGCCTTGAGTCGTTTGATGGTGGTGTCCGAACGCTATCCGGACCTCAAGGCCAACCAGAATTTCCTCGCGTTGCAATCGCAACTGGAAGGCACCGAGAATCGCATCGCCGTGGCGCGTCGTGATTTCATCCTCGCGGTGCAGAAGTACAACACCGAAATCCGTACTTTCCCGGGGCGCTTGTGGCACACCGTGATGTACAGCGATCTGCCGATTCGTGAAACCTTCGAAGCCACCAGCCCCGGTGCCGAGAAAGCACCGGAAGTGAAGTTCTGACCGGCCTGATGCATTACCACGGATGAGGTTGCCAATGCGTTTGTTGAAAGTGGGCCTGGCGCTGTTGCTTTGGGTGTTTGTCGCCACGGCGCAAGCCGAGCTGAAGTTTCCGCAGCTGACCGGGCGGGTGGTGGATAACGCCCAATTGATTGAACCCTCAGTGCGCGAGCAGTTGACGCAACAGCTCAACGCCCATGAAAAAGCCACCGGTGAACAATTGGTGGTGGTGACGTTGCCGGACCTGCAGGGCACTGACATTGCAGACTTCGGCTATCAGCTCGGTCGCCACTGGGGCATCGGGCAGAAGGACAAGAACAACGGTGCGCTGCTGATCGTCGCTCGCGACGAGCGCCGGTTGCGGATCGAAGTCGGTTATGGCCTGGAAGATCGCCTGACCGATGCGCAGAGTTCGGTGATCATCAACCAGGTGATCACCCCGGCATTCAAGACCGGCAACTTCAGCAAGGGTATCAGCGACGGGGTCGCGGCGATGCTGGTGGTATTGGGCGGCAGTCCGCTGGATGAGCCGTCGACGGTGTACGACTCCGGCGGCAATCAGGAGAGTGACTTCGTTTCGCGGCATCCCGGGGTGTTTGTGTTCCTGGTGTTGCTGTTCATCCTGACGATATTCGTCTTGCAGATGTTCGGGATCCTGCCGGCTGGCCGAGGTGGCTCGGGCGGCTCGAGTGGTGGTTTCGGCGGTGGTGGATTTGGCGGCGGCGGTGGAGGCGGGGGCTTCAGCGGCGGTGGGGGCAGTTTCGGGGGCGGCGGTTCGTCGGGCGGCTGGTGATAACAACAATGAACGGGCATTCGTAAAATGGCACTACTGACTGAACACGAACAACGCAAAGTCGCCGAGGCAATTGCCCGGGTCGAGCGCGACACCGACGCCGAACTGGTGACCGTGCTCGCGGCCCGCGCCGACGACTATGCGTACATCCCGCTGCTATGGGCCAGCTTGCTGGCGCTGGTGATGCCGGGTGTCGTGCATTACCTGACCGGATGGCTGACCATGCACAGCCTGCTGCTGGTGCAATGGGTCACCTTCATCGTGTTGTGCCTGGTGTTCCGTATTCCGAAAGTCACCACCCATTTGATCCCGCGCTCCGTACGACACTGGCGCGCCTCGAACCTGGCGCGTCGGCAGTTTCTGGAGCAGAACCTGCACCACACCGTGGGCAGCACGGGCATGCTGATTTTCGTTTGCGAGGCCGAGCGTTATGTGGAAATCCTGGTGGATGAAGGGATTTCCAAACGGCTGGACAACAAGAACTGGGACGCGATTGTGGCGGCGTTCACCCAGCAGGTGAAGCAGGGGCAGACGTTGCAGGGGTTTGTGACGTGTGTCGAAGCGTGTGGCGAATTGCTCAAGGTGCACGTGCCGGTGACGCATGTGAGGAATGAGTTGCCGAATCGGTTGGTGGTGTTGGGCTGATACACCTTCTGTGGTGAGCGGGCTTTTGTGGCGAGGGAGCTTGCTCCCGCTCGGCTGCAAAGCAGTCGTAAAACCTGAGAACTCGGTCTGACTGATGAATCGAATGGGGCCGCTTCGCGACCCAGCGGGAGCAAGCTCCCTCGCCACAGGGGACTCGACTCGCTCAGGATTCGCACCGTTCGGTAAATAACTGCGTGTCCCGAACGGCCATCCCCCCTAAAATACCCGCCATTCCCGATTCGCTCCGCCCGAGGCCGTTTTTTTCATGTCCGTCACCGCCACTCCCGCCAGCCTCGCGCCGGATCACCACGCCCAGTTCATCGACCTGCTGCAAACCAGCCTCGACGCCAACGCCTTCATCAAGCTGGTGCTGGCCAAGTACGTCGGCACCGAAGCGGATCTGCAACGGCTGATCATCAAGCAACTGACCGTCAAGGATCAGCCTTGCCTGTCCTTCGTCTACCGCTACAAGACCCGCGACATCACCAAGAACCTGCCGCTGGCCGAGGGCGTGGCGACCATCGCCGCGTTGTTGCCGGCCTCGTTCAAAAATGCGCATTTGTTGTCGCTGACCGACGAAGCCCAGCTCGAATACAGCAAAAAGGGCAAGTCTTCGCTGTTCAAGAGCAAACCTCAGCAATTGCGCGAAGTGCCGTCTGCCGAGCACAACCGCGAGAAGAATCGCTTTCTCGACCTGAGCCGGCCGTTTCTCGCCGACCTTGGTGTGACGAACAGCAAGCACGAGCTGATCCCGGCGATGTCGCGCAAGTGGAAGCAGATCAACAAGTTCATCGAAGTCTTCAGCCATGCGCTGACCACCTCGCCACTGGCGCTGGACAAACCGGTGCGGGTCGCGGATTTCGGTTCGGGCAAGGGTTACCTGACGTTCGCGATCCACGATTACCTGCGCAACACCTTGAACGCCGAAGGTGAGGTGACCGGCGTCGAGCTGCGTGAAGAGATGGTCACGCTGTGCAACGCCGCCGCCGCGAAACTGGAGCATCCGGGCCTGGTGTTCAAGTGCGGTGACGTGCGCAGCGTCGCACCGAGCGAGCTGGACGTGATGATCGCGCTGCACGCCTGCGACATTGCCACGGACTATGCGATCCACACGGGCATCCGCTCCGGCGCGTCGATCATCATGTGCTCGCCGTGCTGCCACAAGCAGATCCGCCTGCAAATCCAGAGCCCGGCGCTGCTCAAGCCGATGCTGCAATACGGACTGCACCTGGGCCAGCAAGCGGAAATGGTCACCGACAGTTTGCGAGCGCTGTTCCTCGAAGCCTGCGGTTATGAAACCAAGGTGTTCGAGTTCATCTCACTGGACCACACCAACAAGAACAAGATGATCCTGGCGGTCAAACGCGCCGAGCCGGTGGACCCGGCCCAGCTGTTGGTGAAGATTCAGGAGCTGAAGGATTTCTACCACATCAGCGAACATTGCCTCGAAACCTTGCTGCGGGCCGACGGCTATTTGAGCTGAACCCCGGCCGGTAACGTGCCCGGTTGCGCCGGGCGCACAGCGGTCTTGCGTCCGAGCATCACCGTCACGATCACCCCGGCAGCAAACAGCCAGGTGATCGGCTCGATGTGTTCACCAAAGAACAACGCCGAGAACGCGATGGTGAAGAAAATCTGTAACAACTGAATCTGACTGACCCGGGCAATGCCGCCCATCGCCAAACCGGCGTACCAGGCAAAGAAACCGATGAACTGCGAGAACAGCGAGACGTAACCAAACGCCCACCAGGTCTTGGCCGAAATCTCGCCCTGATGTTGCAGCGCCAAGTACACCACCGGCCCGATCAACAGCGGTGTCGACAGCACCAGCGCCCAGCAGATCACCTGCCAGCCGCCCATTTCCTTGGCCAAGCGGCCACCTTCGGCATAACCCAGACCGCCCACGGCAATTGCGCCGAGCATCAGCAAATCACCGGCCTGAATGCTGCCGGCGCCGCTGATCAACGCGTAACCCAGCACCAGCGCGCTGCCCAGCGCGGCACAGGCCCAGAAGGCTTTCGATGGTCGTTCGTGGGACAACCACGCGGCGTACAACGCCACGCACAGCGGTTGCAGGCCATTGACCAAAGCGCCGTGGGACGCGGGCAACGTTTGCATCGCCCAGGCCGAGAGCACCGGGAAACCGAGGATCACCCCGGCGATCACCAGTGTCAGGCCTTTGACCTGTTTCCAGGTCGGCCATTTTTCCCGGCGCCACAGTAACAATATCGCGGCCGGAATCGCCGCGAACAGCGCACGACCCAAGCCGTTGAGCAGCGGATGGAGTTCCTGCACGACGATCCGTGTGAAGGGCAGGGTGAGGCTGAAAATCACAACGCCAAGCAGGCCGAGGGCCATGCCGGTGTTTTCGCGCGAGGACATGATGGGGACCGGAATTCAGGGTGATGGGAGATGGCTTCATCTAGCCACAAACCTCAGGGATAGCTCTGTTACAGCTGGGCGCAGAGTTATCCGTACAGTTGCGAGTAATCCCTGTGGTGAGGGAGCAAGCTCCCTCGCCACAAAAGCTCATTGTTCGTAGTAGCTGGTTATTACCCACTCTCACGGATAAGGACTACCTTGAATACTCCTACGCATTTCACAGAGGAGTCCTCCCCATGGCTGCCAAGAAAATCCTGATGCTGGTCGGCGATTACGTCGAAGACTATGAAGTGATGGTGCCGTTCCAGGCCTTGCTGATGGTCGGTCACACGGTGCACGCCGTCTGCCCGGACAAATCCGCCGGCCAGACCGTGCGCACGGCGATCCATGACTTCGAAGGCGACCAGACCTACAGCGAAAAACCCGGCCACCTGTTTGCCCTGAACTTCGATTTTGCCAAGGTCGCCGAAGCCGACTACGACGCGCTGCTGATCCCCGGCGGTCGTGCCCCGGAATACTTGCGCCTGAACGAAAAAGTCCTGGACCTGGTGCGCGCCTTCGACAAGGCCGGCAAGCCGATCGCCGCCGTGTGTCACGGTGCACAATTGCTGGCAGCGGCAGGTGTCCTTGAAGGTCGCGAGTGCAGCGCCTATCCGGCCTGCGCGCCGGAAGTGCGCCTGGCGGGCGGCACGTTCATCGATATCCCGGTGACGGAAGGTCACGTTCAAGGCAATCTGGCCACTGCTCCGGCCTGGCCGGCCCACCCGAGCTGGCTCGCCGGTTTCCTCGGCTTGCTGGGCACCAAAATCACGCTGTAACGAGGGACGATTCCATGTGCGAGCTCTACGTCAAAGCCGATCCGATTCTCTACGAATCGCGCTCCCGCTCGCTGCGCATCTGCGGGGTGGTCACCACCCTGCGGCTGGAGAATCAGTTCTGGGACATCCTCAGCGAAATCGCCGAGGTCGATGGCATGACCACCAACCAGTTGATCACCAAACTGTATGAAGAGGTGATGGACTACCGCGGCGAAGTGGTTAATTTCGCCTCCTTCCTGCGGGTGAGTTGCACGCGGTATTTGAGCCAGCGGCGCGTGCAGGCGCCGGAGTTGTCGGTGGTGCGGACGGCTGCGAAGTAGCACAAACCGTGTTGCCACATTCGCGGCAAGCCCACTGCCACATTTGATCGCACTCCAAATATGAGAGCGGGCTTGCTCGCGAAGGGGGCCGTACAGGCGACAAAAATACAGGGCTGGTCTTTACTCTGAAGCGCGAAACCTCTCAATCGCCAAGGAGAAAGAGCATGTCTGGATGGTATGAGTTAAGCAAAACCAGCAACGGCCAGTTTCGCTTCGTGCTGAAAGCGGCGAATGCCGAAACCATTCTGAACAGCGAGCACTACACCACTCGCAGCGCCGCCGAAGGCGGCATAGCCTCGGTGCAGAAGAACAGCCCGCTGGATGAGCGCTATGAGAAAAAGACCACCAAGGACGGTCAGCCGTACTTCAACCTCAAGGCTGGCAATCACGAAATTATCGGCAACAGCGAAACCTATTCCTCTGATGCCGCCCGGGACAAAGGCATCGCGAGCGTGAAGGCCAACGGCCCGACGACGGTGATCAAGGACAAGACCTTGCCGGTGCTCTGATCGCATCCTTCAAACCCAATGCAAATCCACTGTGGGAGCTCGCCTGCTAGCGATGTCTGCTTAACATTCGACGAAGATGTTGAGTGTCAGGCCGCTATCGCTGGCAGGCTTGCTCCCACATTGGTTTTTGTGTGTGCCCGGGGATCAGCGCAATGCTTTCAACAAGCCTTGAAGCTGACCAAGCCCAGCCTCACCGAGCGCAAACACCGGCAACCGCGGATCACCCGCCTCCAGCCCGGTCGCGCGCAAGCCGGCCTTGATGGTCGCCGGCAACCCACCTTTCAAAATGAAATCCAGCAGCGGCAACTGGCGATAGAACAGGTCACGCGCCGTGCTCAAATCGTTGGCCAGGACCGCTTCATACAGCTCCAGGTTGAGCTGCGGAATCAGGTTCGGCGCCGCCGTGCACCAGCCCTTCGCACCTGCCGCGAAGGCTTCCAGCGCCAGCGGATTGCAGCCGTTGTAGAACGGCACCTGACCTTCGCCGAGCCGTTGCAGTTGGTGCATGCGCTGGATGTCGCCGGTGCTCTCCTTGACCATGGTCACGTTATCCACGGTGTTGACGATGCGCAGGATCAGGTCCACCGACATGTCGGTGCCGCTGGTGGCCGGGTTGTTGTAGAGCATGATCGGTACGCCGATGCTGTCGCTGATGGCGCGGTAGTGGGCGAGGATTTCCGCTTCGCTGAGTTTCCAGTAGGACGTCGGCAGTACCATCACCACATCGGCGCCGTGGGCTTCGGCAAACCGTGCGCGGCGCACGGCTTTGGCGGTGGTCAGGTCGGACACGCTGACGATGGTCGGCACTCGTTTGGCCACGTGCTTGATACTGAATTCGGCGACCTGATCCCACTCCGCATCGCTGAGGTAGGCACCTTCGCCGGTGCTGCCCAGCGGTGCGATCGAGTGGACGCCGCCGTCGATCAGGCGGTCGATGGAACGCCCGAGCGCGTCAAGATCAACGCCTTCGCCATTGGCGGTGAACGGAGTGATGGTGTAGCCGATGATGCCGTGAATCGTTGGGGTCGACATGGCGACGCTCCTCTTCAAAGTGAGTGGGGTCAGTTCAGGCAATCGGCGTGTTGACGCAGGTTCTGCCGAGCGTAGTAGTTGAAAGCGGCGCCATGGCGCTTGGGTTTCGAGATCCAGTCATGGGCTTCACGACCCAGCTCCGCAATGATCGGCTTGATGGTCCCGGCGCTCATCGCCAGCAGTTGCAGCCTGGCGGCGCGTTCAATCAGTTGCGCGATGACACAGGCTTCCTCGATGGTCGTGCCCGTCGACAACTGGCCGTGGTGGGAAAGCAGGATCGCCCGTTTGTCGCCGAGTGCACCGGCAATCAGTTCACCTTCTTCGTTGCCGACCGGCACACCCGGCCAGCCTTCGAGAAAGGCGCAATCGTCGTAGAGCGGGCAGAGGTCCATGTGGGAAATCTGCAGCGGCACTTCCAGCATCGACAGCGCCGCGACGTGGGTCGGGTGCGTGTGGATGATGCAGTTCACGTCCGGCCGGGCGCGGTACACCCAGCTGTGGAAACGATTGGCCGGGTTGGGCATGCCGTGGCCTTCAAGCACTTCCAGGTCTTCGTTGACCAGCAGAAGGTTGCTGGCGGTGATTTCGTCGAAACCCAGGCCCAGTTGTTGAGTGTAGTAAGTGCCCGGTTGCGGGCCGCGGGCGGTGATTTGCCCGGCCAGGCCGGAGTCGTGACCGTTCTCGAACAGAATACGGCAGGTCAGGGCCAGCTTTTGCCGGTCGGTCCACGTATTATCCGCCAGGGTATTTTGCATCTGGGTCAGTGCTTGCTTGACCAGTTGCTCTTTGGGTAGTGCTAAGGTCTTCGCCATATCAGTGTCCTCGGGTGTTTCACGCAAATGACACTAACGAGGCTATATGACACATTGTGTCATTGGCAAGGGCAAATCGTCGCCTCCTTGATGGGTTAATCGATCTCCATGTCTATCCGTTTGAAATTATTGAGAAAAAGACTAGGCGTGACGCTCGAGGCCTTGGCCGAAAAATCCGGCATGACCAAGAGCTATCTGTCAAAAGTCGAGCGTGGGCTGAATACGCCGTCCATCGCGGCCGCGCTGAAACTGGCCAAGGCGCTGAACGTCAAGGTCGAGGAATTGTTCTCCGAGGACAGCGTCAGCCTCGATAGCTACAGCCTGGTGCGCAGCCATGAGCGCCAGTCGTTGGCGGCCAATGACGAAAGTCCTGGTTATGCGGTGCTGGCGCATCAGGTGAGTGAGCGCAGTCTGTTGCCGTTTATCATTTATCCGCCGTTCGAATTCGCGGACAAAACCTTCAAGGAACACTTGGGGGAAGAGTTTCTGTTCGTCCACGAAGGGCAGGTGGAAGTGGATTTCATGAACGAGCGCGTGCTGCTCGAGCGGGGGGATGCGCTGCACTTCAATGCGCAGAAACCGCACCGCATCCGCTCGGTAGGCGAGGTCAAGGCGCAGTTGCTGGTGGTGGTGCATAGCGCGGAAGAATGATTAGGCGCCTTGGTGGCGAGGGAGCTTGCTCCCGCTGGGCTGCGAAGCGGCCCCCTGCTTTTTTCAGAGAGAAAGCATCGTCCAGTTTTGTGGCTGCTGCGCACCCGAGCGGGGGCAAGCTCCCTCGCCACAGGTACGGTGTTTGCTTCAGACCTCGACGGGAACGGTCAGCTTTGGATTGCCAAGCGCATGCGTCTTCGAATCAAAAAACCGCAGTTCTGATCCGGTCCCTTCAAACACCTTCGCGTAATGCCGCTTCTGATGCTGGATAAACGCTTTGCTGCGCGGATAAATCGACACCGCCACCACCTTCGGTTTCGCCTGGCGTAGCGCATGAACGATGTGGCTGTCCTGCTCACCCAACGCGTGGCCAAAGACGCACAACCCCTCGCCATGCCCCAAAAGCTGGTCATAGCAAAACGACAAATAATCCGAACTGCGGATGGTCTTGAGCTTGTCCGCGCTCGGCCCTTCGTTCACAAACAAGGGCACGTCATCCAGCGTCTTGATCGTGTTGTTGATCGCGAAACTGCCCAGCAACGTGCCCTCGGTCGACATCAGTTTGCGCGCCGTGCCGTCCTGATTGCGCACCAGATGCAAACCGCCGTGCAGGTACAGCAAGCGGGTTTTATCGGTCGCCGTGGCGCTCAGGTCAAAACCCGGCTCGGTGCCCTGGAAGAGGTCAGTGATGGCATCAGGCTGGTGTTGAATGGCCCAGTAGTTGAGCAAGTCGTAATTGGTGGTCAACACCGTCCGGTAACACCCCAGTTCCTGACTGATCGTCGCCAGCGTCGAGGGCACCACCAGCCGCCACGGGATGTGCACCGCGTGCACGGTGTTGATCAGCGCTTCCTTGATCGCGTAGTAGCGATTGCGCGGCGCGGCGGAGCTGACAGCCAGGGCCTTGTTCACGCGGCTGGTGGTTTTCAGAGCGCCCAGCACCTGCTCGAAACTGCGTGTCTGCATCGCATCGAACACACTCAGTTCGGACTGGCTCAGTGGCTTTTCTTCCACGGTGCGGGCGTTTTCGAACAGCGAGTCGTAGCCGAAATCGTCCCAAACCGTACGGCTGGCACCGTTGCCCACCAGCAGGCCGCTGATCGAGGTGGTGGCGCGCAAGGCGTTCCAGTCTTCAAGCTGGGCATCGACATCCTGGAAATCGGTCATTGCGGTCGTTGTCTCAAAAAAGCAAAAGGTCGGATGGGCGGCGACTTTATCACGACCCGGACTTGAGCCAGATCAAGTTAGCGTTTGGTCGATGAGGCGATCCTGTGAGTATTCGCCGAATCGAACAGCCGATACGGTCCTAGCCCTGGAGATTCGCCATGAGCAGCACGTTTTTCATCCCCGCCGTGAACATCATGGGTATTGGTTGCCTCGACGAAGCCATGGACGCGATTGGCAAGTACGGCTTTCGCAAGGCGCTGATTGTTACTGACACCGGGCTGGCCAAGGCCGGCGTGGCGGCGATGATCGCCGAGAAACTGGCGATGAAGGATATTGACTCGGTCATCTTCGACGGCGCCAAGCCCAACCCGAGCATCGCCAACGTCGAAAGTGGCCTGGGCCTGCTCAAGGAAAGTCGCTGTGATTTCGTCGTGTCGCTGGGTGGCGGTTCGCCCCACGACTGCGCCAAGGGCATCGCCTTGTGCGCGACCAACGGCGGGCAGATCCGCGATTACGAAGGCGTCGATCAATCCGAGAAGCCGCAATTGCCGCTGATCGCCATCAACACCACCGCGGGCACGGCCAGCGAGATGACGCGTTTCTGCATCATCACTGACGAATCCCGTCACGTGAAAATGGCCATCGTTGACCGCAACGTCACGCCGCTGCTGTCAGTCAACGACCCGGCGCTGATGGTCGCCATGCCCAAAAGCCTGACCGCCGCCACCGGCATGGACGCGCTGACCCACGCCATCGAAGCCTACGTGTCCACCGCCGCCAACCCGATCACCGATGCCTGTGCGTTGAAGGCCATCACGTTGATCAGCAACAACCTGCGCCTTGCCGTGCGAGATGGCAGCGACCTGTCCGCGCGGGAAAACATGGCTTACGCACAGTTCCTTGCGGGCATGGCGTTCAACAATGCGTCTCTTGGCTACGTGCATGCCATGGCCCACCAGTTGGGTGGTTTCTACGACTTGCCCCACGGCGTCTGTAACGCCGTGCTGTTGCCGCATGTGCAAAGTTTCAATGCGCTGGTGTGCGCCGACCGCCTGACCGACGTGGCCCATGCAATGGGTGCCGATATCCGCGGCTTCAGCCCGGAAGAGGGCGCCCAGGCGGCCATCGCGGCGATTCGTAGCCTGGCGAAAGACGTCGAAATTCCCGCTGGCTTGCGCGAACTCGGTGCCCGGCTCAACGATATCCCGACCCTCGCCGCCAACGCCTTGAAAGACGCGTGTGGCGTGACCAATCCACGGGCCGCGGATCAGCGGCAGATCGAGGAGATTTTCCGCAGCGCGTTTTGACGGTCGCACGGCACGGGCGCAAAGGACGTTATGCTGCGTCTTCGTCCGAGCCGACATCGCGAGTCCCAGATGCTGCAAAAAAGCCTGATCCGCCGCCTCGACCTCATCACCCTCCAGCTATTCGTCGCCGTCCACGAAGAAGGCACGCTGACCCGTGCCGCGACCCGCGAGGCCATCGCGGTGTCGGCGGCGAGCAAGCGGTTGATGGAGTTGGAGGAGGCGCTGGGCATTAGCCTGTTCGTGCGTCAGGCCAAGGGCATGACCCTGACGCCGGCCGGCGAAACCCTGTTGCACCATGCTCGGCAGATGCTGTTCAACGTCGAGAAAATGGGCTTTGAACTGGGTGAACACAGCCATGGCATTCGTGGTTATGTGCGGATGCTCGCCAACCTGTCGGCGATCATTCAGTTTCTGCCGGAAGACCTGCGGGGCTTTTCCGAACGACATCCGCAGGTCAAGACCGATCTCGAAGAGCGTCCCAGCGGCGGTGTGATTCAAGGCGTGCTGGATGGCGTGGCGGACCTCGGGATCTGTTCCAGCGACAGCGATGTGAAAGGCCTGCACAGCGTGCTGTATCGCCAGGACAAACTGATGGTGCTGATGCTGCCGGATCATCCATTGGCCAGCCGTTCCAGCCTGGCGTTCGCCGATACGCTGGGCAGCGATTACGTCGGCCTGCATTCCGCCAGTTCCATCAACATGCGCACCCACGCCGCCGCGCGTGAGGCGGGCAAGGTGTTGCGATTGCGGATTCATGTGCCGGGGTTCGATGCGATGTGCCGGATGGTCCAGGCCAACATGGGCATCGGGATTTTGCCGCAGAAGGCTTACGAATTGTTTGGCCGGGCGCTGGGGTTGCGTGCGGTGCCGTTGACCGATGACTGGTCGGATCGGGCGTTGATTCTGGTCGTGCGCGATGAAGCGGCGTTGTCGCCGGTGAGCAGGATGTTGTTTGAGCAGTTGCGGGGGCAGGTCTGAGATTTTCATTGCCGGGGCCGGCCTCATCGCGGGCAAGCCCGCTCCTACAGAGGATTGGTGAACGCCGCAGATCACTGTGGGAGCTGGCCTGCCAGCGATGACCGACCTGAGGTCGCGGTAATCTCCCCGAGCGTTCGCGTTTCACGAACGCCCGTTGCCAACAGAAGGTTGGATTCCAGTCCCCTCGCTCCTCTAGCCTTGGCGCATATTCCAAGAACAACAGAGGTACCCCGCGATGACTGCCCCCCTGAGTGCAATCAAGGTGATCGAAATCGGCACGCTGATCGCCGCGCCGTTCGCCGCGCGCATGCTCGCCGAGTTCGGCGCCGAGGTGATCAAGATCGAAGCCATGGGCCAGGGCGATCCCCTGCGCAAATGGCGCAAGCTGCACGAAGGCACCTCGTTGTGGTGGTACCTGCAATCGCGCAACAAGAAGTCCCTGGCGCTGAATCTGAAATCCCCCGAAGGCATTGAACTGGTCAAGCAACTGGCGACCAGCGCCGACGTGCTGATCGAAAACCTGCGCCCTGGCGCTCTCGAGAAACTCGGTTTGGGCTGGGACGTGTTGCACGCCTTGAATCCCAACCTGACTCTGGTGCGCATTTCCGGCTACGGCCAGACCGGTCCGTACCGCGACCGTCCAGGATTCGGCGCCATCGGCGAGGCCATGGGCGGGATTCGCTACACCACCGGCACCCCCGGTTCACCACCGGCGCGGGTCGGTGTCAGCCTTGGCGATTCACTGGCGTCGCTGCACGCGGTGATCGGTGCCTTGATGTCGCTGCTGCGGGTCAAGACCGGGCAGGGCGGCGGGCAAGTGGTCGATGTGTCGCTGGCCGAAAGCGTGTTCAACGTCATGGAAAGCCTGGTGCCGGAATACGACATGCTCGGTCATGTGCGTGAGCGCAGTGGCGGGGCATTGCCCGGCATCGCGCCGTCCAACACCTACCTGACGGCCGATGGGGCCTACGTGGTGATCGCCGGCAACAGCGATCCGATCTACAAGCGCTTGATGGAAGTCGTCGGTCGCCGCGATCTGGCCGACGCGCCGGAGTTTGCCCACAACGATGGTCGCGCAGCCAAGAGCAATGTGCTGGATGCTGCCATCACTCACTGGACCAGCAGCCTGCCGATCGACGAAGTCCTGTCGGCGCTGGAAGCCGCTGAAGTACCGGCCGGACGCATCTATTCGGTGGCTGACATCGTCGCTGATCCGCACTATCAGGCGCGGGACATGCTGCTCAGCGCCGACCTGCCTGGCGGCGCGACAGTGACGATGCCGGGCATCGTGCCCAAACTCTCCGAAACCCCCGGTGGCGTGAACTGGTCGGGGCCGAGCCTGGGCCAGCACACCGACGGGATTCTCGCGGGGTTGGGCCTGACGGACGCAGACATCGAACGCCTGAAAACTGAAGGGGTGGTGCAATGATCACTGATTTTTCCGAGACCCTGATCGTTCAGGAAGTCTCCCCCCGCGACGGCCTGCAGATCGAGCCGACGTGGGTTGAAACGGTCGACAAGATTGCCCTGATCGATCAGCTGTCGCTGGCCGGATTCAGCCGCATCGAAGCCGGCTCGTTCGTGTCGCCCAAGGCCATTCCGGCGCTACGCGACGGCGAGCTGGTGTTCAAGGGCATCACCCGTCAACCGGGAGTGATTTACGTCGCGTTGATCCCCAACCTCAAAGGTGCGCAACGGGCGCTGGCGACAAGGGCCGATGAGCTGAACCTGGTGATGTCCGCCAGCCAGACCCACAACCTGGCGAACATGCGCATGCGGTGCGAAGCCTCATTGGCCGCGTTCGGCGAGATCGTGCACTACGTGGGTGACACTCAGGTGCGACTGAACGGCAGCATCGCCACCACGTTCGGTTGCCCGTTCGAAGGCAGGATCGATGAGGACCGTGTACTGCAAATCGTCGAGGCCTATCAGGAACTCGGCATTCAGGGCATCACCCTGGCCGACACCACCGGCATGGCCAATCCGCGTCAGGTCGACCGACTGGTGCGCCGGGTCTTGCAGCGGGTTTCGCCAGCGGACCTGACCCTGCATTTCCACAACACCCGCGGCCTCGGTTTGTGCAACGTGCTGGCCGCTTACGAGGCCGGCGCCCGACGCTTTGACGCAGCCCTCGGCGGCCTCGGCGGGTGCCCGTTTGCACCGGGTGCCTCGGGCAATATCTGCACCGAAGACCTGGTGAACCTGTGCGATGAAATCGGCATTCACACCGGCATCGACCTGCCGCTGTTGTTGAGGTTGTCGCAAGGATTACCCGCGCTGTTGGGGCACGAAGTGCCAGGCCAGTTGGCCAAGGCCGGACGCAATTGCGACTTGCACCCAACCCCTTTCTGACACACCGAACAACGCCCACAGAAGCTACATCTCAACCAGACAACAAAAACAATCGGACACCCAAGGGCAGTCCGCCTGGAGAAAGCACCATGAGCCTCAATGTACTGGAGGCGGGCGCGAGCCCGTCCGTTAGCCACGACGAAGAAAAAGCCCTGGTCAGCAAAGTCGCCTGGCGCCTGATGCCGCTGATCATGGTCTGCTACCTGTTCGCGTTTTTCGACCGCATCAACATCAGCTTCGCCAAGTTCCAGTTGCAGACTGACCTGAGCCTGAGCGACACCGCTTACGGCCTCGGCGCCGGGCTGTTCGTGGTCGGTTACGTGATCTTCGAAGTGCCGAGCAACATGATGCTGTACAAAGTCGGCGCACGCCGCTGGATCGCGCGGATCATGATGTCCTGGGGACTCGCGACGGCGGCGATGGTCTTCGTCAACAGCGAATGGCAGTTTTACGCGCTGCGCTTCGTGATCGGTGCGATGGAGGCCGGTTTTGCGCCGGGCGTGCTGTATTACCTGACGCTGTGGTTCCCGCAGCACTATCGCGGACGCATCACCTCGATGCTGTTCCTGTCATCGGCGTTTGCCGGGCTGGTCGGCGCACCGTTCTCCGGGCTGGTGCTGCAACACCTCGACGGCGTCCTCGACATGCGCGGCTGGCATTGGCTGTTTCTGCTCGGCGGCGTGCCCTGCATCGGCCTCGGATTGCTGGTGCTGACCCTGCTCAAGGACCGCATTGAAGACGCCCACTGGCTGACACCGTCGGAGAAAACCCTGCTGGCCAGCCGCATCGCCCACCATGAACCGCACAAGAGCGGCGGCTCGTTGCTCGCGGCGCTGCGGATTCCCGGTTTCCTCACGCTGGGGCTGATCTACTTCCTCATTCAAGTGGCGTCCTACGGCTTGAATTTCTGGGCGCCGCAACTGATCCGCAGCGCGGGCACCGAGAGCCCAGTGATGATCGGTTTGCTGACGGCGATTCCGTACATCTGCGGGGCAATCAGCATGGTGGTGATCGGGCGGGTGTCCGACTCGACCGGCGAGCGTCGCAAGTTTGTCGCAGGGTTGGTGGCAGTGGGTGCGCTGGGCTTCTTCTGCGCCGGTATCTTCGCCAACCACACGACCTTCCTGATCGTCGCACTGGGCTTGCTCGGCGCCGGGATCATCGCCTCCATTCCGAGTTTCTGGACCCTGCCGCCGAAACTGCTGGCCGGTGCCGGCGCGGGGGCTGCGGGCGGGATCGCGGTGATCAACACCCTCGGCCAATTCGGCGGCATCGTCAGCCCTGTCATGGTCGGACGGATCAAGGACCTGACCGGCAGCACCACACCGGCGCTGTATGTCATCGGGGTCTGCGCGCTGATCGCTGTTGCCCTGCTGCTGTGGGGGTTGCCGCAGAAACTGCGCACGCTCGACAAGTTTTGAAAGATTGCAGCCTTCGGCAGCGCCTACAGGGACCACGCATCCCCGCAGGATCTACCGAAGGCTGCGATCTTTTGATTTTCAAGACGTCGCAATCACCGCTTTGGCGGGTGAATCACTGAACTGAATCAGCGCAACACCACCGATCAACAAAGCCGCCCCCAACACCCGCGGCACCGTCATCTGCCGCTCCACCAACCCAAACCATCCAAAGTGATCCAGTACCAACGAGGCTACCACTTGCCCCGCCAGCGCCAAGGCAATAAACCCCGACGCTCCCAGCTTGGGCAGCAACATCAGCGCGAGTGAAATAAAACACACCCCCAACGCACCGCCGGCCCACATCCACAAGGGTGCCCGAGTGATGAAATCCAGTGACGGCATCGGCAAGCGCAGCGCCAACATGATCGGCAACAGCACCGCAATACTCACCACCAGCGACGCAAAAGTCGCCCACAGCGGATGACCCAACCCACGTGTAAGGTTGGCGTTGATCGCACTCTGAAAAGGCACCACCGCTCCGGCAATCACTGCCAACAGCAACAAACCGGCCCAATGCAACGTACTCATGATCATTCTCCAACAGGTTTTGCTGGACTCTAGAGTATTCGTCGCGCAGATTTAAATTCCAAATCGCTATCCAGAACATGCATCGGATGAATGATCTTCGGCGTATTGATCTTAACCTGTTGGTGATTCTCGACGCCTTGCTCAGCGAGCAACATGTCACTCGTGCGGCTGAGCGTTTGCACCTCAGTCAGCCGGCGGTCAGTCATGCGCTGGCGCGGTTGCGACATGTGCTTGGCGATCCATTGCTGGTCAGGGCAGGAGCTGGTCTGGTACCCACCCCACGCGCCCTCGAACTGATCGCACCGCTTGCGGAAGCCCTGGCCCAGGTGCAATCGCTGCTGGCGCCCGATGCCTTCGATCCGGCCACGGCCAAGCGCACGTTTCGCCTGGCGATGTCCGACTACGGCGCCGCCATCGTCCTGCCGGGCCTGATCCGCACGTTACGCCGGGAAGCACCGGGCATCGACCTGCAAATCAGCCACGCCAGCCGCGAAGGCATGCTCGACGCAGTGCTCAACGGCGACATTGACGTGGCGGCGGGCGTCTTTCCAGAGCTGCCGAACGAGTTGCGCAGCACTCCTTTGTTCGAAGAACATTACGCCTGCCTCGTGGACCGCAACAGCCTGCCCGCCGATGGCGTGCTCGACTTGCCAACCTACCTGTCGCGCCCGCATGTCTTGTTGGAAATGCGCGGCAGCGGCACTCCGGAGATCGAACGGGCGTTGACCGCGATACGTGAGCGCCGCCGCGTAGCGATCAGCCTGCCGCACTGGAGCGTGGCGCCGGAGTTCATCAGTGGCACGGACCTGATTCTCACGGTTGCATCGCGCGCCTTGCGCAATATTGATGAACAGTCGCTGGTCGTTGTTCCGCCGCCGTTTGCTATTCCGTCGTTTACGTTCGTGTTGGCGTGGCACAAGCGGCGAGGCGGGGATCAGGCGTTGAACTGGTTGAACGGGCGGATTGAGGTTGCCTCACCATGACGGTAAAAACTACGTCGTGCCTGAAAAACTCAAGGGTTACTGAAAAAATGTTATCTGGCCTCAACCACCTGACCCTCGCCGTCACCGACCTGAACCGCAGCGTGGCGTTCTATCACGACCTCCTGCAACTTCAGCTCGAAGCCACTTGGGATAGCGGCGCCTACCTCTCGCTGCCCGGCCTTTGGCTATGCCTTTCCCTCGACCCCCTGCGCAACGCCGGGCCCGCCGCCGATTACACCCACTACGCCTTCAACATCAGCACACCCGACTTCCCGCCCTTCGTCGAGCGCCTGCGAGCGGCCAATGTCCGGGAATGGCGCGCCAACCGCAGCGAAGGCGCGTCGTTCTACTTCCTCGACCCGGAGGGTCACAAGCTTGAAGCCCATGTCGGCGATCTGGCCTCACGACTGGCAGCTTGCCGGCAGCGTCCCTATGCGGGAATGAAGTTCTTTGACGATCAGTCAGTCGATTCGCAAGGACCTGATATAGACTTGCGGCCATTCACCAAATAGTTCAACAGGATTTCCCCGATGACCCCATCGCTGCTAATGGCCGTTCTCGCCTCGGGCTTCATTTACGGAATCACACCGGGGCCGGGGGTGTTGGCGGTGTTCGGCATCGGCGCGGCGCGTGGGCGGCGGGCAGGGGCGGGTTTTTTGTGCGGGCATTTGCTCGGGGACGTGGTCTGGTGCAGCACTGCGCTGATCGCGATAGTCGGGGCACGGGAAATCGGCAGTACGGCGTTTGACGTGCTGGGTGTGCTCAGCGGGTTGTATCTGTTCTGGCTCGGTTTACGCGCGGTACGGGCCAAACGCAGCGGCGCCGAAACGCCGCAGGGCCCGGCGCGGCAACCGTTCTGGCACGGCATTCTGTTCGGTCTGACCAATCCGAAGGCGTATCCGGTGGCGGTGGCGACCTTTACGGCGTTACTGTCCAGCCGTGCGGAGTTGCTGCATTGGTCGATGCTGCCCTGGCTGATCGTTCTGAGCTTCGTCGGTGGTCTGATCGCCTACGCTATCCTCATTGGCATCGTTGGTGCGCGGCAGGTGCGCAGCCTGTATCAACGCCATGAACTGGCGATCACCCGCCTGTGCGGGGTGATGTTTATCGGTTTTGCCATCAACGCCCTGGCGCATGCCTTGCCGGGGCTGATGCCGAACAAGGCTTGAAACTGATCGCAGGGACGCGTCAGCGGCTACATCACGGGTCAGGGATGGTTCTTTTTTGTTGCATTGTTCGGACATGCTCTCTGCACCATGGCATCCAGGAATTCCGCGCCGCTGGCGAGTTACATCGATCTACTGCTGGACGCCGTTTGCGCGGTTGATAAACAAGGTCGCTTTGTTTTTGTCAGCGCAGCCTGCGAACGCATTTTCGGTTACACGCCTGAAGAGCTGGTCGGCCTGCCAATGATCGATATGGTGCATCCCGCCGATCGCCAGCGCACCCTCGACGCTGCGCGGGAAATCATGGGCGGTGACCCCAAACTCAACTTCGAAAACCGCTACTTGCGCAAAGATGGCCGCGTGGTACACATCCTGTGGTCTGCGCGCTGGTCGGAAGTCGATCAACTGCGCATCGCCGTGGCCCGCGACATCACCGAGCGCAAGCAGGCCGAATCCCGGCAAGCGGCGTTGTATGCGATCTCCGAAGCGGCCCACGCGGCAGAAGATTTGCTGGCGTTGTTCAAACGCATCCACTTGATCATCGGTGAATGGCTGCCGGCGCTGAATTTTTCCGTCGCGCTGTATGACGAGCACTGCGCGCAGCTCAATTTCCCTTACCACGTCGATGACAATGAACAGCAACCCGAGCAGCCCGGAACCGTCACCGGACGGCTGTGTGCCGAGGTGATCCGCAGCGGCCAGCCGATTCTGCTGACCCCGGACCAGGACGACGCCCCGGCAGGATTCGAGCTACTGGTCGCCGGCCAGCACTCGCCCTGCTGGCTGGGCGTGCCGTTGAACTCGCAGAACGGCACCATCGGCGCGCTGATCGTAAAAAGCGTGGCGGGCGGCGAGCGCTACACCGAGCAAGACAAGGAACTGTTGCAGTTTGTGTGCGCCCAGGTCGCGACTGCCATCGAGCGCAAGCAATTGCATGCCCGGCTGCAGCGCATGGCCCAGTACGATCAACTGACCCAACTGCCCAATCGCGAGTTGCTCCGTGACCGGCTGAAAGCCTCGCTGACACTGGCCAAGTTGGAGTGCGGGCGCATGGCGCTGCTGTACGTCGATCTCGACCGCTTCAAGGAAGTCAACGACACCCACGGCCATGCCGTCGGCGACATGCTGCTGCAAGCGGTCGCCAATCGTCTGAAAGGATGCGTGCGGGAAACCGACACCGTGGCGCGCATCGGCGGTGATGAGTTTGTGGTGTTGTTGCACAGCATTCAGGCTGCGGAAGACGCTGACGGCGTTGCCGGAAAAATCCGTCAGATCCTGGCTCAGCCGCTGCGGCTGGATGGCCACAGCCTGAACATCCAGCCGAGCATCGGCGTTGCGCATTACCCCGAACACGGTTCGGAAGAAAAGCAATTGTTCCGCCATGCCGACGAGGCCATGTACAGCGCCAAACGCCAGAATCACCTGAAGTACAGGGCTTGAGAATCAGTCACCGTTCGTCGCATCGATCCCAGTTTTTCTAAACCTTTGCAGTGATCGAAATTCAGATTCTATGCGGGCTCCTGCTCGCCGCGATCATTACCAAGAGGTAGAGAATCATGCCTAACTCAAGAAACTCGAACTCGGGAAATTTCGCCAACGATCGAACGAAGGCGTCTGAAGCCGGTCGCAAAGGAGGGAAGACCACCACCACGACTGTCGATAAAGAGCCTGCGAAACCCGATATGGGCCGCAAAGGTGGCCAGAAATCCAAGTAGTGGTGAAGGTGGTTTTGATTGAGAGGCGGGAGCGAAAGCTCCCGTTTGAATTTATAGAGAGGAGGGCGCGACCATGAGCCGGATGGCCACCCGATTACGCAATGCCAGTATCGCCACGTTACTGGGCCTGTGCGCCAGCACTGCCTTTGCCCAGTCCCCCGCCGAATTCATCAACGATGCCTCGGCCAAAGGCATGGCCGATATCGAGGCCAGTCGCCTGGCGCACCAGAAGTCCGAGTCCAAAGAGGTCAAGGATTACACCATCGTCGTCATCAACGACCGCACTACCGCCAACCAGCACCTGGCGAAAATCGCCAAGCAACTGGATCTGCCGGTGGCCCCACGGGAAGAGGTCGTCGACAAGGCCAAAGCCTTGATGCCGGAGGTGCAGGACGGCGCATCGTTTGATCAGGCGTACGCCGCCAGTCAGGTGAAGACAACGCAGGAGGCTATCGAGCAGCTTCAGCAGACTGCGCAGACGACCGACGTGCCGGAAATCAAAGCCTTTGCTGAAGAAACCCTGCCGAAGTTGCAGAATCATTTGCAGATGGCCAAAGCGCTACAGGCCAGTCGCTGACGCACATGTTTGGTAACCGGCTCCTGCTGCAGGAGCCGGCTTGCTGCGGGCGGCGTTCCAACGATCCAATCGCCGTGGGGTATCAGACACGCCGCTCCCGCACTCAGCAATCGTTCAAATTCTGTTTGTGCTTGTCCTTGGTCGCTAACCCCGCCAGGTCATGCACCTCATTTTCGCCCATGGCACGGTAGTGTTTACGCAGGGCCTCCAGTTGCTTGAGATCCAGCGCCTCGAGCCCGAGCATCGCGTTTTTCGCCTCTTTGTTCACCCGCAGCAACTCATCGATTTTCAAATGCAAAATGTCAGTGTCGCGGTTCTGCGTGTTCTGGATCAGGAACACCATCAGGAACGTGATGATCGTGGTCGAGGTGTTGATGATCAGTTGCCAGGTGTCGTTGTAATCAAAAATCGGCCCGCTCAACCCCCACAGACCGATGAGAATCAACGCCCCCATGAACGTCTTGGGACTGCCGGCCCACAAGGCGAGTTTCTGCGAGATTTTTGCGAATTTCATTGCCGTGTTCCTTATTGGATGCGCCTGAATGTCAGACAGCGACGGCGTGTTGAAAATTCTACTTACATCTTCATATTCGGCAGGCGACGCACGGTGCGTAAAGGGCTACTCCGTCAGCTTCATTTCAACTACCCAACTGAAGTAACCCAGCGCTTCACAGTTTTTATCAATCAGCATGAATCTCAGCTCACACGCCCCAACACCGGCGGCGAGTTTTCTGCACCTCCAGTAATGGTCATCGGCCCGGTGAGTACTCGGTTCAGACGGATTTTCAGGATCGGGTGCAGGCACTGCCAGGTCGCCTTGCACCACCAGTTCAGGCGCAGAAAGGACGCCGGCATCGCCAACGGACATGTCGTAAAACACCACGCTGTGCTCGGCGAGCAGGCTGACGGTTCTGCCACGGATATGGAAGGTCGCGGATTTGTCGGTGATCAAGGTAATTGAGCTGTCATTTATAGTACTTTGTGGCTTTGGCGATCCGTTGATGGCGAAAACAAATCCGTCAGAAATGGACGTTGGATTGTCCGCCTCCAGACTGGGCTGCGGATAACGTAAAAGCAGTGATTCGGCATCGACAACCAGCAACACATTGTTGGCGGTCGCGACGCTGGATGAAGGCGATTTGATCGGTTCGGAAGTCATCATGGATTCCTTTCATGATGGTGACACATGACGGCAGCCGCTTCGGTGCATGCAAGGCATCCCGTTCCTGTCGAGGCGGCAACGTAAGTCGGCAAAGCCCCTCGTTGCCAAGGGGCCGGACGCGCATCAGTTACGGATAGTAATGAACGGGTCCCACGAGCAACAGCCGACGATCTTGCAATCGCGGTCCACGATCAGGAAGTGGAAGTGATACGTCACGCTGCCGCAGGACAGGGTTTCCGAAGACCAGTAATGGTTA
This sequence comes from Pseudomonas sp. IT-P100, assembly GCF_949767185.1. Classification (NCBI taxonomy): domain Bacteria; kingdom Pseudomonadati; phylum Pseudomonadota; class Gammaproteobacteria; order Pseudomonadales; family Pseudomonadaceae; genus Pseudomonas; species Pseudomonas sp. IT-P100. The sequence goes on from NZ_CATKQK010000022.1 coordinate 717,970, forward strand.
TCGACTTTCTGGCAGCTGGGCACCGACGGATTGCTGGTGTTGGGCACGGCCACGCAAGCGGTAGCCTTGCGCGGCGTGGGTGTGGAGATCAAGTCGTTGCCGACATTGCCGATGAACTTGTAGAAAATCACGGCGGTTTCGAAACTCTGCGACAGGCTGGTTTCACGCCAGCGAATCAGGTCGCCCACCTGTGCTTTCAAGTTGAGTTCGCCACCGGCCTGGCCGCTCACCACGTTGTTCTGGTTGGTCACCATGTACACGTGATTGACGTCGATCAGCGTCGGCGAAGCCGGGTTTTTGCTGATGTTCGGGTAGTTTTTCAGAATGGTTTCGGTGTCGATGGAAACCAGCACGTCCGTGACTCGAGACATTGTAAAGCTCCTTGTTCATAGTGAATGCCTGGCATCTTTCCAGGCACAACAACGCTTGCTTGCCTTGCGGTCGTTGCGCAAACACTACGGGCGGAACCCACCTGTCACGGGCATGAGCTGGCCTTGCTCCTTGAGTACAAACTGACGGGTTCGGGTTCCTTCCGATGGGCCGCGATTGGACTATAGAAGTGAAATTCAGGCTGTCAAAATTGCTTGGCTGGTAGCTCGACGAACGGTCGACTTTGGTTATGGCTTTCGATGATTTGGCGATAAGAAACTGCCTTCATATCCTTCGAGCATTCATAAGTCGGATTGGGCTGGCACACGGGGCGATGTATCGTAGCGAACCGGTTGTCGGCCCAGGTCCGGACAACGATTCGACAGGAGAACGCAATGAGTTGGTCCGCCAAGCAATACGTCGCTTTTGAAGATGAACGCACCCGCCCTGCACGCGACCTGCTTGCGGCGATCCCGCCTGTGGACGCACGCTCGGCCATCGACATCGGTTGCGGCCCCGGCAACTCGACCGAATTGCTGGTGGAGCGCTTCACGAACGCCACAGTGCGAGGCGTTGACAGTTCGACCGACATGATCGAAGCCGCCCGCAAGCGTTTGCCGCAATTGCAGTTCGATACCGTGGATATTGGCACCTGGAATGAGAGCGGCCCGTTCGACGTGATCTTCGCCAACGCGGTGCTGCAGTGGCTGCCCGATCACGCGACGTTGCTGCCTTCGCTGGCCGCCCGACTGACCCAGGGCGGCAGCCTGGCCATTCAGATGCCCGACAACCTCAACGAAGCGTCCCATCGCCTGATGCGCGAAGTGGCCGCCGATGGCCCGTGGGCCAGCAAGTTGGTAGACGCCGCCGGGCAACGCACGGAAATGGCCAGTGCCAGCGATTACTACTCGATGCTGCGACCGCACTGCGCGCGCGTCGATGTATGGCGCACCACCTACCATCATCCGCTGGCGGGCGGGGCGTCCGGCGTGGTCGAGTGGTTCAAGGGCAGTGGTTTGCGGCCGTTTCTCGAACCGCTGGATGATGCGGAAAAGGCGCAATACCTCAAGCAATATCACGCCGCGATCGAGCAGGCGTATCCGGCCCTGAGTGATGGTTCGGTGCTGCTGCCGTTCCCGCGATTGTTCATCGTCGCGACCCGCTGATGCCAGAAAGGGACAGATAACGTTATCTGTCCCTTCGTTTGGCACTCAGGTAATCGAATAGAAACGACGCAAAGCCGAACAACCCAATCATTGAAATGATCATGATCCCCAACTCTGAATTGTCCATGCTGATCTCTGCGTGAAAGGTGAGAGGGCAGGGTAGGGGTTTTTTGGTTGGGGTTGATGCTGGGCTACGGCTTCTTTACTGGGGGGCGGGGATCTATACGGAAACTATACGTGGGGCGCCAAAAAAACCTGTGGCGAGGGAGCTTGCTCCCGTTGGACTGCGCAGCAGTCCTTGTTTTGGGGCCGCTTCGCGACCCAGCGGGAGCAAGCTCCCTCGCCACATTATTGTTAAAGAAATTCACGGCGCAGCAGTTGATCTACAAATCAAAAGGGGCGTCAAAAAGACGCCCCTTTTGGTGTCAGGACGGTTCCGCATCCATACGTCGTGCAATGACATCCAGTACATCGCAGCCATCGCGCAAGGGGATGCTGCAGAGCATTGCGAAGTCGCTGAGAATCACCGAATCCGAATTGATTTCGCCGCGCATCGCGAGGTTTTCCAGGACCTGTGTCACCGCGCCGATTCTGTAACGGGCGGAGCTGAGAAGGGAATGCAGCGGTTGGGTGGTGTTGACGTAGAAGGTGGGAAGGTCGTCGGCGTTGCTGGTTAAAGCCATGTAGTCATTCATGAGTGATCACCATATCGGAGGGAAGACCTACCACTCAATCGTCGCCAAACAATAGGGTGGTAGCTGTACGTGGGTTGGCGAACCGGGACATGGTAAAACCGGCAGACCGTGGGGTCTCCCACGCACAGCCACCAAAAAAAGAGGCAGCCAAGTGCGTTCAAAAGCACTCCGAGAAATTCTCGGAGGCTTCTGTACCAGTCATCGAGTCGCCAAACCCAATACGCCATTTGGGCGCGCTCGGACTATAGGTCTCATGACAAAGGCACAGCAATGCGCAAGTCTACGGACAATTCCCAGAGTAGTGTAGGACCTTGCCTTTTCCGCATACGGCCTCGTTTAAACCCCCGGAGAATGGGCATTGGCTCTGCGGCGTCAGTGGCGGCAACCCTTTAATTCGCCAGCGAAAACGCTAACAAAACGCCGACTTCATGGAAAAACGTTAATTTCCGTGTTGAAACGGCTAATGATGCTCACGAGGCCGGTTGCTTCACGCCACCAGGATGGCTTTCACGTTGTTTTTTCTGGTACTCCTCCGCTTTGTGCGAAGAACCTGAGTCTTTCTCCAGCGTTTTCGAATCGGCTCCGGAATTTGCACCCGAAGACTCCTCGCCCTTTTTGCTGGCCTTCTCCTCGTTTGATTCAGCGCTTTGCCCCTGATTAAGACCGGGAAGAGCGGCAGGAGGAACGGCAGTTCCTGTCGTCTTCTCAGCCGCTAGCGCATAAAACGAGCAGGAAGACAGTAGGCCCGCAAGCGTCAGAGCAGCGATTTTGGTGTTCATGCTTAAGCCTTCCGTCCGAGGGATGTACTCATTGGAAGGCAGGTTCGAGGGAGTGTGCCGGACAGCTGACGAGCGGCAGGATTTAACGGCAGGCGGAGCCGAGCAATGAATGCGGCGTGTCACCGAATCCGAACCATAAAAAAACCGGCCGTTGGGGCCGGTTTTTGCTGTTTGGAAACAAGGGCATCAGCTCTGCTGCAACACCTTCAGTGCTGCCGATGCCAGAAAACCTGAACGGCTTTTCTCTTCCGGGTGATGCAATACGTATTCGTCAATGCGGTTGAGCAGGTACCCCGGCAGGGTGATGTTCAGCTTCTGGGCTTTGCCCAGGTACTTGGTAACATCGATGTCCACCACCGCCCATGTACAACCGGCGTACTGCGGATTCGCCGCATGCAGGGTCACTTTATTCGCAGGTGGAATCGGTGAACCGTCTTCGGCAAGAATTTCGAAATGGCCCTCAATGGCTTCACGAGCCATGGCCATCGCATCATCCAGATCCTCACCTGCGGAGAAACACCCTGGAATATCCGGTACCTCCACGCCCCAAGCGTGTTCGTTATCGCCCATTGAAATCGCAATCGGGTAAAGCATCTTCACTGTCCTCTGAGGCGCTGCGCTTTGAATTCGTCAGAGCAGCGCCTGTTGCAAAATACTCAAGGCGGTTTTTTTGAGCAGGTCCTTTTTCGGATGAGGAACTGTCACCAGCCCCGGTTTGGTCGGGTGCTTGAAGTGATGATGACTGCCCTTGATACGCACCAGATACCAGCCATCCGCAACAATTTGGCTTATCAAAAATCGGCTATTCACATCACCTCCGTGTGGTGTGCTTAGGTGGTTACTATACCCACTGAATTTATATGATCAACACTATAACCACTGAGCCTTCTCGGTCACGATGGAAAGGTGGTGTGAAAAACGAGTCTAGGAGGGCGTGAGGATAGAGTTCGGAGATGGCCGCAAATGAGGCGTTTTCTGTATTGCAGGTTTTTGCCGCACCCCTTGAAGCGCTCCTGCAGCTCAATCGACGGGTATAAAAAAACCGGCCACATGGGCCGGTTTTTTTCTTTCTACATCCCCGTCAAAACCATCTTAACGCGAGACCAAAAATTCGATTGGAGCGGGTGAAGGGAATCGAACCCTCGTTATCAGCTTGGGAAGCTGGAGTAATGCCATTATACGACACCCGCTCAGAGCGGCTGACTTTGTACCAGATGTGCGCGTGGAAATGAAGTTTTTCTTTGCGCGGAATGGCTTTAGCGCAGGTGAATCAAGACATCGGACCGGGTGACGGTCGTTCGCGGGCAAGCCTCGCGCCTACAGGAATGCGTTTAACGCTATAGGGCGAAGCTTGCTCGCGATGACGCTGTTTCAGATTGCGAATGCATGGTGGTCCTGGACGTAGTGGTAACGCGGTCGGCTTGCCTGTTGCTCAGGTTTCAGGAAACCCAGCAATGCGTTGCGACTGTCTCGGCAGGCGGCTTTGTGTTCCATGTCGAGAAAGTGGCCCGTCGCATCCAGCGTCGTGAAGGTGGCTTGTTTCACGTGGTCGGCGAACAACCGGGCACCATCGGCGGCGGTGTATTCGTCCCATTCGCCGTTCATGAACAGCACTGGCACGTTGATTTGCTCAGCGGCTTTGAAGAAGCATTGGCGGTCGCTGTGCAGCAGGTCGCTGATGTGGAAGTGCATCTGCCCGTATTCATGATCGGCCAGGCTGCTGACGTGCCGATAGTTGAAGCGCTTGAACAGGGTCGGCAGGTGTTTGCCGATGGTGCTGTTCACCAGGTTGCCGACCCGGTCGCCGTCACGGCTGCCGAGGTAGTCCACACCGCGCTCGAGGTAGTCGAGCATGTGCGCGTTGATCTCCGGGGAGAACGAGCTGATCACGGCTTTTTCGATGCGCCGTGGCCGTTGGGCGAGGGCAACCAGGGTCGCGGCGCCACCCCAGGAAAACGACAGCACGTGTTCGGCGGCGAAGTGGTCGATCAGCTCCAGGAGGATCTGCCCTTCGACTTCCTTGGTCAGCAATTTCTCATGCAGGTTGTGGGCTTTTGACTTGCCCGCGTAGGGCTGGTCGTAGCAGACCACATTGAACTGCGGGTGCAGGTTTTTCACGGTTTGTGCAAACGACGCAGTCGTGGCCATCGAGCCGTTGACCAAGATAATGGTCTTCTCTGCGGCGTCTGCGCGATAGAACTCCGTGTAAACCCGATACTGACCCTGTATATCCAGCACAGCGATTTCTGGCCTCATGTCATAAGACTCCTGGCAAGCGGGTATGCGCGCAAATGAGATTGCACGAGCTTTGTGACAGGTAGGCATACGCCTGGAATTTTGGAGGCCCATGTCGATCCATTGCAGTCCGGTCGACGGGTATTGTTATTGGCGGGCAGTCTGCCGGTCTGAGGCGGAACCTGAGGGTTCTCTAACCGACAAAAAGTTTCTTAGAAGTATGTTGTGACTCGTCAGTCACATTTCGGCTGACGACCTGATTCAAGCAGGGGAGAGGGGTTCGCGCAAGTGCCATTGGTAAATTGTTCGACAACTTCTGCTGAGCGGTAGGCTGCTTAGATCAAATGGATCTCTTCGGTGCGCAACGCGCGGTACTCGCCCGGTTTTAGCGCGTTATCGAGCACCAGCGGGCCCATGCGTTCGCGGTGCAGGCGCAGCACTTTGTTGGCGAAGTGGCCGAACATCCGCTTCACCTGGTGATAACGGCCTTCGACGATGCTCAGTCGTGCCGATGTCGGCCCGAGCACGATCAGCTCGGCCGGTTGGGTAGTGAGGTCTTCAAAAGCGAAGTACAGGCCTTCTGTGAATTTCAGTGCGTATTCCGGGCCGATCTCCTGTTCGGTCTCGACGTAATAGACCTTGGGCAGTTTGGTCTGCGGTTGAGTCAGGCGTCGCGACCAGCTGCCGTCGTTGGTGATCAGCATCAGACCGGTGGTGTTGAAGTCGAGGCGGCCGGCGATGTGCAGGTCTTGCTTGTCCGGTTCGTGGATCAGATCGAGGACGGTCGGGTGTTCCGGGTCGCGGGTGGCGCTGACGCATCCGGGCGGTTTGTGCAGCATGAAGTAGCGGGCGGGTTTGCCGACTTGCAGGACTTCCTCATCGACCTCGACACGGCTGAACTCCAGCACTTCGGCATGCGGGTCGCTGACGACTTTTCCGTCAACCCGCACGCGCTTTTCCACCAGCAACAGGCGAACCTGCTGACGGTTGAAGCGGGGCAGGTTGCTGAGGAAGCGGTCAACGCGCATGAATTGAGATCGGCAGGAAAAGGGCCGCGCATCTTACGCGATCCGCCGGGCCGCTGCTTACAACTGCGACTCGACCTGCGCGCAGCGTGGGCACAGGCAGGATTGGTCGCGCAGCTCGGCGGGCAGCGCTTCGAGTACCGCCGGGTCGATGCTGACGCTGTAGCACCAGCAGGGCCGATCGGCGGTTCGCGGGTCGGCCAGGGTGCAGGCATTGGAGGCGCCGCAAGCGGGGCAGATTTCAGGCTTGTTCATGTAGGACTATGCATAACTGGTGTGAGGCATTTCCGCGCAGGTACGGTTACGGCCGGATTGCTTGGCCCGATACATCGCATGATCGGCCCGAGAGAGCAGGGTGTGCAAGGTGTCATCCGGTTGCAAAGTGGTCAAGCCGATGCTCACCGTCAGGTGCAAGGCCTGATCGTTGTAGGCATAACGCTGTTCCTCGACATGTTGGCGAATTTTCTCGGCGATCTTCAGACCGGTTTCACCGTCCGTGTCCTTGAGCAACACAATGAACTCTTCACCGCCCCAGCGACAAACGATGTCGGAATGGCGCAGGCAACTCTCCAGGTCCCGTGCGAAGCCGATCAGCACTTGATCGCCGGCGAGGTGACCGTAGGTGTCGTTCAAGGCCTTGAAGTGGTCCAGGTCCAGCAGCAACGCGGTCAGCGGTTTCGGTTCGCGTTGGGCTTCGTGCATGGCTTGCGCGGCCAGCAGGTCGAAGCCGCGACGGTTCGGCAGTTCGGTGAGGCTGTCGAGCGTCGCCTGCGCCTGGATCTTGCCCTGATAGCGTTTGATCACCCGGTTGAGCAGCATCAGCACGATCAGCGTGACGAGCAGGCAGATCAGCAGATTGAGGTACAGCGACTGACGGATTTCACTCAGGGCGCCGTCTTCGCGCTTGTCGACGAACAGGTACCAGTTCAGCTCCGGAATGAACCGCACGTTGAGGAAATGTCCCTGGCCCTGGACGGAATATTCGTAGCTGCCGCTGTGGGGTTTGGGCAACTGGCTAACCAGGCCCGTCATGCTCTCGAGTTCGCTGAGTTTTTGCCCGATATGCGCACCCTGGGGGCCACCCTCGGCGCCGGTGAGCACCAGTCGACCGAAGCTGTCGACGAAATACACACTGCGTTGATAGCGCTGTTGATACTTGTCGATCAGCTTGATCACCGCATCCACCGTCAGGCCGACGCCCGCCGCACCGATGAAACGGTCGTTGTAGTCGTAGACCTTGTAGTTGATGAAGAAGGTCAGGTTGTCCTTGTTGGCAAGATCCGGGTCGACGTTGATCTCGTAGGGGTCGGCCATGTCACGCACGCGGAAATACCAGGCGTCGCGCGGTTCATTGGCCTTGACCTGCTTGAGCACGCCTTTGGCGTGGTAGTAGGTGAGCGTGCCGTTGGAGACGAAAAATGCGGTGTAGGCGCCGTAGTGGGTCATGACCTCGTTGAGGTAGCGGGTCATCTGGTCGGGGTCGTTTTCGCCGTTGACCACCCAGTCGCGCATGAAGGTATCGCGGGACATCATCGAGGAAATCAGGATCGGTCTGACGAGGTCTTTCTGGATTTCCGAATAGACCGTGTCCGACGTCAGCGGCAGCTCGGTGTTGACGATGTTGTCGCGGATCGAGGCGCGCGAGGCGTAGTAGCTCAGGAATGACGTGGCGAGAAACCCCGCGCCCAGCAGCGCGATCAGCGTGAGGACCAGCGAACGTTGCGAATACAGCGGCGAGTGAAGCGGCATGACGATTCCGTTGGCAGTGACCCGTTGGGGAGCATTCTAGTGGGACTGCGGGGAAATAACTGCGGGATTTGTGGGGTGAATCGGTCGGGATCAGGTGCGATAGCGTCTGTGCGGACGCCATCGCGGGCAAGCCCGCTCCCACAAGGACTGCGCAAAACCTGCGGGAGCGGGCTTGCCCGCGAATCGTGAGATCAACCCCGATCTGTCAGATACGCCCGCCATCCACCCAGATGACTGATATTCACCGCACCTTCCAATCCATATGCCTCACAGATAAACCCGCTCTCCCAACGCCCATCCGCCAGTTGCACCTTGCCCAACCCCAGCGGCGCCGGAATCCCGGTCAGGAACGAACCCAGTTCACTGCTCGGCAACTCCCAGACCTCCACCGCAATCGCCACGCCGCCGTCCTTCACCCGAACCATCCCCGGACGAAACGGCGGACCACCGGCCAACGCGTAGAGCTGATAGTCCGGTGAGCTGAACGTCGACTCGACCAACGTCGCGCCGCGCCGCTTCAGTTGCCAGTTCAGTGCCAATCCATCCAGATGCGCACCGCACACCACCAACCGAGCGCGGTCATTACGGGCGACTGCCGAAGCGGCAGGCGCCTGCGAACGACGCTGAAACGCATCCGCCACGCTCAACAGATACTGGTCGGTAAACGCCCGGCCAAACAGCGTCACACCCCACGGCAAACCATTGCCCATGAACCCGCTCGGCACGGCGACGGCGGCGTAATCAAGCAGGTTCATGAAGTTGGTGTAGTAACCCAGTTCAGAATTGCGCAGCACCGGCTCAGCTTCAAGTTCCGCCAATGTCACCGGGCGGCCAATGGTCGGGGTGACCACGCAATCCAGTCCTTCCAGCGCCTTGTCGCACAGGGCTTTCAAGGCTTGCAGCCGATACTGCGCACGGAACGTTTGCACGCCGCTCACCGCTGGCGCCTTGGCCAGCACGGCACGAATCACCGGCAACACCGCTTGCGGGTTCTGCTCCATCAACTCACCGGCAACGCTGTAGCGCTCCGCCACCCACGGGCCTTCGTAAAGCAAACGCGCGGCTTCGAGAAACGGCGACATATCCAGTTCCACCGCTTCACCGCCCAACCCTTTGAGCTGATCGACGGCGTCTTCAAACAACAGCGGACCTTGCGGGCAACCGAAGAACTCCAGGTCCTGCGCACGTGGCACACCAAAGCGGAAGGGACGCGGAGTGCCAAACGCCGAGCCGTCATTCCACAGCGGATTCCTGCGGCTGTATTCGTCCCGCGGATCAAGGTGTGCGGTGAGCGCCAGCAACTGGCTCGCTTCCCGCGCCGTCGCGGTAAACGTCGTGACGCAATCGAGCGTGCGACACGCCGGCACCACACCCGCCGTGGAGATCAGCCCTTTGGTGGCTTTCATCCCCACCAGATTGTTCAGTGCCGCCGGCACGCGCCCGGAACCTGCAGTGTCCGTGCCCAACGAAAAACTCGCCACCCCCAGCGCCACCGCCAGCGAAGAGCCGGCGCTGGAACCGCCCGACGGATACTCCGGCAACACGCTGTTCGGGCAGGCGCCATACGGCGAGCGACTGCCATTGAGGCCAGTGGCGAACTGATCAAGATTGGTCTTGCCCAGCGGGATCGCCCCCAGCGCCAGCAACTGCTCGACGATGGTCGCCGACTGCTGCGGCACATAGGCAAACGCCGGGCACGCTGCCGTGGTCGGAATGCCCGCCAGATCGATGTTGTCCTTGATCGCGAACGGCACGCCATACAAGGGCAGGCTGTCGATGTCCCGACCGTCGAGCGCGGCGAGGTACGGTTCCAGTTCTTCAACACTGAGCAAGTGGATGAACAGGTGATAGTCCGGGTTCAGCGCCGCGGCTCTGTCGCGCAGGTTCAGCAGCAATTGACGAGGCGTGATGTTGCCGACGCGATAAGCACTGCGCAGGGCGTCGAGTTGTAGATTGATAGTCATGGCGTTAATCCTTTTTCAAATGGGTTCAGTCGAGTTCCAGCACCACGACGCGCTGTCCGGCGCGCACCGCCGAACCCGGTTGCACGCGGATCTCGCGCACCACGCCGGCCATGGGCGCGAGCAGCGGAATTTCCATCTTCATCGACTCCAGAATCACCAGCACATCGCCGGCGGCCACGCGGCTGCCGGTCTGCACCTGAACCTGCCAGAGGTTGCCGGCGATGTGGCTGTCGACGCTCATTTCGCCGCTGGCCAGCGCTGAATCTTCGGTCGTCTCCGAGACCGCTTCTTCACTGTCGAAATGCGCCTGGCCGCTGGCGATCCAGCGCTCGCGTTCGGCGTTGAACGCGCCTTGTTGCTGCTCGCGAAACGCGGCAATGGTCTCGGCTTCTTTCACCAGAAACGCCTGATAGTCCGCGAGGTTCAACTGGCTGTGCTCGATGTTCAGATCGAAACGCCCGAGGGGGAAATCCCGACGGATGCGCAGCAGTTCATCGGCGCTCACCGGGTAGAAGCGGATCTGGTCGAAGAAGCGCAGCAGCCATGGTTTGCCATCGAACGCGGCGACTTCGCGGTAGCGGTTCCACATCTGTAACGTGCGCCCGACGAACTGATAACCGCCGGGGCCTTCCATGCCGTAAACGCACATGTAGGCGCCACCGATGCCCACCGAGTTTTCCGCGGTCCAGGTGCGCGCCGGGTTGTATTTGGTGGTTACCAGGCGATGGCGCGGATCGAGCGGGGTGGCGACCGGTGCGCCGAGGTACACGTCACCCAGGCCCATCACCAGGTAACTGGCGTCGAACACGGTGCGCTGTACTTCGTCGAGGTTCGGCAGGTCGTTGATGCGGCGGATGAACTCCAGATTGCTCGGACACCATGGCGCGTCCTTGCGCACGGTAGTCATGTATTTATCGATCGCCAATTGGCAGGCCGGGTCGTCCCAGGACAGTGGCAAATGAACGATGCGCGAAGGGACTTGCAGGTCCTTGGCGGCGCACACTGCATCCCATTCACCGGCGACGATACCGAGCAGATCGGTCAGCGACAGTTGCTCGGGTTGGTAGTGCACTTGCAGCGAGCGGATGCCGGGTGTGAGGTCGATGACACCGTGCAGGTATTTGCTTTCCAGGGCTTGCATCAGGGCGTGGGCGCGGAAGCGCAGAACAAGGTCCAGTTCCGGTGCACCAATCTCCAGAAGCAAATGCGTATCGCCCGAAAGGCGTGCAACCAACCGCGTATCTCCCTGACCCAAATCCAAAACCACAGGCGACACAATCCCCTGTGGGAGCGAGCCTGCTCGCGATAGCGGTGTGTCAGTCTCATTGATGCTGAATGCACTGCCCTCATCGCGAGCAGGCTCGCTCCCACAGGGGGGATTCCATTTCAGGGCGAGAGTGCGGGCGGTCTGGAGATCGACGGGGAAGAACTGGACTTTGTCGCCAGCCTTGAGTTGCCCAAGCTGCCAGAGATCCGCCTCGATCACCGTCACCGGGCACACAAACCCGCCCAGGCTCGGACCATCCGGCCCCAGGATCACCGGCATATCCCCGGTGAAATCCACGGCGCCAATGGCGTACGGATTGTCGTGAATGTTCGACGGATGCAGCCCCGCCTCGCCACCGTCCGCACGTACCCATTCCGGCTTCGGCCCGATCAGCCGCACGCCGGTGCGGCTGGAGTTGAAATGCACTTCCCACTGAGTCGCGAAGAAGGTGCCGATGTAGTTTTCGGTGAAGTATTCCGGTGCGCCATGCGGGCCGTAGATCACCCGGATCTGCCGCACGGCAGGCAATTCAGCGATTTCAGACAGTTGCGAGCCGGCGCTTCGGTCGCTCAGGGCAGGCACATGCAATACGTCACCCGCGCGCAACGCCCGACCACCATGCCCGCCAAACTGCCCGAGGGTGAAGGTGCTTTTACTGCCCAGATAATCCGGCACTTGCAGCCCGCCGCGCAGGCACAGATAGCTGCGGGCGCCCGCACCGGCAATCGTCCCGAGGCTCAGTGTGGCCCCGGCCGGAATCAGCAGCGCTGTGTTCATTGCGACGATTTCACCGTTCAACGTCAACGGAATGACTGCGCCGGTGACCGCCACCACGGCGTCGCAATTGAAGCGCAGCAACGGCCCGCTCATGGTGATTTCCAGCGCAGCGGCGCCTTCGTCGTTACCCAGCAAAAGGTTGCCCAGGCGCAACGCGCGACTGTCCATCGGCCCCGACGGCGGCACGCCCACGGCCCAGTATCCAAGGCGTCCTGGATAGTCCTGAACACTGGTCTGCGTACCGGCGCTGAGTACTTCGAACGTGTTGGCCTGATAGACCAGATGTTCGAGGCAACGGGTCCACGGCTGACCGCTGGCGAAGGGAGCATCGAGCAAAATCTGCCGCAGGTAATCGCGGTTGGTTTCCACACCGTAGAGCAGGCTGTCGCCCAATGCCTGATGCAGATCGGCCCGCGCTTCTTCGCGAGTCGGCGCCCAACAAATGACTTTGGCAATCATCGGATCGAAGTACGGCGGAATCTCGCAGCCGGCCTCGACCCAGGTGTCGATGCGCAGCTGTTTGCCATCGGCGACAGGGAAATTCACAGCGGTCAACAAACCGGGGCTCGGCTGAAAATCCCGACCTGGGTCTTCCGCATACAACCTCGCCTGAATCGCATGGCCGGCGGCTTTCAAGCCTTGGCTCAACACGCTCAACGGCGGTAAATCACCGGCCGCCAGTTCCACCATCCAGCGCACCAGGTCCACGCCCCACACCTGTTCGGTGACGCCGTGCTCCACCTGCAAACGGGTGTTCACTTCGAGAAAATAGAAACGTCGGGCCTCGCTGTCGAAGACGAATTCCACGGTGCCGGCGCTGCGGTAATTCACCGCTTTCGCCAGTTTGATCGCGGCTGCACACAACTCATCGGCCATGCCATCGGGCAGGTTCGGCGCCGGGGTTTCTTCGAGGACTTTCTGGTTGCGGCGCTGCACCGAGCAATCGCGTACGCCGAGGGCGATCACTTCACCGCGACCGTCGCCGAACACCTGAACTTCCAGGTGCCGAGCGCGCTGGATGTACTTCTCGATGAACACCCCGGCGTCGCTGAAATTGTTCTGCCCAAGGCGTTTTACCGCTTCAAAGGATTCGCTCAACTCGGCGGCGCTGCGGCACACGCGCATGCCGATGCCACCACCACCGGCGGTACTTTTGAGCATCACCGGGTAACCCACCTGTTCACCGGCGATCAGCGCCGCGTCGAGGCTGTCGAGCAGCTCGGTGCCTTCGAGCATTGGCACGCCGTGTTGCTTGGCCAAGGCACGTGCGGTGTGTTTGAGGCCGAACACGCGCAGCTGTTCTGGGGTCGGGCCGATGAAAGCAATGTCGGCGGCTTCGCAGGCTTCGGCGAACGCGGCGTTTTCCGAAAGGAAACCGTAGCCGGGATGGATCGCCGTGGCGCCGGTGGCTTTGGCGATGGCGAGGATTTTGTCGACCGCCAGATAGGTGCCGGCCGCCGCGCCTTCACCGAGGCTGTGGGCTTCATCGGCGTGCAGAATGTGCAGGCTCGCGGCATCGGCTTCGGAGTACACGGCGACGCCGTTGACGTGCAGTTCACGCAGGGTGCGCAGGATGCGGCAGGCAATGGCGCCACGGTTGGCAATCAGGACTTTTTCGAACATGGCATAGACCCCGGAGGGGATGCGGGCCGTCCCGCAGTTTTTCGTTGGGCGCCGGGGTCGTCCCCGACGGCAAAAAACGTTCACTCAAAAACACCACCGCCCCCTGTGGGAGCGAGCCTGCTCGCGATGGCGTCGGAACATTCAACATCGATGTCGACTGTCACACCGCTATCGCGAGCAGGCTCGCTCCCACATGTTTCAGTGGTGTTTTGGCTGTTTGAGGCATTGGCTGGAACGGGCCTGGCACAGGGCAAACAACCATCTGCGCAACCACACTAATTTCAGTTCCATACCAATAACTCCGCAGGCGTAGGGTTGTAGGCATTGCACGGATTGTTCAGTTGCGGGCAATTGGAAATCAGCACGATGACATCCATCTCCGCCCGCAGGTCCACGTACTTGCCCGGCGCTGAAATGCCGTCTTCAAACGTCAGCCCGCCATCCGCCGTGACCGGCACGTTCATGAAGAAGTTGATGTTCGGTCCGATGTCGCCCTTGCCCAGTCGCCCGTCGTGGACGCAGGCGCGAAGGTAGTTGTCGCGGCAGCTGTGCATGTAGCGTTTTTCCAGCGCGTAACGCACGGTGTTGCTCTCCTGCGCACAGGCTCCGCCCAGGGTGTCGTGGCGGCCGCAGGTGTCGGCGACGATGGTCAGCATCGGTTTGCCGAGGTTGGAATACAGCACGCTGCCGGTGCTCAGGTAGACGCTGTTTTGCCGGCGCAAGGTGCGTTGCACGTCGTAGCGTTCTTTTGGATTGGCGACGCTGTAGAACAAGGTATCGACGGCCTGGTTACCTTCCAGATCGAGGATGCGCAGGGTCTGGCCGGCCTTGACTTCCATCAGCCACGGTTCACCGGCGGGGATGGTGGCGCGGTAGACCGCCGTTTCTGGATGCTTTTGGGCGGTGGCGATTGCGAGTGACATGGCAGCGATCCTCAGGCAAACAAACGGTCGGTGTTGATGAAGCCGCGCTCGTTTTCCGGGCGCGAGGTGCGGCAGTGTTCGGCGACACTGGGGTCGGCGTTCATCCAGCTCAACTTCAAGGGTTTCGGCGCGTAGTCCGGTGACGGGTCCATCGGGTGTTGCAGCGCGGTGAGCACCACCAGCGTGTCCATCGGCGCGTACAACTCGATGTAGTCGCCGGCCTTGGAGTGGCCTTCGACGAAATGGAAATGGCCGGCCTCATCCACGTTCACGCGGCTGAACAGGTTTAGCGTCATCAGCAGATCCGAAAGGCCCAACCCCCACTTGCCGAGTTCCACCAAGAGGTTGTCGGTGCCGTTGCGGAAGAAGCCGTTGCGCAGTTCCTGATAACGGCCTGCGCCGTATTTTTCCGCGACTTCCTCAGCGCAGAGCACGCCGCCGAGGCTGTCGCTCCAACCGCAGGTGTCGGCGGTGATTGCTGCCAGTACGCGGCCCATGTCCGAGTAGAGGCAATGGCCAGTGGTGAGCTTGGCGGTGTGTTGGCATTTGAGGCTGTCGGGCAGGTTCAGTCGTTCGGTTTTTTCATTGGCGTTGAGCAGCGTCAGGCTGACATTGGCACCGCCGCGCAGATCGGTGAGACGCAGCAGTTGGCCGCGTTTCAGGACGAACGAACGATGGCCGCCACCGGGGAGCATTTCTTCGGCGAAGGGCGGGAACAGTTGGGTCGAATCAGTCATGTGAAGATTCCTCTAAGCGATACGAAGCGTGCCTGCCAGCTCAGCCGGCAAGGCATCGACGGCGGCGCGGGAGGCGCGGCGGTCGCTGTTCAAAGGGATGTCGTAGGTGATGCGCGCGCCATAGGCGCCGGGGGCGTGCGGGTCGACTCGGACCTTGTCGAAGACCAGCAAACGGGTGCCGAGGCTGAAACCTTCGGACAGGTCATGGGTGACCATGAACACCGTCAACTGCGTCTCGCGCCACAGCTCCAGGAGCAAGGCGTGCATGTCTTTGCGGATGCCCGGATCGAGGGCACCGAACGGTTCGTCGAGCAGCAACACGCGGGGTTTCATGATCAGCGCCTGGGCGATGGCCAACCGTTGTTGCATGCCGCCGGAGAGCTGCGCCGGGTACTTGTCCAGCGAGTGGCCGAGCCCCACTTTGTGCAGCAGCACCGAGGCCTGTTCCCGCGCCTCTTTTTTAGCGCTGCCGAACAACCGCCCAAGCAGCGGTGAGTGTGGCAGTTCGAGGCCGAGGGCGACGTTGTCGAGCACCGTCAGGTGCGGGAACACCGAATAGCGCTGGAACACCACGCCACGGCTCGAATCCGGTTCTCCGGCCAGCGTTTGACCGTCCAACAAAATCTCGCCGCGACTGGCGCGCTCCTGACCGAGTAGCAGTCGAAGGAAAGTGGATTTGCCACAACCCGATGCGCCGACCAGGGTACAGAACTCACCCTCGTTGACGTTCAGGTTCAAGCCTTCGAGCACCACTTGATCGGCGTATTGCTGCCAGACATTCTTTACCGTGATGAAGCTCATGCGCGGGCTCCTTCATACCAGGGGAACGCGCGCTGGGTCAGGCGCTTGAGGCCCCAGTCCATCAGCCAGGCGAGCAAGGTGATCCACACCACGTACGGCAGAATCACATCCATCGCCAGGTAACGACGCACCAGGAAAATCCGGTAGCCGAGGCCGTCGGTGGAAGCGATGGCTTCGGCAGCGATCAGGAACAACCATGCCGAACCGAGCATCAGCCGCAGCGAGATCAGCAGGCGCGGCAGCAGTTGTGGCAGCACCACGCGCAGCATCAACGTCCAGGTTGAAGCGCCGAGGGTCTGGGCCTTGATCAGCAGCTCGACCGGAATTTCCCGGGCGCGCTGTTCCAGGTCCCGTGCCAGACACGGGGTGATGCCGATCACGATCAGCATCACTTTCGACAACTCCCCCAGCCCGAACACGATGAACAGAATCGGCAGGATCGCCAGCGGCGGCACCATCGACAGCACCGTCAGCAATGGTGACAACGGCGCGCCGAACAGCGGCAACGTCCCGGCGGCGATGCCCAGGCACAGCCCGGCCAGCGCGCTGATACCGAGGCCGATGGCGAGGCGACGCAGGCTGGACGCGGTGTCTTGCCACAGCACGTATTCACCGGTGCGGCTGTCGGCGGTGAACGCCAGGCGCTTCACCGCGTCGGTCATCTGCACGGCGCTCGGCAACAGTTTGTCGTTGGGGTTGTCCAGCAGCCGTTCGGCCGAGCCCATGAAGTAGGCCAGCAGCACCAGGGCGAACGGCAGGATCACCAACAGCAGGCGACTCGGACGATCCGGGTGACGATTGATCAGGCGCATGGCCAGGTCCTCTTCTTACAGCTTGGCGTCGGCGGCCATCTGCACGTAACTCGGGTCGAAGCGCAGCTTGAGGTTGGCCTTGTCGCCGCTGGTCACGCCATTGGCGAAGGCCATGCCGACGGCGCTGGTGTCCTTGGCGCCTTCACCGAGCAAGCCGTGCTGGAAGGAAAACTCGGCGACCTTGCGCATCGTTTCCGGCAGTTGCTTGCTGGTGGAAAACGCCAAGGCTTCTTTGGGCGTGGCGAACAATTTGGTGGTGTCGAGTTGCGCCTGGAAACCCGCGAGGTCAGTGCCCGAGGCCTTGGCCATGTGCTCGAGGGCGGCTTTGCTGGCGGCGTTTTTCGCGTTCATCAACTCGACCACTTCGAACCACGCACCGGTCAGCGCTTTGCCCAGGGCCGGGTTGTCCTTGAGGGTGGCGCTGTTGACCACCATCATGTCCATGATTTCGCCGGGGATCTGGCTGGAGTTGAAGACTTCGGTCACGCCCGGTTTGGCCTTGATGTCCGAAAGCATCGGGTTCCAGGTAGTGACAGCGTTGACTTGATCCGTGTTAAAGGCCGCCGAGATGTCGGCGTCCGAAGTGTTGACCACTTTCAGGTCTTTCTCGGTGAGGTCCACCGAATCCAGTGCCCGGGCCAGCAGGTAGTGGGAAACCGACAGCTCCACCAGATTGACGTCCATGCCCTTGAGGTCGCTGACTTTTTTGCCGTCGCCCTTGAGCACGATGCCGTCGTTGCCGTTGGAGAAATCGCTGACGATCAGCGCGGTGCTGTCGACGCCACCGGCGGCCGGAATGGTCAGCGCGTCCATGTTGGTCATGGTGCAACCGTCGAACTGGCCGGCGGTGTACTGGTTGATGGATTCGACATAGTCGTTGAGCTGCACCACATCAATCTTGATGCCGTACTTCTTCGCCCATTTGTCGACGATGCCTTGGCTGCCGGCGTATTCCCAAGGCATCCAGCCGGCATAAATGGTCCAGCAGACGCTGAAATGGTCTTTTTGCGCAGCGTGGGACGAGACGCTCACGAAGGCTGCGAACGCAGCGGCGAGGAGGGCGGGTAAACGAAGCTTGAGCATGGGTGGTTCTCCAGTTGATCAAGGGCGGGCAGGAGTCAACGCGGCACCGTAAACGGTGGCTTGTCTCCCGGGCTTTTGTCCCGCCGTGTAACCTCAACTGGAGGTCGCCAACTCTCGGACCAGCCACTCGCGTCAGCGAGCCGGAACCCTAGTCAGCCATTGCAAATTGTGGTGCCGCGAACCTGTGATGACTCCTGCACGGGTTTGTTAAAGCGAGAGCCGTGCCAAGTCGGCCGAAGCGCTCTGGGCCGAGGGATTGCCTTTGGCCGACTGAAGGGAAGGGCGGTTCGCTGCTTTGTGATGGTGCGTCCGTGCACTGAGATGCAGCGTGGCCGGCCGCTGATCCGAAGGTCTGCGAGCCCCGGCACTCGCCGCCGCGTTGCCAGTCAAAACAGGTGTCAGCCGGCCTGTATCGGCTGCGGGTCTTTCAGGAGGCCATCATGTTTCGTCGACTGCTGCTGAGTGTTGTGCTCGGTGTCGGGCTGTCCGGCTGCTATTACTACGCCGGGTCCTACGACGTGTATTCCACGCCTTACTACTACCCCGGCTATGCGCCGTATCCCTACTATTACGGCCCGCGCTACTACTATGGCCCACGCTTTTATGGCGGCTATCGCTACTACTATTGGGGCGGGCATGCGCCCCGTCATTACGGCGGTGGATATCGCGGTGGCCACCACTAATCAGTACGTGAATAGATGAAAAACCTTTCATCGGCGAGATGTTTCAACTTGTTGCAAGACCGCACCAGATTTCGAAATCGATGTCTGATCCTTCGACAGTCACCGAATAATTGACTGTCGCTCGCCAGCGTCGCTGGTGTGGCTCACTCGCGGTCCAGGAGGCCGCCATGCTCCTTCAAAAAATGCTCCGTCGAATTCTTCTGATAGCTGTAGTGGGATTGTCTCTCGGTGCGTGCGTGCCCTATGCCGATGGAGGAGGCAGTTACTACAGTTCCGAGGTGTACACGTCCCCCGCGCCTTATTACTCCGGTGGCGGGCCTTACTACTCGAATGGCGGTTACTACACGTCCCCGCGCCGGTATTACGCACCTCCTGCACGCTACTATCAGCCAACACCGCGGTATTACCACCAGCCGCGGGTTTATCAACCGGCACCGCGTTATTACCAGCCGTCGCCACGAGGCGATTACCGGGCTCATCAGAGTCGGGGGTGGGACGGTAATGGCCGGGGCGGTTGGGATGGTCGTAACCGTGGCAACTGGAACAACGACAATCGCGGCGGCCATGGTGGACGCGATGGCCGAGGTGGACGGGACGGCCATGATGGGCGTGGCGGTCACCGGTAGCCTCCTACGAAACCTCAACAAAAAAGCGGCGCATCATGCGCCGCTTTTTTTATGCGGGTCGAGTGGCTCGCCCGCGATAGAACTCTTGATACGGCTATTGCGGGCAAGACCCGGATTCTAGTACTCGGAAAGATCCGCCAACGGATGCCGCCCCTCCCAAACCTTATGAAAATGCGCCTCCACCACCGCATCCGGCACATTATTGATGTCTGGCCAATGCCAGTGCGGTTTCTGATCCTTGTCGATCAACCGCGCCCGCACGCCTTCACTGAACTCCGGATGACGGCAGCAGTTGAGGCTCAAGGTGTATTCCATCTGGAAAACCTGAGCCAGCGACATATGCCGGGCGCGGATGATCTGCTCCCACACCAGATGAGCGGTCAGCGGCGAACCTTCACTCATCGTCCGCGCAGCACGGCTCAGTAGCAGGTCAGTGCTATCACGCTGTTGGCTGATGGCCTTCCACGCGCATTGCACGTCACTGACGTCCAGCAGTTCATCGATCTGCTGACGACGCGGCAGCCACTGGGCTTCGGGCATCTGCGCGAGTGCTTCCTGCTGCAGGGCCTTGAGCAGACTGTTGAGCTGCATGGCCGTCTGTTCCTGCCAGTTCAATTGCAGCAGGCCTTCGATCAGCGCTTCCTGTTGTTCATCGAGCAGGAAACGGTCGGCGAGGTCCAGATCGATCGCATCACGACCGTTCATGTGCGCACCCGTCAGGCCAAGGAACAAACCGAGTTTCCCGGGCAACCGCGACAGAAACCAACTGGCGCCAACATCCGGATACAAGCCAATGCTGATTTCCGGCATCGCCAACCGACTGCTCGGCGTGACGATGCGGGTGCTCGCGCCCTGTAGCAGGCCCATGCCACCCCCCAGCACATAACCGTGGCCCCAGCAGATCAACGGCTTCGGGTAGGTGTGCAGGTTGAAGTCCAGTCGGTATTCCGCCGCGAAAAAATGCGCGGCCAGCGGCGGTACTTCACCGGGATGCGCGCGACAGGCTTCCACCAGGCTGCGCACTTCGCCGCCGGCGCAAAAGGCCTTGGCACCTTTGCCGCGTAGTAACACGCAGACGATTTGCGGCTCCTTGGCCCAGACGTCCAATTGATCGCGCAGGGCGTTGATCATCGGCAAGGACAGGGCGTTCAGGGACTTTTCGGCATCCAGGCTGGCGACGCCGATGCGGGCGCCGTCGGTGCCGGTGAGTTCTTCGAAGTGCAGATTCATCGTGACCTCGATCGGGAATTTGAGCGTTCAGTATGATCGCAATGCAGGAAAGTGCCGGTTCCGTGTCTGATCAATTGACAAGCGTGCCGGGCTTTCCTAGGGTTCGCCCCATTGTTTTTTACCGGATGTAACCATGACTGCTGACGACCGTATCAAACTCGAACCGGGCTGGAAGGAGGCACTGCGTGCTGAGTTCGACCAGCCCTACATGGCAGAGTTGCGCAATTTCCTGCAACAGGAACGTGCTGCGGGCAAGGAAATCTATCCTCCTGGACCGATGATTTTCAATGCGCTCAATTCGACGCCGCTGGACAAGGTCAAGGTCGTCATCCTCGGCCAGGACCCGTATCACGGCCCGGGCCAGGCCCATGGCTTGTGCTTCTCGGTGCAACCGGGCGTGCCGGCGCCGCCGTCGCTGGTGAACATCTATAAAGAACTGAAACGTGACCTGAACATCGACATTCCCAATCACGGTTACCTGCAGAGCTGGGCTGACCAGGGCGTGTTGATGCTCAATACCACCATGACCGTCGAGCGTGCCAACGCCAATGCGCACAAAGACAAGGGCTGGCAGTTTTTCACGGATCGGATCATTGAAGTGGTCAGCCAGCAGCAACCGCACCTGGTGTTCATGCTGTGGGGCGCGCATGCCCAGAGCAAGCAGAAACTGATCGATGCGACCAAGCATCTGGTGCTGACGTCGGTGCACCCGTCACCGCTGTCCGCTTATCGCGGGTTTCTCGGGTGCGGGCACTTCAGCCGGACCAACAAGTTTCTTGAGCAGAATGGCGAGACGCCGATTGAGTGGCGGTTGCCGCCGGTTTAGGCACGACAGAGGGCTTTTGTGGCGAGGGAGCTTGTTCCCGCTCGGCTGCGCAGCAGTCGTAAAATCCTGCAGATTTGGTTTTACTGGGAGAATGCAGAGGGCCACTTCACGACCCAACGGGAGCAAGCTCCCTCGCCACAGGGATCGAGTCAGGGCTGCTCCGGCACCCGATTCCAATACTTGAACAACGGCTCGGCCAGAAACAATACAAACAACAACCGCATCACCTGCATCGCTGTCACCAGCGGCACCGACAATTGCAGGGTTTCCGCCGTCAGGCTCATCTCTGCAATCCCGCCGGGCATCATGCCCAGGGTCAGTGAACGCAAATCCAGATGTGTCAGCGCACTCAACCCAAGCGCTGCCGCCGTGGCGATCAACATCGTCAGCACTGTTCCGATCAAGGTCCGCCCCATAAACGAAGGCGCCCGCCGGAAAAACTGCCGGTTGAAGTGACAGCCCAGGCCGCTGCCAATCAGCCATTGGCCTATCTGGCTGCCGCCATGGGGCAAGCCGATATGCAAATCCCAACCAATGCTCACCGCCGCGCTCACCAGCAGCGGTCCGAACAGCCACGGATTGGGTTGACGAAGACGTTCCCAAAGCCAGGCCGCCAACGCGCCTGCCGGGAATAGAAGGGCCAGCCACCACCCGTTGACGGCCGCCGGATGAACGATGGGCGCGCCGTCGCCCAGCAAATACTTGAACGCCGCCGGCACACACAACACCACTACCAGCACCCGCAAACTTTGCCCGGCCGCTACGCGACTGAGCACGGCGCCATTGCGCGCGCCGAGGTTGACCATCTCCCCGGAACCGCCGGGCATGCTGGAAAAGAACGCGGTGGCGCGATCCTCACCGGTGCGCCGCATCAACCAGACCCCGACGATGGCCGAGAGGCTGGTGACCAACGCACCGAAGAAGATCAGACCAAAGTGGCTCAGCACCTGCTCCATCACCACCGGGGTGAAGTGCAGGCCGATGCCGATACCGACAACCCATTGGCCGCACTTGCGGCCACCGGGGATTTCCGCCAATTGCCACGGTGTCAGACAGCGCACCAGGATGATCGCCAGCAACGAGCCGACCATCCATGGCAGCGGCCAGCCGACAAGGCTGGCCAGGTAACCGCCCAGCGCGCCGACCAGCGGCGTACCCCACCAGGCTTTGAAAGGTGTTCGATCAGACATCGGCAATGGCGCGTTGAGCAGCCGAACGTTTACGCCAGATCCGCAGCAGTGGCATCAACAGCATGATCGCCGTCAGGACCCAGCAACCGAACGTGATCGGGCTCGACCAGAGGATTTCCAGCGCACCGTTGGAAATCGACAGGGCGCGACGCAGGTTCTGCTCCATCAAGCCTCCGAGGATGAAGCCCAGCAGGACAGGCGACAACGGGAAGTCCAGCTTGCGCAGGATGTAACCGAAGATGCCGATGCCGATCATCAGGAACAGGTCGAACGTGGTGGCGTGCACCGCGTAGACGCCGATCCCGGTGATGATGGCGATCACCGGCACCAGTGCCCAGTTCGGCACGGCGAGGATGCGGGTGAAGATGCGGATCATCGGGATGTTGAGGATCACCAGCATGATGTTGGCGACGAACAGGGAGGCGATCAGGCCCCAGACGATGTCGGGTTGCTGCTGGAACAGCAGCGGACCCGGGGTGATGTTGTACAGCGACAGCGCGCCGATCATCACCGCGGTGGTGCCCGAGCCTGGAACGCCGAGTGTCAGCATGGGCACCAGTGCACCGCACGCGGCACCGCCGATAGCGGTTTCCGGTGCCGCGAGACCGCGCATGTCGCCTTGGCCGAACGTGCCTTTGGTACCTGCAATGCGCTTCTCGGTCATGTAGGCCACGGCGCTGGCAAGGGTCGCGCCGGCACCCGGCAACACGCCCATGATGAAGCCCAGCAGACCGCAACGAATGTTCACCACGAACACCGCCGAGGCTTCCTTGAAGTTGAACATCATGCGGCCGGTGGCTTTTACTGCCTCCTGACCGTGGTGGGTTTTTTCCAGCAGCAGGAGAATTTCACTGATGGAGAACAGGCCCAGCACCAGCACGACGAACTGAATGCCGTCGGTCAGGTGAATGTTGTCCCCGGTAAAGCGGTACACACCGCTGTTGGCATCGATGCCGACGGTCGACAGAAAGAGACCGATCAGCGCTGCGATGAAGGTCTTCAATGGGCGATCACCGGCCATGCCTCCCAGGCAGACAATCGCGAACACCATCAGCACGAAATATTCCGCCGGCCCGAAGGCAATCGCCCATTTCGCCAGCAGCGGGGCGAACAGCACCATGCCGCAGGTTGCAATGAACGCACCGATGAACGAACTCCACGCCGATAGCGATAGCGCCACACCGGCCAGGCCTTTACGGGCCATCGGGTAACCGTCGAGGGTGGTCATGACGGTGGAGGCTTCGCCCGGAATGTTCAGCAGGATCGAGCTGATCCGGCCGCCGTACTCGCAACCCAGATACACCGCGGCCAGCAGAATCAACGCCGACTCCGGTGGCAGCCCGAGGGCGAATGCGATCGGGATCAGCAACGCCACGCCGTTGATCGGGCCCAGGCCCGGCAACAAACCGACAACGGTGCCGATCAAGGTGCCGCACAGGGCAGTCACCAGGTTGTACGGGCTCAGCGCGACGCCGAAACCCTGACCCAAATAGCCAAGAGTATCCATATCAGTTCTCCAGAACGTCGAGCACGCCCAGCGGCAGCGGTACGTCCATCAACTTGTCGAACAGCAGGTAAAGACCGATCGCCATCAGGCTGATGATGATCGCGCTGGGCAGCCAGCGGCCGCCGTACAGGCGCGCCATGGGGACGCCGATCAAGATGCTCGCGACAATGAAACCGAGCGGTTCGAACGTGCCTGCGAATACCAGCAACAGCACCACGCAGATGCCGATTTTGGTCAGGGTTTCGCGGTCCATCGGCGGTTCGTCGGGGTTGTGCTTGATCGGTGCGGGACGGAACACCATGTACAACAGAGCCGCGCCCATCAGCCCGAGCATCAGCAGCGGAAACGCACGAGGACCCACCGGTTCATAAGAAAAGGCCGCTTGGTACGGCCACGCCATTAGCGCCAGGCCGACACAAGCCAGCAACAGCACCGACGCAAAAATGCGTTGTAAGAGCATAGGAAACTCCTGTGCCGCGGCCCCACGGAACGGGGGCCGCAGCCGCTAGACAGAGGCGATCACTGAATCAGGCCGAACTCTTTGGCCAGCACTTTGTAGTCCGCGACCTGCTTCTTCACGTAGGTGTCCAGTTCCGGGCCGGTCATGGCGAACGGGAACAGTTCACGCTGATCGCGCAGCTTGGCGAACTCGGGGGACGCCAGCAGTTTGTCGAAGGAGTCTTTCCACCAGGCGTAGTCTTCATCGCTGACTTTTGGCCCGAGGTAGAAGCCGCGAACCACTGGCCAGACGATGTCGTAGCCTTGCTCCTTGGCGGTCGGGATGTCTTTCATTTCCGGCTCGTCCAGGCGTTTCTCGGAGAACACCGCCAGCAGGCGCATGTCACCGCTCTGGATGTGCGGCATGGAGTCGGAGATGTCGGTGCTGCCGACCTGGATATGGCCGCCGAGCAGGGCGGTGGCGATTTCACCGCCGCCTTCGAGGGCGACGTAACGCAGATCGCGCGGGTTGATTCCGGCGGCCTTGGCGATCAGCGCGGTTTGCATCCAGTCCTGGCTGCCGACGGTGCCGCCGGAACCGATCACCACTTTGCTCGGATCCTTCTTCAGGGCCTGAACGAGATCATCCAGAGTCTTGTAGGGCGAATCGCTTTTCACCGCGATGGCGCCATAGCTGGTGCCGACGGCGGCCAGCCAGCGCACGTTGGTTTCATCGAAACGACCGAACTTGCCCTGGGCCAGGTTCAGCAACGAACCGCTGGACCACGCCACGAGCGTGCCGGCATCGGCCGGACGCTGAGCGACCACCGCGTTGTACGCCACCGCGCCGACACCGCCGGGCATGTAGGTCACGCGCATCGGTTTGGTCAGCAGCTTTTCGTTGACCAGCGCGCTCTGCGCCAGTTTGCAGGTCAGGTCGAAACCGCCGCCAGGCGAGGCCGGGGCGATGCATTCCGGGCGTTTCGGCTCGGCCATCAGTTGGCCGGCAACCAGCATGCAGCTGGCGGCGAGGACGAAACGGCGCAGTGATCGGTTCATTGTTTTCTCCACGGGAGTTGTTGTTTTTGGGGATGTTTCAGATGCAGCGGTTTCGCGTCGCGCAGCCGGAAACGGCGCTGACGAGCGTAAACGATGGGAAGCGAGAAAAGGGGCGCGGCGGGAAAACCTGGAGCTGTGTGGACAGCATGGCGACGTACCTCGTTATTGTTCTTATTGGCGAAAACGCATCAAGGCGTTTTTCGGGAGCTACATTTCAAAGCAAGGTTGGTGGCTTACAGTCGAAACCATCCGTGGGCCGACTGTAACGGTCGAACCTTTCACTAACCTTTCAGTGGGCTTTCACGGTTTTCGGGCTTCACAGCGGCGGATGCGGCTGTAAACTCCGCGCCAAAGAATGGCGTCGAACATCCCTGAATGAGGTAAAGATCCATGCGTGTTCTGCTCGTCGAAGACCATCTGCAACTCGCCGACAGTGTCGCCCAGGCGCTCAAGAGCACCGGGCTGACCGTGGATGTGCTGCATGACGGAGTGGCTGCCGACCTGGCCTTGAGTAGCGAGGAATACGCGATGGCGATCCTCGACGTCGGCCTGCCGCGCATGGATGGTTTCGAAGTGCTGGCTCGCCTGCGGGCCCGGGGCAAGAACCTGCCGGTGCTGATGTTGACCGCGCGCAGCGACGTCAAGGACCGGGTCCATGGCTTGAACCTTGGCGCTGACGACTACCTGGCCAAGCCTTTCGAACTCACCGAACTGGAAGCCCGGGTCAAAGCCTTGCTGCGCCGCAGCGTGCTCGGCGGCGAGCGCCAGCAGACCTGCGGCGTACTGGCTTACGATCTGGACACCCGGCGCTTCACCCTTGGCGAAGAATTGCTGACCCTGACCTCTCGCGAACAGGCGGTGCTCGAAGCGCTGATAGCGCGTCCCGGTCGGGTGATGAGCAAGGAGCAACTGGCTGCCCAGGTATTCGGTCTCGATGAAGAGGCGAGTCCCGACGCCATCGAAATCTACGTCCACCGCTTGCGCAAGAAACTCGACGGCCAACCGGTCGCTATCGTGACCTTCCGCGGGCTCGGCTATTTGCTGGAAAGCCGCGATGCATAAGCCCAGCAGCCTGCGCTGGCGGTTGTTGTGGAATCTGGCGCTGTTGCTGGTGGTGTTGATGCTGGCCAGTGGTTTGAGCGCGTATTGGAACGGGCGCGAGGCTGCCGACACCGCGTACGACCGGACCTTGCTGGCTTCGGCACGCACCATCGCCGCCGGGGTGTCCCAGCGCGATGGCAGCCTGAGCGCCGATGTGCCTTACGTCGCCCTCGATACCTTCGCCTACGACAGCGCCGGGAGGATTTTCTATCTGGTCAATGACATCAATCAGAAGTTGATCTCCGGTTACGAAAACCTGCCGCCACCGCCGCCGGGAACGCCGCGCACCGATGACTATCCGGCGCTCGCACGTTTCTACAACGCAACGTATCAGGGGCAGAACGTGCGGGTGGTGAGCCTGCTCAAACCCGTGAGCGAGCCGAACATGAACGGCATGGCGGAAATCCGCGTGGCGGAAACCGATGAAGCGCGCGTCAGCATGGCCCGCAGCCTGGCAGCAGACACGTTGCTGCGATTGGGCATGCTGGCGGTCGGCGCATTGCTGATGGTGTGGTTTGCGGTCAGTGCGGCGTTGCGTCCATTGGAGCGTTTGCGCACGGCGGTGGAAGAGCGGCAGTCCGACGATCTGCGGCCGCTGCCGTTGGTGGAAGTGCAGCACGAATTGTGGCCGCTGGTGCGTGCGCTCAATCACTTTACCGAACGTCTGCGTGGGCAGTTCGAGCGACAGGCGCAATTCATCGCCGATGCCGCCCACGAACTGCGCACGCCACTGGCGGCGCTCAAGGCCCGGCTTGAGCTGGGCCTGCGCTCGACCGAACCCGAGACCTGGCGCAACACATTGGAAACGGCGGCCCAAAGCACGGACCGCTTGACCCATCTGGCCAATCAGTTGCTCTCGTTGGCGCGAGTCGAGAACGGTGCGCGGGCGATCGCCGAGGGCGGCGCGCAGTTGCTGGACTTGAGTCAGCTGGCCCGCGAGCTCGGCATGGCCATGGCGCCGCTGGCCCATGCCCGCGGTGTGGCGCTGGCGTTGGAGGCGGACGAGCCGGTATGGCTGCGTGGTGAGCCGACGCTGCTGAACGAGCTATTGAGCAATCTGGTGGATAACGCCTTGGCCCATACGCCTTCCGGCGGCAATGTGATCTTGCGGGTCTCGGCGCCGGCGGTGCTGGAGGTCGAGGATGATGGACCGGGGATTCCACTGGAAGAACGCGACCGGGTGTTCGAACGCTTCTATCGACGTAACCAGCAAGTCGCCGGCTCGGGGTTGGGGTTGGCGATTGTCGGCGAGATTTGCCGCGCACACCTGGCGCAGATCAGCCTGCACGACGGTGAACAGGCGGGGTTGAAGGTGCGGGTGAGTTTTATCGCGGGGTAAGCTCCTCTCGCCACAACAATCAATAAAACATCGACCGCGATTCTTCCAGATCCCTGCACATCGCCTCGTTCTCCGGATCGATCCCCAGCCTCTTGAAGGCCGGCACGCTGAGCGGGTCGATACGGGCAATGGGATGGTCGGTGTCCTTGTGGCAATACAAACTGGCCACCTGCACCAGATCCACATAGTCGACGCGCTCGGACTCACGCTTGAAGTCCAGATACAACCCCGGCACCTGTACCAGCATTTCCGGAAACTCCCAGACCCGCAGCAGCTTGTCGCCCAGCAACGGGTGAATCTGGTCGATGACATGGTTGAGGCTGACCGGGTCCGACAGCAGTTCGTAGTGGTCTTCGGCGTAGGTCAGAATCGGCAGTACGCCAATCTGATGCACCAGCCCGCCGAGAGCCGCCTGATCAGGTTTGAGTTGCGTGTAGCTGCGGCACAGCGCGTAACTGATGCCGGCGATTTCCAGGCTTTTGCGCCAGACATCGCGCATCTTCTTTTCCACCACGTCGGAACGCGCGTGGAAAATCTGCTCCATGACCAGGCCAATGGCCAGGTTGCTGCTGTAGTTGACGCCCAGGCGCGTAATGGCCGTGTGCAAGTCAGTGACTTCCTGGGTTGCGCGCAGGAGTGGACTGTTGACCACTTTGATCAGGCGCGCCGACAACGCGGTGTCACGACCGATCACTTTGCTCAGGGTGCTGACACTGATTTCCGGGTCTTCAGCGGCCTTGCGAATCTGCAGGGCCACTTCCGGCAATGTTGGCAGAACCAGGTCATCGTTATCGATGGCCTCAACCAAATCCTGTTGGACCTTATCCGCCAGCTCACTCATTTCTTTTCTCTAGGTGTTGCGACAAGTGCTGCCGTTAACGCTGGATTTCACGATCGCGATCCAGTTCGTAAGGCAGGTCGAGCAAATGCAGGGCAGGCCCTTCGAGTGTGCCCAGGTGAACATCACCGCTTTCTGCTGCTTCGGCTTGCAGCACGGCCAGGAGTTCAATGTCTTGTCCGGTGTGTGCGGCGAGCACCACTTCGCCGATGGAACTGCCGTGGGTCGGGGAGAACAGTTGCGTGCCGGGCTCAGGCAAATCACTGGCGTCCAGCTTCAGGCGATACAAGCGACGCTTGAGTTTGCCCAGGTACTGCATCCGCGCGACGATTTCCTGGCCGGTATAGCAACCCTTTTTGAAGCTCACGCCACCGATGGCTTGCAGATTGAGCATTTGCGGAATGAACAGCTCGCGGGTGCTCGGCATGACCTGGCCGATCCCTGCGCGGATCTGGCCCAGCAGCCATTCGTTGAGAGCGCCTTCGGTCAACAGGGCGGATAACCGGCTTTTGATGGCATCGGCCTGATCGGCGGTAACCCAGAGTTCTGCACGGTCTGGCGAAACGCGGACGGCGATCAGCCCGTCATTACGCGCGACGCTGTCGGTGTCTGCCGGCAGTTCCAGACCCAGATTGGTCAATGCAGCATCGCCATGGTCGATGCCGAAGCGGACCCACGCGGCGCTTTCATCCGTCAATTTGGATTTGGAGAACACCGCGTACTTTTTCAGGTCCGCCAATTGCGGCTCCAGCAGCTCGCTGGCCATGGCCATGAGCACGCCGTCGCCCTGCAGCAGGATGCGGAAACTCGACTGCATCCGGCCTTTCTGGGTGCAGCGGGCGCCGAGGCTGGCCTGGGTGTCGCTCAGGTAGTTGAGATTGCAGGTCAGTTGGCCTTGCAGAAATTTACCGGCATCCGCGCCGCGGACCGCGAGAACGCCTTCGTGAGACAGGGTGCAGAAAAAAGCAGAATCGGCCATGGGACATCGCAGGGTAAAAGAGTCTGGGGGACATCATAAGGGGGCGCCCATGAAATGGGTAGTTCACAAAAGCTCGGCAGTGCCCGACCAAAGCCGACTGTTCGATGGTGTCCGGGGCTGTATACTTGCCGCCTATTTGAGGAGCGCTCCATGGTCGAAGATGTTGAACTGAATCGCCTCTACTGGCACAGCCGCCGCGGCATGCTTGAACTTGACGTGTTGCTGGTGCCGTTCGTGAAAGAGGTCTACCCGCACCTCAATGATGTCGACCGCGATTGCTACCGCAAGCTGCTCGAATGCGAAGATCAGGACATGTTCGGCTGGTTCATGGAACGCGCCGAATCGGAAGACCCGGAGCTTCAGCGCATGGTTCGCATGATCCTGGATCGTGTCCAGCCCAAGTAATGGGTTCGAATGCCGCTGGCATGCCTCACGGCAGTTGCTGGCGGCGTATCTGTTGGCCCAGTTCTTCGCACTGGGTTCGCTGTTTTTGCTTTCCATACCGGTCTGGGCCAGTTTGCTCGGCGCTTTTTGCTGCCTGGCGCATGGCATTTGGGCATTGCCAAGGCAGATTTTGCTGACACATCCGCAGGCGTTCAGTGGCTTGCGTCGCGATGCCGATGGCTGGCAGATGTGGAATGAGGCGGCCGGTTGGCAGGCGATTCAACTGCGGCGGGACAGCCTGGCGTTGCCGTTGGTCGTGGTGTTGCGTTTTCGTTTGCGGGGCGAGCGGCGGATCCGGTCGATTTGCGTGCCACGGGATTCGCAGGCGGCGGATCTGCACCGACGCCTGCGGGTCCGGCTTACGTTCAGTCGGCGTAGGTGGGTGGCACCAGAATAGTGTCCAGCGCAACCGGCAGCATGTTCGGGTAGTCGAGGGTGTAATGCAGGCCGCGACTTTCCTTGCGCTCCATGGCTGACAGAATCATCAACTCGGCGACCTGGGCCAGGTTACGCAGTTCGATCAAATCCCGGCTGACCTTGTAGTTGCTGTAGAACTCGTCGATTTCATCCAGCAACAACTGCACGCGGTGCTGCGCCCTTTGCAGGCGCTTGTTGGTGCGCACGATGCCAACGTAGTCCCACATGAATCGCCGCAGTTCATCCCAGTTGTGCGCAATGATCACGTCTTCATCCGAGTCGGTGACCTGGCTCGCGTCCCAGACGGGCAGGGCGGCGGGAATCGAAACCTGAGGCAACTGTTCAAGAATGTCTGCAGCCGCCGAGCGCGCGTAAACGAAGCATTCCAGCAGCGAGTTACTGGCCATGCGGTTGGCGCCGTGCAGGCCGGTGAAACTGGTTTCGCCAATCGCATACAGCCCCGGCACGTCGGTGCGACCTTGCTGATCGACCATCACGCCGCCGCAGGTGTAGTGCGCCGCGGGAACCACCGGGATCGGTTGCTTGGTGATATCGATGGAAAACTCGAGGCAACGCTCGTACACCGTCGGGAAGTGTGTCTTGATGAAGGCTTCGGGTTTATGACTGATGTCCAGATAAACGCAGTCGATACCGAGCCGTTTCATCTCATGGTCGATCGCCCGGGCGACGATGTCCCGTGGCGCAAGCTCGGCGCGGGGGTCGAAACGCTGCATGAAACGTTCGCCGTTGGGCAGTTTCAGGTGGGCGCCTTCACCACGCAACGCCTCGGTGATGAGGAAGCTTTTGGCCTGTGGGTGATACAGGCAGGTTGGGTGGAACTGGTTGAACTCCAGGTTCGCCACCCGGCAGCCCGAACGCCAGGCCATGGCGATGCCATCGCCGCAGGCACCGTCGGGGTTGCTGGTATAGAGGTAGACCTTGGCGGCACCGCCGGACGCGAGGATCACGAAGCGTGCGCCGTAGGTGTCGACTTCGCCTGTGCCGCGATTGAGCACGTAGGCGCCGAGGCAGCGGTCGCCGTCCAGGCCCAGGCGTTTCTCGGTGATCAGGTCGATCGCGACGCGCTGTTCCAGCAGTTCGATGTTGGGACGTTGTCTGGCTTTGTCGAGCAGGGTTCTGAAAATCGCTGCGCCCGTGGCGTCGGCGGCGTGAATGATGCGCCGATGGCTGTGACCGCCTTCGCGGGTCAGATGGAACTCGAACCCCCCGTCCTCGGTGCCGGACTGCTCATCGCGGGTAAAGGGTACGCCCTGATCGATCAGCCATTGAATGGCTTCTTTGCTGTGCTCGACGGTAAAGCGCACAGCATCTTCGTGGCACAGGCCGCCGCCGGCGTTGAGGGTGTCATCGACGTGGGACTCAACGGTATCGGTGTCGTCCAGAACGGCAGCGACACCGCCCTGGGCCCAGAATGTCGAGCCATTGGCGAGGTCGCCCTTGCTCAGTACGGCGATACGCAAATGATCGGGCAAGGTCAGCGCAAGACTCAAACCGGCTGCACCGCTGCCAATGACCAGAACATCGTGTTGAAACTGTTGGCTCATTTCAGGATTCCGCTCAAAGCGACCCGGGTCGGGGTTGGCGCCAGACTACTGGAACGAGGAGTCAAGGCGGCCACACAGCCCACTAGTATATAGAGGGGGGGAGCGGCACAATAGCCGGGCTGACATGGCATTGTGAAACTACAGTGACAGAAAAGACCTGACGTTTCGTCGGATGGTTTTTCGACCCGTTCGGCGACAAGAAGACTGTATCGTGGATTTAACAGTCTTTTTCCGTTCAGGGTTGCACAATGTCGGTATGGCACAGCTATAAATATTTGGAACTTTTGCCAAAGGCCCAAGATCAATAGACCGTTGCCTGAATCAAGGGACAGTGTCGGCTTCAGCGTGGGATTGCGGATTGATCCTTGCTGTCGAATCCGATGACAAGATTATTCGCGCAGCCGGGTTAGCTCGAGCTGCGCTTTTCGTGCGTGCCAATCAGAGCCCGCAGGAAACTTGCTTGGAGGGGGAGAACTTTTGCGAAAAGCCCGAGTCTATGTTTGCAAGTCTGGTCGTTTAGTTATGCAAGCTTCCTCCGAGCTTATCGAGGAGAGTTCATGCTAACCCAGGAAGAGGATCAGCAGCTCGTCGAGCGCGTTCAGCGCGGCGACAAGCGAGCTTTCGATCTGCTAGTGCTGAAATACCAGCACAAAATTCTCGGGTTGATCGTGCGTTTCGTGCACGACACCCATGAAGCCCAGGATGTGGCACAGGAAGCCTTTATCAAGGCATACCGTGCACTTGGAAATTTTCGCGG
Organism: Pseudomonas sp. IT-P100; assembly: GCF_949767185.1. Classification (NCBI taxonomy): domain Bacteria; kingdom Pseudomonadati; phylum Pseudomonadota; class Gammaproteobacteria; order Pseudomonadales; family Pseudomonadaceae; genus Pseudomonas; species Pseudomonas sp. IT-P100. The sequence goes on from NZ_CATKQK010000022.1 coordinate 750,974, forward strand.
AGACAGCGCGTTTTATACGTGGCTTTACCGCATCGCCATCAACACGGCGAAAAACTATCTGGTTTCACGCGGCCGTCGGCCGCCGGATAGTGATGTCAGTTCCGAGGATGCAGAGTTCTACGATGGCGATCATGGCCTCAAGGATCTCGAGTCGCCAGAACGTGCATTGCTGCGGGATGAGATCGAAGGCACCGTCCATCGAACCATTCAGCAACTGCCAGAAGATTTGCGTACGGCTTTAACTTTACGTGAATTCGATGGTCTGAGTTACGAGGACATTGCGAGCGTCATGCAATGTCCGGTGGGTACCGTGCGCTCCCGGATTTTCCGCGCTCGGGAGGCCATCGATAAAGCCCTGCAGCCGTTGTTGCAGGAAAACTGAGACAGCGGCGACAGCCAAGAGAGGAACGCCATGAGTCGTGAAGCCCTGCAGGAATCGCTGTCCGCAGTGATGGATAACGAAGCGGACGAATTGGAATTGCGTCGGGTGTTGAATGCCTTTGACGATGTTGAAACCCGTGAAACATGGGCTCGTTATCAGATCGCTCGGGCAGTGATGCATAAGGATCTGCTGCTTCCACGCCTGGATATCGCCGCGGCCGTTTCCGCTGCGCTGGCTGACGAAGCCGTACCGGCAAAAGCTTCCCGTGGTCCATGGCGCAGCCTGGGTCGTCTGGCAGTTGCAGCATCCGTCACCGTTGCCGTATTGGCAGGTGTTCGTCTGTACAACCAGGACGAGATCGCGGGTGTCGAGCTGGCTCAGCATTCCAGCCAACCGAGTCTGGCCGTTCCTCAGGTCAAGGGTCCAGCTGTATTGGCCGGCTATAATGAGAGTTCGGAAGCCACTGGTCCTATGGCCAACGGCGTTTTGCAAGGTCAGCCGGGCTGGCACGATCAACGTTTGCCAGGCTACTTGCGCCAACATGCTCAACAGGCTGCACTGAAAGGTACTGAGAGCGCTCTGCCTTACGCTCGTGCAGCAAGCCTGGAAAACCGTTAAGGAGGATCATGCGCGCCATACCTCTACTTTCGCTTCTGCTCGGTGGCTGGTTCATTGTTCCAGCCCACGCCGATGAAGCCCAGGACTGGTTGACCCGTCTTGGTCAGGCCGAGCAACAGCAAAGCTTTCACGGTACTTTTGTCTACGAGCGAAACGGTAGTTTTTCTACCCACAACATCTGGCACCGCGTCCAGGATGGCAAGGTCCGCGAGCGTTTACTCCAGCTTGATGGCTCTGCTCAGGAAGTCGTGCGCATTGATGGGCATACTCAATGCGTCAGCGGCACCCTGATCGCAGGACTTGGGGACTCCCGCAATTCCGCTGCTCGTGCTCTAGATCCACAGAAGCTCAAGAATTGGTACGACCTTGCCGTCATCGGCAAGTCGCGTGTTGCCGGGCGTGCTGCGGTAATCGTTTCCCTGAAACCGCGCGATCAGCACCGGTATGGGTTTGAACTGCACCTGGACAAAGAAACCGGATTGCCGCTCAAATCGTTGCTCCTGAACGATAAGGGGCAGTTGCTGGAGCGCTTCCAGTTCACGCAGATGGATACCTCTGGTATTCCGTCCGACAGTGATCTGCAGCCTGGCAGTGATTGCAAAACCGTCGCTCTCGACAGCGACAAGGCTTCAGCGGTCAAGGTTGCCCAGAGCTGGCATTCGGATTGGCTGCCTGCAGGCTTCGAGCTGACCAGCAGTACCTCGCGCAAGGATCCAGAGACAAAAACCCAGGTCAACAGTCTGATGTATGACGATGGTCTGGCCCGTTTCTCGGTGTTCCTTGAGCCACTGAATGGTGCAAAGGTCACAGATACTCGCACTCAGTTGGGCCCGACCGTCGCCGTATCCCGGCGCTTGACAACGCCCCAAGGCGATATGATGGTTACCGTGGTCGGTGAAATTCCTGTTGGCACCGCTGAACGGATTGCGCTGTCCATGCGCAATGATGCCACTGCAACCCAGTAGTGAGCTGATATCGAAATGTTTGGTGAGCATTTCAATTTGCAAATATCCCCATAATTTTTTATAGGTCAGAGCCCCTCGGCTCTGGCCTTGTTTGTTGTTCCCGGAACAAAAATACCGGCGTATCGTTCCCGGTGTTCCTTGCTCCATATCGCTTAACCATGCTCGTCGTAACGGGAGCCGTATGTCGATACCACGCTTGAAGTCTTACCTCTCCATTTTTGCCACTGTACTGGTGCTCGGTCAGGCGGTCGCTGCTCAAGCAGTCGAGTTGCCTGATTTTACGCAACTGGTCGAACAGGCCTCGCCTGCTGTGGTGAACATCAGTACCACGCAGAAGCTGCCGGATCGCAAAGTGAGCGAGCAGATGCCTGACCTCGAAGGCTTGCCGCCGATGTTGCGCGAATTCTTCGAGCGTGGCATGCCACCACAGTCGCGTTCACCTCGCGGTGATCGCCAGCGCGAAGCCCAGTCGTTGGGTTCGGGGTTCATCATCTCGTCTGACGGCTACATCCTTACCAACAATCATGTGATCGCCGATGCCGACGAAATTCTCGTTCGTCTGGCTGACCGCAGTGAGCTGAAAGCCAAGCTGGTCGGCACCGATCCACGTTCCGACGTGGCCTTGCTGAAAATCGAAGGCAAGGATCTGCCGGTTCTCAAACTTGGCAAATCCCAAGACCTGAAGGCCGGCCAGTGGGTGGTCGCAATCGGCTCGCCATTCGGTTTCGACCATACCGTGACTCAGGGCATCGTCAGCGCTGTCGGTCGCAGTCTGCCGAACGAAAACTATGTACCGTTCATCCAGACCGACGTGCCGATCAACCCGGGCAACTCCGGTGGACCGCTGTTCAACCTGGCGGGCGAAGTCGTCGGGATCAACTCACAGATCTACACCCGTTCCGGCGGCTTCATGGGCGTGTCGTTCGCGATTCCTATCGACGTAGCCATGGACGTATCCAATCAGCTGAAAAGCGGCGGCAAAGTCAGCCGTGGCTGGTTGGGCGTTGTCATTCAGGAAGTGAACAAGGATCTGGCCGAGTCGTTCGGTCTTGAAAAACCGGCCGGTGCGCTGGTGGCTCAGATCCAGGACGATGGCCCGGCAGCCAAGGGTGGTCTGCAAGTGGGCGACGTGATCCTGAGCATGAACGATCAACCGATCGTCATGTCAGCAGATCTGCCGCACCTGGTGGGCGCACTGAAAGCTGGCTCGAAAGCCAACCTGGAAGTGATCCGTGAAGGCAAGCGCAAGAATGTCGAGCTGACGGTCGGCGCTATCCCGGAAGAAGGCAAAGAGCTGGACGCATTGCCGAAATCCAGTATTGAGCGCAGCAGCAATCGCCTGGGTGTTTCCGTGGCAGAGCTGACCGACGAGCAGAAGAAAACCTACGACCTCAAAGGTGGTGTGGTGATCAAGGAAGTCCAGGACGGTCCTGCTTCCATGATTGGTTTGCAGCCGGGCGACGTTATCACTCACCTGAACAATCAGGCGATTGGTTCCACCAAGGAGTTCACTGATATCGCCAAGGCGCTGCCGAAGAACCGCTCGGTGTCGATGCGGGTTCTGCGTCAAAATCGCGCCAGCTTCATCACCTTCAAACTGGCTGAATAAACCGGTTGTCGGCTGAATAAAAAACCGCCTCGAAAGAGGCGGTTTTTTTGTGCCTGTTGAAAAGCGTCAGCCCATCATGTCCTTGATCATCCGCTCCTGCTCCATCAGCTCCCGTTGGCGAGCGTCGATCCGCGAAGACAGTGGGAAGTTGGTTCCGGCCTTGCGCTTGGCGAAGTCCAGTTGCTGGATGGCCTGGCGGTAGTCGCCGACCAGTGCAAAGTACTCGGCGCGAGCCTGATGCAGGCCAATGATGTTGCCTGACAGGCCGCGGGTTTCAGCCACCATGTACCAGACGTCCGGATCATCCGGGCGGCTCTTGAGCAGGGTTTCCAGTGCCTTTTCCGCTTCGGGCGCACGGTTCTGCTTGAGCAATAAATCGACGCGCACCTGATTCAGCGGATAGTTGCCCGGATACTGAGTCAGCATCCGGTCGACCCGGGTCTGAGCATCCGGCAGGCGATTGTTGGTGATGTCCAGATCGATCTGCGCCAGGTTGTAGATGATCTCGTTCGGCGACTTGGCCAGCAGCAACTTGAGGTTTTCACGTGCCTCATTCAGTTGGCCACCCTTGATCTGGGCGATGGCCAGGCCATAGCGTGCGACATCGTTTTTTGGGTTCTCATCCAGCTGGGCGCGAAAGCGTTTGGCGCCCAGGCCTGGGGTTTCCTCGTAGATCAGTTGGACCCGCGCGCGAATCAGTTGATAACGCATGGAGTCTTCAATACCGCCCGGTTTGGCCTGTTCGGCGCGGTTACGGGTGTCGGCGATCCGCGATTCAGTCACCGGGTGAGTCAGCAGGAATTCCGGCGGCTTGGCGTCGAAACGGTATTGGCGCGCCAGCCGCTCGAACATGGTTGGCATCGAGCGTGGATCGTAACCGGCTTTCTCAAGGTTAAGGATGCCGATGCGGTCGGCCTCTTGTTCGTTCTGGCGCGAAAAGCGTCGCTGTTCCTGAATCGCCGCCGCCTGTGTGCCCGCAATGGCCGCGATCCCGGCATCGCCCGCACCGGCAGCGGCAATCACGATGCCGGCCAGTAGCGCAGCCATCATCGGCACCTGCATGCGCTGTTGCGCTTCGACGCCACGTGCAAAGTGGCGCTGCGACAAGTGAGCCAGTTCGTGGGCAAGTACCGAGGCGTATTCACCCTCGGTCTGGGCATTAAGGAACAAACCGCCGTTGACCCCGACAATCCCGCCCGGCGCCGCAAAGGCGTTGAGTTGTGGGCTGTTGATCAGGATGAATTCCAGGCGGCGGTCGTTGACCTGGCTTGTCTCCACCAGACGGTAGACGCTGGATTCGACGTAATCCTTGAGCTGCGGATCGTTGAGCTGGGAAACCTGACTGCGCAGCAGCGCCAGCCAGGCACGGCCCAACTGGTATTCCTGTTGTGGCGAGACAATGGCAGAACTGGCGTCCCCGAGTGACGGCAGGTCGTCGGCGAAGCCTGGTGAGGCAAGCAGGCAAGCGAGCGTCAGCAGGGTAGGGCGCAAAAAAGTCATGCACAAAGCCTTAGTCGACAAAGACCTTACTGTAGCCGGACAGTACGCTTCGGACCAGATATTCTAAGCCCCTCGACCACATGACCCGGAGTGATGCAATGACCGACGCTGTAGACCATGACGCCGAACTGGACGCCAGCGGCCTGAATTGTCCGTTGCCGTTGCTCAAGGCCAAGCTGGAACTCAATCGCATGACCAGCGGCGCGGTGCTCAAGGTGATCGCCACCGATGCGGGCTCGCAGCGTGACTTTCGCACCTTTGCCCGTTTGGCCGGTCATACGCTGCTTCGTGAAGAAGATGAAGCGGGCGTTTACCGCTACTGGTTGAAGAAAGCCTGAAACCTGGCGCATTCGTTTCTAAGGGATTTTTGATGTTCAAGGTGTTACGCGACTGGATTCAGCGCTATTTTTCCGACGAAGAAGCCGTGGTGCTCGCGGTTTTGCTGTTTCTGGCGTTTACCGCCGTCCTGACGCTGGGCGGCATGCTCGCGCCAGTGCTCGCCGGTATGGTGTTGGCGTATCTGATGCAGGGACTGGTGGTGACCCTTGAGCGCTTGCGCATGCCGGGCGGGGTGGCCGTGGGGCTGGTGTTTGCGTTGTTCATGGGTGTTTTGCTGGTGTTCATCGTGATCGTTGTGCCGTTGCTCTGGCATCAGCTGATCACGCTGTTCAATGAACTGCCGGGCATGCTCGCCAAGTGGCAATCGTTGTTATTGCTGCTGCCCGAACGCTACCCGCACCTGGTGTCTGATGAACAGGTGCTGCAAGCCATCGAAGTTGCACGGGGTGAGATCGGCAAGTTCGGCCAGTGGGCGCTGACGTTTTCGCTGTCGAGTCTACCGCTGCTGGTGAACATCATGATCTACCTGGTATTGGTGCCGATCCTGGTGTTCTTCTTCCTCAAGGACCGGGAAATGATTGGCCAGTGGGTACGCGGTTACCTGCCTCGCGAGCGCGCGTTGATTACTCGCGTCGCTCATGAAATGAACCGGCAGATCGCCAACTACATTCGCGGCAAGGTCATCGAAATCTTTATCTGCGGTGGTGCGACCTACATCGGGTTTGTCGTGCTGGGGCTCAACTACGCGGCGCTGCTGGCGCTGTTGGTGGGTGTGTCGGTCGTGGTGCCCTACGTCGGCGCGGTAGTCGTGACGGTGCCGGTACTGTTGATTGCGTTGTTCCAGTGGGGCTGGAGCGACCAGTTCATCTATCTGATGGCGGTTTACGGAATCATCCAGGTGCTGGACGGCAACGTGCTGGTACCGCTGCTGTTTTCGGAAGCGGTCAACCTGCATCCGGTGGCGATCATTTGCGCGGTACTGTTGTTTGGCGGGTTGTGGGGCTTTTGGGGAGTGTTCTTCGCGATTCCGCTGGCGACGTTGTTCAAGGCGGTGCTGGATGCCTGGCCGCGCAAGGAGCCGGTAGTGGCGCCGCTGCTTTAACGGATCACCCTGATTTTTTCAGTGAGGGTAAGGGGCTCTTCGTCGGAACGCGGCCCGGAGCAAGCCCGCAAACACATTCAACCGAGTTCTTCCTGTAAGAATGCGATCGAATGTGGGAGCAGGTTTGCTCGCGAAAGCGCCAGAACAGGCGCCAGATAATTAGGCCTTGTTCAGCGCCTGAGCCGCCGCCAGAACAGCGTCCACATGCCCCGGCACCTTCACGCCCCGCCATTCCTGACGCAGCACACCATTCTTGTCGATCAGGAACGTGCTGCGATCAACACCCATGTATTCCTTGCCATAAAGCTTCTTCAGCTTGATCACATCAAACAGCTGGCACAGCGCTTCTTCCTTGTCGCTGATCAGCTCGAAGGTGAACGCTTGCTTGGCCTTGAAGTTCTCGTGAGATTTCAGGCTGTCACGCGACACGCCGAAGACTTCGGTGTTGGCCGCTTTAAAGGCGTCGAGCTGATCACGAAAGCCCTGGCCTTGGGTCGTGCAACCCGGCGTGCTGTCCTTCGGATAGAAGTAGATGACCACTTGCTTGCCTTTGAGGCTCGCGAGACTGACGGTCTGCCCGCTGGTGGCGGGGGCTTCGAAGTCGGCAACCGGTTGGTCGATGGCAACGGCCATGAAAGCTTCCTTACATTGGGTTTTGTGGGCGCCACGGTTCGATCAGGGCATCCAGGTTCAGCGCGTCGGCGAAATCCAGGAACTGATCGCGCAGCCAGCTGATCTGCACACCGGCCGGCAAGGTCACGGTAAACGTGGCATTGAGCATGGTGCCGCCGGTTTGCGGCGCCTGATACGTGTCACAGGTCAGGTTTTCCAGCTCGACGTTGTGGTCCATGAAGAACTGGCACAGCTCGTTGATGATGTCCGAGCGGTACGCCGAGCTGACGTAGGCGACGTACGGCAGGGCCTGTGGACGATTCTCCAGCGCCGCGCTGCGCACCACGTTGACCGTGAAGGCGTGTTTCTTGGCGAGGGTCGGCAAGCTGCCTTCGAGACGCGCCAGGGCGTCCCAGCTGCCGGAGATCTCGAGGATCAACGCACTGCACTCGCCATGGCGGGTCAGGCGAGAGGTGACCACGGCGCAGCGGTTTTCATGGCTGGCGCGGCACAGGACGTTAGTCAGCTCCATGGGGTTGGCGCCGAGGGCACTGATGACAAGGAATTGTTCGCGAACTGTGGGGGTGGACATGCAGCATTCCTAAAGCGATGAGCGGTCGATACTTCTACGGGCTTTTTTTACCGGGGGCGAGCCTGCGGATGCGAATTCAGAAAACCCGGGCCGAAGGTTGCAACGTGCTCTATCAAGGCAAGAGCGAAGGGTGGCAACGCTGGATCGGGGCTTGTGATGCCGAAAATGGAGGCTGAAACCCGGCGTACGAGCATGTCAGTACCGATCAAAGTCTGAAGGGTAGCGAAAAGCAGCGCCAAGGGGAATGGCAGCAGCGCAGTACTTCGCTTGTACAAGCATCTTGGCGCCAGTACCATTACGGCTCTCTTTTTCCGGCAGGAGCGGTTTCATGATTGCGGGCAGTATGGTGGCACTGGTCACACCCATGGATGCACAAGGGCGTCTTGACTGGGACAGCCTCAGCAAACTCGTGGACTTCCACCTTGAAAACGGCACCCATGCCATTGTCGCGGTCGGTACTACCGGCGAGTCGGCGACCCTCGACGTCAACGAGCACATCGCTGTCATCCGTGCCGTGGTCAAACAGGTCAACGGCCGTATTCCGGTCATCGCCGGTACGGGTGCCAATTCGACCCGCGAAGCCGTCGAACTGACCCGTAATGCCAAAGAGGCCGGTGCCGACGCCTGCCTGCTGGTCGTTCCGTACTACAACAAACCGACTCAGGAAGGTTTGTACCAGCACTTCAAGCACATTGCCGAAGCGGTCGACATCCCACAGATTCTCTATAACGTTCCTGGCCGCACCTCCTGCGACATGCAGGCCGAGACCGTGATTCGCCTGTCTACCGTGCCGAACATCATCGGTATCAAGGAAGCTACCGGCGACATGAAGCGCGCCAAGGCAATCCTCGATGGCGTGAGCAAGGACTTCATCGTGCTGTCCGGCGATGATCCGACCGCCGTCGAACTGATCCTGCTGGGCGGCAAGGGCAACATTTCCGTCACCGCCAACGTTGCTCCACGCGAAATGGCCGATCTGTGCGAGGCCGCGCTCAAGGGCGATGCCGAGACCGCTCGGGCAATCAACGAAAAACTGATGCCGCTGCACAAGGACCTGTTCATCGAAGCCAACCCGATTCCGGTGAAGTGGGCTTTGGTTGAAATGGGCCTGATGCACGAAGGCATTCGCCTGCCGCTGACCTGGCTGAGCGCACCTTGTCATGAAACGCTCCGCACGGCTCTGCGCCAGTGCAGCGTCCTGGTTTAATTGAGGAAGTACAACGCATGAAGCGAATGGCCGGACTTTCCGCACTTGCCTTGATTATCTCCAGCACCAGTGGCTGTGGATGGGTCTGGGGCCCGGAAGGTTATTTCCGTGACCGTGGTAGCGATTACCTGGAAGCGCAACAGACTGCACCGATGCAATTGCCACCGGACGTCAGCACCTCCAAACACCTGGATCCGCTGCTGCCGATCCCGCGCAACGTGGCCGATGACACCGTCAAGGGTGAATACATCGTGCCGCGTCCGCAGCCGCTGTCCGCCGCTGCCGACGCCAGTGCCTACTCGCTGCAGAAAACCGGTGACTCGCGCTGGATCGTCGCTCAGAACCCGCCGGCCGAAGTCTGGCCAGTGGCTGTGCAGTTCTTCCAGGACAACGGTTTCCGTCTGGATGAACAGCGTCCGCAAACCGGCGAATTCACCACCACCTGGCAGCATTCCGACGAACTGTCCGCAGCGATGGCCAAGCGCCTGAGCGCAGCCGGTGTCGGCGCTGACAGCGAAACCCGCGTGCGGGTGCGTATCGAGCCGGGCGTGCAGCGCAACACCAGTGAAGTCTACGTGGTAAGCGCCGAGCGTCCTGCCGGCAGCACCGCCGATGTCGCCTTCACCAACCGTTCGGTCAACACCGGCCTGGACGCGGCACTGGTCGACGACATGCTCGCGAGCATGAGCCGCATCTCGGAGAAGGGCGGTTCGGTCTCCATGCTGGCTTCGCGTGATTTCGATACGCCAAGTCGCGTCAGCCTGAGCGAAGACGGCAGCGGCAACCCGGTTCTGAACGTCGGTAACGACCTGGACCGTGCCTGGTCGAGCGTCGGTCGTGCGCTGGAACAGGGCGAATGGCGCGTTGAAGACATCAACCGCAGCCTGGGCCTGTACTACATCAACCTGTCTGAAAAAGCCGAGAAGAAAGACGAGAAGCCTGGTTTCTTCAGCGGCCTGTTCGGCAGTGCGCCGAGCAAGGAAGAAGTAGAAGCCCGTGCCGAGCGTTATCAGGTTCGCCTGAGCAAGGTAGGCGATACCGTTCAGGTCACCGTCGAGAAAAACATCAACACCGTGGCGCCGGCTGACGTGGCGCGCAAAGTGTTGAGCGTGATTCAGGACAACCTGGGCTGATCACATGCGTTTTGCCGTTCTCGGCAGCGGTAGCCAAGGGAACGGCACGCTGATAGCCAGCGCTGATACGTACGTGCTGGTGGATTGTGGTTTCTCCCTGCGGGAAACCGAAAAACGCCTGTTGCGCCTGGGGGTGAACCCGGCGCAACTGAGCGCGATACTCGTGACCCACGAACATGCCGACCACGTGCATGGCGTGGGTTTGCTATCTCGGCGCTACAATCTGCCTGTCTACCTCAGTCGCGGCACCCTGCGCGGGATGCGCAAACCGATTGAACCGGCCGGCCTTCTGGCGGGCGGCGAGCAATTGCAGATCGGCGCACTGAGCATCGGCGTCATTGCCGTGGCCCACGATGCACAGGAACCGACGCAATATGTGTTCAGTGACGGTGAGCGGCGCTTCGGCCTGTTGACCGACCTGGGTTCATACTGCAACAAAGTGCTGGACGGCTATCGGGATCTCGATGCGTTGATGATCGAGGCCAACCATTGCCGAGACATGCTGGCTCGCGGTCACTATCCGAACTTTCTCAAGCAGCGGGTGGGCGGTGAACTGGGACATTTGAACAACCACCAGGCGGCATTCCTGGTGTCCGAGTTGGGCTGGCAAGGCCTGCAACACCTGGTCCTGGCCCATCTGAGCAGCAAGAACAACCTGCCGCAGCTGGCCCGGCAATGTTTTGTCGACACCCTCGGGTGCGACCCGGACTGGCTGCAATTGGCCGATCAAGATTCAGGGCTCGACTGGCGACACATCGCCTAGCCCACCTACTTAGCAAGCGGAGCCCATCATGGAAAAACGTGAAGAACTCTACCGCGGCAAAGCCAAATCGGTTTTCAAGACCGACGACGCTGACCGCTTGATCCTGCTGTTTCGCAACGACACCTCGGCGTTCGACGGCAAGCGCATCGAGCAGCTCGACCGCAAAGGCATGGTGAACAACAAGTTCAATGCCTTCATCATGCAGAAACTCGAAGCCGCCGGCGTGCCGACCCAATTCGACAAACTGCTGGGCGACAACGAATGCCTGGTGAAAAAACTCGACATGATCCCGGTCGAGTGCGTCGTGCGTAACTACGCGGCCGGCAGCCTGGTCAAGCGCCTGGGCGTCGAAGAAGGCATGAAGCTCAACCCTTACACCTTCGAACTGTTCCTGAAGGACGACGCCAAGGGCGACCCGTTCATCAACGAATCCCACGTCGTGGCCTTCGGCTGGGGCACCGCCGAGCAACTGGTTCGCATGAAAGAACTGTCGCTCAAGGTCAACGAAGTCCTGAGCAAACTGTTCGACGACGCCGGCCTGCTGCTGGTCGACTTCAAACTCGAATTCGGCGTGTTCTCCGACGGCTCCATCGTCCTGGGTGACGAATTCAGCCCGGACGGCTGCCGTCTGTGGGACAAGGCCACCGGCAAGAAAATGGACAAGGACCGCTTCCGTCAGGGCCTCGGTGACGTCATCGAAGCCTACGAAGAAGTCGCCAATCGTCTGGGCGTACCGCTTTAATCGACGCAAGCATCTGATAGCACAGAAATATTTCGCTCAGGGGGTTCGCTTCCGGCAAAAGTGTTGTTATGATGCGCGCCGTTGGAGAGATGCCAGAGTGGCCGAATGGGACGGATTCGAAATCCGTTGTACCTTCACCGGTACCTAGGGTTCGAATCCCTATCTCTCCGCCATTACATAGAAAAAGCCCCGTAGCTGAACAAGCTACGGGGCTTTTTCGTTTCTGTAGATTTTTCAGGGCGTTTTTAGGGACGTCTACATGTACGTATCAGGCGTCGGTGTTCACCGGTGGCCACCTCGTCAGCACCTTGTGTACGTCATCCACGACGGCCTTGCTCATGGCGGTCAGGTAATGCGCTGCCCAAGCATGTCTGTCTGTGTCCTTGGCGTAAGCCGCATCGACAGTCAACAGCTTGGCCAGGTACAGAAGGTCAGATGCTTGCGCCAAGGCTTTCCCGACAGGTACGCCGGAATTTACGCGGAATAACGGCTGGTTGGAGCAATAGTGGAACGGTGTGAGGCCAATGGTCGTCAGCTCGGGTTTGTCGCTCATTTGTCACCTCCTTCAATGAGGCGGCGGGTTAGGTCGAGCGGTGAGGTTTTATACGACTTGGAATTGTGTTGAGGGGAATGACTGCTTTTGTGCGGATTTGAAGTATCCATGTCTAGCTCCGTGACGTGAGGAGCTGCCATTTCGTTACCAAGCGAATGGGTGGCAGCTGTGCGCAGGTTGGTAAACCGGGAGTCACGGAGACCGGCACGCTCGAAAGCGTCCCGCGCACAACCGCCATAACACAAGTTTTCAGGCGTACAAACACCAAGAAAATGTGAAGGGGGCGCTGTTGCGCAACTCGTCGGGTTACCAAGCCCGATCGCTGGAATTCCAGCGACGTCTTGAGAGTATCCCGCTGAAACTGACGTCATCAAGGCGCTAACTTACTGAAACACGCAGCAGAAGCACGTTCGTACGCAACTCCCGGATTTTGCCTACAACTGCGCCGAGAGTCACCCCGATATTCTTATGGCCTTACAAAAACGGACAAATCCCGAATGCGAAAACGCCGCTTCTCTAAGTCTAAAAAGGCGGCGTTTTTTACTTTTTTTGAGGGTGGAGCTCGAGCATCGGCACAGCTCTGCAGGGGCGCGGCGTTCGGGCTTTCCTTGAACAAGCAGGAATTATCCCGTGAACGTGAATCTTACGGCTGCGAGTGACCCAGTTTCCTCTTGATCAGCTCATAGACGTCTTTGTGGGTGGAGTTATGCAGGGTTTTGTCCTTGCAGGCCGATGCCAGGAACGTTTTGACCTCTTCCTTTGCATGAGGGTAAAGACCTGCGACGTAGTCGGCTTCATGGGGCTGGGTGCAGTTGAAGTGTGTGTCGTCTTTTGCTTTATCTCTAGCCATTGCAGAGGCTCCTTTTGAGTTCGCATGATTGTCGATGGTCAGGGCCTTTTTGCCCCGCACGGCGCAGAGCTTAGGGGCTAAACGTGATGCCGCCAGGGGCTTGGACAAATCAGGAAGGGGCTGTCAGACGATGCCGGAGTCTGCCGCAGGATTAAACAAAAAATCCCTGCAAGCTTAAATCTGCAGGGATTCTGGCTGACCATCTCATCAAGCCCCATAGCTGATTAAGCTACGGGGCTTTTTCGTTTCTGGCGTTTTGTTTTGGGGGATTTTTGGGGGAAGAACGCGGCCATCGCGTCGAGGAACACAGCAATGCAACACCACATCCCGTGAACCAAGCTCATTGTCTATCCTGCAATACAGAGCAACTGATCGAATGACAGGTGATGTCATGAACAGATGGCGGCGTCTTTGGTTGTCTGTGAAGCTGATAGCAGCCGCTGCGGCCTGTGTGGCTGTGGCTGTTCAGGCTTTTCAATACATGCTGGAAAGCCAGGACGCCGTGCAAATTCATCCTTTGAGCATTTTGGTTGTCGGGCTGATCTTTGGCTTTATCAGCTATGGATTGCTTTCGCTGATTGAAAGAGGTGTACAGCGGCTTTTAGCCCGTTCTGACACTGTCGCCCCAGAGCCTCGGGCAGAGCTTGAGAGTGATGTGGAGCTGGTCGCAGATCAACCGCTAACCCTGCAAGCTGATGCCTCGACTCATCAGAAAAATCTGTGAACGGGCTTCAAAAGGAAGGCGGCGTAATCACCCAAGTCACCACCGCATCCACATCCTCGGGATTCCCGCACCGATGCGGCTCCTGACTGGAAAAACTGAAACTGTCCCCCTCACTCTGCTGCAATCGGCTGGACGTTACATAGAAAAGCCCCGTAGATGAAAATCTACGGGGCTTTTTGGTTCTCGGCGGAGTGAGGGGGTTAACGCTTAGTTGCGAATACGATGTTCCGTAAACGCGTAGTCCTCTTGGCAGTCGGCGGTAGGATCTGTGACGGTGTTTACGTAGTGAATGGTGTTCCCATCCAGTATTTTGTACTCATAGATTTCCGGAGTCCGGACACCGTCCGTTTTCATTTCATTCTTGCCATTCGCCGCAGACCAGGAACCTCGCTCGGTTTGAATGGGTTGGGTCCGTTGCGCGTCTCGGAAGAAGGTGATCGAGAAGCGACCATTGGGCTCGAAATTCGTATTCCAGGACAGGAACTGGCATTTGCCGTGTTCTTCGCGCATTCCTTGCCATGAGCCTACGAGGGACGGGTCCGTGGAGGGACTGTTCGACGTACATGCACTTAGTGCTGTGGTCAGAATGATGAGAGTAAACGTGATGCCCCAGTGCATGTACAACTCCATTTAATGAAACAGAAAACCTGCATTCTACTGACCGGATTTCCAGGAAATCCGGACGCGAAGACAGGTGTTTGGTCGCGCTTGGATTCTACGGAAGGAACACCGTCAGCGGCGTTGCTGCGTCGGATTCGGTCGCCTCCCGGCGTAAGAAAGATATACCGTTTCACGAGAAAAGTTACTTGCCTGAGTCAGTCTGTTTACCCACCCCCGAATCCATTTGCCGCTCTGAACATTCAAGGTTTTCCTTCGCAATATTCCCTGACACTGAAACTCCCCACCGCCAAAAATCCTCATCTACTCTGGTTTCGCAGGTCACTGATCTGCCGTCATCAGCCAATCGCAAGGAGCGATCAATGTATTTTGAGATTTACAGGCAAACCCGTGGCACCCCCCAGACTGGCAAAGGTCAATGGCGGTGGCGCTTGAGGGCGGGGAACCATGAAACGATTGCCAGCGGCGAGGCGTACGTCAACAAGGCGGATTGCGCGCATGCCATCAGCCTGATCAAGGGGACTCACGATCACACGCCGATAAAGGAAATCTGATCTTCAGGTGGTGAAGCTGCTCAATGAGGGCAGCTTCTTTGCAAGCAACCTTGCGCTCGGATCAAACGCAGACTGCTTGAGTCGCATAGACGCCGCTTGCGGCAGCTACCTAAACTGTCAGCAGATTTGGGGACTGGGGGGCAGTGGATGAATCGCAACGAACTACGCAAGGCGGATATCAACCTGATGGTGGTGTTCGAAACCTTGATGCTCGAACGTAACGTCACCCGGGTGGCGGAGAAGTTGTTTCTCGGGCAGCCAACCATCAGTTCGGCGCTCAACCGCTTGCGCACGATGTTCAATGATCCGCTGTTCATTCGCGTCGGTCATCGCATGGAGCCGACCGCCAGGGCCGAGGAGTTGATTCAATACCTGTCGCCAGCGCTGGATTCGCTGTCGGTGGCCTTGAGTCTGACCCATGACTTCGACCCCGCCAGCAGCACCATGACTTTTCGCATCGGGCTGTCGGACGATGTCGAGTTTGGTCTTCTGCCACCGTTGTTGCGTGCCCTGCGCCAGGAAGCGCCGAAGGTGGTGTTTGTGGTGCAGCATGTCGATTACTGGCGGATTCCCGATTTGCTGGCGTCCGGCGATATCACCGTTGGTATCAGCCAGACCCGCGGTCTCCCGGCCAATGCCAAGCGCAAATTGCTGCGGCACATCCAGCCCAGTATCTTGCGTGCCGATGCGTCCGACACGCCGCTGACCCTCGATGAATATTGCTCGCGCCCTCACGTGCTGGTGTCGCACACCGCCAATGTCAGTGGTTACGCCGATGAGTGGCTGGCGGAGATTGGTCGTACGCGCCAGGTGGTTTTATCCGTGCCGCAATACAGCTCGTTACCCGCCTTGCTCGCCGGAACCGATCTGATCGCCAGCCTGCCGGATTACGCCGCCGAGGCGATGGCGGCGTCCGGCCAGCTGTTCACGGAGCCTTTTCCGTTCAAGACCCCGACCCTGGACCTGTCCATGGTCTGGCTCAGCCACGTCGACACCGACCCTGCCGAACGCTGGTTGCGCTCGCGACTGGAGGCGTTCATGAGTGAGCGCTTCGAGTCGCCGCCGCTTCAGTGAGCAGGGCAACTCTGTGATATATGTACGACCTTTGCGCCAACCTCAAGGAGCCACATCATGCCCCACCTGCACATGGAATACACCGCCAACCTGCCCGAGCTGAATGCCGATGTGGCCCTGATCAGGCTGAACAATACGCTGGTGGCTTCCGGTCAGTTTGCTGCCGAATACGACATCAAGAGTCGCGCGGTAAAGGTCGAGTCGTTCAAGGTCGGCACCGCATTGGCTGAGCGGGCGTTCGTGCATGTAAAGCTGGCCTTGTTGAGTGGTCGCTCGCCGGCGATCAAAAAACAGTTGTCCGAAAGTCTGCTGGCCGTGGTGCAGGAACTGTGTGAGTGGCCAACGGGCGTGGAAGTCCAGTTGGCCGTGGAAATCCTCGACATTGATCGAGAGTCCTACAGCAAAGTCGCCATCAACAACTGAGTCTCAAGTCATTTACTGCTCGGTGCAGGCCTGCACCACCTGCTCGCGCAACCAGGCATTGGCGCAGTCTTCATCGGCACTTTGACTCCACTGCATGTCGAGGGTGAACCCCGGCAGACCGTTGGGCGCTTCGCAGTGATTGAAGATGACCTCGCTGGCCAGCAACTGCTGGATGCGTCGGGGCAGGGTGACGATGAAGTCGGTGCCGGTGATCATTTTCAGCGCCGCGCTGTAGCTGTTGGATCGCGCGACTATCTGCCGTTTTTGCGCCTGCTGCGCCAACCAGCCGTCGACCATGTTGGTGCTGGACGTCCAGGGGGTCGGAAATACATGCCGGCGTTCGGTAAAGGCTTGCAGGCTCAGGCGCGGTTCCAGCGGTGTGGCGCGTTTATCGAAGACACAGACCAGATCATCTTCCAGCAGCATCCGGGATTTGAAGTCGGTGTGATTGCGATGAAAATTCGGGCCGAAGCAAATCACCAGGTCGAGACTGCCGTCGCGCAGTTCCTCGGCCGGGATGTCGGTTTCGAACTTGTGCATGTTGACCATCACCGGCCAATCGGCGAAATCGAAACGTTTCAACAGGCGCGGCAGGATCAACTGCTCGAAGTATTCCGGTGCGCAAATGTTGAAGGTGACCGGTTGCAAACTAGGGTCGAACGTCGGTGCACCGGCGTGACACAGGTTGATGCTTTCCAGAATTCTCAGCACATGGGCATACATGGTGCTGGCTTTGCAGGTGGGTCGCATACCGGCGCGGGTGTTGATGAACAACTCGTCCTCGAAACCGGTGCGCAGCTTTTTCAGGCAGTAACTCACGGTGGACTGGCTGACACAGAGTGTTTCGGACACGCTTGTGACACTGCTTTGTTCATACACGGCTACAAACACCATGAGGTCCTGCATGTCGAGTTTTCTAAGCAAGTTACTGTTCAGCATCCATTCGTCTCGCTGTGATCCTTGCGCTGATTGAGCGCAAACTCGTGCGAAAGATCCTAACGGAACGATGGTGCCAGGAGAATGCCCTGTAGGAAGTTTCACTGATAGTTGGGAGGCAGTGCCGGCGACTTTCAGGTCCGAACAGTTGCAGGCATGGCGCGGCGGCTGGACATCAACAGCGCCAGCATGCCGAGGCCGACCAGCACGGCACCGATGATCTCCAGCGGCAGCGGCGACTGGCGCAACCAGAGCCAATGAAACAGCGTGATGAACAGTGTGCTCAGGTAAATGTAGGAAATGACCGACGACGGGGCGATGACGCCGATGGCCCGATGCAACAGCCAGAAGGTCGCCAGTGTGGCGAACAGCGCCAGGTAGATCAGCCAACCGAAGTCGTTCAGGGTCAGCAAGGACGCCGATCGCCAGCCACCGCTAAACCCACAGAACGCCAGCAAGAACAGCGCGCCGAACAGCATGTTCCAGAAGGTCATGCCCACCGGGCCGCGACCTTTGAGGCTGCCAGCCTTGAGCCGCTGGCTCAAGGGAGAGTAGAGCGCCATCGCCAGGCAACCGATCCCATACACCAACACCGCATAGAGCGAAGGCAATTCGTCCGGCCCCGTACCTTTGAGCACGAGCAATACGGCGCCGGCAGCCGCCAGCAGCATTGGAGCGACGCGTTTCCGGAGGCTGCTGTCGGGCATCAACACCGCTTCGAAAAACAGGGTCAGCAGTGGCACCAGGGTGAACAGGGTCCCGGTGTTGACGGCAGAGGTGTAGCGCAGTGCCTCGAACAATGAGCCGAAATACACCGCCAGCAACAAGCCGAGTACGGCATGGCCGAGCAGTCCGTTGCGGGTCATGGCGGCGTCGCCCTTGAACAGCCGCAGCGGCAAAAACACCAAGGCGCAAAACAGCAGGCGCAAACCGGTCAGCAGGACCGGGTCGATGGCCTGGCTGACCTGCGCCGCCGCGGAAAACGAAGCGGCGATCAACAGGGCCCAAAGCAGCATGCCAAGGTGGGCGGTGGCGAAACCGGTGTGTTGCATGATGGTTGCTCCGGATCAGTGAATGTGACGGGCGTAGTACCGTGGGTCAAAACGCAGGACCATCAGCAGCATCAGCGCCATGACGCCCGTAAGCGACCACCAGGCCCATTCGAAACTGCCGAGTTGATCGCGGATCCTCCCGGCAATCAGTGGCGAGAGACCGGCGATCAGGTAGCCGATGCCTTGAACGAAGGCGGTCAGGGCGCCCGCACGTTGTGGCTGGTCCAGGTGATCCAGCGACACGATCAGGCTCATCGGGAACAATCCACCGATGCCAAGCCCCAGCAGGCACGGCCACAACAGACTCAGGTGTTGCGGGCTGAGAGTCAGCCCGCAGAAACCGGCCATGATCAGTGCCAGCAACACCACCAGCACCAGGCGTCGGTCGCGGCTGCGATTGGCGATCGCAGGCGTCAGCAGCCCCGACAACACCTCCATGGCCGTCAGAAAACCCAGCAACAAACCGGCGTTTTGTTCGCTCCAGCCTTTTTCCACGTAGTACGGCGCCAGCCAGGCCAGTACACAGGTGTAGGACGCAGTACCCAAGCCAAAGAAGATCGCGAGTAACCAGGCGCGGGAATTGGCGAAGAACGACCCATTTCGCTGCGCTTGAGCAGACCGTATCGGCATCCCCGAGCGTTGGACGAGCCACACCAGCAGTGCGACCAGCGCCAGTACTGCCCAGATCGCCAGGCCCATCCGCCAGCTACCCGTGCGCATCATCACCAGCGGCGCGAAGGACGCGGCAATCGCTGCGCCGCCCATGATCGACGTGACGTACAGGCCCATACACACAGAGACGTAGTCGCCAAAACGGGACTTGATCAGCGCGGGCATCAGCGCCTGTATCAGGGCAATACCGATGCCTGCCAGCACGGCACTGAGGATCAGTTCGGCCGCGGAGTCGAGGAACAGGCGCGACACCGTCGCCACGCCGATGATCAGCAGCGACACCACCACCGTGCGCTGTGCGCCGAGCCATCGGCTGACGCTGAGGCCGAAGAACATCGCCAGTCCCATGGCCATCACCGGCAACATGGTCAGCAGCGAGGCCAGGCTGAAACTCAGCGGGATATCGCCGCGAATCGCCGACAGCAAAGGACCGACCGCCGCCATGGAGGGGCGCAGGTTGAGTGCGACGAGAATGATGCTGACCATCAGCCAGAGGGCAGGGCGGGAAGTGGCGCGGACGTTTTCCATCGATTGGACCTTGAATGACAAGGGCCAGATTAGGCGCGCGAGGCCTGGAGGCCGCAAATCAGAAAGTCCGGGGTGGTATTTAGAAATTAAATAGTTCTGCTGCAACACAGGGTTAAGTCAGTATTCAGAGAATGTTTAGCCATTTCGCAACCAAAGTTCTTCAAATCCCGATTTAACGACTTATCCTGCCATGTGACGCTGCGGTTCATCTGTTTACTGCGGTCTTCTCTATGGACGGTTGTCCGGTCGCACTTCCTTCCGAACTCGCCTTCTGGGCGTTGTGGCATTGCCGTCACGCGCGCCCGCCGGATTCCCACCTTTCCCGTTGATTGTTCTTACAGGTCCCGCACCGTACGCAGGGATCAAATCGGCAGCGCCTGCGCGTTTGCCTGACGCGGAAACAAGAGAGTTCCTATGAGTTGTGCCACGACATCCTTCGCCACGAAGCAAGAAGCCCTGACCTTTCTTGAACAGAATCCGGATATCGAGATGTTCGAGTTGTTCATCCTCGACAACAACGGCGTGCCACGGGGCAAGTTGTTGCATCGCGATGAATTGCTGGCGGTGTATGAAAGTGGCCGGCCTTTGCCAAGTACCATCCTGGGCCTGACCATCAACGGCGACGACGTTGAAAACTCCGGGCTGGTGTGGGACGTGGGCGATATTGATTGCCGGGCCTACCCGATCAGCGGCAGTTTGACGCGCATGCCGTGGCGATTGATTCCGACGGCGGCGGTGCAGGTCAGCATGCACCCGAAGGAGGGCATGCCGGCGACCATCGCCGACCCACGCCACCTGTTGGCGAAGGTGATCGAAGGCTTGCAGGCGGACGGTTACTACCCGGTGATGGCGGCGGAGCTGGAGTTTTACCTGCTGGATCAGCAGCGCGACAGCAACGGTCGGCCGCAACCGGCGCGAGACGTTGACGGCGGACGTCCGCGCAGCACTCAAGTCTACGGTTTGCGCGAACTGGAGCAGATCGAGCCATTCCTGGCCGACCTCTACAGCGCCTGCAAACTCCAGGGCATTCCGGCGCGCACGGCGATTTCCGAATACGCGCCGGGGCAAGTGGAAATCACCCTCGAACATCGTACCGACGCCTTGCAGGCGATGGATGAAGCCGTGCGCTACAAACGGCTGGTCAAGGGCGTGGCGCACAAACACGGGATGACGGCGTGCTTCATGGCCAAGCCTTTCGACGACCTGGCCGGCACTGGCATGCATATGCACGTCAGCCTCGCAGACAAGGACGGCAACAACCTGTTCGCCAGCGACGCCACGGACGGTACGCCGCTGCTGAAACAGGCAGTTGGCGGCATGCTCAGTACCTTGCTCGATTCGTTGCTGCTGTTCTGTCCGAACGCCAACTCCTACCGTCGCTTCCAGACCAATAGCTACGCGCCGCTGGCTGCCACTTGGGGCGTGGACAATCGCACTGTGAGTTTGCGCGTGCCCGGCGGGCCAGCGTTCTCGCGGCACATCGAACATCGCATTTGCGGCGCCGACGCCAACCCGTATCTGGCGGCAGCGGCGATCCTGGCCGGCATCCATCGCGGCATTCGCGAACAACTGGACCCGGGGGCGCCGGTCGAAGGCAATGGTTACGCCCAGGCCACGGAGCTGCTGCCGACCGACTGGCTGACCACCTTGCGCGCTCTGGAAGGTTCGACGTGGGCGCGGGAGGCCTTCGGTGGAGAGTTTCTCGGCGTTTATCTCGCCGTTAAACGTGCCGAGTATCGGCAGTTCATGGGCGAAGTCGGTGAACAGGATTGGCGTTGGTACCTGAACCAGGCCTGAACCATTCTCAAATACAACTTAAGTTTTGACCTCATACTGGAAGCCAACTAATCGTTGGCTTCTTTTTCACAAAAAATTGATGGTTGGCCGCCTAAGGTTAGTGCTGTCGCGGTAAATGAACTTTTCACATTTGCTGACGGCACTTCTTTACAGGAACAGCCGATTATCATGTTGAAGATTAAAGCCGTGCGCCCGGAATGGGTGACGTTGTTTGCCAGTACCTTTCTGTTGGCGGGCTTCAATTTAGTGCTCTGGCAACACCTGTTTGAAATCACCGCCTTCGATGGCGACGGCATCGCCCTGCGTGTTTCTTTCGGCTTGATGATTCTGGCTGCCTTCAACATAGTGCTGACACTGCTGGCTTTTCGGCCGTTGATGAAGCCGCTGTTGACGTTGATCTTTATGATCAGCGCCGGGGTGGCTTATTTCATGAGTCAATACGGTGTGCTGATAGACACCGGCATGTTGCGCAATTTTGCGCAAACCAATGCAACGGAAGTGCGTGACTTACTCTCGATAAAGTTGCTGGTTTATATTCTTTTGCTCGGTGTGTTGCCATCGTGGTTGTTGTGGATAACATCGGTAAATTACCGCCGCTGGCATCGCGAACTATTAAGTAAGGCTTTGGTAAGTGTTGCGTCGGTAGTGGTATTAGGTGGTGTGGCGCTAGTTAATTATCAGGGCCTCTCGTCGTTGTTTCGAAATCACCACGAATTGCGTTTGATGGTAGTGCCCAGCAACTATATCGGTGCCTCCTTCGGCTTCCTGCGCGAACAAGTCGTTTCGGCCCGGCAACCCTTCGTAAAAATTGGTGAGGACGCCAGGAAAAACCCGGCCTGGCAAGCTCACGGCCGCAAATCCCTGACCGTGCTGGTGGTGGGTGAGAGTGCCCGGGCCGAGAACTTTGGTGTGCTGGGCTACGACCGCGACACCACGCCAGCACTGGACAAGGAGGCGGGCCTGATTGCCTTCACCGACGTGTACTCCTGCGGTACGGAAACAGCCGTCTCGGTGCCGTGCATGTTTTCCAACATGGGCCGCAAAGACTACAGCGCGAGCAAGGCAAAGAATGAGGAGGGTCTGCTGGATGTGCTCAAGCGAGCGGGGCTGGATGTCATCTGGCGCGATAACCAGTCGGGCTGCAAAGGCACTTGCGACCGCGTCACCCTCGATGATGTCAGCAACCTGAAAGACCCGACGCTCTGCGCCAACAGTGAATGCCGCGATGAAATCCTTCTGCAGGGGTTGCAGCACTTCATCGACACCCTGGATAAAGACACCGTGCTGGTCTTGCATCAGATGGGCAGTCACGGTCCTGAGTACTTCAAGCGCTACCCGAAAGAGTACGAACGCTTTACCCCGGTGTGTGAAAGCAATGCGCTGAACAATTGCAGTCGCGAAAGTATCGTCAACGGTTACGACAACACCCTGGTGTACACCGACCATGTGCTGTCGACCCTGATCGACCTGCTGCGCAGCAACCAGGACAAAGTCGATACAGCGATGCTGTATCTGTCGGACCACGGTGAGTCCCTCGGCGAATACAACCTGTTCCTTCACGGTACGCCTTACATGATGGCGCCCGATCAACAGAAGCATGTCGCCATGCTGGCCTGGTTCTCTGACAGTTATCAGAAGTCTTTCTCGGTAGACACTCATTGCTTGCAGCTGAGCCGTGATAAACCGTTGAGCCAGGACAACCTGTTCCATTCGATGATCGGTTTGCTGGAGGTCAACAGCAAGGTCTACAACCAGGATCTGGACATGTTTGCCGGCTGTCGCGGTGCGGTGATTGACGGTGTCCTGGCCAAAGAGTGAGGGCCACGACCTTTTTTTCACGAACCGGCCGTTAATCTGCGTCCCGGCAGATTCTTCCTACAAGAGCCCCTTACATGTCCGCTCAACCCCCTTCCGCCATCGAGCTCGAGTTCGCCCGGCGCCACGATCAGGAACACGCCCGCGTCTGCCTGCAGCCGCACTCACGTGGACTCGCCGGGCGCCTGGCGTTCTGGCGTGACGAGCAACTGGTGCGTAACGCGCTCAAGGCGGCTGGCGAGCCAGGCCTGGTCCTCGACGTGACTTGCGGGGCCGGGCGCTTTTGGCCGGTGCTGGCCGAACACACGAACCGGGTGATTCTGGCGTCCGACCCGTCTCAGGACATGCTCGATCACGCACCGACCCACCACCCGCAACACCTGCTGAAACGGGTCAAGACTTTTCAAAGCTCGGCATTCGCCATCGGCTTGTCGGCGAATGCGGTGGACTGCATTTTTTGCATGCAACTGTTTCAGCAGCTCGCCAGCCCCGAGCATCGGTTGGCCATGCTGGGGGAGTTCCACCGGGTCAGCCGCGATACGGTGATTGTGGCGGTGCGGGTCGACACCCGTTTCAAGCGCTGGCGGCCGGATACACAAGGGGTTCGGGCTCGGCCGCTGGCCAGTAAGGCCGAAGTGGAAGACGAGTTCAAACAGGCGGGTTTTCACTTGCTCAGTCACCAGGACTTCCTGCCCGGTTGCGAGCGAATGCGCGTCTACGTGTTGCGTAAGGCCAGATAACCTCCCTCTGTCAGA
The DNA here is from genome assembly GCF_949767185.1 of Pseudomonas sp. IT-P100. Taxonomy (NCBI): domain Bacteria; kingdom Pseudomonadati; phylum Pseudomonadota; class Gammaproteobacteria; order Pseudomonadales; family Pseudomonadaceae; genus Pseudomonas; species Pseudomonas sp. IT-P100. Next base: position 774,889 of record NZ_CATKQK010000022.1, read on the forward strand.
CATTTCTTGCCATCAGGCAGGTGTTTTCGCTAAAGCTCTTGTTCAGTGGAGGCGCAGAAATCGCCGGGGGCGATATATACTGCGCGCCATTCTTCAAGGGAGAGCCGTGTGGCCATCGATATTCACTGGATTCGCGACAACGATAGCCTCGGCCGGTTTTGCGCCGAGTGGCAGCAGCTGCCCTACGTTGCCCTCGACACCGAATTCATGCGGGTCGACACCTTCTATCCGATCGCAGGCCTGCTGCAGATCGGCGATGGCGTACGCGCTTACCTGATTGATCCGTTGACCATCGATAACTGGCAACCCCTGGCGGCGTTGCTGGAAAACCCGGCCGTGGTCAAAGTCGTGCACGCGTGCAGCGAAGATCTCGAAGTGTTGCTGCGCCTGACCGGCAGCCTGCCGGCGCCGCTGTTCGACACTCAACTCGCCGCTGCGTACCTGAACCTCGGTTTCTCCATGGGGTATTCGCGGCTGGTGCAGGAAGTGCTCGGCATCGACCTGCCCAAGGGCGAGACCCGTTCCGACTGGCTGCAACGTCCGCTGTCCGATACTCAGATCAGCTATGCCGCCGAAGATGCCTTGCACCTCGCGGAAGTTTTCGTACAGCTTCGTCCGAAACTGTCTGACGATAAATATGCCTGGGTCCTGGAAGACGGCGCCGAGCTGGTGGCCAACCTGCGTCGTGAAGTTGATCCGTACCAGGTCTATCGCGAAGCCAAACTGGCCTGGAAACTCTCCCGTGCCCAACTCGCCGTGCTGCGTGAACTCTGCGCCTGGCGCGAACACGAAGCCCGCGCCCGTGACTTGCCGCGCAATCGCATCCTCCGTGAACACTCCCTGTGGCCGCTGGCGCGGACGCAACCGGACAACCTCGGCGCGCTGGCGAAAATCGAAGACATGCACCCGCGTACCGTGCGTCAGGACGGCGAATTTCTGCTTGATCTGATCAAGCGCTCTGGCAGTGTGTCGCCAGATCAATGGCCGCCTGCCGTGCCGGAGCCGTTGCCGGTAGATGCGGCAGCCCTGATCAAACAGTTGCGTGCACTTGGCCAGGCCGAAGCCGAGCGCCTGAACATCGCGCCGGAGCTGATGCTGCGCAAGAAAACCCTGGAAGCGCTGCTCAAGAGCGGCTTCCCCAATGGTCCTTACCAATTGCCTGATTCGCTGCGTGGCTGGCGCCGCGAATTGATGGGCCAGGCGCTGCTCGACAGCCTGGCCACCGCCGGAGAACAGCCTTGAAACGTATTTGCTCCATCTATCGAAGCCTGAAGAAAAACGAGATGTACCTCTATGTGCTCAAAAGCGATGCACTGGAGCGCGTCCCGGAAAGTCTGATGGCCGCTTTCGGCAAACCGCACCACGCGTTCGACCTGGTGCTGACCCCCGAGCGCAAGCTGTCGCGCGAGGACATCACCGTGGTCCTGGAAAACCTCGAGAAGCAGGGTTACCACCTGCAAATGCCGCCGGCCGAAGACGAATACATCGAACATTTGCCGGAAGAACTGTTGCGACGCAACGATCCGATGTGATCGGCAGACAGGCTCTGTTCAGAGTCTGCGTGAAACACTGGAATGATTTTGGCGATGGCCACGATGAGGGAGCGATACCCCCTCGGTGGCCGTCTGCACTGCTTTTGAAAGGTTTGAACCATGCGCGTTCTGATTGCTGAACACGACCACCCTGTATATGCCCAACTGTTGCGCCAGGCAGCGCCTGATCTGGAAGTACTGACCAGCGGCGACTCCGCTGAACTGGCCCGCCAGGCCGCCGATTGCCCGATCTGGCTGGGGCAGCCGGACCTTCTGGCGACCCTGTTGCGCCAGGGTCACCAGCCGCAATGGTTGCAATCGACCTGGGCCGGCATCACGCCGCTGCTGGCCGACGGCCTGCCACGCCACTATCGCCTGACCCGCGCGGTGGGGATTTTCGGTCAGGTCATGGCCGAATACGTGCTGACCTACATGCTCGGCCACGAGCGCGAAGTGTTGCCGCGCCTGGTCAGTCAGGTCGAGCGCAAATGGGACAGCCGCCAGGGCCAAAGCCTGGCGGGGCGTAAGGTGTTGATTGTCGGCACCGGTGACATCGGTCAGACCGTGGCGCAGTTTCTGCTGCCGTTTGGCGTCGAGTTGTATGGCATCGCCAGCGAAGCTCGCGAGCAGGCCCCGTTTGTCGAAGTGGGGGCGCTGGCGGATTTGCCGCGTCTGGTTGGTGAGGTGGATTACGTGATCAATCTGCTGCCGAATACGCCGACGACTCACGACCTGTACGACGCGGCGCTGTTCAAGCAGTTCAAGCCGACCGGGTTGTTCATCAACGTCGGGCGTGGCGTGGCGGTGGTCGATGCGGATTTGGTGGAGGCCTTGAAGGAAGGGCATCTGGCAGGCGCGGTGATCGACGTCTGCCGTCAGGAACCGCTGCCGCAACGTCACCCGTTCTGGACGGCCTGGGGCTTGCTGCTCACCGGACACAGTTCGGCGCCGACTTCGCCAGCGATGATGGTGAAGCTGTTCGTCGAGAATGTGCGGGCGTATCAGGCGGGCGAGGCGTTGCGCGGGGAAGTGGATTTCAATCGCGGGTATTGAATCCACTTTGCTTGAATAGTGTGCAAAACCCACCGTGGGAGCAAGCCTGCTCGCGATGGCGGTGTGTCAGTCGACATCATTGTTGGCTGACGTTCCCTCATCGCTAGCAGGCTTGCTCCCACAGTTGTTTTGCGGTGTGGCTTAGAGGGTGAAGTCGCCTTCAGCTGCGAGTTCGCTCAACGGACGACGCGGGCTCGGCTCTTCGCGCGCTTGCAGGTAATCCGCCAGCGTCGCCTTGTCCCCCAACTTGCCCACCGCCACTGCTGCGTGCAGTGCGTAACCTTCAGGAATGTTCAGCTCCTTGCGGGTCAGCTCCTGATCGAAACCGGCCATGCCGTGGGTGTGCCAGCCGCTGAGGCTCGCTTGCAACGCCAGATGGCCCCAGGCCGACCCGGTGTCGAAGGTGTGCCACAGGGCCGGAGTTTCTTCGGTGGCGCCAGGCACCGCGAAGGTGGTTTTCGAGATCACGATCACCAGCGCCGAGGCGTGTTGCGCCCAGCTGCGGTTGAATTCGTTCAGCAAACCCAGGTAACGCTCCCAGTTCGGCGTATCGCGGCGCGCGTAGAGGAACCGCCAAGGCTGCGAGTTGTAGGCCGAGGGTGCCCAGCGTGCGGCTTCGAAAAAGCTCAGCAGGGTTTCTTCTGGAATGGCTTCGCCGGTGAAGGCACGGGGCGACCAGCGATCGGTAAATTGAGGGTGGATGGCGTAATCGGCAACGCGTGGATTGGCACTCATGCAGAGATTCCTTGCGACATGTGAGTCAGAGGGTCGAGTAAAAAACCGGCGGGCACAGTCAGGCTGGGCGATGAGGTTTTTCGTGAGCCTGGTACTTCATCTGGATGCAACGCAGTTGGGCGTTAATGGCACGCAGGTCTGGCTCCTTGCGACTGGCAAAGCTACTTGGCGGCGCAATAACTGACAAGTCCCGTTCTACCGGCAGTCGCCAATGCTTGGCCCGCGGGCCGCTGCACACTAGACTGGCGGCCTTTTCACTACCTGATGTTGATGCTTGAGCCATGGCCGCCAAAGTCGAACCGTTCTGGATACGCAAAACCCTCGATCAGCTCGATCAGCAGGAATGGGAATCGCTGTGCGACGGTTGTGGTCTGTGCTGCCTGCAAAAGCTCGAGGATGAAGAGGACAACAGCGTTTACTACACGCGCATCGCGTGCAAGTTGCTGGACTTGAAAACCTGTCAGTGCAGCGATTACCCGAACCGCCGTGAATTCGTGCCGGACTGCATCCAGCTCACGCCGGGCAAGGCCGATGAGTTCAAATGGCTGCCGCCGACCTGCGGTTATCGCCTGGTCAGCGAAGGCAAGGATTTGCCACTCTGGCACCACTTGGTGTGCGGTGATCGCGACGCCGTGCACCACGAACGCATTTCCCAGTCCGGGCGCATGCTCGCCGAAGGCAGCGTGGCCGAAGAGGATTGGGAAGACCATCTGATTTTCCGGGCAGGTTAGTTTTACAAAGGAGTGTGTATGGCTGTGGGATTGCGGCTGGCGCTGGCCGTCGGGCTGCTGGCCTTTGGTTCGCCCGTGTGGGCGGCGAAGAAGGTCGACCTGGATTACCACGTGCGCCTGTTGCCGCAAAGCGATCAGGCTGAAGTGCGGCTGACCCTGGCCCAGGGTTCGGCGGTGCGCAGCCTGGATTTCGACCTCGGCGACGGCAGCCATTACAGCGATTTCAAGGCCGATGGCCAATGGCAACTCACGCCCGGCAAGCCGGCCCGTGGTGTCTGGCGCCCGGCCGCCGACAAGGCCAGCCTGACCTACCGTGTGCGCATCAGCCATGGCCGCAAGAGCGGCAGCTTCGACACGCGCATGACCCCGACCTGGGCGCTGATGCGCGGCGACGACCTGGTGCCCGCTGCCAGACTCGATCAGCAGGATGGCATCGAGCTGGTGTCACGCCTGGAATTCGAATTGCCCACCGGCTGGAAAAGCGTCGAAACCGCCTGGCCACGGATCGGCAAGAACAAATTCCGCATCGATAACGTCTCCCGCCTGTTCGATCGGCCTACCGGCTGGATGCTTGCCGGTCACCTCGGCACCCGTCGCACCCGATTGGGGGAAACCGAAGTCACCGTCGCCTCGCCCCAAGGCCAGGGCATGCGCCGCATGGATGTGCTGACGCTGCTGACGTTTGTCTGGCCGCAAGTGCAGGCCGTGTTCCCGCGTCATCCTGCCAAGTTGCTGATTGTCGGCGCCAACGACCCGATGTGGCGGGGCAGCCTGGCCGCGCGCGAGTCGATCTATCTGAATACGCGCCTGCCACTGGTCAGCGAAAGCGGCAGCAGTGTGCTGGTACGTGAACTGGCCCAAGTGTTCGGGCGGATCAATGACAAGCAGCGCAGTGACTGGATCAGCGAAGGTTTTGCCGAGTATTACGCCATCGAACTGGTGCGACGTGCCGGCGGGATGAGTGATGAGCGGTATGAACATTTGCAGAAGAAGTTGGCCAAAGAGGGCCAGAAGGTCACGACCTTGCGGGGTGAGCAGATCAGCCCGGCACAGATAGGCAAAGCAGTTTTATTGCTAGGTGAGCTGGATCAGGAGATTCGTATCAAGACCCGTAACAAGCGTTCGCTGGACGATGTGATGCGCGGGGCGATGCATTTGGAGAGTGTCAATACCAAGGCGTTCGTTCAGCTGGCCGAGAGTGTGATTGGCGAGTCTTCCAAAGTCTTGGATACCGGGTTGCTCCAGTAAAATTGCCATCGCGGGCAAGCCCCACAAGGATCAGGGGTGTCCACAAATTCGTGGCCCAACACTAAAACCTGTGGGAACGGGCTTGCCCGCGAAGAGGCCATAAGCCTCAACGAAAACTCAGATCAAACCCCGGTTTTCGGCGACTTCAACGAATCATTCCCGGTGACGGTCGCGGTTTTGGTCGCCGCCTCGGCATTCGCCTTCAGCCGACCCAACTCTTCCCCGGCACGCTCGATTTTCGCCCGCACGTTGTTCATGTCCTGACGGCTTTTCTCCAGCAGGCTCTTGGCCGAACTGTGGCCGGTAATGCCACGGGCCAGCGCTACGCCGCCGATGGCCACCTGGAGCAAACCGAATATTCCGCCGCGACGCAGGCCCTTGCCGACCATCACCACGCCACCGGCCAGGGAGCCGATGCGCTCCCAACCCTGAACGTTCTGATCGGAATGGGTCTGGAACGGGGTGGATTCGATGCGCTCTACGCGTTTGAGTTCGCTCATGATCTGTCTCCTGGCGGGAAGGACTGCTTCAAGAATAGATAATTAAGCTGACTGCCGAGGCGGGCGGCTTGTTCCATCGGATGTGCGTCGATTCAGCGGAATTTTGGACCGGAGCGGGTGTTGAGGCCCTTGGCCATGCGGTCGTACAGCACGACGTTGACCGTGGCAGCGAGGTTCATGCAACCGGTGGTCGGGATGTAGACCACGTCTTCGCACCAGTCGCGAATCTCTTTATCCAGCGAGCCGTCTTCCGGGCCGAAGATGTACAGCGCGCGATCCGGGTGGGTGTATTCGGGCAGCGAGCGTGCGCCTTCGACCAGCTCCACGGCGACCGGTACGCAGCCCAGTGGCAGGATTTTTTTCAGGTCGTCGATGCCGATCAGCGGGATGTCGTAGTGGACGCGTTTGGTGTCGGTGACGAAGTCGGCGGCGCGGTCATAACGCTTGCCGGTGTAGAACACGGACGCCACGTTGTAGCAGCCGGCGGCGCGCATGACCGAGCCGACGTTTTCCGGTGATTTTGGATTGAACAAACCAATGCAGCTGTACCGTTTGTCTGCCACGAGCGGGGTGCCTTCGGGGAAAAAACCGCGATTATACGGGGATTGGGTGAGGGGGTGTCTGATTTGAGATTGGTGGTGACTGGACAATTGCTATCGCTAGCAGGCTAGCTCCCGCATTGGATCTGGGGCGTTCACACATACTTATGCGCACACAAGATCCCTGTGGGAGCTAGCCCGCTAGCGATGGGGGCGGGTCAGACAATGAAGATATTCAGTCGTCCTTCTTCATCAACCCTGCCAACGCCGCAAACGGGTTATGCGTCGCCTTGGCGATCTTCGGCGTGCTCAACGAGCCTTCATCGAAATACTGCTGATCGGTGTACCGCGAGTGTTCGTTGTCATGGCAATACAGGCACAACAGTTCCCAGTTCGAACCATCCTGCGGGTTGTTGTCGTGGTTGTGGTCGCGGTGGTGCACGGTCAGTTCGCTCAGGCGCTTGCCGGAAAACTCGCGGGCGCAGCGGCCGCACACGTGCGGGTACATTTTCAGGGCTTTGTCGCGGTAACCCATTTCCTTGTCGCGCTGGTTGTCGGCGAGGATGCGGTCCAGCTTCGAAGTGTTGGTCGGCGTTGACGAACTCATGGGTTCACCTTTGTAAAAGACTAATGACGGTTATGAACGAAGTTTAGCTCAGCCCTTGAGCTTCTCGGCAATCCAGATGGTGTGGCGGGTGCCCTTGTTGCCGTGGGCAAAGACCTGGACTTCCTCGGCCTTGAAGCCGGCTTTTTTCAGTTTGTCGGAAAACTGCTTGTCGGCGCTGGCCGACCAGACGGCCAGCACCCCTTTTGGCCGCAGGGCTTTGGCGCACGCGCTCAGGCCGCCTGCGGAGTAGAGCCAGCTATTGGCCCTCTGGGTCAGGCCTTCGGGGCCGTTGTCGACGTCGAGCATGATCGCATCGAACCCTTGCGGCTCGGCCTGCAGTACTTTGGCCACGTCTTCCATGCGGATCACCGTGCGCTGATCGAGCAACGGATTGCCGGCTTTCTCGCCCAATGGCCCGCGATTCCACTCGACCACGCCGGGCACCAGTTCAGCGACCACGACTTCTGCGGTCTTGCCCAAATGCTTGAGGGCCGAGGCGAGGGTGAAACCCATGCCCAGGCCACCGATCAGCACCCGCGAATTCGGCCGGCCAGCGACCTTGCGGCAGGGGATTTCGGCCAATGCGTCTTCGGAGCCGTGCATGCGGGTGTTCATCAGCTGTCCGCCGTCGCCGCCCTGGATCTTGATGACGAAATCCTCACCGTATTCGAACAGGCACAGGGCGCCGCCGTTTTCAGGAATGGGGGCGGTGTCGAGGAGAACGAAACGTTTCATGGGGCTCTCTTGAGAAGGAGGGGCAGGGGGGAGGCAAACGAACGCCGTTGGGAGTAGCCTGCAACCAGACAACAAGGCCAACGGAGCCATTGATGAAGCGCACCATTCTAACGGTCATTGCCTTGGCCGCGCTCTCGATAACTGCAGTGCAGGCCCAAGAGCTGCAAACCATTCCGACCAGCCCGGCGCCGCTGCCCGGTTCGCCCGGCACCGCGACGCCGACGCCGTATCCGCAGATCACCCCGACCATCCCGCACAAAGCCGGGCCCGGCGGTGGCGGGCCACCGCTGTTGCCACCGATCGAAGTGCCCAGCCCGCCCAAGGACCAGACGTTGCCGGGCCTGGAGCAGAACAATACGAAGATCAAGTCGCCGGGCGGTTAGACCTGCTGTGACAACAGTTGCCCGTCGGCCATGCGCAGGCGTTTGGACAGGGAGACGGCAAGGGCGCGGATGATCTTGGCGGCGATTTTCGGCGCGTCGTTGAGCATCTTTTCCAGCGAGTCCCTGCCCAGGTTCAGCAACTGGCAATTACTCGCTGCCACGCAACTGGCGGAACGTCGCTCACCATCGAGCACGGCCATTTCGCCGAACGCCCGACCGCTGCGCAAGGTGGCCATGGTCACCAATTGTCCGTCGCTGCCGGATTTTTGCACCGCCACCTGGCCGGTATGGATGATGCACATGAAGCTGCCGGCGTCGCCTTCGTGAAAAATCTCTTCGCCTTCGGCCACGGTGCTGATACTGAAGTAGCCGGAAGCGGCAGCGAAGTCTGCAGGCAGCAGTTGGTCGAACAGGCCGCAGTCCATCAGCCAGTCACGGATTTCGTTGTTCAACAGGGTTGGTTCTGACATGTCGTCACGGTCTTTTTTTTGTGTCTGGTTCCGGTTTTCGGGATGTCCTCAATCCCTTGTGGGAGCGGGCTTGCTCGCGAAGGCGGTGTAACACCCAACATTGATGTTGAATGTGCTGGCTTTCTTCGCGAGCGAGCCCGCTCTCACATTGGAATTGTGTGGGAGCAGACCCGGTGTCTGGTCTTAAGACCGACGTGTCAGGCCAAGTTCCTCAGGCAATCCCCAAAACCTTGAAAACAAATGCGTATTCGAGTGCTACGTCACGTAATCCCTGGTAACGACCGCTCATCCCGCCATGCCCGGCGCCCAGCTCGGTCTTGAGCAGCAGCGGGTTGCTGTCGGTTTTGGTCGCGCGCAACCTGGCCACCCATTTGGCCGCTTCCCAATATTGCACGCGACTGTCGTTGTAGCCGGCGACCACCAGCGTCGCCGGATAAGCCTGTGCAGTGACGTTTTCGTACGGGGCGTAAGCCTTGATCCGATCATAAACGTCCGGCTCTTCAGGATTGCCCCACTCGTCGTATTCCGTGACGGTCAGCGGCAGCTCCGGGTCGAGCATGGTGTTCAGCACGTCGACGAACGGCACTTCGGCAATTGCCGCGCCGAACAGCTCCGGACGCATGTTGAGCACCGCGCCAATCAACAAGCCGCCAGCACTGCCGCCGCTTATCGCCAGTTGCTTTGATGTGGTGAAGCCATTGGCGATCAGGTGCTCGGCGCAGGCGATGAAGTCGCTGAAGGTGTTGTGCTTGTGTTCCTGCTTGCCGGCGCGATACCAGGCTTCTCCCAGTTCGCCGCCACCCCGCACGTGGGCGATGGCAAACGCCACGCCGCGATCCAGCAGGCTCAGGCGCGCATGGGAGAACCACGGGTCGAGGCTTTCGCCGTAGGCGCCGTAGCCGTACAGATAAAGTGGCGTCGGCTTACCGAGGGCCTCGCGTTTGACGACCAGGCTGATCGGCACTTGCGTACCGTCCGGCGCTGTCGCCCACAGGCGCTGGCTGACGTAGGCGTCGGCGTCGAACGGACCGAGCACCGGGGTTTCCTTCAACACTTTCTGTTCGCCGCTGACCAGTTCCAGTTGGCGGATCTGCGCCGGACGGTTCAGCGCTTCGTAACGCAAACGGATGCGGTCGCTGATGAATTCCAGGCTGTTTTGCACGTGCAGGCTGTAGGCCGCATCCGGCAACTGCACGCGGTAGCTCGGCAGGTCTTGCGGGTGGACTTGGATGATCGGCAAGCCACCTTCACGCAGGCTGAGGGTCAAGGCCCGGGCGTTGAGGCTCATGCCGTCGATCATCGTGGTGTCGCTGTGGGGAATCAGGTTCTGCCAGTCGGCTTCGGTCGGCGCAACGCCGGTATCGACAGCCGTGTACAAGGCAAAGTTGATGCCGTCGCGGTTGGTGCGAATGAACCAGGTCCATTGGCCATCGAGTGCGCCGTGATCAACGTCGTACTCATGGTCTTCAACCCTCGGCGCGATGCAGGTGAACGCCTGTTGCGGCTGGGACGCGTCGAGCACCCAGACTTCGCTGGTGGTCTTGCTGCCCAGCGCCAGCAGTAATTGCTGCTCCGAACTCGAGCGATAGCAATGCATGAAGAAGCGGCCGTCCGACTCATGGAACACTTCTTCGGCTGCCGTGCCGTCCAGTCGATAGCGGAACAGTTTGTGCGGGCGGTGGGTGTCGTCCAGTTCGCCGAAGAACAGCGTCAGGCTGTCGTTGGCCCAGATCATGCTGCCATCGCAGTCCGAGAATTCCAGTTCGCTGACGCGGCCGCTGGATAATTCCTTCACGAACAGGGTGTAAATCTCATCGCCGGTGGAGTCGATACTGTAGGCGAGGCGCTGGTGGTCCGGGCTGATACTGAACGCACCGAGGGAAAAGAAGCCGCCGTTAGCCAGTTCGTTCGGGTCCAGCAGCAGTTGTTCGTGGGCTTCATCGAGCTGCAGGCTGTCATCCGCCGGGCGGGGGCAGCGGTAGTTACGAGCGTATTCGTCACCGGCCGTGGTGCGCGTGTAATACAGATACGGGCCCCACGGGGAGGGCAGCGACAGGTCGGTTTCGAGAATCCGGCCCTTGATCTCTTCGAACAGGGTTTCGCGCAACCCGGCCTGATCGGCGGTTTGCGCCTCTTGATAGCGGTTTTCAGCCTTGAGGTAATCGAGCACCGCGTCGGTGTCGCGTTCCTGTAGCCAGGCATACGGGTCAGAACCTTCGGCCTTGTGGGCAATCGGGGCGCTGGTCATGTTGGCGGATACGGGCATGAAGGGGTCTCGGACGATGTACGGAATTAGGGCTTCGCAGGGGGCAGGAAACATCCTGATGCCTCACACAGATCCCTGTGGGAGTCTTGACCGGCTGGCATTGGGACAAGCCTGACGTGCGAAAAGTCGTTACTATAAGCGCCTCTTTGCCTGCCTTGCCATGGACACCATGACCGAGAACGACTATCTGATCGCCTGGGGCCTCTACGCCTTCGCCGCTTTAGGCTGCCTGTTGGTGTGGATGCGCATGACCCGCTGGATGTGGCGCTGGCTGCGGGAGCCGTTGCGACTGCTGGTCGCCGTGTTGCTGTTCAGTCCGACGATCATCGATCCGGTGAAGGAAAAGGTCGCCCCGGCCATCGCCATCACCGCCCTGGACCTCGCGTTCAAGGTTGGCAACAACGCCTGGCGGGCGGTCTCCGACCTGCTCATGTACGGCATGATCGCCTTCGGCCTTTATCTGGTGCTCGTCGCGATCCGCTTCCCGATCGAACGCGCCGCCAAGGCGCGTAAGGAACGGACGGCGGCTGCCAAGGCTGCGGCCAAGGCCGACGATCCTGAAGACGATCATCCTTTCGGCGGTGCCGGTGATGACCGTTATGGTCGCCCGCCGGTCCCGAGCAACCCTCAGCGTATGCGCGTAGAACCGCGTTTGTAACCTTGCCCCTGCCTTACAGAGAGTCCGAACATGTGTGAGTTATTGGGCATGAGCGCCAATGTGCCGACCGATATCGTGTTCAGCTTCACCGGTCTGATGCAGCGCGGCGGTCGTACCGGTCCGCACCGTGACGGTTGGGGCATCGCGTTCTATGAGGGCCGTGGCCTGCGGCTGTTCCAGGATCCGGCGGCTAGCAGTGAGTCGGAAGTTGCTAATCTGGTGCAGCGCTATCCGATCAAGAGCGAAGTGGTGATCGGGCACATCCGCCAGGCCAATGTCGGCAAGGTCTGCCTGTCCAACACTCATCCGTTCGTGCGCGAACTGTGGGGGCGCAACTGGTGTTTCGCCCACAACGGCCAGCTCGCGGATTTTCAACCCATCACAAGCTTTTACCGCCCGGTCGGCGATACCGACAGTGAAGCGGCTTTTTGTGATTTGCTCAATCGTGTGCGCGCAGCGTTTCCGGAACCGGTTGAGATCGAAGCGCTTTTGCCCGATCTGGTGGCCGCCTGCGCCGAATACCGCGGCAAGGGTGTGTTCAATTGCCTGCTCAGCGATGGCGATTGGCTCTTCTGTTACTGCTCGACCAAACTGGCGCAGATTACCCGTCGTGCACCGTTCGGCCCTGCGCGCTTGAAAGATGTCGACGTGATCGTCGACTTCCAGGCCGAAACCACGCCCAACGATGTGGTCACCGTGATCGCCACCGAACCCCTGACCGAAAACGAAACCTGGACCCGCTACGAACCGGGCCAATGGAGCCTGTGGCGACGCGGTGAATGCGTCAGCCAGGGCAAGACCGAATAAAGGACGCTCACATGTTGCTCAGTTATCTACGGCTGGTGTTGTTCGCGGCGGGCCTGTTGATCGGTGTCCAGGTGCCGGGGTTCATCAACGATTACGCCAAGCGGGTCGAGGCCCACCTGATCGAGGCGCAGACCGGTCTTAGCGGCTTTCAGGGCACCGCCAATCAATTCTTCAAGGGCGACATGCAGGCCCTGGTCGCCCATTACCGCGCCAGCGAAGACCCGATCTTTCGCAGCGATGCCGACAGCCTGAGCAACCTGCTCACCCGTCAGCTGGCCCTCGATAAACAATTCCAGGCCATGCAGGGCCCGTGGTACATCCGCTTCCTGCAGGTTGTACTGGCCGCCGACCCGGACATCCGCAAGGAAACCTGGAACGGCTACAGCTACCAGATCCTGCTGACGCCCGAAGCGATGATCTGGGGCATGAGTGGCGCGTTGCTGTTGTCGTTCGGGATTGAATGCCTGTTCAGGCTGATCGATTGGGTGGTGCTGGGCGGCAAGCGCCTGCGCCAGAGCCGGCCGATTGAAGAGCGGGATTTGCGCGGGTTGTAAGAGGGGCCATGCGAACCCTGTGGTGAGGGAGCTTGCTCCCGCTCGGCTGCGAAGCAGCCGCCAAGCTTTTGGGGCGCTGCGCGACCCAGCGGGAGCAAGCTCCCTCGCCACAAGTTCGGTGTGCTATTTGGAAAGAAACCGCATCCCTTCTTCAAGCCCCCGCAACGTCAGCGGGTACATCTGGTCATCAATCAAATCCCGCACGATATTGGTCGACGACGTATAGCCCCACGTATCTTTCGGATACGGGTTAATCCAGATGAGCTTCTTGTACTTCTCCTTGAACCGCTGCATCCACACGTAACCGGCTTCTTCGTTCCAGTGCTCGACGCTGCCGCCGGCCTGGGTGATTTCATAGGGCGCCATGGCGGCGTCACCGATGAAGATCACTTTGTAGTCGGCGCCGTACTTGTGCAACAAGTCCTGGGTCGAGGTGCGTTCGGATGTGCGGCGCATGTTGTTCTTCCACACCGACTCGTAAATGAAGTTGTGGAAGTAGAAGTACTCAAGATGCTTGAACTCGGTCTTGCAGGCCGAGAACAACTCTTCGCAGATTTTCACGTGGGCATCCATCGAGCCGCCGATGTCGAACAGCAGCAACAGCTTGACGGTGTTGCGCCGCTCCGGCCGCATCTGGATGTTCAGCAACCCGGCGTCTTTCGCGGTGTGATCGATGGTGCCATCGATGTCGAGCTCTTCCGCCGCGCCCTGACGGGCAAATTTACGCAGCCGGCGCAGGGCAACCTTGATGTTGCGCGTGCCCAGTTCCACCGAATCGTCGAGGTTTTTGTACTCGCGCTGATCCCAGACCTTGGCTGCCTTGCCCTGGCGCTTGCCGGCATCACCGACCCGAATGCCTTCCGGGTTGAACCCGCCGGAGCCGAACGGGCTGGTGCCGCCGGTGCCGATCCACTTGTTGCCGCCGGCGTGGCGTTCTTTCTGTTCTTCCAGGCGTTTCTTGAACTCTTCGATCAGCTTGTCCAGGCCGCCGAGGGACTGGATCGCCGCCCGCTCTTCGTCGGTCAGCGAGCGCTCGAATTCCTTGCGCAACCAGTCTTCGGGAATCAAGGCCTGAAGGTGATCGTCGAGTTTTTCCAGGCCATTGAAGTAAGCACCGAAGGCCCGGTCGAACTTGTCGAAATGCTTTTCGTCCTTCACCAGAATCGTCCGGGACAGGTAGTAGAACTCGTCCATGTCGGCGAAGGTCACGCGCTGTTTCAGCGCGTTGATCAGGTCCAGCAGCTCGCGCACCGAGACTGGTACCTTGGCTGCACGCATTTCATTGAACAGGTTGAGCAGCATGGCATCAGCCTCTTAGCGGGTGCCGCGACGGCTCATGAACGCCAGACGCTCAAGCAGTTGCACGTCCTGTTCGTTCTTGACCAAAGCACCGGCCAACGGCGGGATGGCCTTGGTCGGATCGCGTTCGCGAAGTACGGCTTCGCCGATATTGTCGGCCATCAGCAGCTTCAGCCAGTCCACTAGTTCGGAGGTCGATGGCTTTTTCTTCAGGCCCGGCACCTTGCGCACGTCGAAGAACACGTCCAGCGCTTCGCTGACCAGGTCCTTCTTGATGTCCGGATAGTGCACATCGACGATCCGCTGCATCGTGACGCGATCCGGGAAGGCGATGTAGTGGAAGAAGCAGCGGCGCAGGAAGGCGTCCGGCAGCTCTTTTTCGTTGTTGGAGGTAATGATGATGATCGGGCGCTTCTTGGCCTTGATGGTCTCGTCGATCTCGTAAACATAGAACTCCATCTTGTCGAGTTCTTGCAGCAGGTCGTTCGGGAACTCGATGTCGGCCTTGTCGATTTCGTCGATCAGCAGGATCACCCGCTCTTCAGACTCGAAAGCCTCCCAGAGCTTGCCCTTTTTCAGGTAATTACGAACGTCGTGAACCTTGTCCGTGCCCAGCTGCGAATCGCGCAGGCGGCTGACCGCGTCGTACTCGTACAGGCCTTGATGCGCCTTGGTCGTGGATTTGATGTGCCAGGTGATCAGCCTGGCGCCGAAGGACTCGGCCAGTTGCTCGGCCAGCATGGTCTTGCCGGTGCCCGGCTCGCCCTTGACCAGCAGCGGGCGCTCCAGGGTGATGGCGGCGTTGACCGCCAGCTTCAGGTCATCGGTGGCGACGTAGGCCTGGGTGCCTTCGAACTTCATCTGCTAATCCTCGAACGGTAACGCCGACCTGACGGGGCAGGGCGGGGCGCAATAATTGTAGTACCCGACTATAACGCGCTGCCCGGTCGACTGTGAACGCAGACGGCTTATTCAGTCTCTGAATGGGGCGTCACATCTTGACTCAGTCCGCCTCCGGCTTCGGCCGTTCATACCGGGCATTGAAGGCCTGGACAAAACCATTACGCAAAATCTGCAAAAACGCCTGGAACGCGCTGATGTCTTGCCTATGAACGTTGCCGCTCAGTTCCACACGCGTGGCAAACTGGTTTTTGCCCTGGTTTTTCAGCACGGTTTCGGAGCCGCCGACTATGGCCTCCCAAATGGACCGGAACAGCCCTTTGTCCTTGTTTTCTACGTCCTGCTGCCAGTTGAAAACGTCAACATCCTTCAGGAGCGGTTTGATGTAGCCGGTCAATTGGGCCTTTTTCGCTTGCGCTTCAATCACCACATCACCGTGCCCGGCATTGAAATCGAACTTGCCATAGGCCGAGGCGAAGTCGTTCATGCGTTTGAGTTCAATGTCCCTGGCGCGCAGGCGGAACTGGAAGTCTTCGAAATTGCTCAGCGGGTCGAAGGTCGCGGTGGTTTCCAATGGGGCGTGACCCAGCAGCAGCGCTTTGCCATCGAAGCGTGCGTCGCGCTTGCCTTCCTTGTCGACGACGTTGGTCAGGTTGTAAATGCTGGCGTTGACCTGGGTCGCATTCATGTTGACGGGGGGCTTTGAATTGAAATTTCTGAAGCTGATCTTGCCGTCGAAGATACGAACTTCGTCCAGGGTGATGGGGGCCAGTTTGCTCAATTGCGCGCGCCAGTCGGTGCCCTGGCCGGTCTGCGAGTTTTGCTTGTTGGCGCCACCATCGACGAAGTTCACCTCGGGGTTGAAGAACTGCACCTTGGCCACCACCGCGTGGTCGTACAGGAGCGAGTGCCAGCTCACGGCAAGGTCGATCAACGGCGCATTGACGAAGGGCACCGGGACCTTGCCATCGACCTTGACGATTTTCAGCCCGTTGATTTTGTAGGCGCCGCGCCACAGTGCCAGGTCAACGTCGGTGATCTGTCCACGGTAGTCGCCCATGTCGGCGAGCTTGTCATTCAGGTAGTCGCGCACCATGTAGGGCAGGGCCACATGCAAGGTAATCAGTAGCACAACGAGGCCGACGAGGATCCACAAGGGCCAGCTGTATCGACGTTTCATGATGGCAAATCTCCGGCGATGTAAGACCATTGACTGCGGTGGTCACCGGACGTTCGACCCGACTGGACGACCACGGGCAACAGGCATACCGTGAAGGGCTAATTCAACGCTGCATAAGGACCCAGCCATGAGCCGTATTTTTGCTGACAACGCCCATTCCATCGGCAATACGCCGCTGGTGCAGATCAACCGCATCGCACCGCGTGGCGTGACCATCCTGGCCAAGATCGAGGGGCGCAATCCAGGTTATTCGGTCAAGTGCCGGATCGGGGCGAACATGATCTGGGACGCCGAAAGCACCGGCAAACTCAAGCCTGGCATGACCATCGTCGAGCCCACCTCTGGCAATACCGGCATTGGTCTGGCGTTTGTTGCCGCTGCACGGGGCTACAAGCTGATGTTGACCATGCCGGCGTCCATGAGCATTGAGCGTCGCAAAGTGCTCAAGGCACTCGGCGCCGAACTGGTGCTGACCGAACCGGCCAAGGGCATGAAAGGCGCGATCGAAAAGGCTGCTGAAATTGTTGCCAGCGACCCGTCCACCTATTTCATGCCCGCACAATTCGAGAATCCGGCCAACCCGGCCATTCACGAGAAAACCACCGGTCCGGAAATCTGGAACGACACCGACGGCGCGGTCGATGTGCTGGTGGCGGGCGTAGGAACGGGTGGAACCATTACCGGCGTTTCGCGGTATATAAAGAATACCCAGGGCAAACCGATTCTTTCCGTGGCGGTTGAACCGGTGGTTTCGCCGGTGATTACGCAGAAGCTGGCCGGGGAAGAAATCAAACCGAGCCCGCACAAGATCCAGGGCATCGGCGCCGGTTTTGTACCGAAGAACCTGGACCTGTCGATGGTGGACCGTGTCGAGCTGGTGACCGACGATGAATCCAAGGCCATGGCCCTGCGCTTGATGCAGGAAGAGGGCATTTTGTGCGGCATCTCTTGCGGAGCTGCCATGGCTGTGGCGGTACGCCTGGCGGAAACCCCGGAAATGCAGGGCAAGACGATCGTGGTGATCCTGCCCGATTCTGGCGAGCGCTACCTGTCGAGCATGCTGTTCAGTGACCTGTTTACCGAACAGGAGAATCAGCAATAGACGTTGCCGAAGCCGTGATTATTTGATCGTGGGGTGGGGGGTTGATTCAGATCAGCCCCCGTTCAGGAACGCTATGGTAAGAAGTGCTTTATTGCATAATTCTTAACAGTGAATGTTGAGTTAGACGGGTTTTTCCCGTGGCCGGTAATGTTTATCATGGCCGGTCGCAACGTCGGGTAAATGGCGTTGTGCAGAGTTGTTTTTTCTCAAGGAGTTGTTGATGACCTTTTCCTTTGCCGCGAAGGCGTCGCTGTTGCTGCTGTTCCTGGGCAGTACTCTTTATGTGCATTTGCGCGGCAAGGCGCGTTTGCCGGCCTTGCGTCAGTTCGTCAACCACTCCGCGCTCTTCGCGCCTTATAACGCCTTGATGTACCTGTTCTCCAGCGTGCCGTCCAAACCTTATCTGGACCGCAGCAAGTTCCCGGAGCTGGATGTGCTCAAGGACAACTGGGAAGTCATCCGCGACGAAGCGATGCACCTGTTCGACGAGGGCTACATCCGCGCCGCCGAAAAAAACAACGACGCCGGTTTTGGTTCGTTCTTCAAGAAAGGCTGGAAGCGTTTCTACCTCAAGTGGTACGACAAACCCCTGCCATCGGCCGAAGCGCTGTGTCCGAAAACCGTGGCCCTGGTCAGCAGTATTCCCAACGTCAAAGGCGCCATGTTCGCGCTACTGCCGGGCGGCAGCCACCTCAACCCGCACCGCGATCCGTTTGCCGGTTCCCTGCGTTATCACCTGGGTCTGTCGACCCCGAACTCCGATGATTGCCGCATTTTCGTCGACGGTCAGGTGTATGCCTGGCGCGACGGTGAAGATGTGATGTTCGATGAGACGTATGTGCACTGGGTGAAGAACGAAACCGAGAAAACCCGGGTCATTTTGTTCTGCGACATCGAACGTCCGCTGAGCAACCGCGTCATGACCCGCCTCAACCGTTGGGTCAGTGGCTTGCTCGGTCGCGCAACGGCGCCGCAGAATCTCGACGACGAACGGGTTGGCGGAATCAACAAGGCTTACGCCTGGAGCAAGAAGTCCAGTGACAGGGTCAGCGGTGTGGTCAAGCAGTGGAAGCGTCGCAACCCCAAGGCTTACCGCGTGTTGCGGCCGGTGCTGGCGGTGGTGGTGTTGACGTTGTTGGGGTATTGGTTGTTTGGGTGATTCCGGGCAAGAAATGAAAAACCGCTCATTGAAGCGGTTTTTTTTTCGCCGATGTAAGGGTCGCCCGACATTTATCTCGAAGGTAGTTTCGGCGCGACAGCTTTCGTTACTGGCCCTTTGTCCAAGTCATTGCAATCCAGGTCGCCCGCTGGTTATAGTCGGCGCTCGGTGTTATCCAACCCACCGTCCACTTCATCAAAAAAGATCAGCCCATGCCTGCATCCCTCATCAACGCGGTAGTCGATTCAGCGGTCAACGCTGGCGTCGTGCCGTGCGGGAATCAGCAGCCTGCGCAGATCAGTCATTACCCCCCACCTGTCCGTAGCACGCCGGTGTACGCAGTCGTATCACCGCCGGGCGTTGGCGTTTCGGGCTGATCAGTTTCTAGCTAGTTGCTGTTACCCGCGCCTGCCTGAAAAAACTACTGGATTTCAGCTTCGGCTGAGTTGGCTTTTTGCCTGACTACAGGTGGTCTTCATGTTTGTCCTTTCGAAAAAATCCGCGCTCGCGGCGGCGTCCACGAGCCTGTTCGTTCTGCTGTGGAGCAGCGGGGCGATCTTCTCCAAATGGGGCCTGGCCCATGCGTCACCCTTCGCTTTTCTGCTGATCCGCTTTGCTATCGCTCTGTGTGGGTTGGTACTGCTGGTGCCGTTGCTCAAGTTGAAACGGCCCAAGGGCGGTAAGCCGATGTTGTATGCGATGGCCACGGGCGTGGTGTTGCTGGGGGCTTATCAGATTTTCTATCTGCTGGCCCTGGACCTGAAAGTCACGCCGGGTGTGATGGCCACAATCATGGGCGTGCAGCCGATTCTCACGGTAGTGATCATGGAGCGGCAGCGTTCAGCCAGCCGAATGTTCGGGCTGACCCTGGGCCTGGTCGGTCTGGTCATGGTGGTTTACCAGGGCATCGGTCTGGCGGGTATGTCGCTGGCGGGGATGCTCTTCGGTTTGCTGGCGTTGGCGAGCATGACGTTCGGTTCGATCATGCAGAAGCGCATTACCGATAATCCCCTTGGCACGTTGCCGGTGCAGTACCTCGCGGGGTTGTTGCTGTGCGGGATCTTTGTGCCGTTCCAGCCGTTTCATTTCGAACACAGCAGCGGTTTTATCGTGCCGGTGTTGTGGATGGGGCTGGTGGTGTCGGTGCTGGCGACGCTGTTGCTTTATCGGCTTATCGCTCGGGGTAATTTGGTGAACGTCACCAGTTTGTTTTACCTGGTGCCGGCGGTGACCGCGGTGATGGATTACCTGTTTTTCGGCAACAGACTGGCGGGGTTGAGCATGCTTGGGATGGTGCTGATTATTGTTGGTTTGGGGTTTGTGTTTCGTAAGACAGGGTGACGCGGTTGGGAACCTATCCGTTTCTGCGGTAATGGCTTCTGGCGGTTTCGCTTTTACAGCGAGTCACTTGGAAAAGCCCCGAGTGAACAACCTACAGAGAGATCACAGCTAGCCTGCTAGCGATGGACTTCAACGATAACGCGTGCTGTCTGAATGAACGTGTTGTCCGGACTTCCATCGCTAGCAGGCTAGCTCCCACAGGGGGGGAGGGGGACATGACATTGGTGTTCAGCGCCGATGATCCTGACGGACTTCAGGCAGGCTCTCAGGTCGCCTCGCCTTGGCTTTTGATCTTGATCTGCCCCGTCGGAAGGCCGTACGTCAGGGGCGTCAGGGCGGAACCAATAGTCGCCGTTACCCAAGAAACGGATATACACCAAAAAACCAGACCTCCATCCGGCCCTGTTACTTGGTCAACGCATGCTCCGCCCGCACCGAATTCATAAACGCCTGCATCGCCGACGATTGAATTCGATGACGCCGGGTAATCAACCCATACGGCGGCAGCCGCGCTTCAAACTTGATCGGCAACACCGCCAGCAAATCCCGCCCCGGATAATCCTCGACCACCGACACCGGCGTAACGCCAAGCATGTCAGTCTGCTGGATCAACGAGAGCAAGGTCATGATCGAGGTGGTTTCAACGATGCTGCTGGGGATGTCGACCCGTGCATTGTGGAACACCTGATTGATGATCGCGCGCATCGGGCTCGGTTGCTGTTGCAGCACCCAGGTCATGTTCTGCAATTCCGCCCAGCTCAGGTGTTTCTCCTGCGCCAACGGATTCTGCGCGCCGGCAATGACGCACAACGCCTCTTCGCCGAGGCTGTCGAACAGCAGTTCTTCGGCCCTCGCACCGGCCGGAATCCGCCCCAGCACGATGTCGAGTTGATCCTGCAGCAGTGCCTGTACCAAAACGTCACTGGTATCGACCTGAATGCTCATCGACAACCGTGGATGGCTTTGCTTCAAGGTGGCGATGGTGCGGGTCAACAACCCCGAGGCCAACGCCGGAATCGCGCCGACGGCGACCCGCCCGAGGTTGCCGGATTCCAGTGCGACCAGTTCTTCACGCATGCCGCTGAGTTCGGCAAACACCATGCGCGCATAGTAGATGACGGTTTCCCCGAACGGGGTCGAGCGCATGCCACGGGGCAGGCGTTCGAACAGCTCGACGCCGAGCAAGTCCTCGGCCTCATGGAGCATCTTGGTCGCTGCCGGTTGGGTCATGCCGATGTGATCGGCGGCGCGACGCAGCGAGCCGAATTCCTGCAATGCCAGCATCAACCGCAATTGGCGCAGACGCAGTCGACTGTGGATTACATTGGCATCAGGAATTCGGGTCATGGGCCGCGCTCGCAGAAAAGACTGCGGCAAGCCTGACAACAAATGTCAGGCGTTGCCAGCATTGCTGTGTCACAGCACCGATTTGGTCTTGGCGACGGTCGGTTTGCGCAGGCCCGTCAGGGCGCCCAGTGCCTTGGAAATCAGCGGCCAGAACAGCATCAGCAGCGCTGCCGTAGTCAGGCAACCCACCAACGGGTTGGACCAGAAAATCCCCAACTGCCCGTCAGAAAACAGCATCGATTGACGGAACGCATCTTCAGCCTTGTCCCCTAGGACCGCGGCCAATACCAGTGGTGCAATCGGGTAACCGAGCTTCTTGAACAGGTAACCCAGCGCGCCGAAGCCCAGCATCAGCACCACGTCGAAGAACGAGTTGTGCACCGAGTACGCACCGATGGCGCAGACCATGATGATGATTGGCGCAATGATCGAGAACGGAATGCGCAGGATCGAGGCGAACAGCGGCACGGTGGCCAACACCACAATCAGACTCACCACGTTGCCCAGGTACATGCTCGCAATCAGGCCCCAGACAAAATCGTGTTGCTCGACAAACAGCGTCGGGCCAGGGTGCAAGCCCCAGATCATCAACCCGCCGAGCATCACTGCCGCCGTGGCAGAACCGGGAATCCCGAGGGTCAGCATCGGCAGCAGGGCGCTGGTGCCGGCGGCGTGGTCAGCGGTTTCCGGGGCGATCACGCCTTCGAGTTCACCCTTGCCGAAGTTCTCGCGATTCTTCGAGAAACGCCGCGCCAGGCTGTAGCTCATGAACGAGGCCGCCGTCGGGCCGCCGGGCGTGATGCCCATCCAGCAACCGACCAGGGTGCTGCGCACGATCGTCCACCAGTAACGCGGCAACTTGGCCCAGGTGCGCAGAATTACCATCGGCGTAATGCGTGCATGTTCGCCACGGAACACCAGGCCTTCCTCGACGGTGCAGAGGATCTCGCCGATACCGAACAGCCCGATGACTGCCACTTCAAAACTGATCCCGGTCATCAGGATCGGCTGGTCGAAGGTCAGGCGCAGGTTGCCGGACACGGTGTCCATGCCAACCGCTGCCATGGCGAAACCGATCATCATCGCCACCACGGTTTTCAGTGGTGGGTTCTTGCTCATGCCGATGAAGGTGCAGAACGCCAACAGGTACACCGCAAAGAACTCCGGTGAGCTGAACGACATGGCAAATGCGGCGATCTTGGTCGACAGGAAGGTCAGCAACAACACCCCGGCCAGTGCGCCGATCAATGCCGAGCTGAACGCCGCTGTCAGGGCTTCGGCGGCGCGGCCTTCGCGGGCCATCGGGTAGCCGTCAAACGTCGTCGCCACCGATGAGGGTTCGCCGGGTATGTTGAACAGGATCGAGGTGATCGAGCCGCCAAACAGCGCGCCCCAATACATGCACGACAGCAGGATGATCGCCGACACCGGCGACATGGTGAACGTCAGCGGCAGCAGCAACGCCACGCCATTGGGGGCGCCGAGGCCGGGCAATACGCCGACCAGAATGCCCAGCAGCACGCCGATCACCATCAGGCCGATATGGCCCGGGGTCAGGATCAGGTTCATGCCTTGCAGCAGGGAATCGAACTCACTCATTTGAAATTTCTCCCGGCCAGGGCAATCCAGTCGCCCATCGGACCGGCATCCAGCGGGACCTTGAACCACAGCGCGAAAATCAGGTAACTGGCAAGCACCGCGCCGAGGGATACGCTGGCGATCATCAATTTGCCGTAAGGCTTGGTGCGGACCTTGTCACGCCACATGAACCAGGCGATGAAACAGGCTGACGCCACATAGATGCCGGTGAACGGCATGGCGCCAACGAACAGCGCAATCGGAATGAACACTGACAGCACCTGTTTGAACGCGCTGCGGCTGACGAATGAAAGGCTCAGGGCTTTCCAGCGCACCATCGTCCATACGCCGTTGGCCACGCTCGCGGCGCTCAGCATCAGGCCTATGTAGAAGGGGAAATAACCCGGCTCAGGGCCGGAATCGCCCCAGCCGATACCTTGTTCGACACTGCCGAACATCACCACCACGCCGATCAGCGCGGTGAAGACAGCCAGACCGAGTTCGACCCAGCGGGTACCGACCAGCGCCGGTGAATCCGAAGAATGGGACATGAAGACACCTCCAGAGGTGACGGCCGTGCGCAGGCGGACGGCCGTCGGCAACTCAGTTTTTCAGCCAGCCGGCTTCTTTGAACACCGGGGTGACGCGGGCGGTGTCTTTCTCAATGTAGGCAGTCAGCGGCTCGCCTTCGAGGAAGGTCGGCACCAGCGCGTTCTGCTTGACGTAGGCCTTGAACTCCGGGGTCTCGGTGACTTTACGCATCAGTTCGACATAGAACGCCCGCTGCTCGGCGGTGACTTCGCCGGGCATGAACACCGTGCGCGGAAAGCGATACTGATCTATGCCCAGGCCTTGCTCGTGGCAGGTCGGCACATCGGCCCAGGATTTTTCGCCGGCGACCTTGTCGGTATAGCTCATGCGCTCCTTGCTGAACACGCAGAGTGGCTCGACCTGATCACCGCGCCATTGGCTGATGCTTTCGCTGGGGTTGTTGACGTTGGCGGCGATGTGTTTGCCGGCCAGTTGGGTCGCGGCTTCACTGCCGCTCTTGAACGGGATGTACACCAGTTTGCTGTTGTTGGTCTGGTTCAGCAGCAGGGTCAGGGTCTGGTCGACATCCTTGGACTGGCTGCCGCCCATGCGCAGTTTAGACGGATCAGCCTTGGCAGCTTCGTAGAAGCCTTTGGCGTCTTTCCAGGGGGCATCCTTGTAACTCCAGAGGATAAAGTCGTCCTCGGCCACGGCCGCCACGGGAGTCAGCTCCTGCCATTGATAACCGAGCTTGGACACCAGTGGCAGCAGGTAAATGTTGTTGGTGCCAATCACCAGTTTTTCCGGATCGCCCTTGTTCATTTTCAGGTCGAGGAAGGCTTCGGCACCATTGCCGCCACCCTTGTTGAGGACGATGGTATTCACATCGAGAAACTTGTGGGTGGTGATGATCGACTGGATCAGGCGGCCGAGTTGATCGGTGCCGCCACCAGGGCCGCCAGCGACGACGATTTCGACGTTCTTGTCCGGTTGCCAGGCGGCGTGAGCGAGAGTGGGAAGGGTTCCGGCGGCGATCAGCGTGCAGCCAAGAAACAGACGGGATGTGCGACGGAGGAATGCATTTCGCATGATGGAAGGCCTCGTTTTTGTAGTTGTTATGAGTGACTTGTCGGTGTTCAAAAGCTGCAAGCCTGGCCTGAGTGTGGGAAGCCTCCGTCCTCGCGTCTAGTCAAAACAATACATACACCGATAGCCTGCGGTTATAGGTCTGAAGGGCCAATATCGCCATGATCGCCAAGGCCGTTGCGCCAGAGCGGTTTGATAGGAAAGTCAGGCAGGTACTGCCTATTGAAAGCCCACTGAAAGCATGGCGTGACATAACCCGAGGCTATCGCCGTATTTCAAGTTTTGATTAGACGGTTATCACTGGGCCTTCGATAGTGCTCACCAACGCCGCCTGAAGCGGCAATGCTGCATCTCACAAAAATAATAAATCGAGGTACGCACCATGGCTCGTCCCAGTGCTTCCCTGCAGCTGCCCGACGCAGTTGCCCAGCCTGTCGCAGCGGCCACTCCGCTGACCGGCACGAACAAGGCCAGCAGTGTGCGCTGGCGGATCTTCGCGATCATCTTCGCGCTGACCATGGTCAACCTGATCGATCGGGTGTCGCTGTCGATAGCGATGCCAACCATCGCCCATGAATTTTCCCTGTCGCCGAGCATGCAAGGGCTGATCCTCAGCAGCTTTTTCTGGGCTTATGCATTGCTGCAGATTCCTGGCGGCTGGATGATCGATCGCTTCGGGCCGCACCGGGTCATCAGTTGGTCCACCGGGTTGTGGGGCACGTTTCAAGTGCTGGCGGCGTTTGCCACCGGCGGGTTGTCGTTACTGTTCGCCCGGGTTGCGCTGGGCGCTGCCGAGGCGCCGTTGTTCCCTTCGGGCGGCAAGCTGATTTCCCTGTGGCTGGCGCCGAGCGAGCGCAGTCGCGGCGCCGTGCTGATGGACAGTGGCAGCCCGTTGGGCGTGGCGCTCGGCGGGTTGATCATTGCCTACCTGATTGCTTCGCTGGACTCCTGGCGCCTGGCATTCGTGATCGCCGGTATCGCGACGCTGGTACTGGCCTGGCTGGCGCGGCGTTATCTGCGCGATGACCCGGCCAGTCACCCGCAAGTGAATGCCGAAGAACTGGAGAAGATCAACGCCGGGCGCGCGACGCCTGCTGCCGAAGCGGCGCGAGTGCCGGTCAAGGGCCTCGGCATCGCCGCCCGTTCCCTGAGTGGTTTGCTCATCGGACGCGCCAGTTGGGCGATGGTGTATTTCGGGTTGCTGACCTGGGGCCCCAGTTATCTGGCGCAGGCCCGAGGCTTCGATATCAAAGGCATTGGCGCGGCGACGTTCGTGATTTTCGTCTGCGGCGCGCTGGGTTCGTTGACCGGTGGTTTCCTCTGCGACGGGTTGATCCGCAAAGGCGTCAGTCGCGGTGTCGCGGTCAAGAGCCTGCTGGCATTTTCCGGTGTGATCGCCCTCGGCGCGTTCCTGTTGCTGCCGACCCTGACTGACCCGTTTGCCGCCGTGGCGCTGTTGGCCATGACTGCGTTTTTCCTGATGTGGGGCAGCCTCTACTGGAGCTTCCCGGCATTGCTGGCGGCACCGGCACGGGTCGGGTTGATCGGCGGGGTGATGAACATGGCCGGCAGCACCGGCGGGATTGCAGTCCCGATCCTGGTCGGCGTGATCCTGCAAATGGCCGGTGGCTTTGCGCCGGTGCTGGGGTTCTTCGCCGCCTGTTCGGCCGTCTTCGTGCTGGCCACATTGTTCATCAGTCTCGACGAGGTGCGGCATGACTAAGGTGTATGACGGTCCGATCATCGACGCCCATCACCACTTCTGGGATCCGACGATCAATCACCATCCATGGCTGGCACCCGAAGCCGACATCCCGTTTCGCTACGGCGATTACAGCGCGATCAAGCGGCGCTATTTTCCCGATGACTACTTCGCCGATGCCGGCTCGCATAACGTCGTGCAAACGGTGTACATCGAGACCGAATGGGACCCGCAAGACCCGATCGGCGAAACCCGCTTCATCGAAAGTCTGGCCGCGCGTTACGGCGTCCCCAATGCCATCGTCGCCCAGGCCTGGCTGGATCATCCGGATGCCATCGCGGTGCTCACCGAACAGGCGAGTTTCAAGGGGGTACGCAGCGTGCGCCACAAACCCGGCGGACCGACCTCGACCGCACAGGTCGGGCATCTGCGCAGTCTGATGAGCGATGAACATTGGCGGCGCAGTTACGCCGCGCTGCAAGGGTTGGGGCTGCATTTCGATTTGCAGACACCCTGGTGGAACCTGTTCGAAGCCGAGCGGCTGGCCCGGGACTTTCCCGGCACCACCCTGATTCTCAACCACGCCGGTTTGCCCAATGACCGCAGTGCCGAAGGCCTGGCCGGCTGGCGTCTGGCAATGGCGCGGCTGGCCGAGTGGCCGAACGTGCAGGTGAAGATTTCCGGCCTGGGCGTGGCGGGGCGGGCATGGCGTGCAAAGGACAACGCGTGGATCGTGCGCGAAGTGATCGCCATGTTCGGCACCCATCGAGTGATGTTCGCCAGCAACTTCCCCGTGGACAGCCTGTGCGGCTCGTTCGACGACATCTACAGCGGTTTCAAATCCATCGTTGCTGATCTGCCTGGCGCCGATCAGCAGCGACTGTTCTACGGCAACGCGCAGCGGGTCTATCGCTGCGAGCCTTGCGCCATTGACCGGACACGGCCCGAACCCTTGAGGAGTGAAGCATGAACAAGACAACCATCGCCATGGTCCTGGGCGACCCGGCGGGCATCGGCCCGGAACTGATCGCACGCCTGCTCGCGGAACCTCAGGTCCGCAGCCAGGCCAACGTGATCCTGATTGCCGACGAGGCGGAAATGCGTCGCGGCATGCGCATCGCCGGGGTGGATTTTCCTTACCGTCGTGTGGAGTCGTTGGAGCAGCTGTCGTTTGTCGATGACACGCCGCTGT
This sequence comes from Pseudomonas sp. IT-P100, assembly GCF_949767185.1. Lineage (NCBI taxonomy): Bacteria > Pseudomonadati > Pseudomonadota > Gammaproteobacteria > Pseudomonadales > Pseudomonadaceae > Pseudomonas > Pseudomonas sp. IT-P100. The sequence continues at coordinate 802,124 of NZ_CATKQK010000022.1, forward strand.
TCTATGACTTTCGCGGCGACACCCTCGGTGAATTCCCGCGCAGCGAAGCCAGTGTCATTGGCGGTCGCTACAGCCTCGACACCTTGGAAAAAGCCCTGCGCCTGACTGAGGCCGGCATCACCGATGCCATTCTGTTCGGGCCACTGAACAAGACCTCGCTGCACATGGCCGGCATGGCCCACAACGATGAGCTGCACTGGTTCGCCGAACTGCTGGATTTCCATGGGCCGTTCTGCGAGTTCAACGTGCTCGACAATCTATGGACGTCTCGAGTGACGTCCCACGTGGCACTGGCCGAGGTGCCGGGCATGTTGACTCAAGCGCGGGTGGTGGAAGCGATCCAGCTGATCGACACCGCGCTCAAGCGCAATGGCCTGGAAAAGCCGCGCATCGGCGTCTGTGGCTTGAACCCCCACAACGGCGACAACGGCTCGTTCGGGCGCGAAGAACTCGACATCATCGGGCCGGCGGTGCGCTCGGCTCAAACGTTGGGGATTGCGGCAGAAGGTCCGTACCCGGGCGACACGATTTTCCTCAAGGTTCAGGGGGATGCCAGCGCCTTCGACGCGGTGGTGACCATGTACCACGACCAGGGACAGATCGCGATCAAGTTGATGGGCTTCTCCCGTGGGGTGACGGTGCAGGGCGGCTTGCCGATTCCGATTACCACGCCGGCCCACGGCACCGCGTTTGATATCTCGGGCCAGGGCAAGGCCAACGTCGGCGCGATCCGCCAGGCCTTCGAGATCGCGTGCCGGATGGGCGGCAACACCTACTGACTCACCGCAATACCCCTGTGGGAGCGCGCCTGCTCGCGATGACGGCATGACAGACACCCTTGAAGTGACTGTCAGATCGCTATCGCGAGCAGGCTCGCTCCCACCTTTTTTTTGTGATGGCTGATAACCCGATCTAACGGATATCCGCTTTTTCCTATCACCCCAGGTTATCGACGGATGTGCATAAGTGATTATCCGCCGCCCCCAAGCGCTGGCTAAAGTCGCTCCATCGAATGACCAGCGCCGATCACCCGAACGGCTCTGCGCACACGACTCAAACAACTACAAAAAGCCGGCAGCGCAAGGAATCCGTACCCATGAAAATCAAAGCAATCCGTACCCGCGTTTTCGAGTGGAAAGGTAAAGTCGTCCCGCCTCAAGCGCACTTCTGCACCAACGCCAGCGACATCCTGTTCGAGCGCGGTGACGCCATGGGCTCGTTCCGTTTCCACGGCTGGCTGGTGGTGGAAGTCGAGACCGACACCGGTCTCGTCGGTATCGGCAACTGTGCGCTGGCGCCACGTGTGGCCAAGGAAATCATCGACACTTACCTGGCGCCGATCGCCATCGGTGAAGACCCGTTCGACAACGAATACATCTGGCAGAAGATGTACCGCCAGAGCCACGCCTGGGGCCGCAAAGGCATCGGCATGGCGGCGATCTCGGCGATCGACATCGCGATCTGGGACATCATGGGCAAAGCGGTCAACAAGCCAGTGTTCAAGCTGCTTGGCGGGCGGACCAAGGAAAAGATCTGGACCTACGCTTCCAAGCTCTACGCCAACGACAACCTCGACCTGTTTCTCGAAGAAGCCCAGGGTTATCTGAACCAGGGTTTCACCGCGCTGAAAATGCGTTTCGGCTACGGCCCGAAAGACGGCCCGGCGGGCATGCGCAAGAACATTGAACAAGTGCGCGCCCTGCGTGAACTGGCCGGCCCGGACATCGACATCATGCTCGAATGCTACATGGGCTGGACCCTCGAATATGCGCGTCGCATGTTGCCGAAACTGGCCGAGTTCGAACCGCGATGGCTGGAAGAGCCGGTGATTGCCGACGACATCGAGGGCTACATCGAGCTGAAAAAAATGGGGATCATGCCGATCTCCGGCGGCGAGCATGAGTTCACTTCCTACGGCTTCAAAGACTTGCTCGAACGCCGCGCCGTCGACGTGATCCAGTACGACACCAACCGCGTCGGCGGCATCACCGCCGCGCGCAAGATCAACGCCATGGCCGAAGCCTGGTCGGTGCCGGTGATCCCCCACGCCGGGCAGATGCACAACTATCACCTGACCATGTCCACCACTGCCTCGCCGATGGCCGAGTTCTTCCCGGTGTTCGATGTCGAGGTCGGCAACGAACTTTTCTACTACGTGTTCAAGGGCGAGCCGCAACCGGTCAACGGCTACATCCAGCTCGACGACAACACGCCAGGTTTGGGCCTGGAAATCTCCGATGAATTTTTGAGCGACTTCAACATCATCGAGTGACCCCAATCCCCGACTTTATGGAGGGCCGTCATGCGCCTGATTCAATTTGAAAATTCTGTCGGTGAGCGCCAGGTCGGCGTTGTCGAAGGCTCACAGGTCCAGGTGCTGAAAGGCACCTGCAGCACCCGTGAACTGGCACTCGCGGCGATCCGCGCCCAACGCAGCCTGCAAGAAGAAGTCGCTTCACGCGGCACCGAGCCTGGCCCGGATTACGCGCAGCTGTTGCAGCAGGGCCAGGTCCTGCCGCCGCTGGACCACGAAGACCCGGCCCATTGCCTGATCAGCGGCACCGGCCTGACCCATCTGGGCAGCGCCTCGGCACGGGACAAGATGCACCAGCAGGACGGCGCCGTTGAAGCCGGCATGACCGATACCATGCGCATTTTCAAGTGGGGCCTGGAGGGCGGAAAACCTGCCGCCGGCCAGGTCGGCGCGCAACCGGAATGGTTCTACAAAGGCGACGGCAGCATCGTCGTGCGCCCCGGCGCGGACTTCCCGGTGCCGCCGTTTGCCGAAGACGCCGGAGAGGAACCTGAGCTGACCGGCCTCTACGTGATCGGCGACGACGGCCTGCCATATCGCGTCGGTTATGCGCTGGGCAACGAGTTTTCCGACCATGTCATGGAGCGGCGCAATTACCTCTACCTCGCGCACTCGAAATTGCGTTTCTGCGCCTACGGTCCGGAACTGCGCGTCGGTGAATTGCCCCGGCATCTGGCGGGCACCAGTCGCATCATCCGCAACGGCGAAACCCTCTGGGAAAAAGAGTTTCTCAGCGGCGAAGACAACATGTGCCACAGCCTTGCCAACCTCGAATTCCATCACTTCAAGTACGCGCAGTTTCTGCGGCCCGGCGATGTCCACGTGCATTACTTCGGCACCGCCACACTGTCATTTGCCGACGGGGTGAAAACCCAACCGGGCGATCGCTTCCAGATCAGCCTCGATGCGTTCGGCGCACCGCTGGAAAACGGCATCGGCGAAAGCGCCCGGCCGTTGGCCATCGGCCAGGTTCGTTCGCTTTAAGCTTTCAACCTCCGGCGCTTGTCAGCCGGCCAAGGAATCACTCATGACCACACTTACAGGACACAACTACATCGGCGGTCGTCGCAGCGCCAACGGTACGTTGCAGCTGCAAAGTCTCGACGCGACCACCGGTGAACCGTTGCCCGGCCGCTTCTTCCAGGCCACTGAAGCCGAAGTGGATGCCGCCGCCAAAGCCGCCGCCGCGGCGTACCCGGTCTACCGCAACCTGAGCGCGGAAAAACGCGCGACCTTCCTCGACGCCATCGCCGATGAAATCGATGCGCTGGGTGATGAGTTCGTCGCCACTGTCTGCCGTGAAACCGCATTGCCGGCCGGTCGTATTCAGGGTGAGCGCGGACGTACCAGCGGTCAGATGCGGTTGTTCGCCAAAGTCCTGCGGCGCGGCGATTTCTACGGCGCACGGATTGACCGCGCATTGCCGGATCGTCAGCCGTTGCCGCGTCCGGATCTGCGCCAGTACCGCATCGCCATCGGCCCGGTTGCGGTGTTTGGCGCCAGCAACTTCCCGCTCGCATTCTCGACGGCGGGCGGCGACACCGCCTCGGCGCTGGCCGCCGGTTGCCCGGTGGTGTTCAAGGCGCACAGCGGGCACATGGCGACCGCCGAGTGGGTGGCGGACGCGATCATCCGCGCAGCCGAGCGCACCGAAATGCCGGCCGGGGTGTTCAACATGATTTATGGCGGTGGTGTCGGTGAGTGGCTGGTCAAGCACCCGGCGATCCAGGCGGTGGGCTTCACCGGTTCGCTCAAGGGCGGCAATGCCCTGAGCCACATGGCCGCGACCCGGCCGCAACCGATCCCGGTGTTTGCCGAGATGTCGAGCATCAACCCGGTGTTCCTGTTGCCTGAAGCCCTCAAGGTGCGTGGCGAGCAGATCGCTGCGCAACTCGCCGGTTCGGTGACGCTGGGTTGTGGCCAGTTCTGCACCAATCCGGGTCTGGTCATCGGTTTGCGCTCGCCGCAGTTCAGCACTTTCCTCGAAACGTTGTGCGCCAGCATGAACCAGCAACCGGCGCAAACCATGCTCAACGCCGGCGCACTCGTCAGCTACAGCAAAGGCCTGGGCGAACTGCACGAACATCCGGGACTGACGCACCTGGCGGGCAAACCGCAGCAGGGCAATCAGGCGCAGCCACAGGTGTTCAGGGCGGATGTCAGCCTGTTGCTCAAGGGCGATGAACTGCTTCAGGAAGAGGTGTTCGGGCCGACCACCATCGTCATTGAAGTCGAAGACCAGGCGCAACTCGCGGCCGCGCTGCACGGTTTGCGCGGGCAACTGACGGCAACGCTGATCGGCGAGGCCGAGGAGCTGCTGGAATACCGCTGGCTGGCCGAGTCGCTGCAGGAAAAGGTCGGGCGGATTTTGCTCAATGGCTATCCGACCGGGGTCGAGGTGTGTGAGGCGATGGTGCATGGCGGGCCGTATCCGGCGACGTCGGATTCGCGGGGCACGTCGGTGGGGACGCTGGCGATTGATCGATTCCTGCGGCCGGTGTGCTTCCAGAATTATCCGGATGCGTTGTTGCCCGAGGCGTTGCAAAACGCGAATACGCTGGGGATTCGGCGGCTGGTGGATGGGGAGGTGAGTCAGTCAGCTTTGTAGTGCCTGAGCAGGCGCCTTCGCGGGCAAGCCCGCGATGGCGTCATCAGCATCACCACAAATCACTTGGCAGCCACCGCCGCAACCTTCTTCACCGAAGTCTTCAACACCAACCACAACGCTGCAGCAATCAAAACTCCGCCATAAATGTGCGCCATCGACAGCGGCTCATCCAGCAACAACGCCCCCCATAACACCCCGAACGGCGGAATCAGGAAGGTCGTGGTCATCGACTTTACCGGCCCGACCGAGCTGAGCAGGCGGAAGTAAATAATGTACGCCAACGCGGTACATACCAGCCCCAACCCCAGCAACGACAGCCAGACACTCCAGCCGCCCCAGCTCGCCGGCGGCTGGCTGATCACGCTGTAACCGAACAGCGGCAACAGGAATAATGTCGCGCCAAGCATACTGCCCACTGCCGAAAGACGACTGTCGAGACCACCCGCCTGATCGAGCCAGCGGCGGGCAAGGAAGCCGGCGAAGCCATAACAGGTGGTGGCGAGCAGGCAGGCGAGGGCGCCCATCAGCAGTTGCAGGTCGAACGCCACCGGGCCTGCACGGGTCAGGATGCCGACGCCGAACAGACCGAGGAACACCCCGCCCAGCTTGGCGGCGGTGAGTCGTTCACTGAAGAACAGACCGCCAATCAATACGCCCATCAATGGCGTGGTGGCGTTGAAGATGGCCGAGTAACCGGCCGGAAGCACCTGGGCCGCCACGGAATAGAGGGTCGCCGGGATCCCGGAGTTGATCACCCCGAGCAGCATCACCGTTTTCAACTTGCCCTTGAAATCCCAGCTGATACGCATCAACCCGAGAATCACCAGCAACCCCGCCGCCGCAATCGACACGCGAAAAAACGCCGTGGGAATCGAGCCGATCACCGGGGCAATGATGCGCATGAACAGGAAACTCGCGCCCCAGATGGCCGCCAGCGACAGTAAACGAACGATATCGACAGGGCTCACGACGCACTCCTTCCTTGATGGGGACGAGAGTGTTGCCGAGAGCCTTGCCTATGGCAACCGAAAAACCGGCACTCAATTCTTGTGGCGAGGGAGCTTGCTCCCGCCGGGCCGCGCAACGGCTCCGCAAACCGGTGAGCGCTGTGCACTCAAGCGCGAGCAAGCTCCCTCGCCACCGTTATAGTTGAAAGCGAGTGACCAGCCCGTTGAGGTCGACTGCCAGCCGCGACAGTTCCTGGCTGGCGGCGGAAGTCTGGGTGGCACCTGCGGCGGTCTGGGTCGAGAGGTCGCGAATGTTCACCAGGTTCTGATCGACTTCCCGGGCCACCAGCGCCTGCTGCTCGGCCGCGCTGGCGATGACCAGGTTGCGCTCGTTGATCTGCGAGATCGACGCGGTGATTTTCTCCAGGGCCTGGCCCGCGCCGTTGGCCCGGCGCAAGGTCTGGCTGGCATGTTCGGCGCTGCTTTGCAACGCGATGACCGTGGCCCCGGTACCTTGCTGGATATTGTTGATCATCAGCTCGATTTCTTCGGTGGAGTTCTGAGTGCGTTGCGCCAGCGAACGCACTTCATCGGCCACCACCGCAAAGCCCCGTCCGGCTTCACCGGCGCGAGCGGCTTCGATGGCCGCGTTGAGCGCCAGCAGGTTGGTCTGCCCGGCGATTGCGCGAATCACTTCCAGGACTTTACTGATGTCCTGCGCCTGAACCGCCAACCCCTCGGCTTGTTCCGACGCGCTGAGCACTTCGCTGACCAGTCCCTGAATCGAGTTGATGGTTTCACTGACCTGCACGTGCCCGTGCTTGCTGTCCTCGTTCGACGCCTGGGAAGCTTCGGCGCTGGACACGGCGTTCGCGGCGACTTCGTCCACCGCAGTGCTCATCTCGGTGACCGCGGTGGCGGCCATCTCGATCTGGTCGTTCTGTTGTTGCAGGCCTCGGGTACTTTCCTCCATCACCGAGCTCATTTCCTCGGCAGCCGACGCCAGTTGCCGCGCCGAGTCGCTGATGCCGCGAATGGTGGTGCGCAGGTTGCCTTGCATCTCGTCGAGGGCGTTGAGCAATTGCGCGGCTTCGTCCTTGCCGCTGATGTCTATCGGTGCGCTGAGGTCGCCCGAGGCAATCCGGCGTGCAACGTTCAGGGCCTGGTTGATCGGCGCGGTGATGCTGCGCGTCAGCAGCCAGGCCAGGAGCAATGTGGCGAACAGCGCGGCGACGATGATTGCGCCGACGACCCATTGCGCACGCTGGTACATCAACGCGGCTGCGTCCGCGGCGGTATCGGCGCCTTGCTGATTGAAACTGATCATCGCCTCCAGGGATTTATCCAGCACGCTGCCCTGCGGGGCCAGTTCATTGTTGAGGCGGGCGTAGGCCTGGTCATTCTGGCCCGCATCGATCTGCGCGAGGATCTGGTCGAGGATCGCCAGGTACTTGGCCACGGCCGCGTTCAGACTGTCGAGCATCACCCGTTCCTGATCACTGGACAGCATCGTCTTGTGGTCATCGAGGCGCTTGAGCAGCTCCTGGCGTTGGGCGCTGAGAATGCCTTTACTCTTTTCCCGCACGGCGCTCTGGCTGTTGGCGATCAGCCGCAACGATTCGAGACGGAGGGTGGCGATGTTGGCCGCGCTGTCATGGATGCTCTCGATGCTCGGCATCCACGACTCCTCGATGACCGCCGCACTTTCGCGCAGGGTCGCCATCTGGCCCAGTCCGAACAGCCCGACCAGTACCAGAAGACTGGCCAATACGGCAAAACTCAAGCTCGCGCGCAAACCTATGCGCATGTTCCTTATCGGCATCTAAAGTGCTCCTTGGGCATTTTGGGAGGTAGCCCTCGTGGACCGAGGATCTTGTTTTTAGGCGGGTGAGAGCGAGCTATATATCAAAGTGCCATCATTTTGGTAAGACCAATCCGCATGCGTTTTTCGATTGGCTGGCTTCAGGGAAAAAGCAGGATACCCGGCGTCTGGCGATTGGCCTGAGCGTGGATTGGATCCGAACGCCTGATAATCAGAGGGCTGTAGGTGAATCGATTAAGTGCAGAGAGGATGACTATAAAGATTGATTACTGACCGAACGGTCAATTAAAAAATGTCTGAAAAAACTGTGCTCCCGAGTGATTCATTCGTTGTCGGACCGAAATTAGGCTTCTCCTGCACCCGGTTCACTGGCTAAGCTCAGGCCTTCCGAATTCCCGCAGAGGTCTCACCATGCCGCAGCAATGGCCAGCCGCCGACATCGCCCGAATGATCCTCGATGGCTTTGACGATTACCGCGAGCATTTCCGGCAAATCACCGATGGTGCCCGAGCGCGCTTCGAGCAGGCCAAGTGGCAGGAGGCGCAAGTCGCCTCGGCGGCGCGGATCAACCTCTACGAAGAGAAAGTCAGCGAAACGGTCGAGCGCCTGCACGTCGCGTTCGACGCCGACACGCTGGATGTCAGCTGCTGGCCATTGGTCAAAAGCGCCTACATCAGCCTGATCGACCTGCGCTTCGACGATGAGCTGTCGGAGACCTGGTACAACTCGATCTTCTGCGGGCTGTTCAGTCATGACCTGATCAGCGACGGCTGCATGTTCATCCACACCACCCGGCCGAGCCTGCGGCGGGCACGCGCCGCACAGACCCGTACCTACAAGCCCCAGGGCAAGCTGTCCGACATGCTGGCGAGCATTTTTGCCGACTACCGCTTCAGCGAGGATTACGCCGACCTGGCGGGCGATCTGCATCGTCTCGAAGCGCAACTGCGCGAGAACCTGCCGGACTGGGTGTGCAAAGACCCGGAACTGAGCGTCGAACTGTTTTCCTCGGTGCTTTACCGCAACAAGGGCGCGTACCTGGTGGGGCGCATCTACACCCGGGACGAGCAGTGGCCGCTGGTGATTCCGCTGCTGCACCGCGAAGGGCGGGGGATTCAGATCGATGCGTTGATCACCGATGAAGCCGATGTGTCGATCATCTTCTCGTTCACCCGTTCGTACTTCATGGTCGACGTGCCGGTACCGGCGGAGTTCATCGGTTTCCTGAGGCGCATTCTGCCGGGCAAACACATCGCCGAGCTGTACACCTCGATCGGTTTCTACAAGCACGGTAAATCCGAGTTCTATCGGGCGCTGATCAACCACCTGGCCAACACCGACGACCAGTTCATCATGGCCCCCGGTGTGCGCGGCATGGTCATGAGCGTGTTCACCCTGCCGGGGTTCAACACCGTATTCAAAATCATCAAGGACCGTTTCTCACCGTCGAAAAACGTCGACCGCGCGACGGTGATCGAGAAGTACCGACTGGTTAAAAGTGTCGACCGCGTCGGGCGCATGGCCGATACCCAGGAGTTTGCCGATTTCCGTTTCCCGCTGAGCAAGTTCGACCCGGCGTGCCTGGAAGAATTGCTGGAGGTGGCCGCGTCCACCGTTTCGTTGGAGGGCGACACGGTGTTGATCCGCCACTGCTGGACCGAGCGGCGGATGACGCCGTTGAACCTCTACCTGGAAAACGCCAACGAGGCGCAGGTGCGCGAAGCGCTGGAAGATTACGGTCTGGCGATCAAGCAACTGGCGGCGGCGAACATCTTTCCCGGCGACATGCTGCTGAAAAACTTCGGCGTCACCCGTCACGGTCGCGTGGTGTTTTATGACTACGACGAGATCTGCTTCCTGACCGAAGCCAACTTCCGCCACATCCCGCAACCGCGCACGCCGGAAGATGAGATGGCGTCCGAACCCTGGTATTCGATCGGGCCGCTGGATGTGTTCCCCGAGGAGTTTCCGCCGTTTCTTTTCGCCGATGCCGGGCAGCGCAAGTTGTTCGATCAGTTGCATGGCGAGTTGTACAACGCCGATTACTGGAAGAGCCTGCAAGAGGCGATTCGTGGCGGCAAAATAATCGATGTGTTCCCGTATCGGCGCAAGGGCCTGGATAACGAGTAGTTCTCTGCGTCCGCTGCGCAGCCGAATCGCGAGCAGGCTCGCTCCCACTTTTGAACGCGGTGCCGCCGATTCTGGGGGCGCCGCAGAGCCCGTGTGGGAGCGAGCCTGCTCGCGATTCGGCCGCGCAGCGGTCGTAAAATCTGCGACAATCCGCCCCCTGCGCCACTAGACGACTTATTGCGTACCTGATGACTGACGAATCGCCTTCCATCGACAAACTGCTGAAAAACCTCGATCACGCCATGCTCGCCGACCGCCACCGGCTGCGGCGGCAGTTGCTTGAGCTGCGCAAGAAGCCCGACGAGGCCAAGCTGGCCCAGTGGGTGACGCGTATGCAGGCGTCCTGTGATCAGGTGCTGGCGCGGCGTGCCAGCCTGCCGGTGATTCGTTACGACGACAGCCTGCCGATCGCCGCCAAGCGCGACGAAATCAAGGAAGCGTTGCTCAAGCATCAGGTGCTGATCATTGCCGGCGAAACCGGTTCGGGTAAAACCACCCAGTTGCCGAAAATCTGCCTGGAAATCGGTCGCGGTCAACATGGCCTGATCGGCCACACCCAACCGCGTCGAATCGCCGCCCGCAGCGTCGCGAGCCGGGTTGCTGAAGAATTGGCGACGCCGCTGGGTGCACTGGTCGGCTATCAGGTACGGTTCGAGGATCAGAGCGATTCCAATACCCTGATCAAACTGATGACCGACGGCATCCTGCTGGCGGAAACCCAGAACGACCGTTACCTCGAGCGCTACGACACGATCATCGTCGACGAAGCCCACGAGCGCAGCCTCAACATCGACTTCCTGCTCGGTTACCTGAAAACCCTGCTGCCCCGTCGTCCGGACCTGAAGGTCATTATCACGTCGGCGACCATCGACCTGGAGCGCTTCTCCAAGCACTTCGACGATGCACCGATTGTCGAGGTCTCCGGTCGCACCTTCCCGGTGGAAACCTGGTACCGCCCGCTGACCCTGGAACAGGACGAAGAGGGCAACCGCGTCGAAGACGATCTGACCGTGGACCAGGCGATTCTCGCCACCCTCGACGAAATCGCCGCGTTCGAACGCAGCGAACGCAAGAGCCCTGGCGATGTGCTGGTGTTCCTGCCCGGCGAGCGCGAGATTCGCGACGCCGCCGACATGCTGCGCAAAGCCCAGCTCAAACACACTGAAATCCTGCCGCTGTACGCACGGCTTTCGCCGGCTGAACAGCAGCGGATTTTCCAGTCGCACCCGGGTCGTCGCGTGGTCCTGGCGACCAACGTCGCGGAAACTTCGCTGACCGTGCCGGGCATTCGTTACGTGATCGACAGCGGCACCGCGCGCATCAGCCGTTACAGCTACCGCGCCAAGGTCCAGCGCCTGCCCATCGAAGCGATTTCCCAGGCCAGCGCCAACCAGCGTAAAGGCCGTTGCGGGCGGGTCGAACCGGGCATCTGCGTGCGGTTGTTCAGTGAAGAAGATTTCCTCGGTCGCCCCGAATTTACCGACCCGGAAATCCTGCGGACCAACCTCGCGGCGGTGATTTTGCAGATGCTCCATCTGCGCCTCGGCGAAATCACCGATTTCCCGTTTATCGAGCCGCCGGATGGCAAGGCCATCAGCGACGGTTTTAATCTGCTGCAAGAACTCTCGGCGGTGGACCGCAACAGCCAGCTCACTCCGCTCGGTCGCCAATTGGCGCGGCTGCCGGTGGACCCGCGCATGGGCCGCATGTTGCTGGAAGCGGCGAAACTCGGCAGCTTGCAGGAAGTGCTGATCGTCGCCAGCGCCATGTCGATCCAGGACCCGCGCGAACGTCCGCCGGAGCGTCAACAAGCGGCGGATCAGGCCCACGCCCAATGGAAAGACGTGGACTCGGACTTCGCCGGGCTGGTCAATCTGTGGCGTGGTTTTGAAGAGCAGCGCCAGGCGCTGACGGCGAGTCCGCTGCGTAACTGGTGCCGCAAGAACTTCCTGAATTACCTGCGACTGCGTGAGTGGCGCGACTCTCATCGTCAATTGAGCCTGATCTGCCGCGACATGCAGTTGAGCCTCAACAAAGAGCCGGCGGATTACCCGAAACTGCACAAAGCCGTGCTGTCCGGATTGCTCAGCCAGATCGGGCAGAAAACCGAGGACGGCGATTACCTCGGCGCCCGTCAACGGCGTTTCTGGATTCACCCGTCATCGGGTCTCGGCAAGAAGCGTCCGCAATGGCTGATGACCGCCGAACTGGTGGAAACCACCAAGCTCTACGCGCGCATGGTCGCCAAGATCGACGCCGACTGGATCGAGCCGCTCGCCGGGCACCTGATCAAGAAAAACCACTTCGAACCCCATTGGGAGAAGAAGCGCGGACAGGTCGTTGCGTTCGAGCAGATCACCTTGTTCGGGCTGATCGTGGTCGGTCGCCGGCCGGTGCATTACGGGCCGGTCGATCCGGTGGTCTCCCGCGAGTTGTTCATTCGTGAAGGGCTGGTGCGTGGCGAGATTCAGTCAAAGGCCAAATGCCTGACCGCCAACAAACAACTGCTGGAACAACTCGACGAACTGGAAGCCAAGGCCCGTCGCCGTGACATTCTGGCCGACGAAGAAACCCTGTTCGCCTTCTACGACGCACGGCTGCCGGCGGAGATTCATCAGACCGCGACGTTCGACAGCTGGTACCGGGTCAACAGCCAGAAAGATCCGCAGCTGCTGATCATGCGCGAAGAAGACGTGCTGGCCCGCGAGGCCAGTGAAGTCACCGCCGCACATTACCCGGACACCTTGCACATTGGTGATCTGGAACTGTCATTGAGTTACCACTTCGAACCGAACCATCCGCGTGATGGCGTGACGCTGCGGGTGCCGGCGCCACTGTTGCCGATGTTGCCGCCGGAGCGTCTGGAGTGGCTGGTGCCGGGTGTGATCGAGGCCAAGTGCATCGCGCTGGTGCGCAACCTGCCCAAGGCGCTGCGCAAGAATTTCGTGCCGGTGCCGGACTTCGTCAAAGCCGCGTTGCAGCGCATGACCTTTGCCGAGGGCTCGTTGCCTCAGGCGCTGGGTCGCGAACTGCTGCGCATGACGGGGGCGCGGGTCAGTGATGAAGCCTGGGCCGAAGCGGCGCAGCAAGTCGAAAGCCATTTGCGGATGAACCTGGAAATCGTCGATGGCCAGGGCAAGTTCCTGGGCGAAGGACGGGATCTGGCGGAACTGACCGCACGATTCGCTGAAGCGAGCCAGGCGGCTTTGGCCGTTCCGCAAACGGCGAAAAGTCAGCAGCCGGTGGAGGCGAAAGTCTTCGCGGCGGTGGCGGAAAAAACCCAACAGAAGATTGCCGGGCTGTCGATGACGGTGTATCCGGCGCTGGTGGAAGAGGCCGGCACGGTCAAGGAAGGGCGGTTCTCGACGCCGGCCGAAGCCGAATTCCAGCATCGCCGTGCCTTGCAGCGCTTGCTCATGCAACAGCTGGCCGAGCCGGCGAAATTCCTGCGCGGCAAGTTGCCGGGGCTGACCGAGTTGGGTTTGATGTACCGCGACATGGGGCGCGTCGACAGTCTGGTGGAAGACATTCTGCTGGCCAGTCTCGACAGTTGTATCCTCGACGGCGAAGACCCGCTGCCGCGTGATGGCGCCGGGCTGGCGGCGTTGGCCGAGCGCAAACGCGGCGGCTGGACCGAGCACGCCGAGCGGCTGGCCAAATTGACGCTGGAGATTCTGAAGCTCTGGCACGGCCTGCAAAAACGCTTCAAGGGCAAGATCGATCTGGCGCAGGCCGTGGCCCTGAATGACATCAAGCAGCAGCTCAGTCATTTGGTGTATCCGGGTTTTGTCCGCGAAACGCCGATGCAGTGGCTCAAGGAACTGCCGCGTTACCTGAAAGCCATCGAGCAACGCTTCGAGAAACTCGGGGCGCAGGTGCAGAAGGACCGGGTGTGGAGTGGCGAGTTGTCCGGTCTCTGGACCCAATACCAGGCCCGCGCCAGCAAACACGCCCAGGAAGGCAAGCGCGATCCGCAGCTTGAGCTGTACCGCTGGTGGCTGGAGGAATACCGGGTTTCGCTGTTTGCCCAACAGTTGGGGACCAAAGTGCCGATATCCGACAAGCGCCTGAACAAACAATGGACCCAGGTCGAACCGTAGGCCCTGTGGGAGAGGACTTTGTGGCGAGGGGATTTATCCCCGTTGGGTGGCGAAGCCGCCCTGAAATCAGCGCACTCGATGTATCAGTTACACCGAGTGCGCTGGTTTTGCGACTGCTTCGCAGCCGAACGGGGATAAATCCCCTCGCCACAAAAGGCTGACAGAGATACGCCGCTACTTCGCAAAAGGCGCCAAAACCCAACGTTTATGGCAAACTTCGCGCCTATAAACGCCGGCCCCGCGGTTTTGAGCCTCCACAGGTTCGGGCGGAACGGAATAAAGCGATGCCAGGTTTGATTCCTCTCACGGGAACAGACCCTTTGTGTATTGGTACGTCGGTGCCAATGCTTTCTGCCTGAACAGATTAGAGAAACGACCATGCATAACGTCGTCATCAGCGGCACCGGCCTGTACACCCCGGCCAACAGCATTTCCAACGAAGAGCTGGTGCAGTCTTTCAACGCTTACGTCGCGCAGTTCAACGCCGACAACGCCGATGCCATCGCCCGTGGCGAAATCGAAGCGTTGACCGAGTCCAACGCAGCGTTTATCGAAAAAGCTTCCGGCATCAAAAGCCGCTTCGTCATGGACAAGGACGGCATTCTTGACCCGCAACGAATGGCGCCACGCCTGCCGGAGCGCTCGAACGACGAGTGGTCGGTCCTCTGCCAGATGGCCATCGGCGCGGCCGAACAAGCCTTGCAGCGCGCCGGCAAAACCGCCGCCGACATCGACGGCGTGATCGTTGCCTGCTCCAACCTGCAACGCGCGTACCCGGCCATCGCCATCGAAGTCCAGGAAGCGCTGGGCATCCAGGGTTTCGGTTTCGACATGAACGTCGCCTGCTCCTCGGCGACTTTCGGTATTCAGGCGGCCGCCAACAGCGTGCAACTGGGCCAGGCCCGGGCCGTCCTGATGGTCAACCCGGAAGTCTGTACCGGACACCTGAACTTCCGTGACCGCGACAGCCACTTCATCTTCGGCGACGCGGCCACCGCGGTGATCATCGAGCGCGCCGACCTGGCGACGTCCAAGTATCAGTTCGACGTGGTCAGCACCAAGCTGTTGACCAAGTTCTCCAACAACATCCGCAACAACTTCGGCTTCCTCAACCGCGCGGCGGAAGAGGGCATCGGTGCCAGGGACAAACTGTTCGTGCAGGAAGGCCGCAAGGTGTTCAAGGAAGTCTGCCCGATGGTTGCCGAGCTGATCGGTGCGCACCTGGAAGAGAACCAGCTCAATGTTGGCGACGTGAAGCGCTTCTGGCTGCACCAGGCCAACCTCAGCATGAACCACTTGATCGTCAGGAAACTGCTGGGTCGCGAAGCCACCGAAGAAGAAGCGCCGGTGATTCTCGACACCTACGCCAACACCAGCTCCGCCGGTTCGGTGATTGCGTTTCACAAGAACCAGGACGATCTGGCCGCCGGTTCGCTGGCCGTGCTCAGCTCGTTTGGCGCCGGTTACTCGATTGGCAGCGTGATTCTGCGCAAGCGCTGAGTTCGCTTTAAAAGATCGCAGCCTGCGGCAGCTCCTACTGGGTTACGTAATCCCATGCAGGAGCTGCCGCAGGCTGCGATCTTTTTTTGCACAAAAAAACTCGCGTTGCAGTATCGGACGGATGATGGGGACCGATACTGCAACGCGAGTTTGTAAAAGCAGTCCGGGCTTCCTTGCCCGGGCCGTGTAGCAGTGATCAGAACTTGGCTTCAGCATCCAGTTGCAGGGTGTTGATTTTCGAGTCCCGCAGCGTGGCGTTGGTGTAGTCGGAATCAGCCATGAAGTAGGTCGCGCCGAGGGCGAAGTTCTTGTCGATCTCGTAGCTCACTTTCAACTTGCTGCCGCGCGAACCGGTGAAACCGTTGGCGAAGTCGGAGTCGGTGAAGGCGCCGACCACCGCGTTACGCTGTACGTCGCGATAGTTGTAGTCCACGCCGAAGCCGAAGACGTTGGTCTTGACACCGGCCAGCCAGCCCATGTCCTGATCGTTGCTGGCATCGTCGTTGTTGACGACTTGACCGTAGATCGACAGCGGCATTGGCAGGCCGCCGATGTCGAGCTGACCAAAGCCTTCGTACAGTTTGAACTGCTCGTTCGCCGTGTTGCCGTTAATGGCCAGGCGGCAGGTGTTCGCCGCACAGGTGTTGTTGATGTCGTTGTCGTTGTCGTAAGCGTAGAGACTGCCACCCAGGGTCATTTTCAGGTTGTCAGTGATCGCGAAACGAGCGCCCAACTGGCCTGCGTACAGACGCAGGTCGTGACGGAACTGCTTGCCTTCGCCGTCGACGTTGTCCTTGAGGGTGTAGTGGCCGGCGCTGCCGAACAGCTCGGTGCTGCCGCCCAACGGGTATTTGTAAGTCAGTGCCAGACCTTCCGGGCTGATGTCGCTATCCCAGATGATGTCGCCCATGCTCACCCATTGCTGTGGCATCTTGCCGCCAACGAGGTGCAGGTTCTTGATGGCATCAGGGTGGTAGTCGACGTAACCCTGGTCCAGCCAGATATCCTTCTTGGTGAAGTTGCCATCCAGGCTCTGGTTGGTGGAACGAGAGTCGTTGTCGCTGCCAGTGGCGATACGGATGCCGGTGTCCACTTGCGGGTTGATTGCCGTGTAGGCACCCAGGCGGACACGGATACGTTGACGATCCTGGTCGCCGGTGTTCGATACGCCATCGTTCTTGACCGTCTCCTGACGGAAACGCACGTCACCCTTGAACTGGGTCTTGGCAGCCCACGCCAGCTTCTGGTCGAAGGTGCTCAGTGCTTCGGTTTTCTTCGCGGTAGCCGCGATCTGCTCGTTGGTCTCTTGTTGAGCCTGACGGGCGATTTGCTGTTCTTTCTGATCCCGGGCCAGTTCGGCTTGCAGTTCGCTGTACTGCGCGTTGGTAATCGAACCGTTAGCCTTCAGCATGTCGAGCAGTTTGCCGTCGACTGCGGCGCTGGCCGGAACACTCATGGCCAGCAGCAGGCCGCCACACAGGGCCGCCGCAGTTTTCGTGGAAGCAAGACGCATATCAATCTCCGAAGATGAGAGGGGATGACTGAGCCATCCGGGGCACAACCGGCCGCAAAGGGACGGAAAACAGTGGCCGGGTGCTATAACCCGGCGCTCTAAAAACAGGCGCCAGTATCGCGATGGTTTATGACAAAGCAGTGGCAATGTGATGGCGTCTCGATGACGATACAAAATCGGAATGAACTTTCTATTCCGGGCTCTGTCGGCGAATCGCGGGTGTGGATTGCGACGCTATAGGCGATACTCGCGAGGCTTTTACGCCAAGAAGTGGGGAAGGAAGTGATGCCGTTGCAACGTCTGGAAAGTCTGTCCGATATAGCGCCGCACACCTGGGATGCCCTGGTGCCGGATGATCAGCCGTTTCTGCGTCATGCCTTTCTCAGCGCACTGGAGGACAGCGGCAGCGTCGGTCCGCATTCCGGGTGGCAGCCCGAGCATTTGCTGCATATGGAAGGTGATCGGTTGATCGCCGCGCTGCCCAGCTACCGCAAATGGCACTCCTACGGCGAGTACGTGTTCGATCACGCCTGGGCCGATGCATGCGAGCGTGCCGGCATCGACTATTACCCCAAACTGCTGACTGCCGTGCCCTTCAGCCCGGTCAGCGGCCCGCGTTTGCTGGCCGCCACGGTTGAAGACGGTTTCGAACTGCTGAAGAGTTTGCCCGGCTACCTTGAGATCGAAGAGCTCTCCAGCGCTCACATCAACTTCACGGACCCGTTCACCGACGCGGCACTGGCCGAACACCCTGGCTGGCTGCAACGCATCGGCTGTCAGTACCACTGGCAGAATCGCGGATATCGGGATTTTCAGGACTTTCTCGACGCCCTCAGTTCACGCAAACGCAAGCAGATGCGCAAAGAACGCGAGCAGGTGGCGGGGCAGGGCTTCGAATTCGAATGGCTGGAAGGCCGGCAACTGGATCAGGCGCAGTGGGATTTCGTTTACGCCTGTTACGCCAACACCTACGCAGTGCGTAGGCAACGACCTTATCTGACGCGGGAATTTTTCAGCCTGTTGGCCGAACGCATGCCGGAGTCCATTCGCGTGGTGCTGGCCAGACAAGGCTCACGCCCGGTGGCCATGGCCTTCAGCCTCGTCGGTGGCGACAGTTTTTACGGCCGTTACTGGGGCTGTCTGGCGGAGTTCGACCGGCTGCACTTCGAGACGTGTTTCTATCAAGGCATGGACTACGCGATTGCCAACGGCTTTCAGCGTTTCGATGCCGGTGCTCAGGGTGAACACAAATTGATTCGCGGGTTTGAACCGGTGATCACCCATTCCTGGCACAACTTGCGTCATCCCGGCCTGAAAGCGGCGGTAAAGGACTTCCTGCAGCAGGAACGTCTCGGCGTGCTGGCGTATGCCGAGGAAGCGAGGACCGCCTTGCCTTATCGGCAAGGCTGATCCTTCTCCGTTGGGCTCAAGTGCCTTCCTTGCCCAGCCATCGATAGGTCGCGCCACCGATCACCGCACCGAGTAGCGGCGCCACCCAGAACATCCACAATTGCGCGATGGCCCAGCCGCCGACAATCAGTGCCGGGCCGGTGCTGCGGGCCGGGTTGACCGAGGTGTTGGTGATGGGGATCGAGATCAGGTGGATCAGCGTCAGGGCCAGGCCGATGGCGATCGGTGCCAGCCCGGCGGGTGCACGTTTATCGGTGGCGCCGAGGATGATCAGCACGAACATCGCCGTCATCACCAGCTCACAGACAAAGCCTGCGGCCATCGAGTATTTGCCGGGGGAGTGTTCGCCGTAGCCGTTGGAGGCCAGGCCTGCTGAGAGGTCGAAGCCTTCCTTGCCATTGGCGATGTAGTAGATCAGCGCGGCGGCGATGATCCCGCCGATGACTTGCGCAACGATGTAAGCCGGCAGTTCCCTGGCCGGGAAACGACCACCGACGAACAAACCGACTGATACGGCGGGGTTGAGATGGCAACCGGAGATGTGGCCGATGGCGAAGGCCATGGTCAGCACGGTCAGGCCAAACGCGATGGCCACACCGAGCACGCCGATTCCCAGCGGAGACGACGCGGCCAGGACCGCACTGCCGCAACCTCCCAACACCAGCCAGAACGTACCTAACAACTCAGTGACTGAACGTTTGAACAGAGACATGAGATCTTCCTTGATAGGCGAGCTATCGAGTCTGAATCGAGTGACGCATCCTGCGGGTTTACGACAGGTTCATCTTCAGGACCTTGGGTGAGTACAGCAGGGTTTTTCTGGAATTCCAGTGCGGATGGGGAAAGTGCCAGAGCTTGTGGTTGGTGGGGTATGGCGGTTTATTGGGTTGGCTTGGGATTGGGGGCATATCCGTTGTTTTGGTAACGGATATTCACCCGACAAAACAGCCTCAATCGATCCCGACAAACCCCCCAGTCTGATGCTGCCACAATCGCGCATACAACCCGCCCTGCGCCAGCAGTTCAGCATGGGTCCCCGTCTCGGCAATCTGGCCTTTCTCAAGCACCACCAACCGGTCCATCCGCGCAATGGTCGAAAGCCGGTGGGCGATGGCAATCACGGTTTTACCCTGCATCAGGGTTTCGAGACTTTCCTGGATCGCCGCTTCGACTTCCGAGTCCAGCGCGGAGGTGGCTTCGTCCATGATCAGGATCGGCGCATCCTTGAGCAGCACCCGTGCGATGGCGATCCGCTGACGCTGGCCGCCAGAAAGTTTCACCCCGCGCTCACCCACATGCGCATCAAACCCGGTGCGCCCTTCGGCGTCCGACAGCAACGGAATGAACTCGTCGGCACGGGCTTTGTGCACCGCTTCCCAGAGTTCGGCGTCGGTGGCATCGGGTTTGCCGTAAAGCAGGTTGTCGCGGATCGATCGATGCAGCAGCGACGTGTCCTGGGTGATCATGCCGATGCGCTCGCGCAGGCTCTCCTGAGCGACGTCAGCGATGTTCTGGCCGTCGATCAGGATTTGCCCGCCCTGCACGTCATAGAGGCGCAACAGCAGGTTGACCAGGGTCGATTTGCCGGCGCCGGACGGGCCGATCAAGCCGATTTTCTCACCGGGTTTGATCGTCAGGTTGAGGTCGCCGATGATCCCGCTTTTCTTGCCGTAGTGAAAATCCACGTGCTCGAAGCGCACTTCACCACGGGTAACGGCCAACGGTTTTGCCGCTTCACGGTCGGTGACGCTGACCGGTTGCGAGATGGTCTGCAAACCGTCCTGGACCATGCCGATATTTTCGAAAATGCCGGTGACCACCCACATGATCCAGCCAGACATGTTGACGATCCTGATCACCAGGCCGGTGGCCAGGGCGATGGCGCCAACGGTGATCAGCGACTGGGTCCACAGCCACAACGCCAGGCCGGTGGTGGTGACGATCAGCAAGCCGTTCATGCTGGTGATGACCACGTCCATGCTGGTGACCACGCGGCCGGCCAGTTGGGCTTTTACGGTCTGTTCTTCGATGGCTTCCTTGGCGTATTGCTGTTCGAAGTTGGTGTGGGCGAACAGCTTCAGCGTGGTGATGTTGGTATAGCCGTCGACGATCCGCCCCATGAGTTTGGAACGCGCATCCGAAGACACCACGGAGCGTTCTTTCACCCGTGGCACGAAGTAGCAGAGGGCGCCGATGTAGGCGGCGATCCAGGTCAGCAGCGGGATCATCAGGCGCCAGTCGGCTTCGGCGAACAGCACCAGCGAACTGATCGCGTAGATCAGCACATGCCACAGCGCGTCCACCGCTTGCACGGCCGAATCGCGCAGCGAGTTGCCGGTTTGCATGATGCGTTGGGCGATGCGCCCGGCGAAGTCGTTCTGGAAGAAATTCAGGCTCTGCTTGAGCACGTAGCTGTGATTCTGCCAGCGGATCATGCTGGTCATGCTCGGGCTCAGGGTCTGGTGCACCAGCATGTCATGCAAGGCGAGAAACAGCGGACGCAGAATCAGCGCAACCACTGCCATCCAGGCCAGTTCCACGCCGTGGATCTTGAAGAAGTCGACGTTGGGTGTGCCTTGAGTCAAATCGATGATGCGACTCAGGTAGCTGAACAGCGCCACCTCGATCAGCGCACCGAACAGGCCGACGATCAGCAACACCGCAAACATTGGCCAGACTTGCTTCAGGTAATAGGTATAGAAGGGGAGAACACGATCGGGCGGAGCCGCCGTCGGGGCGTCACGGAATATGTCGATCAGTTTTTCAAAACGGCGATAAAGCATTTGTTCTCCGCCCGCGTGCGGGCTCTCCTTTAAACGATTTGAACGGCGCCGGATACCGGCGGCCGCTCAACACTCCCTGTGCGTTTTGGACTTAGTCGATGCGCTTGGCCGACTTGATGAACACAGGATCGGCAGGCACATCTTTCATGCCGCCACGGGTGGTGGTTTGCGAGTTGACGATGACGTCCACGACATCCATGCCTTTCACGACTTTACCGAAGACAGCATAGCCATCGCCCTGGTCCAGGAAGTCGTTGTCCTTGACGTTGATAAAGAACTGGCTGGTGGCCGAATCCGGCACGGAGGTACGGGCCATGGACAGCGTGCCACGCACGTTATGCAGGCCGTTTTTGGACTCGTTCTTGATCGGTGCCTTGGTTTCTTTTTGCTGCATTTGTTGGGTGAAACCACCGCCCTGGACCATAAAGCCCGGAATCACGCGGTGAAAAATCGTGTTGTTGTAGAAACCGCTGTCGACGTACTCAAGAAAGTTCTTGGTACTGATCGGCGCCTTGACCGGGTCCAGTTCGATTTCGATCTGACCGTTGGTGGTTTCCAGCAGCACGTGCGGTGCCTTGGCGGGCGTGGCGGCCATCAGGTTGGCGGCAAACAGAACGGAGCCAGCGACGAGGGCGATTTTTTTCAGCATGGGTCAGTGATCCTGAGTGTAGTGGTGTCGACTGCAGTGAGAAACTCGAGCAGGGTTTGGTTGAAGTGTTCGGGTTGATCCAGCGGGGTGGCGTGACGCGAATCGGCGATTACCACCAGCCGCGCATCAGGCAGCAGTTTTACGTAAGTCTCCTTCAGCGACACCGGTGTGTAGTCACGGTCGGCGCTGACGATGAGGGTTGGACAGGACACTTTGGAAAGTCGTTCCTGAACGCCCCAGCCAATGATCGCGTCGAAGCTGGCGAGATAAGCATGTTTGTCGTTTTTTGCCCAGCGTTCGGCCATCTTTTGACGCAATTCGGCCTGCTCCGGTTTCGGGAACAGCTTGGCGCCCAAGGCTTTGCCAATGGCGCCCAGACTGAGCGCGCGCATCAGGCTCCAGCGCTTGAACCACTGCCAATAATCGTCGCGACTGCGCAATTTGACCTCGGGCGCGCTGTTGACGATGCACAGGCTTTTGAGCAGTTGCGGCTGATCCACCGCCAGTTGAAAGCCGATCATGCCGCCCATCGACAGGCCCACATAATGCGTCGGGCCAAGGTTCAAATGCTCGATCAAGGCGACCAGGTCGGCGCTGAATCCGGCGATGCTGTATCGCTCGCGGGGTTTGTCCGAGCGACCGTGGCCGCGTACATCCGGCACGATCACTCGGTAGCGGGCGGACAGCGCCGGGATCTGCTTTTCCCAGTCCAAGGTACTGGAACCCAGCCCGTGGACCAGCAGCAACGGCGTGCCGTGGCCATATTCCTCGTAGTGCAGGTTGCAACCTTCGTGTTCGAAATAGGCCATGGGTTCACTCCGTGTCAGGCTTGTTCAGGGGCGGCGAAGGGCGCATCCAGCGGCGCGGTGTCGAACGTGCGCAGCAGTTCGATGAGGATCTGTGTCGCCGGGCCCAGCGGTTTGTCCTTGTTCGAATACAGGTAGAAGCTCGGGTTACGGCTGCCGCCCTGGTCCAACGGTAGCAGCTTGAGCGTCCCTTCCTTCAGTTCGCGTTCGATCATGTGCCGGGGCAACCAGGCGAAACCCAGCCCGCTGCCGACAAATGTCGCGGCGGTGGCGAGGCTGCCGACGGTCCAGCGCTGTTCGGCGCCGAGCCAGCCGACATCCCGTGGCTGTTGACGGCCGGAGTCGCGGATCACCACTTGCATCTGGCTTTCCAGGTCCTGGAAATTCAGTTCGCGGTTCAGGCGGTGCAGGGCGTGTTCGGGGTGGGCGACGGCGACGAATTCGACGTCGCTCAATTCCGCGCCCAGGTAACCGGGAATGCTGAAGCCGGTGATTGCCAGATCGGCCACACCTTCGAGCAGGACTTCCTCCACGCCCGACAACACTTCTTCGCGCAGCCGCACCCGGCAGCCGCGGCTTTGCGGCATGAACGCGGTCAGGGCGCGGACGAGGCGGGCACTCGGGTAGGCTGCGTCGACCACCAGCCGCACTTCCGCTTCCCAGCCTTGCTCCATGTGATGCGCCAGGTCTTCCAGTTGGCTGGCCTGTTTCACCAGTTGGCGCGAGCGGCGCAGCAACACGCCCCCGGCTTCGGTCAGCACGGCTTTGCGGCCGTCGATGCGCAGCAACGGCACACCGAGCTGGTCCTGCATGCGCGCCACGGTGTAGCTGACTGACGATTGCGAGCGGTGCAGCGCTTCGGCGGCCTGGGCGAAACCGCCGTGGTCGACCACGGCCTGCAGCGTTCGCCATTGATCAAGGGTCACGCGGGGCGCTTTCATGTTGAGCTCCTCTTGTCCTAAGCTGGCAGTCCTTATTGGAGACTGCCGAATGAAAAAATTCTGTTGTGTGGTGTTGGCGATGCTGCCGCTGACTGCCTTTGCTTACCCGATCGACGTACAAAAACAGTTGAACGGCTTGAGCATCGACTACAACACGTATGACACGGATACCGACATCGCCTCCATTCAGGTGAACAACTACGGCAGCACCGATGCAGTCTGTAAGGTGGTTTTCAATAACGGTCCGGAAGCGCCGCGCACCCGCAATATCGAAGTGGCTGCCGGCAAGCACAAAAATGCCACCGCCAAGTTCAACCGGACCATCATCAAGATGCGCATCAATCTGACCTGCACCCCGAAATAAGCACCAAAATCCTGTGGGAGCGAGCCTGCTCCCTCAGGGTGTATCCAGCTTATAAACGAATTTATTGATGGGTTATAGCAATTATTTGCGCTTTTTCATCGATATGACTCTGTTTAACCTTCACTCCATCGACTTACAGCATTCTCAGATGGAGCCTACATCCCATGTCCC
Source organism: Pseudomonas sp. IT-P100 (assembly GCF_949767185.1). Classification (NCBI taxonomy): domain Bacteria; kingdom Pseudomonadati; phylum Pseudomonadota; class Gammaproteobacteria; order Pseudomonadales; family Pseudomonadaceae; genus Pseudomonas; species Pseudomonas sp. IT-P100. The sequence goes on from NZ_CATKQK010000022.1 coordinate 826,182, forward strand.
GCGTTCTGATCATCGAAAGCAGCGCCCGTCAGCAAGACTCGGTGTCCCGTCAACTGACCCAGACCTTCATCAACCAGTGGAAAGCCGCCCACCCCAACGATCAGATCACCGTGCGTGACCTGGCCGTCAATCCGGTGCCGCACCTGGACATCAACCTGTTGGGCGGCTGGATGAAACCCGCAGAGCAGCGCAGCGACATCGAACAGGCTTCCCTGGAGCGCTCCAACCAGTTGACCGATGAATTGCTGGCCGCCGACGTGCTGGTCATGGCCGCTCCCATGTACAACTTCGCGATCCCGAGCACGCTGAAAGCCTGGCTGGACCACGTGCTGCGTGCCGGCGTGACCTTCAAGTACACCGAGACCGGCCCGCAAGGCCTGCTCAGTGGCAAGCGCGCTTACGTGTTGACCGCTCGCGGCGGGATCTACGCCGGTAGCACCGCGGATCATCAGGAACCCTACCTGCGCCAGGTCATGGGCTTCATCGGCATTCACGACGTGACTTTCATCCACGCCGAAGGCATGAACCTGGGCGGCGACTTCCAGGAGAAGGGACTGAACCAGGCCAACGCCAAGCTTTCCCAGGTCGCCTGACCCGTTAATCGCCAGATAATCGCTGGATGGTCTAGTGACCTGGCGCAACCCTTCAAGCCTGTACGCGCATCGACCTCCCTTTGCACTTGTTGCTCCTGAGTGCTGTAGCCCGATTGAACGCTTTAGCGAGATCGGGCTTTTTTTTGTCTGCGGTTTGATGGCGGACACAGATCCCTGTGTGCGGGCTTGCCCGCAGGTTTATGTGTGTTCTCGCGATCGCCGGCAAAACCCGCTATCGTCGCCGCCATTCAAAACGAGGCGAGCATGGGCTATCTACTTTTTGTCACGCTGATCCAGGCGTTTTCCTTCAGTCTGATCGGCGAATACCTGGCCGGTCATGTCGACAGTTACTTCGCAGTGCTGGTGCGGGTGTTGCTGGCGGGTTTGGTGTTTATTCCGCTGACGCGCTGGCGTTCGGTCGAACCGGCGTTCATGCGCGGCATGCTGCTGATCGGCGCGTTGCAGTTTGGCGTGACCTACGTCTGCCTGTATCTGAGCTTCCGGGTGCTGACGGTGCCGGAAGTCTTGCTGTTCACCATCCTCACGCCACTGCATGTGACGTTGATTGAAGATGCGCTTAACCGGCGTTTCAATCCATGGGCGCTGGTCGCAGCGCTGGTGGCAGTGCTCGGCGCAGCGGTGATCCGCTTTGACCGGATCAACCCGGATTTCTTCATGGGATTCCTGCTGCTGCAACTGGCCAACTTCACCTATGCCGCCGGGCAGGTGCTTTATAAGCATCTGGTGGCGCGTCATCCGAGCGATCTGCCGCATTACCGGCGCTTCGGCTTTTTCTATCTCGGCGCATTGGCGGTGGCGTTGCCGGCCTTTCTGCTGTTCGGCAAACAGAATTTCCTGCCCGAAGCACCGCTGCAATGGGGCGTGCTGGTGTTCCTCGGCCTGGTCTCGACCGCGTTGGGGTTGTACTGGTGGAACAAGGGCGCGTGCCTGGTGAATGGCGGGACGCTGGCGGTGATGAACAACCTGCATGTGCCGGTGGGGTTGCTGATCAATCTGCTGATCTGGAATCAGCATGAGGAGCTGGGGCGCTTGTTTTTGGGTGGTTCGGTGATTTTGATGGCGGTGTGGATTAGCCGGTTGGGTATACGCCAACCGGCAGTCGCGCACTAAACCCTTGTGGGAGCGAGCAGGCTCGCTCCCACAAGGGGAGACCTGAAGTTACATGACGTGTTTTTCAGGCTCTGGAATGTGGCTGGCGCCCAGCATGGCCGGGAGCAACCCGGCCCTGAGATCCCCGCCACTCGGCTGCTGATAAAGGCTTAACCCGAACTCCGGCAGCACCGCCAGCAAGTAATCGAAAATATCCCCCTGAATCCGCTCGTAATCCGCCCACGCCGTGGTGCGGGTGAAGCAGTAGATTTCCAGCGGAATCCCCTGCGCCGTGGTTTGCATCTGCCGGACCATGCAGGTCATGTTCGGCTGAATCTCCGTGTGGCTCTTCAAATACGCCAGCGCATAGGCGCGGAAGGTCCCGATGTTGGTCATCCGCCGCCGGTTGGCCGACATGGCCGCGACGTTACCCTGAGCCTCGTTCCACGCCTTGAGTTCAGCCTGTTTGCGGCTGATGTAATCGGTCAGCAGGTGCACCTGGGACAGCTTCTGCTCTTCATCATCACGGATGAATCGCACACCGCTTGCGTCGATGAACAGGCTGCGTTTGATCCGTCGCCCACCCGACTGCTGCATGCCGCGCCAGTTCTTGAACGACTCGGACATCAGGCGCCAGGTCGGAATCGAAACGATGGTCTTGTCGAAGTTCTGCACCTTGACCGTGTGCAGCGTGATGTCCACCACATCGCCATCGGCGCCGACTTGCGGCATCTCGATCCAGTCGCCGACCCGCAGCATGTCGTTGCTGGTCAGCTGCACGCTGGCGACGAACGACAACAGGGTGTCCTTGTAGACCAACAGAATGACCGCCGACATGGCGCCCAGGCCCGACAGTAGCAACAGCGGCGAGCGGTCGATCAGTGTGGCGACGATGATGATCGCCCCGAACACGTACAAGACCATCTTCGCCAGTTGCACGTAGCCTTTGATCGAGCGGGTTCGGGCATGCTCCGTGCGCGCATAGATGTCCAGCAACGCGTTGAGCAGGGCGCTGATGGCCAGCACCAGGAACAGAATGGTGAAGGCCAGCGCCACGTTGCCGAGGAAGATCAGGCTGGTTTTGCTCAGTTCCGGCACCAGGTGCAGGCCGAACTGGATCACCAGCGACGGCGTCATCTGCGCCAGGCGATGAAACACCTTGTTCTGCCGAAAGTCATTGACCCAGTGCAACGCCGGTTGACGGCCCAGCATTTTGGTCGCATGAAGAATGAGATAGCGCGCCACTCGTCCGAGGGCCAGTGCCACCAGCAGCAACAAAAGCAGCCCGAGGCTGGAATGCAGTAGAGGATGCTGGTCGAGAGCACCCCAAAGGTCTTGGACGTTGAGCCAGAGCTGTTTGATATCCATGGGTAAAACCGTTCTTCTATAGGACGCGTCGGGGCGATTAGAGCATTTAAGACGCTTTGGATGACGTTTGAGGACAAAAGAGGCAACAAAAAAGCCACTGTTTACGGTCGTTTGCATAAAGAAACTCGGCCTCGGCGCTCGAAACCGTTACCCTATGCAGCTGTTTTTTTGTATTTCTTCGAGGTAGCACCCGTGTTTTCCCAATTCGCCCTGCACGAACGCCTGCTCAAAGCCGTGGCCGAGCTTAAATTTGTCGAGCCAACGCCTGTGCAAGCAGCGGCTATTCCGCTGGCGCTCCAAGGGCGTGACCTGCGGGTGACAGCGCAAACCGGCAGCGGCAAGACCGCCGCCTTCGTCTTGCCGATCCTCAACCGTCTGATCGGCCCGGCGAAAATCCGCGTCAGCATCAAGACCCTGATCCTGCTGCCCACCCGCGAGCTGGCCCAGCAGACCATCAAGGAAGTCGAGCGCTTCGCTCAGTTCACGTTCATCAAGTCCGGTTTGATCACCGGCGGTGAAGACTTCAAGGTCCAGGCCGCCATGCTGCGCAAGGTGCCGGACATCCTGATCGGGACGCCGGGGCGGATGATTGAACAACTGAACGCCGGCAACCTCGACTTGAAAGAAGTTGAAGTGCTGGTGCTCGACGAAGCCGACCGCATGCTCGACATGGGTTTCGCCGAAGACGTGCAGCGTCTGGTGGAAGAGTGCACCAATCGCCAGCAGACCATGCTGTTCTCCGCCACCACTGGCGGTTCGGGCCTGCGCGAGATGGTCGCCAAGGTCCTGAACAACCCGGAACACCTGCAGCTGAACAACGTCAGCGATCTGAACGCGACCACCCGTCAGCAGATCATCACCGCTGACCACAACCAGCACAAAGAACAGATCGTGAACTGGCTGCTGGCCAACGAGACCTATCAGAAGGCCATCGTGTTCACCAACACCCGTGCCATGGCCGACCGCATCTACGGCCGCCTGGTGGCGCAGGAATACAAAGCGTTCGTCCTGCACGGCGACAAGGACCAGAAAGACCGCAAGCTCGCGATCGATCGCCTGAAACAGGGCGGTGTGAAAATCCTGGTTGCCACCGACGTTGCCGCCCGTGGCCTCGACGTTGACGGCCTCGACCTGGTGATCAACTTCGACATGCCGCGCAGTGGCGATGAATACGTTCACCGTATCGGTCGCACCGGTCGTGCCGGCAACGATGGGCTGGCCATCTCACTGATCTGCCATGGCGACTGGAACCTGATGTCGAGCATCGAGCGCTACCTCAAGCAGAGCTTCGAGCGCCGCACCATCAAGGAAGTCAAAGGCACCTACGGCGGGCCGAAAAAGGTCAAGGCCTCGGGCAAAGCCGTTGGCGTGAAGAAGAAAAAGGTCGACGCCAAGGGCGAGAAGAAGAAAACCGGCGCCAAGGCACCGACCAAGCGCAAAATTGCCAACCGCCCGAAGACCGACGCCCTGTCGCTGGTCAGCAAGGACGGCATGGCCCCGCTGAAGCGCCGCAAGCCGGAAGCGCCGGCTGCTGAATAAGGCGCGGTAGCGATCCAGTAAAAACCCGGACATTGTCCGGGTTTTTTTTCGTCCAAAGATCGCAGGCTTCGCCAGCTCCTGCATGAAGCGTGTGCGGCCTGGTATTCCGAGTGCACCTGAATCCTCGGAACTGTCGCGCGAAGCGAGGCTACGATCTTCTCTTCAACCCTCGGCTTTTTTCTCCGCCGATCCCAACTCCTTCAAACGCTGATCGATCAACTGACACTTGTCCGGTAGATCGGCGCTGGCCGTATCCAGATCCATCTTCTGCAACTCATCGTTGATCTCTTTGGCTTTCTTCGGATTCTGCTCCGTGAGCCTGGCGACTTCCTTGGCCAGCTGTTCACGTTTGGCGGTGGCTTCCTCCGGCGTGCAGGCCCAGGCGGGGAGGGCGCAAGCGAGGGTGGCGGCGAGGGTGAGTTTCAGCAGGGTTTTCATGGGGGTGGGCCTCGGTTCCGGTTAAGGCGGGTTATCCGGTTGAGGGTTGAGGTCAGGGGAAAGTTCAGCACGCTGGCATCTTTTGTTCACGCAGCTGGCTGATAGCGAATCCGTCAATTGACCGAAAAAGGACGCCGATCTAGTAGGCTGGTAGCATTGTGCTATCACTCGAAAATCAGGGATCGACCATGCTGTTCAGGGTCGTCACGGCAAGCCTTCTACTGGCATTGACCGGTTGCACCAACGTCAACGTCGAGCCAGTTGCTCCTCAATACAAAATCTCTCAGCTCTGCATCGAAGAGAACCCGAAAGTGGTGGTGGGCGATTTCGTCGATGGTCTGCAAACGCTTTTGCGCAAGCACAACATCGAAAGTCGCTTGTACGCCGCCCCCATTCCGAGCAGTTGCGAATACCGTCTGACCTACACCGCCATCCGTTCCTGGGACTTTTCCCCGTACTTGTCCGATGCCAGTGTCCGGCTCTTCAAGGGCGATCAACAAATCGGCTTTGGTCAATACCACCTGACCGGTGAGGGCGGCTTCGATCCGTCGAAAGTCGCGCCGGTCGAGGAAAAAATGGGGCCGGTGATCAACCAGTTACTGGGGCAAAACAAATGAGCGCAGCCATGAAAAGTATTCCGGTTCTATTGCTCATGCTGTTGTTGACCGGATGCGGTCATACCAGCCCCAGCCAGCCGTATTTCGAGCCGCCGGCGCCACCGCAGGGCAAAGCGCTGGTTTACATGATGCGGACCCAGGTCATTCAAGGCAGTTTTTATGACAGCGTGTTCAGCATCAATGACAGCGCCGTGGTGGGGCTCAATGACAAAAACTATTCCTGGGTTCTGGTGAGCCCGGGCTTGCATAAGGTCTCAGCCGGACCGCGCCCGCATCCCCGAAACGTGTACTTGAACCTGCAGGTCGAGCCGGGCAAGGAATACTTCGTTGAATACACGCAAGAGTACGCGGCCGAGATGGTCCGGGTGCGGGACGCCAAGGAAGGGAAAGCCATGGTGAAGGGGTATTCGTATATTCCGGTGAAGTAGTCGCACGGGGTAAATGAGTGATCCATCGCCAATCAAAACATTTGATTGGCATGCCTGAGTTAGCGCTTTTCAGCACGTGTCTGCACATACGCAAAAGGGCGACCAACAGGTTGCCCTTTTTATTTGCTCACAGCATTTGCTTGCAAACAATGCGCTCTATCCCCCATGGCAGCAGCTCGAAGAAGCCTTGTCTTCATAGCGATCGTGATGCCTTACCCATTCCATGATTTCTTCTTCATTGCGCCCCTTGGGCGTGAGGTCGAGGTAATTGTAGGCTCCCACCAACATGTCCAATCCTCGGGCATAGGTGGAGTAGGTGTGGAAAATATCGCCAGCTTCGTTGCGATAAAACACGCTCAGGCCGGGGAGTTCTTCCTCGGCACCGTCGGATTTTTCGTAGTTGTAGGTTGCCTTGCCGGCAGCGACATCTTCTGCTCGGGCCGAGACGCCAAAGTCGTAGTTGAAATCGCTGCCTGCTGACGACACCCAATCGAACTTCCAGCCCATGCGCCGTTTGAATGCCTGGAATTCGGCGAATGGCGCGTGGGAAACGGCCACTACGGCCACGTCGTGATGGGCGAGGTGCTGGTTTGCGCCGTCGATGTGGTCGGACAGGAAGGAGCAACCGGGACAACCTTCGTCCCAGCCGTCGGCGAACATGAAGTGGTAAATGACCAACTGGCTGCGACCGCCGAACAGATTGGCCATTTTCAGTTCGCCGTTGGGGCCCTGGAAGCGATAGTCCTGGTCAATTTTCACCCAGGGCAGGGCGCGACGTTCGGCGCTGAGTTTGTCCCGTTCTTTGGTGAAGGCTTTTTCGTGGGCCAAGTGTTGTTTGCGGGCCACGAGCCATTCTTCTCGCGACACGATTTGATGGTTCTGAACGTTCATCGGGTTTTCTCCTGCGCAATGCTGGGAGGTGACTGACACAAGCTTGTCGTTTGACCTGTGCCGAATTCGACATACCGCCGGTCAGCGCCGTTCAAAACCTAAGCTGAACGGCTGCGCGCGCTGCCGGTCACAACCTATGAAGGCCATCACACTCACCGGCTTTGGAGGTTGAACAGGATGACGACTTATAACTGGGATCTGATCGAGCGCTTGCTGCACGAAGTACAAAACGCAGCACCCAGCTTCACGCCACGGCCCTATGCCGAACAGTACGCCGCGGAGAAAGCCACGGAGGGTGAGCAGACTGAAAACCTGGATCACCTGAAAGAGGTGGCCGGCGAGTACGAAAAGTTACTGCTGGAGCGGGGATATATCGAACCTCGGCCTGAAGAGCAGGGTGGGACCGGTTCGAACTACATGCTGACGCCACGGGGTTCGAGTTTATTGAGCCTGATCGACAGCAGCATTCCTGGCAATGATCATCCACGGCAGGTCCTGGATGAGCAGGAAGACGCGCTCGATGCAGTGACGTTTGATGTGGTGGCGTCCAAGGCGCAGATCGCCTGATTGCGTGGTGAAAGCAAAAGATCGCAGCCTTCGGCAACTCCTGCCTGTATACACAGAACTCTGTAGGAGCTGCCGAAGGCTGCGATCTTTTGATTCTTAGCTCTGTTTCGCGGCCTTGAGGCACTTCAAATCATTGAAGTCCTTGCGAACCCCTTCGATTTTCTTCAACAACCGCTCACGCTGGGTCGGCTTGCTCTCGGCCATCAAATCCGCGAACAGGCTTAGCGCCTGTGCTTCTGTGTTGGCGTAAGCCTTGCGGTAATCGGCCGTCCATAAACTCTCGCGATTCACCAGAAGTGTCTCGATTCGCTGTGGGAATTCCGGACTCTGACGTTGCGCCACTGCGGCACTGAACTGCTTCTGCCAATGGGCGCGGTTGGCGATCCATTGCGTGTTCTGGTCACCCAAGGCATTCGACCAGGCGACGACACGTTGTCGCTGGGTTGGACTGAGCGGGCCGAGCCAGTCTTTCAAACGTTTTTCCATGCGCTCGCCGCGCTCCTTGATCTGCTGATCGAGGGACGGTTTCAGGTAATCCTGCTGGCGTTTGCGCTGGTCCTTGGCAAAGGCGTCGTTCATCTCCGCGACTTGCTTGTCATCCAGCCCCTGCAACAACTCGATGGCCGACGGGGTGATTTCCCGTGCGGTCTGGGCGATGGCTTGTTTGGCTTCCTGGGTGCGGGTTTGCAGTGCGGTGTCGGTCACCTGATTGGTCTCCACCATCACCTGCAAACGGTCGAGCCAGTCGAGGTAACCCGGCAGTTGCGTGGTGCAGTGCCAGCTCAGGTGCTCTTTCAGGCGCTCGTTGAACCAGCCTTTTTGCTCGCCGTTCATGTCCAGGTAATCGCTGAGGGTCCACGGAATGATCACGTCGAGGTTGCGATAGGCCAGGCCCACGCGGCTGCAGGCGCCGAGGGCGAGACTGAGGGTGAGGGCGACGGCAATACACTTTAACCAGCGCGACATGGGCGAGTCCTTGCGAAAGCGTAGGTTCTCATGTGAACGCAGGATGAGCCCGCCAGTTCAGCCGATCAATAGAACGCGTGTTCGGCTTTGAGGGTGACGAGTCCGTCGCACTGACTGTTGTGCCCGGAGTAGGCGGAGCAATCGCTGCCGCTGAGGCTTGAGTCGCTGTAGATCAGGTCCAGGTCGATGCCCATGAACGGCCGGGACAGCGTCAACGACCAGTCGGTGAAACTGCCTACATACCCGCCGTCCACCGACACCGGGGTGTTGAGCTGGTGGGTGGTGTATTTCATGCTGATCCCGACGCCGAATGGCTGATTGCCGCCCAGGTCGGCGAACACGGTGCTGTTCTGTTTGTCCGGGTCGTTGCTGAAGGCTGCGCCGAAACGGCTGCCCAGCAGGGTCAGGCCGCCGAAGAGTTCCTGGGTGTCGAGGGTGTCCACCTTCGGATAGCTGTAGCGGATCATGCCGACTTCGTATCCGAGGGTTTGGTCGAAGGGTTGTTTAAAACCCATGTAGGAATCGACTTCGAGGTTGTTCCCCTGGCTCAATCCCATGCTCGGTGACCATTGGCCGAAGTAGAAGCCGCTGTCATGGCTCAGGTCGAGGCCGCCGTGAAAGGAGCCGATGGTCGAGGGTTTGACCAGCCCCTGGGCCATGCTGCGACTGGGGGTGGTGCCCAACTTGAGATCGAAGTCCCCCAGTTCACGCTGGAAGATTTGCGCGTTGGCGACCGAAGATGACAGCAGGCCGCTGAGCAAAAACAGAAAGGGTTTGAGCATGCGTCACTCCATGACAGCGAGGAGCAGAAACGAAAAACTGCTGAAACGCTTAATCCAGACGTGTGCAAGCATACCGGCGAATGCTCGGCATCGATGGCCGTTCGTCGATTTTTGAAATATTGATGTATTTATCGGGGGTGTTGCGAGAGGGTTCCAGTCCAAGCGCTTCGAAGCTCAAAGCGCTTACGGACCAGGTGACGCGAGGATCTGTAACGGTGTTACTTTTTGCCGAGCGTGATCTGCTTGGACGGGCCGAACGTCTGGCCGCTGACGCCTTTGGCAATTTGCTGGATCTCGCCACCGGACTTGAGGAACGCAGCAATCTGGTTGTTGATCGATTCGCTGGTTTCAACGGCTGGAGCTGGCTTTGCTTTGCTGTTGGATGCTTTTACACGCATGGCGGCCATTAACCTGTAGAAAATTAACTTGGCCACGCATCGTACAGGAAATACTTGACAATTGCTTGGTAAATATCCCCCTGAAATACACATCACAAAAGCAGGATACGTCGCAAGTTATTATTCGAAATACCCCCGTAACCTGCTGTTTTGAATAAGAACATCAGTGCGTATAAATGGATTTTTGCCTGGCTGGAAGGGACGAAAATCCGCTGATCGGCCTGACGAATGGCCGGACGCGACCGACAAGTCCCTGGAAAATTAAGACCTTCACAGGATTTTTCTCGAGCCTCTTGGCCGGGCGTCGAACGCCGCGTGCAAAAACGGGTAGAATGCCGCCCACGCAATGAGGGTATTGGACATGGCTTTAGTCGGGCGTTACAACAGTTTGCAAGTGGTTAAACACACTAACTTCGGTTTATATCTGGACGGTGGCGCGGATGGCGAAATCCTTCTGCCTAATCGTTATATTCCCAAAGATATTCCCAGCGAAGATGAAGACTGGCTCAACGTTTTTATTTATCTGGACAGCGATGACAAACTTATCGCAACTACCGAAAAGCCGAAAGTTCAAGTCGGTGAATTCGCCAGTTTGAAAGTCGTTGAAGTCAACAGCATCGGTGTTTTCCTGGATTGGGGTTTGCCGAAGGATCTGTTGCTGCCATATTCCGAAGAAAAGCGTCAGATGACTGCTGGCGAGTATGTCGTGGTGCACGTCTACCTCGACAAGCACACCCGTCGCATCACTGCGACCGCGCGTCTGGACCGTTATCTGGACAAGACCCCGGCCAATTACACACCCGGCCAGGAAGTTGATCTGCTGGTTGCCGAAGCCACCGACATGGGCTTCAAGGCAATCATCAACAACAAGCATTGGGGCCTGATCCACAAGAACGAAATCTTCAAGTTCATGCGCGCCGGCAAGGAAGAGAAGGGCTTCATCAAAGAAGTCCGGGCCGACGGCAAGATCAGCCTGAGCCTGCAACCGGTGGGTGAAGAAGCGGCCACTAGCCTCAACTCGAAGATCCTCGCCAAGTTGCGTGAAAACAACGGCACGCTGCCGGTGAGCGACAAGAGTGACCCGACAGTGATCACCAGCATGTTTGGCGTCAGCAAGGGCAACTTCAAAAAAGCCATTGGTGCGCTGTACAAGAATGGCCAGATCGTTATTCACGCCGATCGCATTGAACTGAGCTGATCCCACGCCGGCCTTTGCTTTAACTGTCGAGTCATTGCCATGGATTGTGTTGACGAGGTGATCCAGTGAGCGCCACTCGGCGTAGCGCCGATGCGTTTGCCCTGCAAGTGATGATGGGGTTGTGCCTGATCTGGGGCGTGCAGCAGGTGATGATCAAGTGGGCGGCGCCTGACATCGCGCCGGTCATGCAGGCTGCGGGGCGGTCGGGTATTTCTGCGTTGCTTGTAGGATTGCTGATCTGTTGGAAGGGCGGCTGGGATCAGGTAGGCAAGACGTGGCGCGGTGGACTGCTGGCCGGAGCGCTGTTTGGACTGGAGTTCTTCTTCATTTCCGAAGGCCTGCAATTGACCACGGCCGCGCACATGTCGGTGTTCCTTTACACGGCGCCGATCTTCACCGCGCTGGGCGTGCACTGGCTGTTGCCGAGCGAACGCTTGAGGCCCGTCCAGTGGTTGGGCATTTTTCTTGCCTTTATCGGGATTGCCATCGCGTTTGCCGGTGGCGTGTCGTGGGACAACCTCGATCGCCGCATGTTGATGGGCGATGCGCTTGGCGTATTGGCTGGCGCCGCTTGGGGCGCAACCACCGTCGTGGTGCGCGCTTCGCGCTTGTCGGAAGCACCGGTGACGCTCACGTTGTTCTACCAACTGATTGTCGGTTTCGTCGGTTTGCTGCTGATCGCGATGCTCAGTGGCCAGGTCACCCACGTCAGCCTGACCACCGTGGCGGTGGCCAGTGTGCTGTTCCAGGGACTGGTGGTGTCGTTCTTCAGCTACCTGACCTGGTTCTGGTTGCTGCGTCGCTATCTGGCGGCGAACCTGGCGGTGTTTTCGTTCATGACGCCGTTGTTCGGCGTCACGTTCGGCGTGGTATTGCTGGGCGAAGCGCTGAGCCTCAACTTCGTCATCGGTGCCGTGCTGGTGCTGCTCGGCATCACGTTTGTCAGCGCTGAACAGTGGGTGCGCCGTCGTTTGCGCAAAGCCCTCGGCCAGCGCTGACCGGACGGAGCAACAGACCACCAGCGATAAGCAGACCGCTGCCCGCCACGATCAGCGCCGGCTGCAAACCGCCGCTGAAATGGCTGCTCAATGCGGCCAGCAACGGTCCGGCAAGTTGACCCACGGCGAAACACGCGGTCAGCAGTCCTGCGTTGCGCTGGGTGGCGTGGGGCGCCAGTTCCCGCGAGCGTTGCATCACCAGTTGCATGCAGGCCAGGAACGGCGTGCCACACAGCAATACACCCAGCGCCAGGCCTGACCCGCTGCCCAACAGACACGCGAACACACCAGCGGCTTGCAGCCACAACGTAGCCATCAGCCAATGACGGGTGGCGTTCGGGTTGTGCCGACGAAGACTCACCAGCACCACACCGATGGCCGACGCCAGACCAAAGCAGGGCCAGAACAGATCGGCTTGCCACTGGCCATGGAACTGCGCGTTGGCCATCTGCGAGAGGAAAGTGGCCGGAATGATGTAGCCCAGACCGTACAAGCAGTAGATCCCCCCCAAACGGCCGATCCCCTGGTCGCCCGAACCGGCAGCGCTGGCGGCGACTGCCACGGAGGCGGACGGTTGCGGCAGGAAAGGCAAAATCCCCAACAGCATCACCAGTGCGACGCCGGCGTATACCAGCCACAAGGTTGCAGAGGTCTGACCCAACAGATTCGAGCCCAACGCCAACAATCCTGTGAGAAAGATCCCCAGACCCGGTCCGGCAAATACCACTGCGCCAAGCCGAGGTCGACCGGCTGCCGCGGCCAGTGGCTGGCTCAATGCGGTGATCATCACCAGCACCCAGGCGCTGGCCACGCCCGTGCCGAAACGCAGCAGCAGATGCGACCAGAAGCCATTGGCCCAGAACGAGGCGAGGGTGAGTAATACGCACAACCACAACCCGCCCAGCAACCGCTGCCGGACTTGCTCGGGACGTCGGCAGAACATTGCGTCCACGGCGCCGACGAAGTACCCAAGGTAGTTGGCTGCGGCAATCAGACCAGCGGCCGTGAGGTCGACCTGACCTTCGCTGAGCAGGTGTGGCAATTGCGGGGTGAGGGCGAATCGCCCGATGCCCATGGCCATCATGAGCGCGATAAAACTGGCGAGTAAGCGAATCAGCGGGGACATAGTCTGAGTTCCGGCAGGGGATCAATGACCGTCAGGCTAGGACTGTTTGACTTTCTTTAGAAATGAATAATAGTGAGTAACTTGTTCTGATTTGGAGAATGTCGTGGAATTCAGCCAACTGCGGATCTTCCAGGCGGTGGCGGAAGAGGGCTCGATTACCCGTGCTGCCGAACGACTGCATAGGGTGCCGTCGAATCTGTCGACCCGCCTTAAACAGCTTGAGGAGCAGCTCGGCGTAGAACTTTTCTTGCGCGAGCGTCAGCGTTTGCAGTTGTCTCCTGCGGGAAAAGTGTTGCTGGACTACACCGCGAAGCTGTTCAACCTGCGCAACGAAGCGCAAGCGGCGGTGCAGGGCGGGCAACCGGCGGGCGATTTCGTGCTGGGTACGATGTACAGCACCGCGGCCATTTACCTTCCACAACTGTTGGCCCGGTATCACCGCGCTTACCCGGCGGTGAACCTGCAAGTCCAGTCCGGGCCCAGCGGAGAGCTGCTGGAGGGCTTGCTCACCGGTCGCCTCGATGCGGCGCTGGTGGATGGCCCGCTGGAGTTGGCCGGGCTCGATGGCGTGCCCTTTCGCGAAGAGCGCCTGGTGCTGATCAGCGAAGCCGATCATCCGCCGGTGCGCAGCGCGCTGGATGTGCAGGGGCGCTCGGTGTTTACCTTTCGCCAGGGCTGTTCTTACCGGACGCGTCTGGAAGCCTGGTTCGCCCATGATCACGCGGCCATGGGGCGGGCGATGGAAATCGAATCCTACCCCGGAATGCTCGCCTGCGTGATTGCCGGTTCGGGGGTGGCGCTGATGTCGGAGTCGATGCTGGCCAGCCTGCCGGGTCGTGAAAGTGTGGCGGTGCACCCATTGGCCGAGCCCTTCGCCACGGCGACGACCTGGCTGATGTGGCGCAAAGGCATGGTCGGGGCCAATCTTAATGCGTGGATCGAGCAGCAACAGGCGGTCTATCCGACGGAGGTAACGCCGGCCCGAGCAATTGCCTGAACGAATGGTCAGGTATTTGGATCAATTCAGTAACAGATCATTGTGGATTTTGCCGAGCATTAGGTAGGACTTAGGACTATTATCAGAGCGAAGGGGCTACAGAATTTCAGCCGCTCGGCACTACCCTGAAGGGGGCACCATGAAAGAGAAAATCCAAAACTGGCTGCATGACCTGGGTGTCGCACTCGGTTTAATCGAACCGCCTCTGCAACCTGTGCCTATTCGCACCGACGACGAACAGCGTCGCCGCCAGCCGCGCCGCCGGTAACGAAGGGCCGAAGGGCTGTTGTGGCGAGGGGATTTATCCCCGTTGGGCTGCGGAGCAGCCCTAAGACCGTTCAACCGGGTTATATCTGGCGGACCATCTCAGGCGGATTACGACTGCTTCGCAGCCGAACGGGGATAAATCCCCTCGCCACAATCTTGTTTGCCAATTGGGGCGCGTTTGCGAACCCGACTCAATCCCGCGCGATCTCCATCAAAAACCGACTCAAATCGTTCGCCGTCCTGGCGGTCGTGAGCATCCGGTCTTCCTCCGCCGTAAACGCCGTCAACCCAAACTCATCTTCCAGATGGAAGATCAGGTCTTCGATGTCCGCTTTATCCAACCCTAATTCCATCAGGCTGGCGTGATCGTCGACGTCATCCTGGCGCTCCAGCAGGCGGCTGATGAAACAATGCACAGCGGCACGTACGTCGGCTCTATTCATGAGGGTTCTTCAAGGGTGTTGGTATTGTTGTTCCCTGCGCTGAGTACAGCAGGCTTCAGGCGTGCGAGCGCTGCCACTCGTCAATCATGTTGCGCAAATGTTCCCCGGAAAAACTCCCGAAATGACCGCCATGCACGGTGCGGATCGGCAATTCGTGCAAGCGTTGCAGGCTTCGCGCGTAGTCATTGAGGTCGGAGTGGTAGGCGTCCTCGATCAGCGGCCCGTCGTAGATAATGTCGCCACTGAACAGTGTCTCGGTTGCCGCCTCATACAGGCTGATGCCACCCGGTGAATGCCCGGGTGTGTGCAGCACCTGCAACACGCGATTGCCCAGATCCAGTACATCCCCATCCTCAATCATCCCCGTGGCCGGTGCGGCTTTCACCCGGTATTCGGCGTAGCACAGCGGGCAATCGGGATGAGCCTCGAACATGTCGTCGCCGACGAATGCCCGGCTCAAATCGTTTTCGCCGTCAGGTGCCTCAAGGATATCGGCCTCGGCGGGATGCACCAGGCGTTCGGCAAATTCGTGATGGCCGGCGATGTGGTCGAAATGGCAATGACTGGCCACGGCCACCAGCGGCCGTTCGGTAATCCACGGCAATTGCTCGCGCAGGCTCACCAGCCCGGAGCCGCTGTCCAGCAGCAGGTCCTTGTCGCGGCCCTGAATGTGCCAGAGGTTGCAGCGGTAGAAAGGACGGATGTAAGGCTCGTGGATCAGGCGGATGCTGTCGCTGAGCTGTTTGACCTCGAACCACTGATCGCGAGAAACAATCTTCATCAAAGGTTTTCTCCAGGCGAAAAAAAACGGGTGTGGCAACCGACGCCACACCCGTCGAAGAAAGCATCAAGTCGTTATGTTCAGTTTAGGCGGCGCTGGCCGCCACTGCCGGGCGACGGGACAGCAAGCTGACCAGCACGAAGCTCACCAGACTCACGCCGAGGCTGTAGTAGATCGGGGTGTTGGCGTCCATGCCATCCTTGATCATGAACAACAGCGCGGTGGCGAAGCCCATGCCCATGCTGGCGATCGCGCCAGCGGTGGTTGCGCGTTTCCAGAAGATTGCACCCATCAGCGGAATCAGCATGCCGCCCACCAACAGGTTGTAGGCCAGGGTCAATGCGCTGATTACATCGTTGACTACCAAAGCGATGCCGAGTACCGCAATGCCGGTCAGCAGGGTAAACAGGCGGTTAACGTTCATGTTGGATTGTTTGCCACCACGCAGTTTCGGCAGCAGGTCTTCGGTCAGGGTGGTGGATGCGGCAAGCAGGCCGGCGCTGGCGGTGGACATCATGGCAGCCAGGGCTGCAGCGATCACCAAGCCACGGATGCCGTCCGGCAGCGAGACTTTGACGATAGCGGCAAAAGCGTTGTTGACGTTGTCCAGATCCGGGATCAGTACGTGAGCGGCCATGCCGATCAGTGCACAGACCAGACCGTAGATGATGCAGTAGATGCCCGCGGAGGTACCGGCATACTTCGCAACTTTTTCGCTTCGTGCGGTGAACACCCGTTGCCAGATGTCCTGGCCGATCAGGATGCCGAAGAAGTAAATCATGAAGTAGGTGATGATGGTGTCCCAGCCGATGCTGGTGAAGCTGAAGCTGGCCGCCGGCAATTGTGCAACCAGTTGATCCCAGCCACCCACTCGGTACAAGCAGATGGGCAGCAACAGGAACATCAGGCCGACGGTCTGGATACCGAACTGGACGATGTCGGTCAGTGTCAGCGACCACATGCCGCCGATGGTCGAGTAGATCACCACCACACCACCGCCGAGAATCACCGACAACCAGAACGGAAGGCCGAACAACACTTGCAGTACGGTGCCGATTGCCAGGATCGAGGTCACACCGATCATCAGCGCATAGGCCAGCATGATGCTCGCGCTTGCGGTACGAGCCATCGGGTTATAGCGCTTTTCCAGCACTTGGGTAACGGTGAATACCTTCAGCTTCAGCAGCGGCTTGGCGAGGAACAGATTCAGCGCCACGATCCCGCAGCCCAGTGCGGCGCAGAGCCAGAAACCGGAGATGCCATGAACATAACCCAGACGCACGGTGCCCACGGTGGATGCGCCGCCCAGAACGGTGGCAGCCATGGTGCCCATGTACAGGGTCGGGCCGAGGTTGCGACCGGCGACCAAGTAGTCTTCGTTGGTCTTGGCCTTGCGCATGCCGAAGTAGCCGAGTACCAGCATCGCGGCGGCGTATATGAGAACGACGAATAAATCCAATGCCATGATGGCGTGTCTCCGATTGTCTTTTTTATGGTGAGGCGAAAATCAATGTGGCAATCAGGCCGCTTTTTGTGGCGAGGGAGCTTGCTCCCTCGCCACAGAGGTTCCGTTGATCACCGTTTGTGTCGAATCAGGCGGCTTGTCGCAACGCCGGTTTACCGAGCGAATCCGTGTCCTTGCTGCGTGGATCATTCGGCCCGAACACCGCAGCCGGTTCCGGGAACAGGCTCAGCAGCGCCAGGTACACCACCGAGGCCAGGCCAAGGGTCACCGGCAGGCTGATGTCGATGCCACCCGCCAGGTTGCCGAGTACACCCACGAACTGCCCTGGCAGGTTCACAAAGCACAGACCGACCAAGGCACTCGGGATCCAGGCACCCAGCCCACGCCAGTTCCAGCCATGGGTGAACCAGTAACGACCGCCTTTCTCGCCGCGGGTGAACACTTGCAGGTCATCCGGGCAATAGAAGCCGCGACGCACCAGCAGACCGATGATCATGATCACCATCCATGGGGTGGTGCAGGTGATGATCAGCACGGCGAAGGTCGACACGCTCTGCACCAGGTTCGCCGCAAAGCGTCCGATGAAGATGAAGGCAATCGACATCACACCGATCAACAGGGTGGCCTTGACTCGCGACAGCACCCGCGGGAACACGCTGGACATGTCCAGCCCGGTGCCATACAGCGAGGTGGTGCCCGTGGACATGCCGCCGATCACCGCGATCAGGCACACCGGCAGGAAGAACCAGCTCGGTGAGACGGCCAGCAGGCCACCGACGTAGTTGTTCGCCGCGATGTAGTCCGGCGCCTTGATCGCGACGATGGTCGCGGTGGCGAGGCCGAACAGGAAGGGGATGAACGTTGCGATCTGCGAGATCACCACGGCAGCCATGATCCGGCGCTTGGAGGTGTCACGCGGGATGTAGCGCGACCAGTCACCGAGGAACGCGCCGAAGGAAATCGGGTTGCTCATCGCCACCAGCGCGGCGCCGATAAAGGCGGCCCAGAAGCCCGGTTGACCCATGCTCACGGTGCCGGCGTAATTCGCATCGAAAGGACCGGCGAACGCGAAGAGCCCCAACAGGAACAACAGGCTGGCGCTCCATACCGCGATCTTGTTGACCCACAACAGGAAGCGGAAACCGTAGATGCACACCGTCAGCACCAGGATCGCGAACAGACCGTAGGCCAGGCCCAGGGTCAGGTCGGTTTCCGGCAGGCCGATCAGGCGTTTGGCACCACCGATCAGCGCATCACCCGAACTCCACACCGAGAGCGAGAAGAAGGCGATGGCGGTCAGCAGCGACAGAAACGACCCGACGATCCGCCCGTGCACGCCGAAGTGTGCACCGGAAGACACGGCATTGTTGGTGCCGTTGATCGGGCCGAACAGGCCCATGGGCGCGAGGATCAGCGAACCCAGCAACACGCCCAGCACAATCGCGCAGACGCCCGCCTGAAAGGACAGGCCGAACAGCACCGGGAAACTGCCGAGCACGGCGGTGGCAAAGGTGTTGGAACCGCCGAAGATCATCCGGAACAAGTCCGTCGGGCCTGCGGTGCGTTCAGTGTCCGGGATCTGTTCGACCCCGTAGGTTTCAATATGCGTAAGGCTTTGGTCGTTGTTGTTGTTATTCATGATCTGCTCCGATCATAAAGGCGCGCTCATCGTGTGTGAGCGTCACCTGTTTGGCTAAGGGATTGGCAGCCCTTCCGGCATCGCGGACAAATGTTCGTGGCAGGCCAGCCATGGGCCTTGTTGTTCTTGGCCAGACGCTTGTTTCTTGAAAACAATCGTCTCGCGCTCCTGGCTGAAGTGTTGCTCCCCTTGCATGCGCAGCTCGGTGGCCACGTCATGGATGAAAATCGCCACGTCACCCTGCAGGCTGACGAAGGCGTTGCTCGAGGTGCACGACAGCACCTCGAAGCCATCCTCCGAACGCCAGGTGTCCCACAACGCCTGATAGGCATCGCGCGACAGCAGCGGCTGCTCGAGGGTGTAGAAGACGAAGCTGGCATCGGCGCTGAACGCGCCGAAGTAGGCTTCGCGATCGTTACGGGCAAAGGCGGACACCAGATCGGCGGCGGCCTTCAAAACCTGATCACGTTCGTTCATGACCGATCCTCAGCGGTGGACCACGCCAGGCAGTACGCAGAGCATTTCGTACAGCAGGTTGGCGGCCAGCAGCGAGGTGTTGCCGGTGGTGTCATAAGCGGGCGAGACTTCTACCAGATCGCAACCGACCAGGTCGAGGCCTTGGCAGCCGCGAACGATCTCGATCGCCTGAATGGTCGTCAGACCACCGATTTCCGGGGTGCCGGTCCCCGGTGCCCAGGCCGGGTCGATGCCATCGATGTCGAAACTCAGGTACACCGGCCCGCCGCCGACTTTCTCGCGCACTTCGGCCATCAATGGTGCCAGGGATTTGTGCCAGCACTCTTCGGCCTGAACCACACGGAAACCCTGGTTACGGCTCCAGTTGAAGTCGTCAGCGGTGTAGCCCTGCGCACGCAGACCGATTTGCACGACGCGGTCCGGGTCCAGAAGACCTTCTTCGACGGCGCGACGGAAGGTGGTGCCATGGGCGATCTTCTCGCCAAACATGTGATCGTTCACATCGGCGTGGGCGTCGATGTGCACCAGGCCGACCTTGCCATGCTTCTTGTGGATGGCACGCAGGATCGGCAGGGTGATCGTGTGGTCGCCGCCCAGGGTCAGGGGGATTACATCGTGTTCGAGGATTTTGTGGTAGGACTCTTCGATGATCCGTACGGCATCCAGCAGGTTGAAGGTGTTGATGGCCACGTCGCCGATGTCGGCAACCGACAGTGAATCGAACGGCGCTGCGCCGGTCGCCATGTTGTACGGGCGGATCATCACGGATTCGGCGCGGATGTCACGCGGTCCGAAACGGGTGCCGGGACGCAGGGAAGTACCGATGTCCAGCGGCACGCCTACGAAGGCAGCGTCCAGACCGGCAGCGGTCGGTACATGGGGGAGTCGGAGCATGGTGGCGATGCCGCCGAAGCGCGGCATTTCGTTGCCGCCCAGTGGTTGGTGAAGAATCTTGTCCACGGGTAAGGCCTCATCGTCGTTGTTTTATTTATGTCGGTTGCGCAGAACCGGGGAGGTTCGGGCACCGATAGGGACCGATTCTGCGAAATGCAGTGGTCGGGAAGAATCGCTACGGGCAAATACTTAGTTCAGATTTTTCTAAACTAATGGTTGGCACGACGATAGACTTGCGGCCATGTGCCGCACACCTGTGGCGAGGGGATTTATCCCCGTTGGGTGGCGAAGCCGCCCCAAACCCTGCAAACCGGAGCTTCAGATATACCGCAAACACTGGGTTTACGACTGCTGCGCAGCCGAACGGGGATAAATCCCCTCGCCACAGGATTGACATTCGATTGGTGTTTGGAGTGCCCCCCATGGCCAACGCTTTACCCGACCTGAAACTGTTACGCATCTTCGTCAGCGTGGTCCGTCATCAGGGGTTCGCCAACGCGCAGCAAGAGCTCAACCTCTCGACCTCGGCGATCAGCACCTACATGAGCCAGCTCGAAGCGGCCCTTGGCCTGGTGCTGTGCCATCGCGGTCGGGGCGGTTTCAGCCTGACCAGCAAAGGCGAATTGTTCCACCAGGAAACCCTGCGCCTGCTCGGCGAACTCGAAGGTTTCGAGCAATACGCGGCGGCGCTGAAGGGTGAACTGCGCGGCACGCTGAACCTCGGCGTCATCGACTCCACCGTCAGCGACAAGGCCTTGCCTTTCGCCGAGGCCATCGGCGCCTACAGTCAGGAACACCCGGCGGTGCATTTGCACCTTTCGGTGATGAGCCCGTACGAACTGCAACTCGGTGTGCAGGACAACCGTCTCGACCTCGCCATCGGCGCGTTTTCCACGCGCATGAGCGGGCTGGTCTACATGCCGCTGTACCGCGAACAACACTGGTTGTACTGCAGCAGCCGCCATCCGCTGTTCACCGAGCGACGCATCCCCGAGCAAGTCATCACCCAGCAACGCATGGTGGGGCGCGGTTACTGGAGCCAGGCCGAACTGGCGCGCCATGGCTTCAAACACAGCGCCGCGACCGTGGAAAGCATGGAGGCGCAACTGATCCTGGTGCTGTCCGGCGCCTACATCGGTTATCTGCCGGAGCATTACGCCCAGGCCTGGGCAGACAAGGGGGACTTGCGCGTGTTGCTGCCGGCGACCTTCGGCTACCAGGCGCCGTTCTCGATGATCGTGCGCCGGGGGCGCAGTCGCGAACCGTTGATCCAGACCTTCCGCGATTTGCTCAAAGCACAGCTCAATCAGGTTTGAAACCATGTCCAGAATCCAGTGTGCCCGCTGCCTGCGTCCGCAAACCCATTGCCTGTGCCCCCTGATCCCGAGCCTCGACAGCCGCACTCGGGTGTTGTTGCTGCAACATCCGAGCGAAGTGAACCATGCGCTGAACACCGCGCGGTTGGCGGCATTGGGGTTGAAGAATGCCGAGTTGATGGTGGGTGAGGTGTTCGACGATTTGCCGGCACTGTTGAATCAGCCGGGCTATCAGGCGCGGCTGTTGTTTCCTGGCGAGGAGGCTCAACCGTTGCAGGCGTACGCGGCAAACGATCAGCCGCTGTTGCTGGTCGTTCCGGACGGCACTTGGCGCAAGGCGCGTAAAATGCTGCACCTCAATCCGCTGTTGGCGGCGTTGCCCCGAGTGACCCTGGTGGAGGGCGGCGTGTCGCGGTATCGCTTGCGCAAGGCGCCGGGACCAGGGGCGCTGTCGACGGTGGAGGCGATTGTTCAGGCGTTGCAGGTGCTGGAAGCGCCTGTCAGTTTCGAGCCGTTGTTGAAACCGTTCGAGGCGCTGATCGAGGGACAGATTGCGGCGATGGGGGAGGAAACTTTCCAGCGTAATCATGGCGACAGATAAGTCGTGTCTGTACCGGCCCCATCGCTAGCAGGCTAGTTCCCACACTGGATCTGTGGCGTTCACAAGTTCCCTGTGGGAGCTGGCCTGCCAGCGATAGCCATTGCACAGCCAATGAAGATTCCGGCCGGACCTATCGCTCCCGCATCGCCTCGGTCCGGGCCTTAAGCACCGGTTTCAGCAGGTAATCCAGCACACTTTTCTCACCGGTGATGATGTCCACAGTGGCCACCATCCCCGGAATGATCAGCAGCGGTTTCACATCCCCACCCAAGTGATTTTTATCGGTGCGCACCTGAATCAGATAAAAGCTGTTGCCCTTGTCATCCGTAATCGTGTCCGCACCAATCAACTCCAGCTTCGCGCTCAACCCGCCGTAAATCGTGTAGTCGTACGCACTGAACTTGACCATCGCTTTCTGCCCCGGATGCAGGAACGCCACGTCCTGCGGGCGCACCTTGGCCTCGATCAGCAGGTTTTCCTCGATGGGCACGATTTCCACCATGTCGCTGCCCGGCTGGACCACGCCGCCGATGGTGTTGACCTTCAGCACCTTGATAATCCCGTGCACCGGCGACACCACCGTCGTGCGGCTCACTCGGTCATCAATGGCAATGCTCGACGCGGTGATTTTCGACAGATCGGTACGTTTCTCATTGAGCTCTTTCGCCGCGTCCGAACGGAAGGATTGTTCCGATTCGTCGATCTTGCTTTTGATCTCGTTGATCGCCGATTCCGCACGGGGAATCGCCAGCGTCGTGGCATTCAGTGAGCCGCGAATCTCCACCGCGCTGCGTTTGAGCCGCAGGATTTCCACGGGCGAAACCGCCCCGGTACCCACCAGCGGCGCGGACATGTTCATCTCTTGTTGCAGCAGCGCCAGGCTGGAACTGAATTGACTCTGTTTCGAGCGAAACTCCGCCAGTTCCTGGGTTTTCTGCCGCAGTTGTTCGGTCAGCGTGCGCTGTTCGCTGGCCAGGCGACGTTGCCGTTGTTCGTACAGCGAGCGCTCGTCCTCGGCCACTTGCGGGGCCTTGGCGATCACCTCCGGCGACAACTTGAACGGCCGCCCCTCGGCCTCGGCGGACAGGCGTTCGACCTGCGCGGTCAACGCGTAACGATCGGCCTCGCTTTCACCCTTGTTCGACAGAAACCGTGTGTCATCCAGGCGCAGCAGCGTGTCGCCCTTGTTCACCATTTGTCCTTCGCGCACAAAGATCTCGGTGACGATGCCGCCTTCCAGGTTCTGGATCACCTGCACCTTGCTCGACGGAATGGCCTTGCCTTCACCCATGGTGACTTCCTGCAACACCGCGAACCTGGCCCAGACCACGGCGCTGATGATCAGCGCGGCGGCGAGCCATACGGTGATCCGCGACCAGCGCGGGGAATCCTGCAACGAGGCGCCGGCGGTTTCCGGCATGAACTCGCTTTCGGCACTTTTGCTGAAGCTGTCGAAGTAGCCGCGTGAACCCTGTGAAGATGCCATAAGCGGACTCCTAGACGGCCGCAGAGCCGACACGGCCCTTGCGCAGTGCATCGATGACCGCTTCTTTCGGACCGTCGGCGACGATCCGCCCGTTGTCCAGTACCACCAGCCGGTCCACCAGGCTGAGCATCGAGGTGCGGTGGGTCACCAGCAGCAAGGTTTTGCCCTGGACCCAACCGTGAAGTTTTTGCCGAAGGACATCTTCGCTGCTGTTGTCCATGGCGCTGGTAGGTTCGTCGAGCAGCATGATTGGCGGGTCGAGCAACAAGGCGCGTGCCAGCAACACCGCCTGACGCTGACCGCCGGAGAGCAATTGCCCGCGTTCGCCGACAGGCCGGTCAAAGCCTTGTGGATGTTGCCGCGCGAGTTCGGTCACGCCGGTCAGTTCGGCCACTTCCAGCATCCGCGAGTCGCTGATGTAACGCGCGCCGAGGGTCAGGTTGTCGCGCAGGCTGCCGGCCAGCAGCGGCAGGTCGTGGGCCACGTAACCAATCTGTTGGCGAAGGTCGGCGACGTCCAGTTGCCGCAGGTCCAGGCCATCGAGCAGCAACTGGCCTTCCTCCGGTTCGTAGAAACCCATGATCAGACGCCCCAAGGTGCTTTTGCCCGAGCCGCTGCGCCCGATGATGCCGACCCGTTCACCGGGTTTCAGGCTGAAACTGATGTTGGCCAGCGCTGGGGCGTTCTGGCCGTTGTAGTGAAAGGTCACGCCGCTGACGTCGAGTGCGCCTTGCAGTTGCGTGCGTTCCAGCGGCCGCTGTTTCGCGTCGCGTTCTTGCGGAAGCGACATCAGCGCATCGGTGCTTTTCATGGTCAGTTGCGCTTGCTGATAGCGGGTGATCAGCCCGGCGATCTGCCCCAGCGGTGCGAGCACGCGACTGCCCAGCATGTAGGTCGCCACCAGTGCGCCGACGCTGAGGTTGCCGGCGATGATGCTGTAGACCCCGGCGACGATGGTCGCCATGCCGGAGAACTGCTGGATGAACAGCGTGCCGTTGGTGGCCAGCGCCGAGAGGTTGCGCGCATGACTGTCGAGGCGGGTGAGGGCGCCGTGGGTGCTTTCCCATTTGTGCTGGCGCTCGCTTTCGGCGCTGCAGGCCTTGAGGGTTTCCAGGCCGCCGAGGGTTTCGATCAGCAGGGCCTGGCGTTCGGCGCCGAGTGCCAGGCTTTTTTGCACGGTGTCGCGCAGGCGCACCTGAATCACCATGGCGAACAGAATGGTGATCGGGAATGCCAGCAACGGAATGACCACCAGCCAGCCACCGAGCAGGCCGATCACCACCAGCATCAGTACGGCGAAAGGCAGGTCGATCAGGCTGGTCAGCGTGACGGCGGTGAGGAATTCGCGCAGGCCCTGGAAGTCATGGATGCTTTGGGCAAAACCGCCGATGGTCGCCGGGCGCGCTTTCATCGACATGCCAGTGATGCGTTCGAACAGCGTTGCGGACAGGATCACGTCGGTTTTCTTCCCGGCGGTGTCCAGCAAGTGTGCGCGAACCACCCGCAGCGCCAGCTCGAAACCGGTGCCGATCAGCAAACCGATGGACAGCACCCACAAGGTTGAAGTCGCCTGGTTCGGTACCACCCGGTCGTACGTCTGCATCACGAACAGCGGCACCATCAGCCCCAGCAGGTTGATCAGGAAACTCGCGAGGATTGCATCGCTGTACAGCCATTTCGACAGCTTCAAGGTGTCGCGGAACCACGCCTCCACCCGTGGCACCAGCGGCGAACGCAAGTCTTCGAGTTCATGCCGTGGCCGGGCGAACAAGGCCTGGCCGCTGTAGTTTTCGGCCAGTTCTTCACGGCTGACCCACTGCTCGCCACCGTCGGCTTCGCTCGGCAGAATCAGCAAGCGGCCGTCATCGCCGAAGCGACGCAGGATGGCGGTGCGGCCGTTGTTGAGGATCAGCATCACAGGCAGGTTGAGCGCGGAAATGTCTTCCAGGTCACGGCGCAACAGCCGCGCCTGCAAACTGGCCCGGGCCGCTGCGCGCGGCAGCAGGTCCAGGCTCAAGCGTTGGTGTGCCATTGGCAGCCCGGCACTCAGGCTGGCACGACTGACCGTCGCGCCATGAAGTTTGCAGAGGATCAGCAGACCGTCCAGAAGCGGGTCATCGAAGCTCAGCCGCGGATCGACACCGGTGTTGCCGGGTTCCATGCTGGTCACATTGATCGCTCCATTGCACTACCGCAATTCAGGCAGACGGGCTTCGTTCTTCACTTCGGTCCGGGCGATCGCATCGGCGGGCAGCACCACCCGTTGTTTGCTCAGCAACTGGCCCATGTTCGCCAGCACGCGGTACATCGAGTACTCCTCGGTGTAGCGCACTTCGGTGTAGCGGCGATTGGCGTTGTACAGCTCGTTTTCGCTGTCGAGCACGTCCAGCAGGGTCCGTTGGCCGAGGCCGAACTGGTCCTGGTAGGCCGCACGAACGCGGGTGGTGGTTTCCGCGTATTCGCGGGCGGTCGGGGTTTGTTTCCGGGCGTTGAGCATGGCGTTCCACGCCAGGTGGATGTTCTCGTTGAGCTGGCGCAGGGCGTTGTTGCGGATGTCCATGGCCTGATTGATCTTGTGTGCGTCGGAAGCCAGCCTTGCCTTGTCGCTGCCGCCACGGAACAGGTTGTAGTTCATCACGACGCCGACGCGCCATTCGTTGTCGTGGCCTTCTTCGCCGGCGATGTTGTTGTTTGCCCCCACCGCGGCTTCAGCGTCGAAGCGTGGGTAGAACGGCGACTTGGCGACTTCGTACTGGCTCTCGGCCGATTGCACATCCGCCTGGGCCGATTTCAGGTACGGGTTGTTGTCGACCATGCTCTGTTGGGCATCCTGGATCGTGGCCGGCAATTCGCCCTTGATCGACGGCAGTGTTTCCAGTTCATCGGGCATGCGCCCTGTCACGGCATAGAAATTCGCTTCGGCATCGGCCAGATCGACTTCGGCAGTATCGAGGTTGTTCTCCGCGAGTGCCCGGCGAGCCACGGATTGATCGGAGTCGGCGTTGCTGCCGATACCGCGCTGGGTGCGCAGGCCGATCTGGTCGTTGACCCGCAGGTGCGCCTGCAGGTTGTTCTTGGCCAGGGTCACCAGTTCGCGGCGCTTGAGCACTTCGAGATAGACCTCGATGGTGCGCAGGGCCAGGTCCTGCGCGGTGCCCTGAGCGTAATAGGCCCGGGAGTTGACCACGCCTTTGGTGCGCTCGACTTCGTTGGATGTGTTGAAACCATCGAAGAGCATCTGCCGCAAGCGCAGTTCCGATTGGGTGTAGTTCAGAATCTCGGTGTGGTGATTGCCGAAGGCGCGGGTGTTGGTGTTGTCGCTGTACCCGCGCCCGTAGCCGGCATTCAGGTCAACAGAGGGATAAAAACCGCCCTTGGCGACTTTCACGTCCTCATCCGCCGACAGGCGGCTGTCTACACGTGAGGCGAGTTCCGGGTGGGTGGCGATGGTGCTCTGGATCGCCTCGGTCAACGACATGGCTTGAGCCTGAGAAGTGCAGGCCATGGCCAATAGAATCGCACTGCAAACGGGGGTCAATCGGCGCATGGATACATCTCCCTGAAGTCCCAATGGTGCTTATCAGTCGCCAAATATTTGACGGCATTTATGGGTGAAACCGTTTCATACTTGTAACATCAGAGCTAAGAACATTCTCAAAAGAACCTTAGAAGTTTTTCTCATAACTGTTATGTCAAAAAAAACTTATGCGCTCTGAAAAATCCAGCACATTGTTCAATCCGAAAGCCCTTGATTTACGAGCCTTAGGGAGCTTCTTGAGGGCTGGGAAAAGTTCAATCCACTTATCGATGTGGGGCGAAGAAGTGCTGGAGGGGAGGGATGCGCTACGGTTTTTTGGGTGACGGTTTTTTGTCACTCGTTGGTTCAAAACCGTTACGCATTGCCCGTAGGTAAGGTTGTTTCGCAACAGCATTCCGATGTAATTGATTGCATTGGGTTTTATGCCGAATCGAGACACTTCGCCCATGGGCGACACGCTTGGCGAGAAGTCGCCAGGGCAGCGGCTTGTTCAGGCAAGCCGCCGCCCGGTAGACGTTCCGCCGGTCACCCGCTCACGCCATGAGCACGTTCTTCGCAATCAACAGGATGCCGACAGCGGTTGGCAGCGGAGGAAATGCACATGGCAACGCTCATCGGTATCGTCACTAAGGTCATTGGTCAGGTGTTCGCGCAAGCGAGCGACGGCACCCGACGTGCCTTGATCGAGGGGGACAGGCTGTACGCCGGCGATCAACTGGTCACCGGTGCCGAAGGCGCGGTGGCGGTGCATCTGCAAAATGGCCAGGAACTGACCCTCGGGCGTGGCAGCAGCCTGCAAATGAATTCGCAGCTGCTCGCGCATCAGGTGCCCCATGTGGAAACAGCCGAAGCGGCGACGCCGACGCAGGCGCAACTGTCCGACGTCGAACGAGTGCAAAAAGCCATCGCGGCGGGTGATGACCCGACCCAGACAGCGGAAGCCACGGCCGCGGGGCCGGGTGAACAGGGCGCACCTGGTGGTGCCGCGGGCGGTGGTCACAGTTTTGTATTGCTGGAAGAAGTGGCCGGGCGGGTCGATCCGACTGTCGGTTTCCCTACCGCCGGCTTCAACGGTATTCCTGAATTTCCCTTGGAACGTCTGGCCGGTGATCCGGATAACGGCGGTAACGCGGCTGCAGCGCCGATTGGTGCCGATGCCCCGGATGTTCCGAATGATCCTGAAACGCCAGACCATCCCGTCACCCTCAACGGCCTCGACGTGGCGGGCGGCGAACTGACCGTCTACGAGAAAAACCTCACCTACGGCACTGACCCGGATGCCCCGACCCTGACCCAGACCGGCACCTTCACCGTCAATGCGCCGGATGGCCTGCAAACCCTGACCGTCGGGGGTATCGCCATCGTCACCGCAGGTGTCGCCGCGGGCTTC